>JAJYSV010000064.1 GCA_021793405.1 Acidobacteriota bacterium
GCTAATGGCATTCCTGCAGGCGCTTTGAACTGACTTCGTTATGTGGTGTCCAACCGGAACATAGGTAAGCAGTCCTGTGCAATCTGAGCGGATGCCACATAACGGGCAACGCCACAGAAGATCCATTCTGCGGCTCGGCATCGAGCTGCGCGGCGGCGCTGCTGATGGGGCGCAACTATCTCGGGGTGGAAATGGACGGTGCCTACCACGCGGCAGCCAGCCTGAGAATGGAACGTGTTCAGGAAAGGATCGCGCGCAAGCGGTCCTTTCCCGGCATTCCCACGGCTGCTTGATTCTGGCTGCGCTCCGGCTCGCGTCAAGACATACCGGAGTTTCATCTTGAGTGATCATGTCTTGACTCGCGCCAGCACGCGGCTGCTTTGCTGATTATCGTGGGAATGCCATGCTGTGCGCTCTCCGCACCATACCGGACAAGAGCCTAGCAGACGTTTAGGGGTGCATTTCAACAAGCCCTGCTACTGCATGATATAGACATTGTTATGCAGGAATTACCGCGTTCATAGACTTATAGCCCTCACGCTGCGCCCCATGTTACACTATATTGTGTAATAGTGGAGATAGAAATGAAGAACAAATCATTTCGCAATAAATGTTCGCCCAAGCCTGTTCTGACCACCAGGCCACTGCTCTCTGCTCGGCAGGCGCAAGGGCTAGAGTCCACTTTCAAATTATTGGCCAACGCCACTCGGCTGCGGATGCTGCATGCCCTTGCCCGCGCGGGTGAGCTGTGCGTCGGTCAGATAGCAGACGAACTCGGAATGAAGCCTCAAGCGGTCTCCAATCAACTCCAGCGGCTGGCTGCTCGCGGCATCGTGGAAGCGCGGCGGGACGGCCTTCAAATTCACTACTCAATTCTTGACCCTTGCGTTCTCACCCTGCTGCATCAAGGCTGGTGCCTGGCGGAAGATGCGCAGGTCAGGGCCTTTGACCAAGTGGAGGGCGCTGCATCATGAGCGATCTGGGATGCCATGCAGCTTGCGGCTGTTCAAGGCTACAGGTTTACGTGATTGCTCAAATCACCAACCTGATAATATGAGTCTGGGCTTATATGAGTGTTAATCCATGTCCAACGGCAAAGTTGCTGAAACACGACGAGCAGGAGCGAGTTGTCCCTGCGCTCAAAGTGCTCGGAGAGCCAAACCGCCTTCGCATCTTGTGTGGTTTGGGACTCGAATGCCGCCCTGTGACAAACATCATCCATGCGACGGGCCTAGAGCAAACCAACGTCTCCTTCCACTTGCGTGTATTGCGTGAAGCTGGATTTGTTCGTGCCGAGCGTCGTGGGTCTTTCATTTACTACTGCCTGGTCGATCCCGAACTGCTGCGCATCCTGCACGATTTGAAGGACTGGTTGAACGCGCGTCAACCTTCGATGGCGCGCGACGAGAATCAAAACAGCCGACCGCTCAAGCGCAAGTTGGCGGCGGGAACAAGGAGGTAAGGCAATCATGTGGAACTATGGACCGTGTGGTGGGTTTCAATGGATGTGGATATTCCCGCTGATTGGTCTGATCGTGATGCTGCTAATGGTGTCATCGATCTTTGGGCGTGGTCGGTTCCGGCCACCCTGTGGGCGGTGGAATGCAGATGAGGGTGGCACTGGAGAACAGAAACCGGATGGCCCGCTGGAGATTCTCAAGCGACGCTATGCCAAAGGTGACATAACCCAAGAGGAATATCAGCGGATGAAAAGAGACCTTGAGTAAGTATCCTCCGGCAAAGCCGGAGGCTTTACGGTTGCTGGCCCCTCAAAGGGGCCTTTTCGCAACCGTTGAAAGCAAAGGCAACCGCAACAGCAACAGCCATGTGATCCAAATGGCTCGGGCTATGCTCACAGTAATGTGGAAAGGCATACTCCCGGAATTGTCAAACTTCTACTGCCACCCCGGCAAAGCCGGGGGTTCTCCTTTTTGCAATAGTGACCGAAGAGAGAATGCAGAGATCAAGCATGGCAGAATAAAACGCATTTACTGGGAGAATCCAATATGGAACCGACCGACAAAGAAACCAAAGAAAGTAGCGCATCGCCGTCCGGACAGCAAACGGATGAACAGGGAGGAAGTATGTCATGTCCGATGTGCGGAGCTTGCGGCAAGAGTAAATCGCCGATGGAAAAGATGATGGGTAAAGGCCCCATGGCAATGATGCAGAAAATGCCCGCCATGTGCAGGGCATTCATTGGTCGTCACACCTGCGCTGCTCGGTGTGGCCGTCGGCTTAATGATTGGCCGCACCACTACACGGGGCCGCTAGCCACCGGCAGGCGCTGACCCGAAGGCAATGGAGAATGCCATGCATAGGAGCGAAACAGAAGTAGAGTTCCCCAACAATATCCTCAATGCTCAACACCAGCAGTGGGACGAGACATTCCTGGCGAAGCCCGACATGTTTGGCTTGGATCCGAGTGAACCTGCCATCCAAGCAACCAAGCAATTCGAGCGGGAAGGAAAAAGCGAGATCTTGGAGCTTGGAAGCGGTCAGGGACGGGACACCCTGTTCTTTGCCAGAAGTGGATTTCAGGTGACAGTCGCCGATTACTCGCAGGCCGCCGTGGAAACAATCGTGTCAAAGGCGCAGTCGGCGGGACTCAGTCATCAAATCGCCGCAGTGCGTCAAGACGTCAGAGAGCAACTCGCGTTCCCGGATGAATCCTTCGAGGCCTGCTACTCTCATATGCTGTTTTGCATGGCGCTGACGACCACAGAGCTGGAGCGCCTCTCACGCGAAGTATGGCGAGTTTTGAGACCAGGCGGACTGAACGTTTACACTGTCCGGCACACGAGCGACGCTCACTGCGGAATCGGAGTTCATCGCGGGGAGGACATGTGGGAAGTTGGGGGCTTTATCGTTCACTTTTTCAATCGAGAGAAAGTGGTCCATCTGGCGAAAGGCTTTGAGATCGTCGGCATGGACGAATTTGAAGAGGGGAGCCTCCCCAGAAAGCTTTTGCGAGTAACGCTCAGGAAGGAAAGGCAATCGTGAGTGCCACCGCTACTCTTTCGGCTTTTCACATCATTACAACTCAGATCGACGAAGCGATTGCCGCAACCAAGTGTCACAAGTGCGGCTGCCTGCAACAGACGGTGGAAGCACTGGCCGGCACAGAGGCGGGAAAAGGGGAGTTGGCTCCCGTTCTTGCAAAAGCGAAAGCCATCTTCGAGCCGCAGCAGTACGATTGCTTGGGCTGTCCCGTCTGCTATCCGGCCATCGCTGCCAATGCTTTTGCCGAGGCATTTCCTGAAGCAGGGGCGGGTCTCGATCTTTGCCCGACAGAGGAACCGGAAGAACGGCAGGGCTGGCCGCCGTTGCCCGGCGATTATTCCGTGGTCCGCTACGGAGCTCCGGTTGCTGTCTGCGCGCTCAATAGCGGACCGCTGGTAGAAACTCTTGTCGATCGCAAGCCGGAAGGTCTGGCTGTCGTCGGGACGATGCATACGGAAAACCTCGGCATCGAGCGCGTGATTAAGAACACGCTCGCAAACCCGCATATTCGCTGTTTACTACTCTGTGGTGAGGATACGCAGCAGGCGGTAGGTCATCTGCCCGGACAGTGCTTTGAAAGCCTGTTCCAGAATGGACTGGACGAACGCAGCAGAATCATCGGCGCACGCGGACGCCGACCGGTGCTCAAAAATGTGAGCCGGGAAGAGGTGGAAGCATTCCTGAAGCAGGTGGAGCTGATCTCGATGGTCGGTGAGCAAGATGCAGACATCATCACCCGGCAGATTCAATCTTGTGCCGACCGCAACACCGGCGTGTATCCATACCCCTTTAAGAAATTTCAAATTGAGCGCATTCAGGCACCCGAACCCAAGCGTCTGACGCTCGACAAGGCCGGGTATTTTGTCGTCTACCCTGAAGTGCGCGGCAAGCGTCTTGTGGTGGAACACTACACAAACCAAGGCGTGCTGAACTGTGTGCTGGAAGGCACCTCGACCGGGGCGCTCTATGGCGAAGCGATCGAGCGCCAACTGGTTACGCGGCTCGACCACGCCGCATATTTAGGACGCGAGTTGGCCCGCGCCGAACAAAGCCTCCTGACCGGTGCGCCTTTCGTGCAGGATGCTGCTCCCGGAGAACTTGTTCCTGCGGCCACGGCTTCCTGCGGCTCTGGGAGTTCGTGCGGCTGCCCGCCTGATCCTCAGTCCAAGACTGCAAGCAGTTCTTATGACACGCAAGTCAGTTTACCTGCTCAACCCAGAGGAGGCTTGCTGATGATGAAAACCAGGGTATTCGGACTGATTGCCGTAGTGCTGATTGCCGTCGGCATCCTTGCATACAAGGCGAACCGGACACAGCAAACGCAGAAGACGACTGCTCATCCCCGAGTATTGCTTGTGGCCGATCTTCGCGAAGCTGGTTCAGGCGGCGACGCCTGCGCCGAAATCATTCACTCGGTCCAAGCAGCGCAGGCGCGGGGCATTGCGGTGCAGGAACTCGGGCCTGACAGCAAATCGAATTTGCTGACGCGCTACCATGTTCTGACTATCCCTACCGTGCTGATCCTGAACCAGAACGGACAAGTTGTTTCGCGCTTTGAGGGGGAAGGCCCCGATACGGTGGCTGCTGTACGCAGCCAGATGCGGCAGTTGAAGTAGGGTCGGCATGGGCATTCCTGAAACGTTGAGCCAGGCACTCTCTGGAGGAAGCATCGCTGCCCTGCCGCTTGCGCTCCTGGGTGGCGTAGTCGCGGGGGTGAATCCTTGTTGCCTTGCGCTTTACCCGGCTGCAGCGGGCGCGTGCTGCGGTACTACGCAACAACAAACCCTAAAGCGTCCGCTGGGGAATGCCGTGGCCTTCGTGCTTGGAATCGCCGTTTCCATCGCACTGCTCGGCTCGCTCGCTGCCTACATTGGCCGGATGGCAGTGGTGGCAACGCCGTTCCGCTATGCCATCGCCGTTCTGCCGATTCTTATGGGGGTCTATCGCCTGGGATGGATTCGGTTGCCGAAGATGGCACCCAAAGCCTTTCGGCCAGGCTTAGGCGGAGCGTTTGGAACCGGCCTGCTGCTCTCGCTCATCATCGGCCCGTGCGGTACGCCCGTCCTCGCTTCTGTTCTCTCATTCGCAGCTTACAAACAGAGCTTTCTGTATGGAGGGCTGCTGCTGTTTCTCTACGGTATCGGCAATGGCCTCCCGCTTGTTTTGGTAGGAACAACCGCCGGAGGGCTTCTGCAACGGCTCGATTGCAGCCGCTTCGGAAACTGGATCGATCCCATCGTCGGAGGTTCGCTCATCCTGCTCGGGTTCTACCTGCTTTGGAGGATCTAATTCGTGTATTAGGTTCTCATCCCAAAATCGTTTAGAAGAGATCATAATTCTTGACGTTTGGTGTAGCGATCCCATTTGCTAACGGCGTCGTTCTGGTCGGCTAAACTGGGGTTGCCCCGTCATGGGGCAACCCCCTGAAAAACCCTTCCCACTCGCAAAATTGTAATGGCGGTCCATCTCAGTAACCTCCGCATGTCTTCGATACCTTCCCACCTGAAAACCCCCGCCGCTATATCACAAAATCTCCGATTCCAGATTTCCTTTTAGGAAATCTCACGGAAAAGTTTTCCGACCCACCCCTGTTCTGGCGGCCTTACGTTCACCTCAGACGCGGAGTTCACCTGACTGGACCCCGCAAAAATCGAGTGAATGAAGGGAGAACCACCGTGTCCATTCGTATCAAAAAACTCCTGACCAGCCTCTCCGCACGAAAGAGAGCCATGTTCGTGGCGTCGGCTGCGCTTGTCGCCGCCACGCCTGCATTTGCCCAGCAAGCGGGAGGCGGCAGTCCGTGGGAGAACGCAGTCGGCGTTCTGGAACAGGCATTTACCGGGCCGATTGCCACAGGCTTGTCGCTGGTGGCCATTGTGGTCGGCGGCCTGATGTTCGCTTACGGCGAGGGCCAATCGAAGCGCATGCTGGCCGGGATCGTCTTCGGTATCGGCATGGCCATCGGCGCGGTCAACTTTATGGCCTGGCTCTTCCCGTAGCAACCACCACTACCAACATGATGAGCGGAAAGGAGGTTGGCAAATGGCAGCAGGCGGTTCACGGCAGAACAAAGTGCATAAAGCGATGAACCGCCCGCTGACCATTCTGGGCGCGGAGCGGCGGCTGTTCTTTGTCGCGCTGATCGCGGGCGGGGCCGTCTTCTCGCTGATGCATTCGCTGCTCGGTAGCATTCTGCTGTTCGTCGTTGGCGTCGTCATTGCGCGCATTGCAACGAAGCACGATGTCGAGATTCTCAGAATTCTTTTCAACTCGGCCAAATTTCACAGACGTTATGACCCGATGCAGTGGGAGCCAGCAGAAATCACGATCAGGAAACCCGATGTTCAAGATTGACACGATCACGAAGGACTGGAAGGATGCCGGGGCGTTCATGGCGCAGGTGAACCTGTACGGCTTCTGGGACGAGCACTGTTTCCTGACAAAATCCGGCGACCTTGGTTGTGCTCTGAAGATCGGCGGCATGATCGATGCCGAGGGCCTCGATCATGCCGGCCGGGATTATGTGGTCAAGCGCCTCGAAGCCGCGCTGCGCTCGCTCGATGAAAAGACGCGGCTGTATCAAATTCTCTTTCGCCACAACCGGCCTGAGATACCGCACGCGGAGTACACGAACCCGCTGGTGCGGGCGGCTATGGAGCAGCGTGCTGATTTTCTCGCGGCCAAAGCAGACCGGCTGTACTCGGTAGAACTCTTCTGGATCGTCCTCGTCGATGGCAGCTACGCCCGAACCGGCCTGCTGCACGCGCTGTCGCAGTTGCCGAAATCGCCACGCTCGTCCCTCCGGGACTTGCGCGCGCTCTTGTCTGCAAGTAAAGAACGCACGCTGTTGTATGAGCAGATCGAACGCGACCGGATGCGTTTACAGCAGAAAGTCCAGAGTTTGAGTGGGCAGCTCAGCGATCTCACCGAGATCGAGCTGCTAGGGGCAGAGAAAACCTTCCGGCTCGTCCGGCGTTTCGTGAATTTCTGCTCCTTCAAGATTCAACAGAGCAGGCTGCACGGGATGCAGCATCTCGACTGGCAGATATGCGACTCGGAACTGGAAGCCCATCGCGACCATTTGCGCTTAGATGATTTCTACGTTCGTGTCCTGACGCTGAAAGAGCTACCGAACGAGACGCGGCCCCTGCTGTTGCATGGCCTGCTCGATGTCCCAGCCAACTTCCATGTGGTCACCGAATGGCATCCGGTGGACAACAGCCATGCACGCAAGGAAATCAACAAACGCCGCCGTCATCACCACAACTCGAAGACCAGCTTTCTCTCAAATCTGCAGGAGCAGAATCATGCCGGGCCTCGTGAAGAACTGGTCGACGACTCGAAAGAGGCCGCCGTTGCGGAACTGGGCGAGGCGTTGACCGCCCTCGGCATGGAAGGAAAGTCCTTCGGCGAATTCACGCTGACGGTGGTGATTTACGACGAAGACCGCGCCAAGGTCGAACACGCCGTGGCCGAGTTTCAGAAACTCTTCACCCAGCATGACGGCCTGTTGTACGAAGAACGCCACAACCTGCTGAACGCCTTCTTCGCCACCGTGCCTGGGAATAAACAGTTCAACCTGCGCAAGCAGTGGGCACTGAACTCGAACTTCGCAGACCTGTCGTTTCTGTTCAGCATCGATTCCGGGCAACAGTGGAACCCGCATCTTGAACGCGAACATCTCGCCATTCTCGAAACCGCGCATGCGACGCCGTATTATCTCAACCTTCACTCGGGCGATGTCGCGCACACGCTGCTGCTGGGCGCAACGGGTTCAGGCAAAAGTTTTCTGCTGAACTTTCTGCTGGAGTCGCTCCAGAAGTACGGTCCGCTGACATTCATCTTCGACCTCGGCGCGAGCTATGAGACGCTGACGCGCGTCTTCGGCGGCACGTACCTGAACGTCGGCCTGAAGAACCCCGGCTTCTCGATCAATCCATTTTCGCTCGCGCCGACACACGAGAACCTGAACTTCCTGTATCTCTTCACAAGGGTCCTGATCGAAGCCCAGGGCAAGTATGCGCTGACGCCGGAGGGGGAAAAGGCGCTCTATGCCGCTGTCGAGCGCGTGTACCAGTTGCCGCTGGAGATTCGGACGCTCTCGAACTTCGCGTCCATCCTGGGGCCGCTGGGGGAACGGCTGCACCGCTGGACGCGTGCAGGGCAGTTCGGCCATTTGTTCGACAACGTTGAGGACACGCTGGCCTTCTCGCGTTTTCAGACCTTCAACTTCGATGGCTGGGCCGATGCTCCGGATGTGCTGGAGCCGTTGTTGTTTTACGTGCTGCACCAGGCGTCGGCGGAGATTGAAAAGCCGGAGAACACCGCGACCTTCAAGTGCTTTGTCATTGACGAAGCGTGGATGTTCCTGAAAAACGCCACCATCCGCGAGTGGATTGTCCGCGCCGAAAAAACGTGGCGGAAGAAAAATGCCGCGATGATTCTGGCGACGCAATCCGTGGTCGAGCTGGCCGCGTCCGAGATGCTGCACATCGTCCATGAGTCCTGTCCGACGAAGATCTTCCTCGCCAACCCAAACATGGACCGCAAGCTGTACGCGGACGCCTTCCAGTTGAACGATACCGAACTCGAGTTGTTGGAATCGCTGGTTCCCAAGCGCGACCTCTTGCTGAAGCAGCCAGGCATCACGAAAAACCTGCGGCTAGACGTGGATGCGCTGACGTACTGGATCGCCACCAACAACTCCCGCGACAACCTGCGCAAGCAGGAGTATTTCGTCCGCTACGGGCCGGAGCAGGGACTGCTGCGTCTGGCCCACGACCACCCCAATCCAACTGCAACCCAATGAGGAGAACTATGCACACAAAATCTTATCTGACAGGATTGCTGGCGTTGGCGGCCCTGACCGCGCACGCCCAGCAGACCGCCCGCATCGTGCATTATCACGCGAACGACATCGTCCCCATCCGCGCCAAGATGCACTACACCACGCTGATTGCACTACCCCCGACAGAGAAGATTCTGGAGGTCGCCACCGGCGATAAGGACTTCTGGATTCTGGATGCGGTCCAGAATTACTGCTTTCTCCATCCGGCGAAGGCGGACCTTCACTCGAACCTCAACCTGATCACCGACAAAGGCAACGTCTATTCCTTCACGCTCGATGACGATGAGACGCAGCCGCCAGATCTGAAGGTCGTCATCGAACCATCCGATCCATCGACGCTCGCCAGTGCGCGTGGCCCGGAAAAGTTCGTGTCCGCGTCGGAGGTGACTGCAGCACGCATTCAGGCAAAGATCGCGGAACTGCATGCGCAACAGGCCGTCGAGCAGTTTCGCGCCAACTATCCGGTCGAGCACCTGGTCTTCGATTACAAGTACAAAAACAAACCGCCCTTCGATGTTCAGGCCATCTACCACGATGACCATTTCACGTATATCAAGTCGTCGGCCCAGGAAAAGTTCGCCGTCTACGAGTTGAAGGCCGGCAAGCCCGATCTTGTCAGCTTCCAGCTCAAAGACGACACCTACGTGATCGCGCAGGTCGTCGACAAGGGCTATCTCCAGATAGGTAAGAAGAAACTCACGTTCGCGCGCAAGACGCACTAGGAGACCCCATGCCAGAAGAAAAAGAAACCCCAGAAACACAGCCTTCCGTTCCATCTCACAGCACGGCGAGTGCCGTATACGACCAACGAACGCAGCCACCCGGAGTGGTGGCGAAGCAGAGTCAGAGCTACCTGATCGCCGGACTGTCGATGGTGATCCTGCTGGCCGTGCTGTTCTCGAAGAACCACGCCAAACCAGTGGCGAAGCCGCTCCAGTCTGCAGCCACTGCTCCGACGTCAGAGGCAAACCAGCGCAATATCGAACGCTTCCAGGAGGACCTGACGGCGGAACAACGGCAGGTGGAGGCTCAGAGGCAGGCAGCAGCAAATACAAATCCCCCGTCAGGCCAACAGGATGGCACAGCGACGGCTGCCGACACACAGAGGCCGCTGGATAACCAGCCGCCCCGCGACCCCATCGCGGATGCGGAGAAGGCGCTGGCCTTCAAGTCCCGCTTCGCCTCGAACCTGGTGACGCCGGTTAGCTCTCCGTCGCATGACAGCATGGCGCGGAGTCTGTCCGAGCAGAACCCCGGAACAAGCATGGGCAGTGAGAGTGCTTCCGCGCAGACATTGCCGCATCCGATGATGACCAATTCCGGCACGACCCTGCCGCGCAATGCGAACTCCTCTGCCACCTCTGCGGTGAATGGCAAGCATGCGCCGGAAGTGAATCTCAACTCCGCGCACGGCCAACCCTACGTGCTGTTTGAAGGCACGATTCTCGACACCGCGCTGCTCAACCGGCTGGTCGGCGATTTCGCCGGGCCGGTGAAGGTCATGGTCACGAATCCCGTGTACAGCCAGGACCGCCAGCATGTCTTGATTCCCGCTGGCACGTTCCTGTTGGGCGATGTCCAGAAGGTCTCGGGCTTCGGACAGCGGCGGCTGGCCGTCCGCTTCCATCGCATGCTGATGCCCGATGGTTACTCCGTCGATCTCGACCAGTTTCACGGTCTCGATCAGGCCGGGGCGACCGGCCTCTCCGATCAGGTGAACAACCATTACCTGCAGATATTCGGCGCCTCGATTGCCCTCGGCGTGATCTCGGGCGCTGCGGAGGCGACCATGTATGGCAGCGGCTATAACATCAGCGGCCCGGCGATGTATGAGCAGGGCGTGGCTTCGAGCCTGTCGCAGTCGGGCGCGGACGTGCTAGATCGCTTCATCAACATTTTGCCAACCATCACCATCCGCGAAGGCCATCGCATCAAGGTCTATCTGACGCAGGACATGCTGCTGCCAGCATATGACAACCACACCATGCCGGGAGATTTCTGATGCGGATACTTGTCGTCACTCTCTGCGCATGTTTTTTCCTGGCCGGTTGCGATGCAAGTACACAGCCAACGAAACCATCGCCGTCGCATTACGCGCGAGTCAGCCCCGATCAATGCGCCTTGGGCTGTTGCCGGTGCAGGCCCCGTCCAGTCGCCCACGCCGTCCCAGCCAGAAAGCACCAACCGCATTCGCATTAGCGATTGCAGAAATGGAAGATTTTCATGAAGTCAGCCAGAATGTTGTGTCTTATTTTTTTGCTTCTCGCCCTGCTCGCGCCTGCGGCGCATGCGCAGTTTGCCGTCTTCGATGCCTCGAACTATGCGACAGCTTTGCAGGAGTTCGGCCAACTCCAGCAGATGTACACGACGGCGGTCGAGACCCGCGACCAGATCGTCTCCGCCTACAACCTCGCCTATCACATGTCGCAGATGCCGCAGGACCTGGCCGCTCGTTATGCCACGGACTTCGCGCTGTGGACAAACGTGTCCGCGCCCAACACCTATGGCAATACGTCCGCCTGGGTGAACGCACTCGATGTCGGCTCGCCTTCGCAGGCAGCGCAAGGCTACCGCGATGCTGTAGTGCAAGTGCAGAGTTATCCCGGTGGCAGTCTGGCAGCGCAGGATGCTGCCACGCAGGCCACCATCCAGAACCAATACGCAACGTCGGAACTCGCGCAGGGTACGACGACCAGCACGCTTGCGACGCTGGGCACCATCCGGTCGAACTCCGAGGCGCTGTCGCAGAAACTGGCGAACCTCGATGCCGACACCTATTCCACTGACCCGAGCCAGCAGAGCGAGATGGCCGTACTGGGCAAGATCAATACCGCAACGCTCCTGCAGATCCACTCGCAGCAGGACACCAACCAGATACTCGCCGCCTCTGTACAGCAGCAATTGGTCGCGCAGAAGCAGCAGATCGACGCCCAGAACCGGGCCATCAATGAGGCGATTTATTTTCAGCAAAACTTTCCCACCACCATGCAACAGATCACCGGCGGCGTGAGCAATGCGATGCATAGCATCTCGCTCAGCCCGACAGGACATTGAGTCAAGAAGGACAGATTATGGAACAGAACCCGTTCACGTTTCTCGGCCAGGCCATCGGCCAGTTGCTCGCGACCAACAGCCCCGCAATCCAGGCGATGGGCCTCGACATCTTCCGCAGTCTCGCCATCATTATGATCGCCTGGTTTGGCATCCAGAACGCGCTTGCGACCGCACAGGGCTTTTATGGCAGCTTCCACTTCGGCCAGTTCGCCAACCTGCTACTGGCCATCTCTTTCGGCCTCGGCATGCTGACCTATTACTCTTCGCCGATTCCCGGCATGGGCTACAGCTTCAGTGACCTGATCACGCAGGAGACGCTCCAGCTTTCAGGGCAGATTGAATCGAACCAGACCCAGGTCATCGCCGATGCGGTCACCCATGCCGAGGAACAACTGGGCCAGCCTCCCGGCGTTTTCGACTTCCATGAGACGCTGACGTTTCTGGCGATCGCAATTGCGCTGGCGGCGATGCAGGCCGTGGCCTTCGCCGTGATCGCCTATGGCTATGTTGCCAGCGCCGTTTGTGTCTTGATTGGGCCAATCTTCATTCCGTTCTTTATTGTGCCCAAACTCGACTTCCTTTTCTGGGGATGGTTCAAGGCGTTTCTTGGCTTCAGCTTCTATCAGGTCATCGCCAGCGCGTTCATCTTCATCTTTGCGAAAGTCCTGCTGGCGCTGCTTGGTGTCATCGGCCCGATAAGCATCTCGAATGCGTTCACCATCCTGCCCGCGCTCATCGTGACCTTGTTTGTCTGCATCTTCGGTCTGTTCAAAATCCCGGAACTGACCGGGGCCATTCTGAGCGGACGCACTGGAACGTGGGTCAACCCACTGGGGTAGTGAATATGAAGAAGAATAATTTTCCAATTACCGAAGCTGGACAGAAATACCTCGAACTCTATGCCGAGCCGGTCGTCACCAACACCTACCTCAAGCTGGCCCTGCTGGTGCTTTCGGTCGTCGCGCTCGCTCTGCTGGCGCTCTTCTATCGTACCGAGACCGCTGCTTTGCGGCTGAAGCCGCTCATCATCTCGGTCTCAGATACCGGGCGCGGCCAGGTGATGCAGTATGACGATTTTGCAAAGATACCCATCGACCGCGTCAGCAAGTATTACCTCGCGCAATGGGCCGAGTTGTACTACGGGCGCAACCATGCGACCTTACAGCGCGACTTCGCCGAGTCGTTGAGCTTCTTCTCGAACCAACTCCAGAGCGCCACTATTCAACACTTCCAGAAAGCCAAAACACTCGAATCGTTTCTGCTCGATCCGTCGCAGCCCAACATCGACATTGAAATTCACTCGGTGGTCTTGGAAGACCTGCGCCAACCGCCCTATCGTGCCGAGATCGAGTTCGACAAAATCTTCCGCGCTCCGGGGAATATCGAGGAACAACGGCGCGAACGCTGGACGGCGAATGTGGTGTACGAATTTCGTGATGAAGTACCCAACCAGATGTTGCTGACCAATCCGCTCGGCCTCGTCATCGCCTACTGCCGCGAAGACCAGGCATTTGGGAGATAAAGCATGCGAGCGAGGAAACCCATTCTGCTCTACTGCGCCGATCCGGAGTTGCTGTCGGCGATGGCATTCGCGCTGCGCCTGCACAATTACGATGTCGCGGCTGTCCATGCAATCCAGGACGCGATGGACCTTGCTGCGGGCCGGAACACCACTTTTCGCTGCTGTGTATTGATGCACGCACAGCAGGCCGATCCTGCCGGACGGTTGATTCATCTTCTCCTGGAAAGCGATGTGCATCTCCCGCTACTGCTGGTGGATCGCGCCGGAGACCTGGCACCCGTCCGCTATGCCGATATGGTGCTCTATGGCCGCAACACAACGATGGCGCACATCCTTTCCGCTCTTCGTCTTCTCTGTAGACAGAAGCGCGGACCGAAACCACGGAGCGCGGCATGAGATACCTCTCTGTCTGTTCAGGCATCGAGGCCGTGACCGTGGCATGGCAGCCGCTAGGCTGGCACTCGGTGATGTTCGCCGAGATCGATCCGTTTTGTTGTTGGCTGCTGCGCTCGCGCTATGGCGCATCGCGTCCGGTGCATATGCCGAGTCCACATGATGCCGATACGCGGAAGGAAACAAAGCGCCGTGCGGCCGCGATTCGCCACATCATCGCATTGCCGACGAGCGGCGACATTCTTAACTTCGGCGACTTCACCCAGATAGGAGCGGACGATGTCGGAGCAATCGACCTTCTGGCCGGAGGCACACCTTGCCAGTCTTTCTCCATCGCCGGAAAGCGAGCGGGACTGGATGATGCGCGTGGCAACCTCACCCTTGAGTTTGCTCGGCTTGCTGATCGAATCCGGCCCCTTTGGCTGGTGTGGGAGAACGTGCCCGGTGTGCTGTCGATTGACGGAGGACGGACGTTTGGAGCCTTCCTCAGAATGCTGGTCCAATTCGGGTATGGCCTCGCATGGAGAGTGCTGGACGCTCAGCACTTCGGAGTACCCCAGCGACGGCGTCGCGTCTTCGTTGTCGGACATCTTGGAGGATGGAGAGGTCCCGCAGCAGTATTACTTGAGCGGGCGTGCCTGTCGGGGCATCCTCCGCCGCGCCGAGAAGCGCGGCAAGGAACTGCCCTGGGCGTTGAAGTCGGCCCTGCTGGCGGTCGCTTCACCGACACCGCACCCACCCTCGATGCTGGATGCAAGGACGGTTTCATCCGCAACCAATCAGGCGCGGGCATTCTCTCGCCAGCCGCCGAAATTTCTTACTGCCTGAATGCCGGTGGCATGGGACGGCAGGATATCGAAACAGAAACGTTGATCGCACATGCCCTGTATGCGGATGGCTTTGATGCCAGCGAAGATGGTACGGGCCGTGGTACGCCGATGGTGCCCATCGCCATCTGTACGGCACACACGCAATCGAACGGGCATGGATTCTCGGACAATATCGCGCACACATTGGAACAGACCAACAGCCAGGCGGTGGCATTCAATCTGCGTGGACGCGAGGGCGGAGCGGTCCCGGAACCATCGCCAATGGCCAGCGTTCGCGCCTCCTCCGGTGGCAGCACGAACAGTTATCTCGCATTCTCCGCGAAAGATTCTGGAGCCGATGTTGGCGGCGTTGCGCCGACACTGCGTGGCATGTGCCATGACGCGAGTCATGCCAACGGTGGTGGACAAATAGCCGTTGCCGCTCCGCTGACTGCTTCCTACGGCAAACAGGTCGATAGCTCCGACACCAGCAATGGGCCACCGAATATTTTGCATTCCGAGATGGCCGTGCGACGTCTGACTCCGCGAGAGTGCGAACGCCTGCAGGGGTTTCCCGACGATTACACGCTGGTCGAGTATCGCGGCAAGTCGGCTGCCGACGGTCCACGCTACCGGGCGCTCGGCAATTCGATGGCGGTCCCGGTCATGCGCTGGATCGGAGAACGCATCGCGGCGGTCCACGAGATCGTAATGCATCGGAGCGAGGCCCCACCATGCCAGCGGTGACGAGCAGGATCGGCGGTATTCCCATGCGGCGCATTGCGGAGCTGCTTGCCATGCCGACAACAGATCGAAACTGCTGCGTATCTTCGCCTCAGTCGTCCGTGTCTGGCCCTATCTCTGGGCAGGCAGCAAACGGGATGCGGTTTCGTGTGCGTGCGATCCCCGCGCTGGTTGCTTGTAGCTTTGGATGGCAGCGAGACAGAGAATTTGATCGTTGGCGGTTTCCTGAAGTGCGTCTTCAGCAGTCGTCCCGGTTGGCGGAGATTCGGTACGAGCGCCATTCCTCCAGTTTTTTCCCTGCACTGCCTCGGTCACTCGCTCGGTGCTTTTCCCGCGCCCTGCGGGAACTGCGCGGCTCTGCTTCACAAGCTACGGCGCATTGGTCTCAAGAAACGGAAAGATGGTTGGGCCGCAGCCTGTGCCCTACGGGTTTCGGTTTCCAGAAAATCTTTTGTGCACAGAACGCAAAAAACATTTTCCAGACCCTCCGAAAAAGCGCCGCTTGCCCTTGGGAGCGGGGCGCCTCACGTCGCTTCGCGCAAGAGTGTCCCGATGCAGTTCCGGGCGAAAACCAACATGGAGGAAATCATCATGGCACTCTACGAAAACACCATCCGCTTAAAGGGCTTCGTCGGCAAAGACGCACAGTCCCAGGCCACCACCAACGGCAAGGCCGTCGTCGTTCTCTCGCTCGCCACCAAGTCCAGCTACAAGGACAAGAAGACCGGCGCGTGGGTCGCTCGCACCGAGTGGCACCGCATCGTCTGTTTCGCCAAGCCCGCCGAGTACGCGAAGGGCCTCAAGAAGGGCGACTACATCGAGGTCGAAGGCGAGCTGCGCAGCTCCGAGTTCGATGCGGAAGTCGGCAACGGCAAGCAGAAAACGCAGGTCAAGCGCCGCAATTGGGAAGTCCGCGCCAGTATCGTCAACAAGCTGGCACGGCCCCAGCATTCCGATACAGATACAGAATCCATTTCCGAGGAGGACGCCGCGTAAGCGGCGTTCCTTCTCCGGAAGGAGGCGCAATCATGAACATCTTCATAAAAAATGCCGTCACACTGCGAGGCTTCCTTGGCAAGGACGCCGAAGTTCCCACCTCGGACCATATCCAGCACGGTTCCTTCGCGGTCTTGGTGCTGGGCATCGCGTCCGGCACCTGGAAGAAGCAGCCCTGCGAGTGGATTCCGCGCACCGAATGGCTCCGGATCATTTGCCCCGGCCCGTTCCTGTGCGGTTTCACGCGCGGCATGAAGCAGGGCGCGTATATCGAGGTCACGGGTGAGCTGCACCGCTCGGATTACGACCGCAGCATCACCGTCGCTGGCGAGCGGTTCCCAGTCACGCAGTCCACGTATGAAGTTCACGCGCTCACGATACGCAGGCTGGAAGTCCCAACCATCGGCGTGGACGAGGGTGAGGACGGCTAAGACAGGACGCCCTCTTTTCGCGGAGAGGAGAAATCCTCTCCGCTTTGTTGCTGCAACATGCCGCGCACGCCATAGCGGTCGCGGTGTAAAGGATTCAAATGATCGCAAATGCCGTCTTCGTCGCCACGCTGATCTTTCTCGCGCTTGGCTTCGGGCTGATGAGTCAGATGCACTTTCTTATTCCCTGGCGCAGCCTCATCGTGCATGCATACTTGCAGCCGATTGCAACGTATTGCGCGCTGCTGTTTGCCAACATCCTTGGCATCACCATCTGGATCGAACGCAAGTTTTTCCTGCGCGATACAGGCCGCAAACTCA
The DNA here is from genome assembly GCA_021793405.1 of Acidobacteriota bacterium. Taxonomy (GTDB): domain Bacteria; phylum Acidobacteriota; class Terriglobia; order Terriglobales; family Acidobacteriaceae; genus JAKAAZ01. The sequence continues at coordinate 17,119 of JAJYSV010000064.1, forward strand.
AACACCTCGATCAGGAGATACACAGTGGACACTCAGAACTCTCAGAAGAAATCACCGCGCAATTCGGCGAAGAGTAAACGGGATGCAACCGAGGCGTCGGAAGCATCCCGGCCACCTCGGAAGAATTTCGACGATCCCGACGAAGAAAAATACATGGACCGCTCCTTCGACATGGTCGCCCGCGTGCGCGCGGCCAAGGAAGCTGCGCGGCGGGAGATGGAGTCCTTCGGCGATGTTTCCGAGTATGAAATCACGACCCTGCAAGGGATGAAGAATCGGCAGCCCGAAAAAACTTCGCAGGCTGCTCTTGACTTCGGGCCTGATGACAAGCCGGAGGCAGACTGATGCGGCTCGATATTCCACAGGAAATTCCTCGCAGGCGGGTTCCCGAAGGTCCGCGTCCTGCGCCTCCCCTGGAACCAACTCCTGTGGAGCGCCGACGCAAGAGCCTTGCGGCGCGCGCCGAAGACCGCCAGATGCCGCAAGCGCCGCGTGTCCAACGAGATCGTTCCGTCCGGCATCCGCATCCACACGAACCCAGGCAGAGGGCCATCGTCCCAGACCATAATCCCGACTGGCATGTCGATCATCGCCTACGGAGACCGGAGCTGTCGCAGTCAATCGTGGGCCTTTCGCTGCGAGCGGAAGAACAGAAGTTGCTCGCCGAGGTTGGACGCTTTCGCGTCATCACCACGCGAGATCTGGCAGCGACCATTTACGACAACCGGCATTCACGCATGGAACGGGACTTGGCTTTTTTGCGAGAGAAGGGACTGGTCACGGTCGATGCGGTGAACGCTCGCCGCGATGGACGCGGCGGCAAAGTGGAACGGATCGAAGTGGTCACGCTCACCGGCGCTGGTCGGGATGTTGCGCGTCACATCTCCGGACTGCCGCAGGAGCAGAGGCTCTATGCCGGATTGGTGAAACCACGCGAAGTCGAACACGACTCGCAAATCTATCGCGCTTACCTGAAAGAAGCAGGGCGTATCGGGCAGAAGGGCGGCACGAACCTTCGCGTGCAGTTGGATTTTGAAATCAAATCGCAGGTTCAGAAAGCCATCTATGCCGCGCGGAAGGTCGAGCCGGAGCGAGATCTGTCGGAGATCAAACGGCAGGTCGCCCAGCAGTTCGAGCTGCCGTTCGTCAACAACACCATCCAGGTTCCCGATGCGCGTATTCAGTATGACCTCGACCGTAAGGGCGATCAAGACCCGGACCAGGGGTCGCGCACGGGGCATACGGACATCGAAGTTTTGACCGCCGCTTATCACGCTGGACACCTGCGAGCGAAGGCGCAGGCGGGTTTTCGCAACTACGCATCGGCCTCCGACCGCGCATCCCTCAGCGGGAAGATCGAAGACGATCACGGATTGATGGAAAGCATTTTGGAGCTATGACCATGAACATTGACCCTATCCTCGCTCTCGAATCGCTTGGCTATACGGAACGCGAGGCCGCGTTCCTGTATCTGGTCGCGATCCACTCCGGCTATTTTCTGCGCCGCCAGTTCGATTACTTTACCGACCGGAACAAGGGCGCGCTCGTGATGCGCTTCCTCGAAAAGGCACGCGTTGCCGGTCACATCGAGTTTCTCGACTACAAACAGGGCTGGCATGTTTACCACCTCTTTTCGCGGGTCATCTACCGGCTACTCGGTGACGCGGAATCGCAGCACCGGCGCAGAAAGGGCGATGCACAGGTCCGCGCTCGCCTCATGGCGCTCGACTATGTGCTCGAAAACCATGGCGACCATTACCTGGAATCCGAAGCGGAAAAGACTCACTTTTTCACGGAAACTCGCGACATTGCGCCGGAAGTTTTCACCAGCAGCGATGGCAAATTGTTTCCACTGCTTGCGTCCTTTCCGATCTCGATCCCCGACCGAACGAGGCCCGCTCACTCGCTCGTCCGCTTTGCCTTTATCGATGAAGGGTTGGCGACCACCGCAAAGTTTCTGCGATTTCTTTCGCTGAGTGGGCCGCTGTTGCGTGCTGTCGGCAACTTCGAGCTGGTCTACGTGTCGGCTTCGGCGGTCAATTTTTCAGCAGCCAAAGACGCATTCTGGGGCCGCTTCTCCAGTGCTGCGCCCAGGAGTCCGCGTCTCTTCGATGACAATGTTCGCGCTGTTGCAGTCGAGAATCACGCGACTTTGCAACCACGATTTACCACTCTGCTTCTCGGCTACAGCTATCCCAAACTCCAGCGAAGTGAAGCGAGGGGTTCTATGGAGGGTTCACATGTTACGGAATGAAGGAGCCAGAAAATGCTTGAAAACGAAGTACATACCAAAGCAAGTACATGAAAGCTGGGTAGTACATGGGTGGGAGCGACGTCGCCCTGCCGGGCTGTCGCGTCGGCGGATGCCGCGCTGGTCGCTCCCACCCACGTACTCGATAAGTACCGAATCAGCACCGTGCCGGTACGGACGGAGTACCAAAGCCAGTCCAGATCGCGTACCGACTTGAGACCGGACGCGGTACCTGAATAGGACCGAGATCAGTACCGACACAGGCCGCGATTGCGGCGAGAAAGGAAACCACCGATGAGCAAACTCAAGGTCGAACATGGAGCCAGCAAAATCAATCTCGTCCCGCTGAAGACCAACATTGAGGGCAGCATTTCGCAGGACATCGAGCTGATGGCGACATGGTCGGACAACGACCGCAAGTACATCGTCAATGAACTGCTGCGTTTTGCGCTGGCACAGGAAGAAGGCTTCCAGAAGCACAAAGCATCCGTTGCAGCCAAGGCCTCGCAACCTGCCAGCGTCGCCACGTCGGTGTCGCCGCCAGCCAAGTCCGCGCCGGTTGCGATGCCGAAATCAGACATCTCCGCAGTAATCCGCGCATAGGAAGGGGGTCCCTCAAATGCAAATTGTCCAGCGTGTGCAAACCATCCTGCGACCGTTGATCGAGTACCGTCTGGCGCTCTCTCTTGGTTTGAGCGCCGCCAGCGGCATCGTCCTCGAAAGCCTCTATCCAGTCCAGGATGCTGACCCCTTGCTGCGGTTGATCGCGCTGGAACGGCCCCAAATTTATCACGGACTGGTGTGGACTTACGACCTGTTTCTTTACAGCACGCCGTTCCTTGTTTTCTCCATCCTGTTCTCGCTGGCATACGTCCACCTGTATCTCCCTAAACTCGAAATGATCGCAGGGCCGCTGCCACCGTATCCCGAGCCGCTGCTGCGGGAGGACCTCTACCTCATTGTGGGGGAACTGCATCGGCAGTTGAAGTCGACCCCGTCTCCGGCCCCGCGCTGGCTATCGATCCCGGAGGAAGGTCTGTTCACCGGGATCTGCGTTGTCGGAGCTACAGGTTCCGGGAAGACCAAGGCCATCATCCTGCCAGCCATGCGACAGCTCTTCGCGTATCGGGCCAACGATCCCGCACGGAAGCTGTCCGGCATTGTGCTCGAAGTGAAAGGCGACCTGTGCCGTCGGGTGCGAAGGATACTGAAGTCCTGCGGGCGCAAACAGGATTACGTCGAGGTCTCACTCCACGGGAACATGCGCTATAACCCGCTGAACAGCGATGCGGACGCCTATGCCCAGGCATTCAATATCGCGTCTGTCATCGTTACCATCTGGGGCAAGGGAAAGGAACCCTTCTGGCAGCAGTCCTACACCGACCTTGTCCGGTGGGTGATCCTGCTGCATCGTGTCCGCGACGGGTATGTGACGATGCTCGACATCTTTCGCACCGTCATCAGCGCCGGAACGCTGGAACAGATGCTCACGGACATCGGTCGCCGCTTAACAGAGATTTCGTTCGTCGGAGTAGAGAAGGCGGCATATCTCAGGCATGAACCGGAACTTGCTTCGTTCGGCTTTGCCTGGAGTGCAAAGCTCGGCCAGTACATGGCCCGCTGGTCGGAAGAGTTGGAAACCGCCATCGTCCAGAAGACGGCCATCTCCGCATCCTTATATAGACGCAAAGCTGGCGACCCGGAACTGCGCGGCAGTTGGGAGAGCGCCCACTATTGGTATTGGGAGCACTGGAAGTTCTTCCGCGACGAGACCAAAAGCGCGATCATCCAGGGCGTCACCATCTTTCTTTCGCTGTTCGAGACCGACGCCAAGGTGCGTCGTGTCTTCTGTCCACCGAAAGAACTCTATGAAGGAAAACCGTCGAAGGCCGATCCGCACGGTCAGGTACTGCCACCCTTCGACCAACTGATCGAGTCGGGAAAAATCGTAGGCCTCAACTTTCCCACAGCCCTGAACCCGGCGCTGTCCAAAATCATCGGCACCATGATGAAGGTCGATTATCAGCGGGCCGTCATGCTGCGCATTCCTGAGATGGACGACGAATCGGAGCGGGAACTCCGGCCCACCGTCTTTATCTGCGATGAGTATCAGAACTTCGCCACCGTGGGCGGCGACAACCCAACCGGCGACGAGCGTTTTCTATCTCTCTCCCGGCAGCCGAAGTGCATTCCTATCGTCGCCACGCAGAGCATCTCCAGCCTGAAGGAAGCGTTGCCCAATGAAGGCGTGAAGACCTTGCTGCAAGCGTTTCGCACCAAAATCTTTCTCTCGACTGCCGATCCGGACACCGCGCGCTATGCCTCGGAGCTGTGCGGCAAAGCTGACAAGACCCGCATCACTTACACCGTTTCCGAGTCCAGCAGTAACGCTAATGTCGGCCTGCTGAGTGGCCGCACTTCGTCCAGCAAAGGCTCCGTCTCGGCCTCGAAACAGTACCAAACGCACAAGGAGCCGCTGTTCGAGGAAGACATTTTCCTCAATCATCTCAAGAAAGCACAGGCCATTGCCGTTGCCTTCGATGGCATCGGCATGCTGCCTCCCACGTACTGCTACCTGAAGCTCGATTTCATGCCTAGTTGGATGACCTGGTTCGACCAGGAACAGATACGCTTTCAGCGAAAGAAGGCGCGCCGATGAGTTTTGCAATCATCCTGCCATTTCTGAAACCGATCCAGCATTTGCTCGAAACCGAGACCGTCAGCGAGATCATGGTCAACCCGGACTCTACTGTCTGGATCGAGGAGGACGGACAAATCCAATTTCTATCTGGTATACATTTTGCCGACGGGGCCTTGCTGACCGGCCTTGAAGTGATTGCCAACAAGTTCGGCAAGAAGCTCGATGCCGACTCGCCGATCCTGAATCTTCGCCTGCCGGATGGAAGCCGCATGGCGGCCCTGATTCCGCCGGTCGTCCATCCTGCGCCGCTGTTGACCATCCGTAAATTCACGTCTCGCAATTTCACCATGGCCGATCTGGTCGAGCGCGAGATGCTGACCGCAGAACAAGCGACTGTACTTGCAGAGTCGGTTCGGCGAGGAGACAACGTGCTAATCTCTGGCGGAACTTCATCGGGCAAGACGACCCTGCTGAACGTGCTGGCGGACTGCATTCCGGTTGCGGAACGTATTCTGATTCTCGAAGATACCGCAGAGCTGCGGATTCGCAAGCCGCATGTTGTCTCTGCCGAGGCCCAGCTCGATACCCACAAAACTCAGATTGGTTTTGGCGATCTGCTCAAAGCGGCGCTCCGGCATCGACCGGACCGCATCATTGTCGGCGAGATTCGCGGCGCGGAGGCACGCATCTTTCTGGACGCACTGAACACCGGTCATCGCGGGTCGTTGTCCACCATCCACGCCAACAGCGCAACCGATGCTATTTCCCGGCTAACGGCCTTGGCTTTGCGAGGACATGCAATAGGGGACATCGCGACCACGCAGGCGGAAGCAGAGCGTAGCCTGGATATGATCGCACACGTCACACGCGATGGCGGAATCCGCCGTGTCACGGAGATGTACGCGGTGAGATGCGCGTCGGACGCATCGATCTAACCCTGGGCGGCAACGTCGCTGTACTCCCGGAGGACCTCCAGTTCACCCCCGGTCTCCCGGTAATGTTTCGCTTCCACCGCCGTCTGCACCTCAAGCGTGACTGTAAACATGGTGCCATCGGTAAATTCGATGTGGACCTCACGGCCATATCTAGGGTCGTCCAATATTTTCAAATTTTGCACCGTTCGATTGGCGAGTTCCGTGCATTCGATAATTTCTTTGCTCACCTCTG
>JAJYSV010000065.1 GCA_021793405.1 Acidobacteriota bacterium
AACTGCTCCAGTGTTTCTTTGCTGGACATGAAATCCCCCTGCAAGAAATTTCATGCCTGCCAACCTCTACCGTAAGTACCAACCCTGGTTCAACTGATGAATTTCAAATGCGATTGCCCTGCTGAAATTCCTCCGAATAGTTCCCCAGAGGCAAGTTCCGTGACACAATAAGAGGTTTAATCAAATCTAGGAGCGACTCGCCCCATGCCATCGGCTGAAGCAGATATCCACGACATGCCTGTCGTTGCCCAGCTGGCACCGAGCCGGGTCCATCGCAACCTACCTGTATCTCAACTGGTGGCAATCTCCGTGGCCCGCGGAGAAACGAAGCTGGCCGCCAATGGCGCACTCGTTGCCTACACCGGCGCTCGCACCGGACGCTCTCCGAAAGACAAATTCATCATTCAGGATGATGGCACCCGCGACCGGGTGAAGTGGGGCAAGGTCAATCAGCCGTTGGACGCGCGGCAGTTCGACGCGCTTTATCGTCGCGTGCTGGCCCATCTGGCCGACCGCGATGTCTATGCGCAGGACTTGTTTGCCGGGGCTGATCCGCATTACTCCATGCCGGTCCAAATCATTTCCGAATACGCCTGGCACGCGTTGTTTGTGCATCAGCTTTTTTTGCGTCCCACGCCGGAGGAGCTCACCACCCATGTGCCCGAGTTCACCGTCATCGCGGCTCCGGACTTCGAGTGCGTGCCGGAGCGGGATGGCACCCGTTCTTCTGTCGCGATCCTGGTGGACTTCACGCGCAAGATTGCATTGATCGTCGGTACCAAATATGCCGGCGAGATAAAAAAATCCATCTTCGGCATTTTGAATTTCCTGCTGCCGGAGCGCGATGTGTTTCCCATGCATTGCTCCGCCAACATGGGCGAGGATGGAGTGACGGCGTTGTTCTTCGGCCTATCCGGCACAGGTAAAACAACTCTTTCCGCCGATCCTTATCGCCGTTTAATTGGCGACGATGAGCACGGCTGGGGCCCCCACGGCGTTTTCAACTTTGAAGGCGGCTGCTATGCCAAGTGCGTCGACTTGTCGAAAGAGAAAGAGCCGCAGATCTATCACGCCATACGATTCGGAGCCGTGTTGGAAAATGTTGTCATCGATCCCGAAACCTGCGAGCCCAACTATCACGATGTGCACTTTACTGAAAATACCCGCGCCGCATATCCGATCGACTTTATTCAAAATGCTCTGCTGCCTAGCGTCGGCGGCCATCCGAAAAATGTTCTGTTTCTCACCGCCGACGCCTTTGGTGTGCTTCCGCCCATTTCCAGGCTGACGCCGGAGCAGGCCATGTATCACTTCCTGTCTGGATACACGGCCAAACTGGCGGGCACCGAGGCAGGCCTCGGAGCGGAACCAGTCCCGGATTTTTCCACCTGTTTTGGCGCGCCCTTTATGCCGCTGCCGCCGAAGGTGTATGCGGCCATGCTGGGTAATCGCCTTCGCCAGCATGGAACCCAGTGCTGGCTGGTCAATACCGGCTGGACGGGGGGAGGCTACGGCGTGGGTCAGCGCATGGGCCTGCCGCATACGCGCGCCATGGTCCATGCCGTGCTCGACGGGCAGCTGGCGGATGTGGAATTTGTACAAGAACCCACGCTGGGATTCAGCGTTCCGACATCCTATCCCGGCGTGCCTTACGAGATTCTGAATCCCCGCAATATGTGGAAAGATCGAGCTGCATATGATCGGCAGGCCGCGATGCTGGCGGCGAGATTCCGCGAAAATTTTGTCAGGTTCGACGTACCGGATGAAATCCGCAATGCCGGTCCGCAGGCGCGACAATAAACCCGTATGTTTCTGCGCAAATTGAAAATCGAATGCCTGGACGAAGCCGGGCAGCCGCGTCCTTGTCCCCTCCATTGGATCGATAATTTCGCCATGCGGAACTTTACCAATGACGCCATTTTCGATGACACGTTACCGGTGGGCGACGGACTGCTCGAAGCCGGCTCCCGCGTGCCTCTGACGGAACTGAGAGATGCAATGGAAAGCTGGCTTCGTCGCAAGGGCTATCTGAAGGCCGGCGACACGTTGCGCATCACAGAACTGACCCCAGATGCACGTGCGATTTGCAGGTGACTTTTCCGCCTTGACCCTGAATTTCAGCCAGTCGGCGAATGGAGCGATGCGGAGGATCCCGAAAACGTTGGCGCGCCCGGGTGACTCAAGTGCGACAGAACACATTGTCGGCGTATCACTCCGTCGTCTTATTTCAATCCGTGAAATACTCCGGCCAGATTGAGTACGTGATAGCCGAGCATCAGGGTCATCGCGATCAGGTAGCCCCGCAGAACGCCCAACGAAACGCGAACAGGTCGGGTCATGTTGATGCGGCCAAGACCCTTGCCGGAACACTTCTGCTCCGGAACATCATGGAGCGGGTGGATCACCTTCAAATATTGCGGCTCGTATGTGTTGTGCATCGTTGCCATCGATCACCTCACGCCCTTAGGCGAATAGTTGTGGAAGCACCACCTGCGCGGCGAGCAGCAGCGACAGGGCGAAGAGGACGATGATGATCGTCCAGTTGATGGTGTTGTTCCATGGCCGGTTCACCCAGCGGTCGCCTAGCAACTCGCGATCGTTCAGCAGCAACTGAAGAAAGATGATGGCCGAGGGAAGAATCAAGCCGGCGAATACCTGCACGCTGATGATGACCAACTGCAGCGGCACGTGAGGTATCAACACGATCGCCGCAGCCGCGCCGACACAGGCAATGTACGTTGCATAGAATCCTGGCGCTTCCCACAGCTTCTTGTGCAGGGAGTGTTCCCAGCCCTTCACTTCGCCATAGGCCCAGGCGCTCGCCAGCGAAATGGCGGTCGTTCCCAGCACAGCTGCGTTCACCATCAGCAGCAATATGGCGTTGCGCGCGAAGTGGCCGAGCATCGGCATGACAGCGCCTGCGAACTGAGCCGGATCCTGGAAAGCGATGTCATGCTGATAGCCGTAGTTGCCGACCAGCATCATGGCCCCAGCCACGGAAACCGTGAAGATGGCCCCGATCAAAGTATCCAGCCGTGCCCACTTCAAATCCGCAAAGCGCAGTCGCTTCTCCGCCACGCAACTCTGCTGAAAGAAGAGCTGCCATGGCGCGATCGTCGTACCCACGATTGCGATGATGAGAAAAATGAGACTACTATTGATGCCGCCGGACGGTATCGTTGGCATCACCGTGCTGCGCGCCACCGATCCCCAACTGGGATGCACCATGAAAACCAGCGCGAACCAGGTCAGGTCCATCAGGCACAGCACGATGACAATGCGCTCCCATCGGAGATAGCTGCCGGTTACGACCATCAGCGTCAGCCCAAGCGCCGATGTTGGCACTGCAATGAATGGACTGACTCCTATTGCGCCGAGTGCCAGCGAAATCGCAGCGAACTCTGTGATGAGCGTGAGGAAATTGACAAGTAGAAGATCGAAGAGCGAGAAACGTCCCCACCATTTGCCGAAACGCTCGTAGATCATGGCGGCATGGCCTTTGCCGGTCGCAATTCCCAGCCGGGCAACCATCTCCTGCACAAAGTAGCAGATGGGCAGCAGAACAACCAGGATCCAAAGCAGATGCAGGCCATACTGTCCGCCTGCCTGCATGTACGTCGAGACGGCGCCTGCATCATTGTCCGCCTCCATCACAATCAGGCCTGGACCAAAGACCATCAGGAAGGTGAGCAGATGCCTCTGCCAATTGTGACGCACGACGACACCCTTCGACGCCGGCGTTGTGACAACTTCGATTTCAGCTACTTCTAGACGCACAGGCGCATCCCCCGGCCTTCCTCAATCGAGGAGGCATGCACGATACAATCCGCGGGGTAATGCCTGTCCTCAATCCACACGCGTGTAAGCGGCATCCTGGGGTTGACTGTCGGCACCCAAACGCAGATCAAGCGGCCAGTCCCGCGGACCGTGGAAATAATGGTGTTGTTCATGGTTCCTCCGTTGCGGTCCGTGGAGGCACGACCGTATCCAGCGCCATGGGGCGCGGAACAGCAGGGCAGCACAAATCGTCGGTTCGGGAGGGGTGAGTTGGGGTCTGGTGACCGATGGCTCACGCGCTCAAATCACAGATCGTATGATGTGACGAGCGGTGAGAGAATCGTCTATAGCTGGGCTAGAGGAGATTGTCTGAGCGCTCATCGCAACACAGGAAGGATCTCCGGGTACTCGGAGGTTCTTGTGCGGATTCTTTGCTCATATAGTTTTTTTGTTTCTCGGGCGCGGACCAAAATCCACGCCTCTCATTTTTGTACCATATCCCCCTAGGGTATCGTCAAGGAAGATATGCCGGAAATCGACAAAGAAAAACAGAAACTCATCGCACGCATTAAACGCATCCGCGGGCAAGTCGACTCCATTGAGCGCTCTCTGACCACGGGCGACGACTGTGCGGACATTCTCATGCTGATGGCCAACGTGCGCGGGGGCATCAACAGCCTGATGGCCGAGGTGCTCGAAGACCACATTAGGCTGCATCTGCTCGCATCCGAGAAAAGTTCGGCTCAACCCCACGAATTGGCGGAGGATTTGATAGATCTTGTGAGGGCCTACCTGAAGTGAAAGCAGGGCAGCACCGGACCGGGACGAAAACTATCGGGCATGTTGTTGCGGTAGTGTGTGTGATCGCGACTGCGGCGCGCTATTCTTTTCCGGCTTTCGTGATCTGGTAGTGCTGGGATGGTTGAACCTTGTAGGGCTGATCGTGGTGATGCTGATCAAGTCCTATGCCTTCACATCGGTGTGGTGCGCGTATGCCGCCGTGGTCAGTGTGGTGATCTATTTCTTTTTTTCGCCGCAGCAGTCACGATCGGCCTTCGAAATATTTGCTCACCGCTTGATGGAATCTAATGATTGAAACTCGGAACTTTTAATGTAACGATCACGCTGCCGGCTTTCTTGGGCAGGATGAGTCAGCCTTTAGCACCCGTATCCCGGTGTGGAACCGCTATTGCGGTGCCGGACCCAGCACCACCTGAACGAAATCGTCCGGCCGAATGAGTTTCGCGAAGGCCGCGCGCACTTGATCTGCCGTCATCGAAAAATAGAGCTTCGCTGCAACTTCCGGTTCATCCAGAGGAAGTCCCATCGCAGCGCGCCGCAAGAAGCCCGCGGCAACGCTGCTTTCACTGGCTTCCGCCAGCGGGATCTGCCGCAGCAGCAAGGCCTTAGCCTGCTGCAACTCTGCTGGGGTGGCGTCGGTCGTTTGCATTTCTCGCAAATCGCGAGAGATCAGAGCGTTTGCCTTCGAAACGTTGCCTGGATTCGCTCCATACGTGACCGAAAAGACAGTTCTTGTCTTCTCGGCATCCAGCGCATTCGAGACGAAGTAGACGTAGCCAGTCTTCTCCCGCAAGTCGCGATATAACCGCGTGGCGTAGAAACCGCCGCCCAGGACGTGATTGCCGAGTTCCAAGGCATAGTAATCAGGGTCGAAGCGATTCATGGGCAACTCTTCGGAAAGAGAAACGCTGTCCTGAATACGCGTGGGATCGGGCACATCTTTCGCCGTCGGATGATTGGGTGGGACCGGCTCGAGATCCACCTGAGGTTTCGGCCCGGTCGCCTTCCAACCGTCGAAGTCTTTTTCGATCGCAGCGCGAGCTTCGTCAGGCGTAATGTCCCCAATCACGACGATGGTGGTCAGGTCCGGACGAAAGGTTTTCGCGTAATAGTTTTGGACATCGTTCAATGTCAGGGAATCGACCGTTTGCGGGGTCGCCTGACGCAGCGATGGGTCTTTGGGCGGCAACAACCCATTCAACTCCGCGCGATGCGCGAGGTAGTGAGGGCTCTTCAGCACATCCGCCACGGCCTGCGACGTTTGTTGCTGCACGATTTTGAAGGCCGGCACGGGCAATGCTGGATGAAGTTCGTTGTCGGCGAGCAAAGACAGTCCGCGGTCAAAATACTGCGTCAACACCTGCAGGGAAAAGTCTGAGCCTGCGGATTCGTTCGCACCGATGTCATCGAGCGCCTTCTGGAACGCGATTCGGTCCAGCGTCGTGGTGCCGTAAGAAAACAAGTCGCTAAGTACGCTGCCAACGCCGTCCTGACCGGGAGGCGTTTCCAGGCTGCCTTGATGTCGAATATGTCCCATCACGGTGATCGTCGGGGTGGTTCGGTCGGTCTGAACAATCAGCCGGATCCCATTGGGCAGCACCGTGTCCGACGGATGCAGGTTCCATTTCGGCAGGGCCAGTTTGCTGAGTTCGATCTCCGCCCAGGGCGGCAATGGCACAGGTTTGGTCGGCGCACTGGTGACTTTTTCGCCGCCGCCAAATCCCTTGCCGGCAACAGGTGCGCCCGATGGCTGCGGTTGCAGCGTCCCGACAATCGCGTTCTGCTCGACTAGATACTGCTTCGCAACCCGGTTCACATCCTCAACTGTAACTTTCTTGATCGCGTCGACATCCTGCTCTGGCGATGTCCGACCTTCGCTCGCGACTGCCTCCGACCACAATTGGGCCAGCCCTGGAATTGAATTGCGATTGAATTCCGCCGAAGAAATTTCGCTTCGCTTGGCGGCCGCAACCAGGTCTGGAGAGAGTCCCTGCGCGACATCGTCCGCCAGCAATTTGCGAATGGTTGCGTCCATCGCGGATGGGTTTTCGTTCGAGGGCAACACCACGTAGGCCATCCCCATGCTCGCCTTACGATAGGTCTCCGCCATCTGAAAACCCGCGCCCAGAGCCTTCCCGTCCGCCACCAGTGCGTAGATTGCGCCGCGCTGGCTGGCCAGCACGTCTGCCAGGATGGTGGCCGCGGCATAATCGGGGCTATCCGTGCCGGGCATACGAAACGCGAGAATGCTGATGATGTACGGATCGTCGGTCGGCACCGTGAAACTGTCCGCCTTGACCGGCTGTAGCTGTACCTGCGGGCGCGGTGGCAGCGGGCGTCTCGGGATGTCGCCATAGAGCTTCTCAATCGTGGCAATCGTCGCGGCGGGATCAACATCGCCCGCTATCACCAGGGTTGCGTTGTTCGGCGTGTACCACTTCTCGTGGAAGCTCTTCAGCATCTCTGCCGTGGTGGCGTCGAAGGATGGCTTGGTGCCCAGCGGATCATGCGCGTACGGAGTCCCCGCGAACATGTCGCCATTCATGCGGGTAATCAATTTATACGTCGGATCGGAAAGGTCCCGCGCCACCTCCTGCTCGATCGCGTCGCGCTCCTGCGCCCATTCCGCTGCAGAGTCGATTGCCCCTCTCATGCAGTCGGCGTCCGCATGCAAGGCGATGTCCAGGTCGTGCGCTGGAACCGTCTCGTAATATTGCGTGATATTTTGCTGCGTATCGGCGTTGTTGTCGCCGCCCAGCTGCGCAAAGATGGCCGCCGTCTGGTCCGCCGACATCCCGGAGCAGCCTCGGAACATCATGTGCTCCTGTGCGTGCGCCATTCCAGGGAATCCAGCGGGCGTTTCGTCGCCGCCCACCCGGTAGTTTTCATACACGCTGACCGCAGGCGCCAGTGGGTTGGTAATGATGATGACATGCAGACCATTCTTTAATGTGGTCCGTGTGACATTCGATTGAGCTGCGGAAGGCAGTGCTGCTGCTAGCAGCAGAATCAGTGTCGAGAGCGATTGTCTTGGCATTTTATGTTCGTGTCTTTTTAGATCGAGCATGCATACGGATAGGAACCGAAAGCTTGAACAGAGACCGGCATCGCAAATCCGCTGGCGAGCACAGACTGCTACTACATATCAGTTTAGACGATTGATTTTCGGTTTGCGATAGCCACAGACCGCGTCTACAGATGCGGGCCATAGAAAGTCCAACGGAGGCAGTCGCTTCCTGCAAAGCGCCTACCTCCGCCTGAAATGCAACCGCCTTTATCCCGCTGTGTCTGGGGAGTGTGCGTCCGCTCCATGACCCCCTGGTCTGCCGGGTCCCCTCGGGCCAAAACCACGATGCTGGAAGAAGTCGTGCCGCATTTGCTCCAGCTTCTGCCGCTGATCGGGTGTCAGTACCGTGCGCATGTCCAGCCTGAAATCCACCGCAGCTTTTTCCTGGGCCAGTCGCGTCGCGCTTATTTCACTCAGCTTCTGGTCGATTGCGCTGCGGTTCGGTGTTTCCGCAGAGAGCAGTTGCCTTAGTTCCAGGCGCTTCACCGCCAAGTCAGCTCCAGTATTGATCTCGGTCTTTTGGAAGTTGAATGTCTGGCTCTGGATCTTTTGCGCCTGCTCGGGCGTGATGCCGAGGCGTTCCCGCATCGATGGATTGCTCACCAGTCGCGCCAGCATGAATTGACGGTGCATTCCATTCCAGTGCCCGTGATTCCGTTCCTGTGCTCTGGGATTCCACGGACCTCTTTGATCCATCCGTTGAGGGTGCATGGGTGGGTGCTGAAACTGCTGTCCACCGGGTGCCGCCGGTGACTGAAGCGGTGCAGGTACGGGTCCCGGCGCCGAACTCTGGCCAAAGGCTAGGGGCAGCGAGATCCCAAGTGTAACTACAGCAAGCGCAAATTTGGAATGAATTCGCATTTTTTTCTCCAGTGTTGCCGGCAAGCCCCGCCTTCTTGACGAGTACCTTCCGCCCGGATTCAATCCGGTACAGATATATACGTTGCGGGCCGCCCAGAAGTTGCGCTCAGCCCACTCATGTTCGTCCTCTGTCAAGCGTCTAACTAACAGAGGTCGCATTATCTTTCCGAGGGGGCGAGTCCATCCCAGGTGCATTCAAGGACCGATCGGCCCTGTAAGTTGGTGACCTGTATCACTCGGCATCGATGGAGTTTATGGTATGAAAGAAAGAGGCCTATGAAAAACGTATTTGTAGTGGGCGCCGGCCCTGCCGGGCTGTTTGCCGCCCAGAAAATTGCTCTGGCAGGACATCAGGTGTTCGTTTTGAATCGGGACATTAAACCTGGCGGCCTGGCGGAGTATGGAATTTATCCACTGAAAGACAAAATGAAATTTGGACTGCGCAAGCAGTTTGCCAAGGTTCTCGGACTGCCTAACGTACATTATTTCGGCCACATAAAAATCGGCGACGGATATGATCTGACGCTGGACGACCTGCGCGCGATGAATCCCTCGGCTATTGTATTTTCCTGCGGGGCTCAGGGCTACAACGCGCTTGGCTTGCCCGGCGAAAACTGCACCGGCGTCTACTCCGCCAAAGACTTTGTCTATGCCTATAATCAACTGCCTCCCTACGCGTCTATGGACTTCTCGACGGGCAAACGCATCGCCATTATCGGGATGGGCAATGTGGCCGCCGACATCATGCGCTGGCTGCTCAGGGACAATCCGCACCGCCAGACCGAAGAAGTGATTGTGGTCGCACGACGCGGCCCCTATGAGGCCAAGTTCGACAAAAAGGAAATTGGCTATGTCGAGGAGTACATCCCGCGCGAGGAGTTCCTGTGCGAACTGGATCGCATCCGGGAGACGTGCGCGGCCTGCAATCAGGACCTGGCGGTGGAGAAACTGGGTGCCGCTACGTTCCCATTTCTGACGAAAAGTTTTCCGGCAGAGGTACGTCCAAAGCTGACCTTCCGCTTTCTTTCTTCCCCCAGGGAGATTCTCGCCGGCCCGGACGGGCGGATTGAGAAGTTGGTGGTCACAGAAAACGATCTTGTTTTAAGAGCGAATGGAAGCACTGCAGCGCGAGCGACGGACCGAACGGCTGCACTCGATGTGGACACATTGATCTTCGCGATTGGCGATAAACATGATCCAACCGTGGGGCTGCCGATGGGTCCAGACGGTTATGCTACGAGGCCCGCACCCGATACGCCGACCGAGACGATCTACGAAGCCTGGGATCCGGCCATCAATGAACCGTTGCCTGGAATTTATGTCGTGGGATGGGCGCGACGAGCCAGCACAGGCCTGGTCGGGATTGCGCGGCACGATGGCGAAGAGGGCGCCAAAAAGGTCCTCGAATACTTGCAGGATCAGCCGGAGCAAGACTCTCTTTCCGCCGAGAAACTCCTGGCCGAGTTACAGGCAAAAGGCCTGGCTCCAGTCACCAAGCAGGATCTTGAGATCTTGGGCAGGATCGAAGAGCAGCAGGCGCGAGAACGTAATCTCACTTCATTCAAATATTCCGACGACGACACCATGCTGCAGGTAATCCAAAACGAACGGGAGGTTCTGGCGGCCCGGTAATGCTTGGCTCATCCCGTTTGTGAAAGTGTGGCGAGTGCGATTCGAATCGTGTCCTTGATTCGCTGGCGCTGCGGCAGGATCAGTTTATAAATGGGATGGATACCAATACGCTCGTGCCGCTACTGCCGCGTTCTGTGCTGCTGGTTACCGTGATCCGGCCGCCGTGCTTTTCCACGAGCTGCTTCGTGACCCATAATCCGATGCCGTTTCCAAGATGGTTCTTCGTCGTAAAGAACGGTTCAAATATCCTCGCGAGGTTCGCCTGTGGAATACCGCAGCCCTGGTCACGGATGACAATCTCAGCGGTCTCTCGTTCGGTACCCGTCGTCCTTGTAGCCTGAATGCCGAGCGTTCCTCCCCGCTCCATGGCGTCAATGGAGTTCGCAATGATATTTGAGAATACCTGTATCAGCTCGCCCCGGCTGGCCTTGACGAGCGGAAGAGCTTCCAATTTGTACTCGACGGCAATCTTTCTGGCCGAAAGCTTCGACTGGTAGACCGCCAGAACATCCTGAAATAGGTCGTGAAGCGAGACCTCACCTGGCGCACCCGAGTCGCGATAGTACCCGAGCGTCTGCCGGGCAATGTGGGAGATGCGTTCAATCTCTTTCTCCGCCGTTCGTAGATAGCTGTGAGCTTCACTATCGCGGGGGGAGCTCTCGCGAGCGAGAAAGACAAGATTCAATACAGATTCCAGCGGGTTGTTGATCTCGTGGGCGATCGTGGCCGCCATGCGCCCTGTGGCTGCCAGTTTTTCCGATTGGACCAGCGTGCGCTCCATCTTTTTTCGAGTGGAGATGTCCCGCGCAATCTTTGAGCTGCCAATGATTCGGCCAGTACTGTCCTTGACCGGAGAGATGGTAAGTGAGACTTCGATTTTCTCGCCGTTTTTCCCTACTCTTGTCGTCTCGAAATGCTCGAGCCGTTCTCCCGCTCTCAGTCTGCGCAGGATCTCATCCTCCTCCGAATGCAGTTCCGCGGGTATCAGTCGCAGAATCGACTGCCCAACCATCTCCTCCGCGGTGTAACCGTACATGCGGCTCGCCGCCCGGTTCCAACTGGTGATGATGCCGTTCAAATCTTTACTGATAATGGCGTCTTCCGACGAGTCGATGATAGCGGCCAGCAGAAAACGGGGCTCCTCGAAGATGTCTTTCTGCATGTCGTGGTGCTTTGGCGCTGCTTCCGGCGGAAGGGTCAAGAACATATATCTCCAGGGAGTCGGGAGTGCGGAAGTTTGACTCCTCCCGGACGTACATTACTCGCACTGTTCCATCAGGTTGGATGCGTCCGAAGCGCAATGCGGAAAAGTTATACCTCAAAATGAGCCGGATTTGGATTGGGGCAGCCTAGTTGTGCAATTCCGGGCGTGGCTGCTCTCGCTTTAAGCGAAAGAGACCTAATGAGCAATCACAGGAACCGGTACTTCGGGCTGGAGGTAAGAATCGTATATTTGGAGATTTCGGTCGGCGATCTGGGCAGATTTTCAGGAACTGGTCTCAGGGTCACTAGCCACGCCGTTCATCGAAATGTCCGGTGCGGCGGCCAAGCGTAGGATCGGGAACCCGGTAGTCTTCCCTCTGTTTTCCAGCTCCGCTATCCGCCCATCAATGTAAATAACCCGCCTTTGGATTTTATGCCGCCATCCTTCGGAGGCATTTAGAGGAGCCGGGTATTTCAATTGAGCGATCATCGCAAGCAACAGCGCTGGCCGAGTCATGTTCAGATCATGACCGCAGTTGCTTCTAAGTCCATCTATTCCTATGCATCCAGTGCCGAAGAAAGCGATTGATAGGTAAGCACTCGCGATTTGAGACTTGCTCCTTCGACGCAACACTGCGATCGCTAGCAGTTGTTCGCGAACCTTGCGCTTTATTGAACATTCATAGAGACCAGAAGCTGTCCTAACAAACTGCTGTTCGATTGTGCTTGCTCCCTCTATCTGCCGGCGCGTCACCTTGACGAATGCTGCTCGCAACATTGAAATCGGATCAACTCCAAGATGGAGAGCATTTCGATGATCTTCGGCGGCCACCAGAGCGGAGACAAACATCGAGGGGATTGCATCGGCAGAAGAATCAATTTTCTCTAAACAGAGATTGATATCGGAACCTAGATTCCATAGATCAAACATCTCCACAAGACAAGACAACGCGAAGAATGGAAATGAAAGGACCCTAACTACAATCGTCAAAATGATTCTCGTTGCCATCTCACGGTTCCTGTTTGGTTAGCCACCATCGCCTGGAAGAAGCCGGTCATCGCGAGATTCGTCTGAGCGGTGAGCGTAAAAAAAGTAAGTCGATTCGCGCCCGTGACCGTTTTCTTTTATGTGCATAAGAATCTTATCTTTGCTGAGATAGTTCTTCTCAATATAACCCTCTATAATTCCGCGAGTTCGATTCGACCCCACAAAGGCTCTCTCACCTGTCGTGGAAATTTCGTAGATCTTTTCGACCGTTCCCTTGATTGTAGGGCCCTCCCTCCATACCATCGCTACGTAACGGAGCACCATTCCCTCATATGGACGGTACGCGGTAACCTCTGTACGCATTTCGAAATACCATTGGCCGGAAACTTGGGGCAACGGGCAAATCTTTTCCTTCACGAGAAAAAAGAAAAGAGCAAGCAGGATTCCCCCTAATAAAGTGGTTGTCAAATCAGAAAGAAAACTGTGGAATTCCATTTAACCTACGCCCCGATTAACGGCCGCTCCAGTGTTGCCCAGCCCATTTTGAGCCATTCTATCTTGTCCTAAATCTAGGTTCCCGACCTGCAGCAAGCAGGCATGCCTACATCCGCGAACTCCTCGTTCATCCATGCTTGGAAAGCATCCAGGCTTTGCGGTCGATGGAGGAAACTCTGCACCAGCGTCTCACCGGGCCGAGAGCCGCCCGGTTCCAGCACTTCTTTCCGATAGCGCAATGCAGCCGGGCCTTCGACCAGGTTCTTCGCGTCGAACTGGAGGAAGAAGTCGAGCGCGATCACCTTATCGAATAAGTAGGTGTAGTAGTTCGAGGAATATCCGACCAGGTGCGTGAAGCTCGTGTAGAGACGGTTGCCCTCCATCCACGTATAGGGGAGCGCGGCCGTATAGCCGGCGTGCATGATCGCATCGAGATCGATGGTGGCCGGCTCAAGGCAATGCAGATCGAGCGAAAATCGCGTGTAGAAGAGTTGACCGCGCACGCCGTTGCCGCGGCCAAAGGCGCTGGCGCGATTCATGCGCGCGACCAACTCGGCTGGGATCGGTTCCCCGGTCTGATAGTGGAGCGCGAAGGACTGCAACAGTCCGGCATTGCGGAAGAATTCTTCCAGCATCTGCGAAGGCACTTCGACGAAGTCACCTTCCGTGGCAATGCCGCTGACCCCCGCCCATTGCTGCTGACCGCCCAGGATGGCGTGCATCAGGTGGCCAAACTCGTGGAAGAAAGTGACTACATCGGAATACTGCATCAAACCGGGGTCGGACTTTGCAGCGTCTGTGTTCCCGCCTGGAAAATTACAGATGAGCGCGGCCTCGGGAACCTGCACGCCGCGGATTCCTGGAACCAGCGGAAACGCGGAGAACCATTTGTCCTTGCCATCGCGAGGATGCATGTCGAGATAAAAACGGCCTATCTTTTCGCGTTTAGCATTGCCGTTTTCTCGTTCGAGAGGACGATCATAGACATCCCACGCAGTAACGGATGGATCCCAGAGGGCTGCGGCGTCGTCTCCTTGCTGGGGTGCGGGACGAAACTCGACGTGAAAAAGTTTGGCCGCCGTGTCGAGGATGCCCTGCTGTACGCGCTCGTAAGGAAAATAGGGTCGCACAGACTGCGAGTCGAAGTCGAAAGCGGAGCGGCGATATTGCTCGTACCAGTACGTCGCGCTGGCGGCATCGATCGCCGTCAATCCGGGCCGATGCTGCTGCGCGAAGTTCAGCACCATACCATATTCTCGGGTTGCGCCGGGTTTGGATGCCACGTCGAGCTGAGCGAGGAATGTTTTTACATTCGCCGCCGATCCCATCATCTGATCCGCGGTCGCCAGGTCCGCCCATGTCGCAAAGCCGAGCGTCCCCGCCAACTCCTTCCGCGTGGCTAGTATCTCCATCAGGATTTGTTTGTTGGCTGGATAGGCGCGCGTATTGTAGGCAAGAAACATTCGCTGCCGCAGCGCATCGCTCTTGGCGAAGGTCATCACCGGTTGGTAGTCCGGATAGTCGGTGGTCAGGATGCGATGGCCTTCGGCGTCAGGCGCATGACGTGCAAGAAAATCCTCCGGCAGGCCATCCAATTCTCCCGCGTCGGTGACGACGACCGTGTTGACCTGTTCCTGCACATTGCGTCCAAAGGCAAGGCCAAGCTCCGTAATTCGCTCCTGCAATTTCTGAATACGTTGGCGCGCCAACAGATCCTTGTCGACACCGGCGAGCCGGTACTGCAGCAGCGTGCGCTGGATGTAGTGCTGTGTGGCAGCGTCGGCATGGGATATGTCCATCGAACTCAATGCGTGGTATACCTCGGGATTGAGCGAAAGCTGTACAGCGGCTTCCGAAACAGCTTGCACCATTGCTTCTGCCTGATCGCGGACGCTCTTTTCCGCGGAAACGGAGTGCAATAGGCCAGCTTCCGAGCCAGCCACGCCGAGTTCCGCAATGGCGCGATCGTAAAGAGCCAGAGTGTTGCCGACTGTGCGCGGTCCTTCGACGGTAAGAAGGCCATCAATAGCCGTTTTGTGGGCGTCCAGATGGCGGTTGACCCAGGATTTCAGGCTCTCCGGACTGAGGCGGCCCGCCCAGGCATGCAGATCGTCCTGATCGGGGCTGGATCCCAGCGAATTGGGGGCCACGGGTAGCACTGCAGCCACACCGACCAAGCCAGGCCCCAGGCGGGTGAGGGAAGCGTGCAAGGTTTGCAACAGGGGGGCGAGCAGGGGCAGATGATTTAGCATAAGGATCGATTCCGTTCTGGAGCTAAAGTTGCGAGCGAGGGTCTGCTTCTTCCCATACTAAAGAAGTTCTGCATCGGTCCGAGCGCTTCAGCATCTTGGATATCGGGGCAAAAGTTGGCAAACGGAAGCGGTATGGGGAGAAACTAAACAGTTTGCACGTCTCACTAGTCTGGTACTGTAGATGCTGGATTTCTTACGACTGAGGTTACATCTGACCGTAACCCTGTTAGGATGCCGCAGTTGCACCTAAAGCAAGGTGCAGGAAAACATGATGACAGAGTCAGTTCAAAATGTAGGTTTGCACTACCTTCGTTCGCGGCTGGGCCGCATTTGCGTCGCTCTTACCGGCAGTACGCCCGAGGAAATGCTGGAAAAAGCTGCCGATGCTGTGCGAGAAAACACGCTGATCGAATTCCGGCTGGATTACTTGCCGAAGCCCTTGGCAGCGATGCCAATGCTGAAGAGTTTTCTCGAAGAGCATCGCGAAGTCACGGCAATTGCCACCTGCCGCCGCAAGGTGAATGGAGGAAAGTTCACGGGCGCAGTGGCCAGCGAACTGGAAATTTTGTCGAAGGCTGCGGTATCCGGGTTTGATCTGGTGGATGTCGAGTTGCAGACGGCAGAGGGTTTGAAGCCTGCGGATTGGAAGAAGGTGCGCGGGCAGGGTACGGCGCTGCTGATCTCGTATCACGATTTTAAGGCGACCAAAGACCTCGATAAGATTTATGCGCGCATCCGCCCGCTGCAGCCGGACTTTATCAAGATCGTCACCACCGCGCGTTCGCTGGCCGACAACGTGACCATGATGCGTTTTCTGGAATCGAAACGCGATGAGGGGAATGTGGTCGGCATCTGCATGGGCGATCTCGGTGTTATCAGCCGCGTGCTGGGTCTGCGCGCCGGCAGCCGGTTTACGTTTGCTTCGGCTACGGTCGGGGAGGAAACCGCGCCCGGACAAATTGCCGCGCGCACGCTCATTGAGGCCTATCGAGTCGACCAGGTGGATGCGGGAACAAAAGTCTATGGAGTTGCTGGCAACCCCGTCCGTCATTCTCTTTCGCCCATCATGATGAACACGGCCTTCCACCGCGAAACAGTAAATGCGGTCTATCTTGCGCTGCAAACCGACAAACTTTCAGATCTGATGGTGTTGATTCGTGAGGTTCCTGTCCAGGGACTTAGCGTTACGATGCCGTTCAAGCAAGAGATAATGAAACATCTTGATCGGACCGACGCTCTCTCGCAAAAGATCGGCGCCTGTAATACCGTAGTCCGTTCGCAAGATGGCAAGCTGATCGGCTACAACACGGATGTTGCCGGGGTGGTCCGGCCCCTCGAACAACGAATCGATCTCAGAAAGGCGAAGATTCTGCTGCTGGGAGCCGGTGGAGCGGCGCGGGCAGCCGTCTTCGGATTGAAACAAAAAGGAGCCGAGGTCTTCATTTTGAACCGTACGCCGCAGACAGCGCAAAAATTGGCGCGAGAGGCGGATGCCAAGACCATTCGGCGCGATCAGGTAGCGAAGACCAGTTTCGACGTCATTCTGAATGCGACGTCGGTGGGGATGGCAGGCGGCAAACAGCAGACCATCCTGGAAGAGAAAGAGTTGAATGCCAAGCTCGTGTTCGACATGGTGTACAGCCCCATGGAAACTCCACTCCTGCGCATGGCCCGTGCGAAAGGTCTGGCTGTGATTACGGGAGCAGAGATGTTCGTCCAGCAGGGAGCGGAGCAGTTTCAGTTATGGACTGGCAAACCCGCGCCTAGAGAAGATATGTGGCGCGTCGTAACACATGCGTTGCGTTCGCGCGTCGAAGCCGGAAAACAGGATGTTTAATGTGCAGATGATCAAGAGAGGAGACACCGGACGATGGGAGGACCATCTCGATCACCGTCGATCGGTGAATAAAAATCCTATGTTGCGTAAATTGCTTAGAATTTGTGGCGATATGCTTCCTTACCTTGCCTGGATGATTCCGTTGGTGGATCGAATGATGGTTCCAAAGCGTGAGGCGATTGCTCCGGGGCTGCTGACCCTGAGTAGCGATATCCGAAGCGACCTGCGCCACGATCTAAAGGAACACATGGCAGCTTTGCAGGCAGTGCAAGTGGATGTAACACCCGCGATCGAAGAACAGCAGCGTCGCCTGGAGCGGCTCGAGGAGCACGCGGCGGAACTCAACCACTCGCTCACGAATCTTTCTGAAGATCAACTCGATCTGGCCGATCAGGTGCGCGTCATGGCTGGATGGGTGCGTAACTCCGCCGTCGCAGGATTGTTCCTGCTGACTTTGATGTTTGTACTGAAGCTGGTACAGGCCATCCACGGCATGGGCCATTAAAGCGCGCCATCTCCCGCTGTAGCGTTCCCGCCCGCACATTCGCTCAGCGCTGCGTCCATATCGCAGCGGCAGGGCGGGTCATTACCTCGTAGCTCCGCCCGCGATTATTCCGCCTCTTAAAAATGAAGCCCCCACGGCCCGCGCCGACCTGCTCGAATCCCCACGCTTCCGGCATTTTTCCTCTCCACTTTAAATTAGTTGCCGTTTTTCCATAATCGGGATTAGGATGATGCAGGGCTGGTGCAGAATGCATTCAGCCGCCTGTAAATGATCGTTTTCTTGTGAGACCGAATTCAACGCTGTCGAAAGATTAAAAACTTTCAGCCTGGACGTTCCTCAAAACGGTGCGTGCCAGCGTGATGGGGTGACTCAGTATGGGGTGGTATGCATATTGCATTGCAGAGAAACAGGCATTTCCAAAACTAGCTCATCATCGCAAACCAATTCCGTTAGACGCGCAAATCGGCGTTTTAGGCAATCAAATTTTCCTCTACCCAGCCAGTGACTTCGCAGTTGTAGTCAGCGAACATTCCCCAGAAGACGAACTAGAACAGAAATCCGCGGTCGATCACGCCCGTGTAATCGCAAGCTGTTTTGAACACTCCACCGTATTGCCCTTTCGCTTCGGAACAGTATTTCCCGACGATGACGCGCTGCGGCGTTCGGTTCGCAGCAATCAACGTCAGTTCAATGCCAACGTGGACCGTCTGCGCGGCAAGGCGGAGATGCACCTGAAAGTGATGTTTGAAGACTCTGGGCCCAACTCGCCGAAGTATCTTTCCTCACCCTGCGTTGGTAAGGAATATCTCTCCCGGCTGCGGGAGACAGCGACAGTGCAACGCGAGCGACAGACCAAGGCAAAGGCGGTCTTCGTTCAGGTTCACCGCATGTTTTCTCCTCTCGAGGAAGATATTTCTTGCCGCCGCACAGACAGCGGGAAAATGATGCTCGACATTGCCCATTTGATAGAGAACGGAAGTGTCGTCCGCTATCAGAATAAGTATTCCAGCGCCAGCCAAACCATGCGCGACTGCCAGATCATGTTGTCCGGTCCATGGCCGCCGTATCACTTTATCCACGGGACCCATCGCGGTCCAGCCCAGGCGCACGGTTACGCGTAAGAAAGTCACGCGATCTGCACGCCAGCCGATATAGGAAAAACCCTCGTACAGAAAAAACCCTCGTGGCCCCACAGCCGACGAGGGTTTTTTGTGGGCTTCGCTGGTTGGAGGAGACAAACGCGAGAATTTCCGCCCACACTCCTATGGACGCAATGTAGCCCATAAGGGAATCAGGAAAAGCGGTCGACGGTGGAAACATCTTTCTTTCTGGTCAGAATGAAAGTTTCCCGGCGACGGGCCACAGACGCATGCTCGATCTTGCGCCAGAAAGCCACAAAATAGTCGGTCGCCGAAATGATCGAGACCATGGCCATGAAGTAAACCGCGATGATCGCGATGATGTGGACAGGCAGGATAAACCAGCCAAAGCGCCACACATTCCACCGGTGATCGAGAATGGCCGCCACAACAGCGACAATCTGCGTCACCATTTTCAGCTTGCCCAGGTCGCTCGCCTGAATCGTGAAACCTTCCGTAGTCGCAATCGAGCGCAGCCCGCTTACCAGAAATTCACGGCCAATCACAAGCACCGCGATCCAGGCCGGGACGATACGAGGATTCAGCTCCACCAACGCGATGAAGGCCGCCGTCACCAGCAGCTTATCAGCCAGCGGATCCAGCAGCATTCCCATCGTCGTAATTTGTCCGCGTTTTCGCGCCAGATAACCATCGACTCCATCGGTAATGGAAGCAAGGATGAAGAGCGCCGAGGCCAGAATCTCAGCTTCGCCATAGAAGGCGTGGAACGGAAAGGTTCGCGAGAGAAGCCAAATGAGCAGCGGAACACAAAAGATACGGCTCATCGTGATGGAGTTGGGGAGATTCACGGCATTTCCTGGCTCGCTGCCCCTCAATAGTAGGTACCATGCAGGGCCTTGCAAGCATTATGCACCACCTTGCGGTCTCTTCGCGCCAGCAGGCGAGCTTTTTATTTTTGGATATCCCCCGAGGCTTCCGAAAAGCAGGATGCGACGGCGGTTAGAGTTCGTCCTCAGCAGACGCAAAATTCCGATTCCCCACCGACGCTCCAGCCTGCTCGGCAAGCCCGTTGAAGGGAAAAAACAGCATAAAGACAGTTCCGCTCCCAGAAGAATTGTCCGCGGGTCGGGAGCGGACCCGAACCGTCCCTTGATGTTTCGCGATGATTTCCGAGCTGATCCACAATCCCAATCCGGTTCCGGTGAGTTCCTTGGTGGTGAAAAACGGCTCGAAAATACGCCGGCGCACGGCTTCCGTCATGCCGCAGCCAGTGTCGGCGACTGTGATGCGCACACCTGAAACAGCCGGCTGGTTCCACGACCTGGAGGTGCGAACCGTAAGAAGCAGTCGGCCGCCCTGAGGCATCGCGTCCAACGCGTTACCGACGAGATTGGCGAATAACTGACGCATCTCTCCGCTGAAGGCCAATAATTCGGCTGGATCGCGATAACGTCGGACAACCTTGACATTGGTCGAGTTCAATCGCCCCTGGTGCAATCCCAGCACAGAGTCGAGCAGATCGGCTGGACTCGTCGCGGCGGGACTGGACGACTGCCGGTAGAAACGCAGAGTCTGCTGGGTGATGTGTGAGACCCGGGCGATCTCCTGCTGCGCCATATCGGCGTAATATCTCGAATCGGAATCGAGCGGCTGCTGATGCAACAGGTAGAGCAGGTTGGTCACGGCTTCGAGAGGATTGTTGATCTCGTGCGCAATTGAGGCGGCAAGTTGACCCGTGGCCGCCAGCTTCTCTGTTCTCCGCAACAGTTCTTCCGACAGCTTCCTGTCTGTCGCATCCACAATCACTGCTCCAACCCAGCGGACCATGGGCGGCTGGATTGCGGCGTCGACGGTGCGCTGGGGGTCGTCGCATCGCGGCTCACCGGGTCGGTCGCCATCTGTGCGGACCGGATACAAACTGGTCAGCCACATCCGCGGATTGCCCGGCATCGTTGGCAGCTCGCCGTGCAATTCCACATCGCGTGCAGGCGCTCCCGTGTTGAATACGTGCTCGATAGTGGCGGCCATTTCCGATCCAAGCGAGCCTGGAAAAATTTCCTGCACTGTGCGGCCCAGATGATGCCCGATAGAGAGGTGATCCATCTCCGCCAGAAACTGATTCATCCGTACATAGCGCATCTTGCGATCGAAAAACGCGAAGCCGATCGGCGCATTGGCCAGCATGGAATCGAGCAGGGCGAGAGTTTCGTTCAGGCCGGCACGCTGCTCTTTCAGCGCCCCAACCATCGTGTTGAATGAGCGGGTCAACTCCCCAGCCTCGTTCAGAGAGCGAACCTTCAGCGGAAATACGTCGCTGCGCTCCGGATCGCGAATCAGCAGCTTGGTCCCGCGCAAGAGTCCGCGTAAAGGACGAGTCACGGAGCGCGCCAACACCAGCGAAAACAGAGCGTTGGCGGCAATTGCCAACAAGGCAAACATGAGAGCCGAACGCAGAAGACTCGACAAGTCGACTTGATCTTCCGATGTGTCCGGATAAATCCAGGCCAGGGCGGCGGGACTGTTGTCGACATCGATGTCCTGAACGGCCATCATCCCCGCGCCTCCGTTCTCGAAGATCGTGGCAGTGGGGTGCAACCCCAATTGCCGGCGTTCTGCTGCGGACAGAGGTGGATAGCCCTCCCTTTCAATTTCATCGCTGTAGGCCAGGGTGTTGCCGGAAAGATCTGTGATGCGAGCAGCGCGTATGGCAGGCTCAGCTACCACATCATCCAGGACCGTTTGCAAGTGAGCCAGGTGCTGGTCCTTCACCTCCGCCGCGGCGGCGCTGCTCAGCACATGTACCTGGTAGGTGAGCCGGTCTGCCGTGCGATGGCGCAGGCTGTCTCGTTCCTGGTGGTATACGTAACCAAACACGGCCGCAACCAGCAGACACTGCAACAATGCGGTGCCCAGAATGAGTTGCCCGCGAATTGTCCGTGGAATGAGCCGCAGCATAGGGGGTTGATTTGATTGTATTGGAGCGCAATTCCGCTGGCGAATGGAATGCAGAGGATTTGCAAATGGCAGAAAAATCGGAAATTCCTTCGGTCAGGAAAGTTTCTGGCGCAGACTGGCCGCGATCTGCGCGCCGTGGAAACGGCCATTTTCAATAAAGATTTCGTTCGTGCGTTTTCCCGCCACAACAACGCCTGCAAGATAAATGCCGGCAACATTGCTTTCCAGCGTCTTGGGATCGAAGGCCGGGGTGCGGTCCGCGCCGGTCAGGCGAATGCCCAGCGCCTCCAGAAAAGCAAAATCCGGATGATATCCCGTCATCGCAAAGACGAAATCGTTCTTCAGCGTTAGGTTTCCATCCGGCGTGCGAAGACGCACGGAATCGATCATGATTTCCTCCACGACAGTTGCAAAGTAGCCGTGGATTTCGTCGTGCGCGATGCGGTTTTCGATGTCCGGCAGAATCCAATACTTCACATGCTTGTGCATGGCTGCGCCGCGATGGACCAGCGTGACCCGCGCGCCGTGCCGCCATAAATCGAGCGCGGCAATGGCGGCGGAATTTTTGCCGCCAATCACCAGCACATCCTGGTCGAAGTACGGATGCGGGTCCTGATAATAGTGGAAGACCTTCGCCAGATCCTCGCCGGGGACGCCGAGGTAATTGGCGCGGTCATAATATCCCGTGGCGATGACCACCGCGCGCGTCTTATACGTATGCGCTCGTCCCGCTGCGTCGGTGCAGTGAATGGTGAAGTTGCCGGCCACTCCCTCCACTCGGTCGACATGCTGGTACTGGCGAAGCTTCAGCCGAAAATGCTGTGCCACCTTGCGGTAATATTCCAACGCCTCCTGCCGAGTTGGCTTCTGGTTCGGGCTACTGAATGGGATATTGCCGATCTCCAGCAGCTCCGGCGTGGTGAAAAACGTCATCCCGGAAGGGTAATGAAATAACGAATTGCACAGGCAGCCCTTATCCACCAACATGGCGCGGAATCCGGCATTCTGCGCATCGATGGCGCACGCCAAGCCAGTAGGCCCAGCCCCAATCACCAGCACATCGACAACATTCTCCGCAGCATCACTCATCCCTCTATTTAAGCATCTGCTTGTGAGGAAGCTTCCACGGTGAGCTTCAGACCCACGGCATAGGCCGCCACGAAAGCTGCTGGCGCGTGACTTGAGTCACGGATACTTTCTGTTGACTCATGTATAAAGAGCCTGGGAAGGAGATGGCATGAATAGTACAGCGGGAATCTGAGGCGGTAAGCTCCACAGTAGAGTTGTGGGGCAGGCAGGGTGCGGGCTGAATATGTGCGATGAGGCCACAGGACCTCGTGAAGGAGATTAG
>JAJYSV010000066.1 GCA_021793405.1 Acidobacteriota bacterium
GCAGAGTTTCTGGGCGCGGGGATATTTCGTGTCGACGGTGGGCCGGGACGAACGGGTCATTCGCGAATACATCCGCAATCAGGAACGCGAAGACCAGCGTCTGGACCAGATGAACATGTGGAAATGATCTGCCACCGTTAAGGTGGCTCAATCAAACCGGGGCCGCGTTAGCGACCCCGCACCAGCCGCTTTGAGCGGCTCACACAATAAAGCCCCCGGCTCTGCCGGGGGATACTTACAGTGGGTGTCGGAACGCGTGGCGATCAAGATAGCTCTCAACCCTAAGACGTCCAAACATCGCTTGCTCGAATAGATGCGTCCGATTGAGGGAGTTTGCATGACCATGCGCGCGCGTTCCTGCCTCTCCTTTCTCTTTCCGCTGCTCTGCATCGCGGCTGCCGCTGGCCAGCATGCCGCCTCGCCCACCCCGGAAGGCCGTCCGCAAGCCAATCCGCCCTCTCGAACGATTCAGCTCAATGTGGTCGTTTCCACCCAGTCCGGTGCGCATGTCGCTGGTCTCCAGCAGAAGGACTTTACGGTCCTCGACAACAACGTGCCCCAGACCATCACCTCGTTCCGCGCCTTGACCGGCAGTCAGGAGCCTGTCGAGGTTCTCCTACTCCTCGATGCCGTCAACACGCCCTATGAGGCGGTGGCTCGAGAGCGAGTCGGGGTCGACAAATTCCTGCGTGCCAACAATGGTCGCCTCGCCTATCCGACCCAACTGGTGATTTCTACTGACAAGGGAGTCCAACTGGAGCGCGGCTTCAGCCTGGATGGTAATGCCCTCGCCCCGGTAGCCGATCACGCAATGACCGGGCTGCGGATGGACCCCCTCTCCACCGGCGTGTACGGCGCCATGCAACGCTTTCAGACCTCCATCAACGCCTTCCACCAGGTCACAACGTATGCGGCCACACTCCCAGGGCGCAAACTCATCCTTTGGATCTCCCCCGGCTGGCCACTGTTCTCAGGCCCCGATGTCCAAATCAACGGCGCGGAACAAAAATCCTTCTTCGAGCTGATTGTTTCGATCTCCACCCAACTCCGCCAAGCCGACATTACGGTTTACAACGTCAATCCATGGGGCGCCGCGGAACCCATGGAACAAACCTTCCGTTATGAGGAGTTCCTGAACCGCGTCACCAGTCCCAAGGGCATCAGGGCTGCCAATCTCGGCCTTCAAGTCATCGCCACACACAACGGTGGCCTGGTGCTGAGCAGCCGGGATATTTCCGGGCTGCTTGCGCGCTGCGTCGCCGACGCCGGGGCGTACTATAAGCTCTCGTTTGAGTCGCCGCCCACTGAGCGCGAGAGTGTCTACCACCCGCTGAACGTTACCATTGCGGAGCCCGGTCTCACCGCTCGTACCAGCACCGGCTACTACGCCCAGCCGTGATCCTTCATCCTGTCCGGCAGCCAGTACAACGTGCGCGCAATTGTCCACATCCTAACCCTGAGAGGTGATGTCCCTTGTCGAACAATGACAATGCAATACGCGCGGTACGCTCGGTGATTCGAGTGCTGCATGACGGTCAAAAAGGATTGGCGGCGATTGGCAGTGAGCTGAAAAACGAATCGGCCAAGCATTACTTGCTCGAAGAGACGCAGGTCCGGGCAGAGTATGCGGCGGAATTGGAGAATGAACTCCATCGCCTCGGTGTCCACGATGTCAAAGAGGGCGGTACAGCAGTCGGCGCAGTCGAGCGCGCCTGGGGCGACTTGAAGGCAAAATTCGGCGGTGGAGACCACACGCTCCTGGAGACCGCTGAGCAAGGCGAGGACGATGCCAAGGCAAAATACGCGGAAGCGCTGAAAGAAACTTTACCCGGAAACGTTGCCGAACTGCTTCGCGAACAACAGGCGCACATCGTTGAATCCCACGACATGATCCGAGGGCTGCGAGATAGCGCGGCCAGTTAGTCCATGCCCCCGGGGGTAAACTTGAGCCATGCGGGAGTCATGCATCTCCACACTAGGCATCGTGATCCGCCCCTAAGAAAGCTTTCATTAAGCTTGTCCTGTATCAGGGCACGGCTTCAGAAGCCTGCCCTGAGCGCAGCCGAAGCGTGCCGTACATCGCTGAAAATCTGTACGGCTTTAGCCGCTGAGGGACTTTCTATCGACTGAATCGGAGCTTTCCTAAGTCATGAGTAACTCCGGTATCGTGCGCGTGGGAATTTCCGGCTGGACCTATCCGCCATGGCGCGGCGTCTTTTTCCCAAAGAAGTTAGCCCACAATCGCGAACTGGAATTCGCTTCCAATACATTCCGCACCATTGAAATTAACGGAACCTTCTATTCCCTGCAGCGGCCATCCACCTTTCAGGTATGGGCGGATCGCACCCCGGAAGACTTTGTATTCTCGGTGAAGGCATCCCGGTATGTCACCCACATGCGCCGCCTTCGTGAAATTGAAGTCCCCTTGGCGAATTTCTTTGCTTCCGGAATCTTGAAGTTAGGCGACAAACTTGGGCCCATCCTGTGGCAATTTCCCCCGAACTTCAAATACTCTCCTGCGTTGCTCGACGATTTCCTCCGCCTGCTCCCCAAAAATACGGGCGAGGCCGTCCGACTCGGAAAGCAGCATGATGCGCGAGTGGATGGAAGGTCGTTTCTTGAAACGGATCGCAACCGTCGCCTGCGGCATGCCATCGAAATCCGCCACGCCAGCTTTGTCGTCCCGCAGTTTATTGCCTTGCTACGCAAATACAAGGTAGCCCTGGTATGCGCGGATGCTGTCGAATGGCCGCGCCTCATGGACGTGACATCCGATTTCATCTATTGCCGCCTCCATGGCTCGAAGGAGCTGTATGCCAGCGGCTATGGCAACAAGGCGATTGAGCAGTGGGCACAGCGAGTCACCACATGGGCGACGGGAGGCGATGCAAAGGACGGCGACTTCGCCAGCACAAAGAAAGCCGCCAAACGAAAGACCCGAGACGTCTACGTCTACTTCGATAACGATGCCAAGGTGCGCGCGCCACGAGATGCAAAAAAGCTGCAAGCTCGAATCGCGGAGCTTCTCTCCTGAAGCTGAGTGGAGGGTCGCGATTTCAGGTGTGCGGCAAGGCTTGTCGAGATAAGCTCTACGGGTGTGCGCCCGTGACTACGGGATGGCTCGCCTCTGTCTCAACGGCTCGCACTGCATCCGGGATGTCTTCCTTCCCTAACTGTCTCTCCATCAGATCATGCAGTTGAAGCAGCGGGAAGGGTGTTGCCACTGTGGCCGGCGACGACTGTGCCGGCGCATGAACCAGCACCAGCGGGCGAGGATCGAAAACGCCGTGCGAAACCTGTTGATCCTCCGGAACCCATTCGTGGAGATTATCGCGCCAAAGCGAGACGCGCCAGGAGTGATCTCCGTTCACAATCACCGTCGTTTCCGGCCATCGTGGGGAGGCCTCCATCGCTGCCATCAACTCACCCAGAGTGCGGTCCGCCAGGGCAAGGCTGTCCAGGTACGATGCTCCGCTCGAATCGACAAATTTTCCCGTATGGCGAGAATAGATCGCCGGAGGATGAGGAATCGGCAGATGCAGGAAAATGAAGTCTGCATCGGAGTATTCCAGGGTGGCGAGGCTCCGTGCTTTCAGATCTTCAAATGATGCGCGATGACTCGCAATCAGAAACGCATCGGTATCCCGCTTCGACTTCCCCGGCACAATGAACTTTTCCGCCAGCACCTTCAGTGGAAGAAATGTGTTGGTCGCGAGGCTCGCATACGGCGACATCGGCCCCTCCATGCCATCCCACCCGACCCAGTAGCACGCATTCACTTCATTCTTGAGCATCGAGCAATACGGATTGAACCAGCCGACTACCGCGGTTCGCCAGCCATCCCGGTGGGCATTTCCAAGGATGCTTTGTGCCCCGTCGAAGCGATGCCATGCGGAATTGTCGACGGTCTTCACGATCAACCGATTGGACCATGTGTACTCCACATGGGTGACCTGCTTGCCCAATAACAAAGCAGGAAGAGCGATTGCCGTCTTCGTGCCTGCCGGCAGAACATCGGTGTACAGCGTGCTCGTATCGCGGAAAGAATCGAAGTTGGGCAAATTGAGATCTGCCGGTCGTTTTCCAAACGTCTGCAAATACGCAAGCTCATCGAAGACAATCCACACGATGCGCGGACCATGGGCGTTCATCCGCGCCGGAAGGTTTGTCCGAACCTCCTGCGGACCGGGCTGCCAGAAGGTATATCGCAACAACTGCGCGCAGGAAATGACAGCGAAAACGCCGAGACCCGCAAGTACAGCGCTGCCCAACTGTATGATCGCGTCGTAGGCCCGAGGCATCATGAAGTACAGCACGAACAGCAACACCACGGCGGCCGCGCCAATTTCAATTTGCAGGCGCGTACCAAAGTCAAACGGCAGCAGAAAGGCATTCCGTCGCAACAGCAGAAGCGGTATGGCAACCACCACCAGGATCTTTCCGGCTCGCCAAAAAGGCGCGCGCCTCAGCACCGCAAACACTAGCGCGGTGAACAGAGCGACAATTGTAATATCGAAAATGTTCGCCCATGCGACCCCAGTAAGAGGTACGGCGGTATGGAGGCGTGCGATTCCGGATGTGGTGAGTTCCGAAAAATCTGGCAGCAGCAGCAAGGCGGAAAATCCAGCCGCCTGGCTGGCTCGTTTCAGGAACGCTGACCCATTCTTTGTAGGCTCACTCAGCATCGCTTTTCTTGCATATCAAGAAGCGGAAGTTCGTAAAGCTTACCCTTCAGCGAGAATTCTGTCTTCTGCGGCGACTTAGTCTGTCGCGCCAATCAGGCGGCGGGTTCATTTCCCTGCTGATTTCGTTCTATTCGTTGTAGTGAAGCAGGCTGAACACGTCAAGACTTTCGAAGCGCTCCCGCCCTTTCAGAAAGTCCAGTTCCACTGCAAAGGCCAGTCCGGCGATATCGCCGCCAAGTTGGCGAACCAGTTTCAAGGTCGCTTCCATGGTGCCGCCGGTGGCCAGCAGATCATCCACGATCACCACGCGCTGCCCGCTCTCGACCGCGTCCAGATGAATTTCCAGCGCATCCGTGCCGTACTCCAGGTCATAGGTGACCCGCGCCGTTTTCGACGGCAGCTTCTTCGGCTTCCGCACCGGCACGAAGCCGGCATTCAGACGGTAGGCCAGCGCCGGGCCAAAGATGAAGCCCCGCGCCTCAATGGCCAGCACCAGGTCAATGTCCTTTTCAAAGTAATGGGCAGCCATCGCGTCGATCAGCATGGCGAACCCGGTCTTATCTTTCAGTAGCGTGGTGATGTCGTAAAAAAGAATGCCCGGCTTGGGAAAGTCGGGTACGGTACGAATCAATTTCTTCAAAGGCTCACAATCAATATGCAGTTGCGACATCAGTTCACCATGCTCCTTCAATCTCAAACGCCTGTAGTTTTTCCGCCTCTGCTTCCGGCCAGGGCTGCTGCTCAATGCGATCCACTCGCGAACCGCGCGAGCCTTGCTTCAGAGTTGCATACAACTTCCGCAGTTGCTCTTCACTGCCCGCCGCCAGCACTTCCACATCGCCGTCAGCTGTATTGCGCACCCAGCCGCGCAGGCCAAGCTGATATGCCTCCCGCTGCACAAACCAGCGAAAGCCAACCCCCTGCACCCGGCCTTTTATGATGTAATAGCGCACCATGACAGCAAGGGCAGTGTCGCAGATGGAAACGGAAATGCGCAACCCGCGCGGAGGAATTTTCCCAGCAGGGCCACCCCGGCTCAGATCAGGGTCAGATCACGTGAGGAACCAGCGTCAGCAATATGCCCAGATATTGGATCGCCGGCAGGCTGGGGACAAAGTGACGGCTTAGAATTCCGAATCTTCGACCCACCACGAAGAACGGTGCTGGCACGACTAGGACGATCCCCATTTGCAGCAGAGATGAGCCCGCGCTCTGCTGCCGAATGCTGCGCTTCTGCACGAAGGATGCCAGCACGCAGACGCCGAGATAAACAATCCAAATCCACTTGACTGCCGCGTAAGGATTCATCGATCCCCCCTCATCCACCGGCATAACCTGCCGTGCTCCCTATTCCGCAGCAGACAAGGATCGAGTTCGGTGGAAGATGGAATCGGCAGCAAAAATTTACGCGCGGGACAGATACGCGCCTTCCGCGGTGTCAACGCGAATTTTCTCACCCTCGTTGATGAAGGGAGGCACCTGCACCACCAGCCCGGTTTCCAGCTTCGCCGGCTTGGTCACAGAAGA
The DNA here is from genome assembly GCA_021793405.1 of Acidobacteriota bacterium. Classification (GTDB taxonomy): domain Bacteria; phylum Acidobacteriota; class Terriglobia; order Terriglobales; family Acidobacteriaceae; genus JAKAAZ01. The sequence goes on from JAJYSV010000066.1 coordinate 6,213, forward strand.
GGCCGTCGCCGACTTCAACCCTGGCTCCGTCTCGACCACCGTCATCTCGACCGTCTGTGGCAGATCGATGCCCACCGGCACGCCGTCGAAAAAGGAGACCTTAATCGGCAGGTTCGGGATCAGGTATTCCACGGCATCGCCCAGCGTTTCGGCATTCAGGCTGGTCTGCTCGTAGTTTTCCGTGTTCATAAAGACGTACTCGTCGCCGTCGGCATACAGAAACTCCATCGCAACTTCGTCCACCACCACCCGCTCGATCGGGTCGGGGGAGCGAAAGCGATGCTCGTACATCGCGCCGGTGCGCAGGTTGCGCAGCTTCGCCTGGATAAAGGCGCGCAGGTTGCCGGGCGTGCGATGCTCCACCTTGAAAACGGAATGCAGTTCCCCATTGTGCTTGATGATCATGCCGGGACGTAACTGAGTGGCGGGAATCGCCATAAGAACACTTGCTCCTTCATACCTGTCAGAATTTCGTTCGCAGCGACTCCGCCGCCAAACGCGAGGGTCAACTTCTCCAGTGTAGCCTAGCCGGGACAGCCTTGAATTGCCCCGCCGGAATTGCCGAATTGGCCCATCTTCATGATAGTGCGACGACGATGGCCACCGTGATAAGAAGTGCCATGGATTGGTGAAAGGCCACGATGGTTCCCGGATTCTTCGGCTTGAGATTGACGGCATGGAAAAGCAGGAATCCCACTGCGACCTGTGTGACGGCCAGGTAAAATGCCACGGGATAAGTTGGCATAAGCCACCCCAAGGTAGCCACGACGGTCAGGGCGGCAAGGATATGGACCGCCACAGTCCAATGGGCGAGTCGCTGCGGTCGGTAAAAAGGCCCGATCGGCTGACCAAAACCGCGTTGCCCGGTAGTCATACCCCCCAGGAACACCGCCAGCAAAAGCGCATGGAGGGCGACCGTGAACTTGAGATACCACCAAAATTCAACGCCGGGGAAAGCAAGTCCGATGAGATAACTGAGGAAGACTCCATAGGCGAGGAGTCCGTGGATGCCATGCACAAAGGCCGGCATTCGTCCGGACAAAACATAGAGGGTTCCTATTCCAAATAGAGCGGCGATGATCACGAGTACCAGGCCATTGATGGTCGCCGAACTGGGCGCGAGAATAACCAGCGCCAGCCCGATAAGACCCACCAGGGTGGCCACCAGCCGATGCGCCGCCTCGGGATCACCCCGGAACATCAACACCAGGATATTTCGTGTATAGGGCCAGCGCGTCCCCAGAGAGAGCCCATATCCAAATCCCTCAACAAGGCTGCCGAGGAGAATCAGGATACCGGCCAGGATGACCTCGGTAAGAAACAGCCCGCTCACCAGCGCCGCTCTGCCCGATTGCACGCCAACGCTCGCCTTCCAAACCCCGGCAACAATGGCGCCAGCCACCAGAGAGGCGACGAGCACCCCGATCACGCGCACCGTGCGCGTCATTTCTCCGTCAACGGCTGACGAGACCGGGACTGCTTCCGTAGCATGTCGTGTGGAGTTTGGCTTTTCGAAAATACTGCCGTTTGCCATTGCTTCAAAATACGCAGATCTCTATCGGCAAACAGTGACACACATCACGAGTCATGGACAAAGACGGCACACCCGGCAAACTCATTTGCTACGTGCACCGATGACCACCAAACCGATTCCCCCGAGAAGTGCAATCGCGCTCAAGACTGGGGGAATGGGTACGGTTTTGGTCTGTTGATGGCTGACTTGCACAGGCCCCATGTCTACAACCTTCTTCTCGTGGGTGTATGAAAATCCTCCCAGCACGAATCCCACAACGCCGAGGAGGATGAGGACGATTCCAATAATGGTGACAGGTTTCATTTTGAAGAAACACCTTTCTGAATCATCCTGATCGAGAAATTGCTCGTGAACATTGGTGTGAAAGGGGGCATTGAATCCCCACGGATTTTTCCGCCAGATCCTTAAGTCTCGTGCGTCTGCAAATTCCGCCACTTTCGCATCCGTGGCTGGACGATGAAGTCATTGTGCAATAGCCACAATGCGTCGACCATAAGAATCGCCGTAGTGTCCGCTTATCGAGCGAGCTCACGCCGATCAGCTCAAGCCATCCCGAGTCTACTGGCAAACATGAGGCGCTTGCAACCGCGTCCTGGAGGTCGCTTGGCCTTCAGACCCGGGGACGATAGCCATTGGAAATCCGCCGGGTGCCCGCATTACAGTAGCTGCGAAAATGCCTTCATGACGCGGGAAAGAATGGCACCATCGACCAAACCCGGGAGGAGGCGCGGTCGCGACCGTGGCGACGCGTCCCGGGTTGCCGTCCCCAGCATGAGCCCGTCTTCGCAACGATGCAACTCCATGGGTTCTAGAATGGAATGGAAATGGATGAGCAATCTCACCAGACGGCAAGCCATCAGTCCTACCCGGTTTCTCTTTCTGGATTCAACCTTATCAATTCTCCCCGCCTCAATAAGGGAACAGCCTTCTCGGACCGCGAACGCGATGAATTTGACCTCCACGGTTTATTGCCCCCGCACGTGGGTACTCTGGACGAACAGATTGAACGCCGGATGCAAGCCCTGCGGGAGCAACCGACCCCCTTCAATCGATACAGCTTTCTCCGCGACCTGCAGGATGCGAATGAAACCCTGTTCTATGCGCTCTTGCTACAGAATATCGAAGAGATGCTCCCCCTCGTCTACACGCCCACTGTCGGCGAGGGTTGCCAGCGCTTCAGCGAGATCTGGAGAAAACCGCGCGGCTTGTTCCTCAGCTATCCATATAAAGACCGCATCGATCGGATCCTCGCTCATTCCCGCTACGACACTGTCAAATGCATCGTGGTCAGCGATGGCGAGCGAATCCTCGGACTCGGCGATCAAGGCGCGGGAGGCATGGGCATCCCCATCGGGAAGATGGCCCTCTACACCGCGCTCGGTGGCATCCATCCGGAACATTGTCTTCCCGTCCTGCTCGATGTCGGCACCGACAATGAGGACAGGTTGAAGAGTCCGATCTATATCGGATGGCAGCATCCTCGGGTGCGCGGTGAGGAGTACGACGCGTTCGTAGACGCCTTTGTGACCAGCGTCAAGAAGCGCTGGCCGCATGTTCTTTTGCAATGGGAGGACTTTGCCGGTTCGAATGCCGCGCGACTTCTGGTCCGCTACAAAGACCAGCTTTGCACCTTCAACGACGATATTCAAGGCACCGCCGCCATAGCGACCGCAACTCTGCTCTCCGCCATCAACGTGACCGGCGTGCCGCTCGAGCAGCAGAAGATCGCCGTAGTCGGCTTCGGGACCGCGGGCATCGGCATCGCCGACATGTTGCTGCGGTTCATGCAGGACAAGGGCCTCTCAGAAGAGGAAGCGCGCAGCCGCTTCTACGCCATCGATCGCTACGGCCTCGTCACGGAGAATGGCAAAGATGTGCGGCCGGAGCAGCTGCCCTACGCCCGCAAAGAACGCGAAGTGCGCGACTGGAAACATCCCGGCCCGGAAATAACGCTGCTCGATGTCGTCCGCAATGCCAGGCCCTCGGTCCTGATTGGCGTGTCCGGCCAGGCCGGGGCCTTCACCGAGGATGCCGTGCGCGCAATGGCTGCGAACACTGCTCGCCCCATCATCTTCCCGCTTTCCAATCCCACCTCACGCAGCGAAGCAACTCCTCAGGACCTGATGGATTGGACCCAGGGACGCGCGTTGATCGGTACTGGAAGTCCGTTCGGACCGGTCAGCTTCGGCGGAAAGAAATTTTGCATCGACCAGCCCAATAACTCCTATATATTTCCCGGGCTGGCTCTCGGGATCGTTGCCTCCAAAGCCAGACGCGTCAGCGACACGATGGTCATGGCCGCGGCCAGGGAATTGGCGCGCCTCGCCCCCACGCACAAGGACAAAACTGCAAGCCTTCTGCCGTCCCTTTCCGATTCACGTCAGCTCAGCCGCTCCATCGCGCGGGCCGTCGGTCGACAGGCGATGCAAGATGGCCTGTCGCAGATTGCTGACGAAATTAGCCTGGATCGCGAACTGCAAGCAAATATCTGGCAGCCAGTGTATGTACCCTACGTACGCATCCCACATTCCAGAGGTAAAGATTGACGCAGATCCGTGAATGATGCTCGTTGTCAGTCTTGAATCATCCTTGTGATCTGTGAGTTTTGCGGCCGGGTGCCCACCCTGGCGAAGCTAGAGTGGGATAGAACGGAGCCCGCTGCACACGGCGACAACGCTGTAATTGCCCGAAAGGATGAGACCGGAGATTCAGTCCCCGATGTCTGGTCGGCGCTCCTACCCAAAAATCTTCACGAAGAAACGGCCGATCTTATGGAAGAAGCCTGACTTATGTTTTGGCTTTGGCGGAGCCGGTTGCGCCATGATGACCGGACCACTCGACACCGTCGGCCCAAATCCCGGCGCAGGCGCGGTCGCGACCGAGGCGGCGCTCTCCGGCGTTGCCATGCCGGACGGCGTTCCCGTCGGGACAGTCTGCTTCGGCGCGGAATACGCCAGCGTGCTCGTCACCTCGGAATGAATCTCCCCGGGAAGGACTCGCTGCTTCGTCGGCTGCGCCGGCGGAGCAGCGAGTCCTTCGCTTTCCGCCCACGGAAACGCTGTGTCGGCGGCCGTCGAACTCGGGCCGTCGGGATGCACCTGTTTCTCAGTGGCATTCGCAGCGTTCGCGGCGACCGCCTCGCCCGGTTTCGCCGATTTCCCAGGCTCACTGGCCGCGCCCGCACTTGCAACAGAGATGGGCACAGCCGCCGGGCAGCCGCACGGCTGCGTTTCCTTGTCCACCACATCGCGCACACTGCCGTGCTCAAACGTCACGCGCTGGTTGGCCTGTACGCGGTAGACGCCGGGACCAATCTGTTCGCTCACCGTCACGTATGGCGCGTTGTCGCCGTGATTGCTAACGCAGGTATCGCCTGCTTCATTCACTCGGATGCGAACATCCGCCTCGCCCGGTCCGGAAAGCAGAATGCGCAGATCGGGAGTCATGACCACGTCAGAATTTTTTCCCAGGCTGTAGTGCGCCTCGATGGCGCCATGGTCCAGCGCCAGCAGCAATGGGCTGTTCGGGTCACCCGCGCTGTTTTCCTGGGACAGATGCAGCTCAGTTGTTGCGCACAGATTCAGTTCCCCGCCCCGCGTCAGGTGGATCGGCAGCGTCACCTTCCCCGCCGTGACCGTGCTGCCGTTGCCCAGCAGCGTGCTGTCTCCGCCCAGCGTGACCGCGCCCGCCACTCGAATTCTTTCCGCCGTGGCCGATACGTCGATGTGCCCAATCGTCTGCTGCGCAATCGCCGGCGATGCACTTGGCGGCGGCGTGGTCTGCTGTGCATCCGCGCTCCCAGCGAATGCCGCGAGCGCAAGCGCCATCAGGGTTGCTGCGAAGGAAAGCTGGCGCAAGGAAACCATCCATCTACTCCAGCTTCAGAAAATTTGCGATCAGCCGTTTGCCGTCGCCGGTCAACACGCTCTCCGGATGGAACTGCACCCCTTCAATGGGAAAGTTGCGATGGCGCACTCCCATGATCAGGCCCTCGGAGCGAGCGGAAATTTGCAACTCCTCCGGCAGGCCATCCTCCGACACGATCAGCGAGTGGTAGCGAGTGCATGTCATCGGGCTGGGAATGCCGCGAAAGATTGTGCGGCTGTCATGTTCCACGGCGCTCGTTTTTCCATGCATCAGCCGCGGTGCGCGAATAATCCTGGCGCCAAAAGCCGCTCCAATCGCCTGATGTCCCAGGCATACGCCCAGGATGGGGACCTTGCCCGCAAAATGCTTGACCAGCGGAATGCTGATGCCAGCTTCCTGCGGCGTGCACGGCCCGGGAGAAAGCACAATCCGCTCCGGTGCCAGCGCTTCGACATCCTGGATCGTGACCTGATCGTTGCGCCGCACCGCCACCTCCGCGCCAAATTCGCCAAGGATCTGCACCAGGTTGTAGGTGAACGAGTCGTAGTTGTCGAGGACAAAGATCATGGATAGCGAAGACACTGCATTCAGGATATCAAGTCCTGCCTGACTCTCGTTCACCTGATGGCGTTTAAGGGCTTCCTCGCTCCGTGGTAGATCCGCAATATGGTCACGGTATGTTCGCCGATACAGAAAATAATTCGATGAGAAGCGTAGATGAGGTGCCGCATTTCCTGTTCAAAGTATTTCTGCTCTGGAATGATCGAGCACCTTCGCGGCAGCGTTTCAAGCGAAAGAATCTGATCGATCGGGCCATTCCACCACGGTTCGGCGGCCATGGGTTCTCCTCGATCGGCCCGTATGAAGTTGACATACGCCTCGGCGTCGGCCAGGGCCGCCGAGGTAATCTCAACGCTGAATTCCAAGTTTGTTCCCGAGTCTCTTCAGCGCCTTTCGCGCTGGCTGTACGCGGCCTTGTTTTGCATCCTGCAAGCCGATGCGAATCGCCGCCACTGTTTCCAGCTCTTCCAGGCGATTGAGCAACTCCTGATAACTGGCAGCGTCCTGCACCACAAGTTCTGCGCGGCCATTGACCGTCAGCACAAGCGGAGTTTTCGAGTCCTTGAGTCTGCCGACATACTCTTTGGCATTTCTCTGAAATTCAGTTACGGAGCGAACATCACGAAGATCGATCATCGGACCTGACATGCATAAAGCATACTATAAGCATAGTATTCCATGCGAAAGATGGCGGGGTGGGCAGGTGGCCCAGCCGAAACATTCGCGATCCCACCTTCCCAAGAAATGGGGATGCCCCGTCCTGGCTCTGCCAGAGCGGAAGAACAAGAATCCAGTCCGAGGAATTCGTGTCAGGATAATCGATCCAAATCGAAATGCCGACCTGTCATCCGTGAGGTCCAACTGCCGCTAAGCGCGTTTCAGCGGAGTGATTCACGGTTCGAGCGATCCCAGGTCGCAGAATCGGGACCTGCTGCACAGTCGAATTCCGGCCGAGCGTGGCCCGGACAAGCCCGCCACCCGCCAAACGTGTTTGAAGGGATTCACTCCTCGTTGCGAAGCATCTCCTCCAAGAATGGGAACTCGCGGTAGCAGATATTTTCAATCAACTGCCGTTCGTGCTCGTGAGTTGTTTTGTCATGCGTCGCCAGTGTGAGGTAGTAGTTCAGCCCTTCATGCTTCGCGAAGACAATCCATTCGCCGGTGAGCATTTCCGCTTTGCGAAGACGCTGAAAATTTCCCTGAACGGCGTCGTTCACCATTGGCGCTATGTCGTTGATGGTGATATATCGCTCCTCGCCCGCTTCCTGGGCTTCGCGCCCCTTCTGGGCGAAGTATGGAATCCCGAACCGTTCCAAACCATGCTGCATGTTGATCGCCAGCGAAGCCATGCCCGGTTGCATGTAGTGTTTGTGCCAAAGTCCCTTGAGGGGCGGGTGTCGGTTCTGGATAGGCGGCTTCAAACCCGTCGTTTCACCTTTTTCCAACGCTTCTATTTCGCAAGCGACTTGGAAAGGGTTAATCCTGTCGGCCTTGTATGCACCGAAAAGGCTTAACAGGAACAGCGCGCTGATCCGGCCCGGCGCGATTTGTGCCAAGCGCGTCGCCTGAACGATTCCCTCAAACTCAGCGGAAATTTGCTCCGAGATGTCATTCCCGTCTTGATCCTTCCCTTCGAGATTCCATTTTCGCTTCGTCACGTTCATTCTCCGCGGCCGGGTGCCCCATTCAAGCCTTCCGTTGGCTTGAGTGGGTGCCATATGCATCTACTGGCTTCGAGCCCGCTCAATCGCCCGCACCACGGCTTTGGCCTTGTTGATCGACTCCTCATATTCCTTCTCAGGAACAGAGTCGGCCACGATCCCGCCTCCCGCCTGAATATGCCCTTGCCGCCCGCGCATCAGCAGGCTGCGAATCGCAATGCAGGAATCGAAATTCCCCGAGAAATCCGCGTAAAACACGCTGCCGCCATACACGCCGCGCCGCGCCGGCTCCAGTTCTTCGATAATTTCCATGGCGCGCACTTTTGGCGCGCCCGTCAGCGTGCCCGCCGGGAAGCACGAACGGAACGCATCCACCGCCGACAACTCGTGCCGCAGCTTGCCTTCCAGCGCGCTCACCAGATGCATCACGTGGGAGTAGCGTTCCACGAACATCAAATCTTTCACCTGCACCGTGCCGTATTCGCTCACGCGGCCCACATCGTTGCGCCCCAGGTCCACCAGCATGATGTGCTCCGCCACTTCCTTCTCATCCGCGCGCAACTCGGCTTCAATCCGGCGATCCTCAACCTCGTTGTTCCCGCGCGGCCTCGTCCCTGCAATCGGGCGATATTCCACCGTGCGCCCATGCACACGCACCAGCAACTCCGGTGACGACCCAGCCAGGCTCGTGTCCCCGGGTCGCCGCAGCCCCATGCGCAGGAAATACATATACGGCGACGGGTTCACAATCCGCAGTGCGCGATAGATGGAAAACGGGTCCACTCCGGGATCGACATCGAACCGCTGCGACAGCACCGCCTGAAAAATGTCGCCCGCCGCAATGTAGTCCTTGATGCGCTGCACCCCCGCCAGATAGTCCCGCTTCCGCGTGCGCGGTTTCAGTTGCAGCTTGCCGCTCGCTGTGTGGCGAGCTTGCTTGGGCAGCGGCTTGGCCAGACGCCGCTCCAGATCATGCAGCCTGCGGACCGCATTCGCGTAGGCCGCCTGCGGCTTATATCGCTGCAAGTCGGCGGTCGCCACCAGCAGAATTTCCTGCTTCACGTGGTCGAACGCCAGCACCGTATCGAAGAACATCAGGCACGCTTCCGGCATGCCCAGTTCGTCCTTCGCTGTTTCCGGCAACTTCTCGATCAATCGCACCGCATCGTAGGAAAAAAACCCGACAGCGCCTGCGGTAAACGGCGGCAGCCCCGGCAACCGGGCCGGCGTATGTCCAGCCAGCGAGTCCCGTAACAGTTCGAATACGTCCCCCTCGCTGGACTCGATATGGTCGCCCGTGTGGGTCGTGATCTGGTCGCCGTGGGCGATGACCTTCTTATAGGGACGAATCCCCATAAACGTATACCTGCCAACGTTTTCGCCGCCTTCGACGGACTCAAGAAGAAAGGCCTCCGGCTCGCCTGTTGCCACGCGGAGAAAGGCTGAAACAGGCGTTTCCAGGTCCGCTGTCCAGGACTTGCAGATGGGCACCAGGTCATGGCTGCGCGCCAGACGCTGGAACTCCGAGAGCGTAGGTGTGATGGTGGATTTCATCGACATAAATCAACGTAATCGTACACGTTTCGGCGCCCATCCGTATCGGGATTTTTCACTTTTGCGCCCGGACGCGCCTCCAAAGGCGGTCTCGCGACTCGTCGGATGTGCCCATGGGTTGCCTGCAACCGGCAAAAGTTCCCCGCCCCGGTCTCCAATTCTTTCCAATTCAATCCTTTCCAATATAGAGCGCAATGCCACGTGCAAGCATCACAGGATACAGGTATTCTGCTCATGCCAGCGAATACCCACTCCTTCTTGCCCGAGTGACTTTTGCAATGCTTGGAAAAAGCCTGGTGTTGTTTGCGCTGCTACTGACAACTCCCATTCCTCCTGCACATGGCCAGGATTCGGGAAGCCTACCTTCAAAGAAAGCTTTACGAAGCGCGAAACTGGCAAATGAATTCAACCGAAAGATTTTTTACAGAAACAAGCTGGAATTTTCCTATGAAGTGGGATGGCTTCCCTGGAACATTCCCCTTATATTCGACGTTTTCCTGAGTAGTCCCTATACAACATGGCCGCTGAAATACACGATGGTACCCAACATCGCCTCTCTCCGATGGCAGGTGGACGGTATCCATGGTCCGTCGGTCCTACGGGGCAGTACGGACTTTACGTTCAGCGGATCCTTCACCGCGATTCCCCGTGGGCCTGAAACACGATATGCGGCTTTTGACTTTGGCATCCGCCGTAACTTCATCCAGCCTGACTGGAGGATTGTGCCCTACTACGAAATGCGCGGCGGCGTTGGCGACATTAACGCCAAGGGGCCCGACGGAGTACTCTACGCACAGGGGCAGGACCTGACCTTCACGTACATGATGGGCAGCGGAGTGCGCTATGACTTCAATCCCCGGTTTAGCCTCGCCGCCGGAGTGACGTATATGCACGTATCGAATGCCTACTTGTCTCAGCCAAAGTATGAGGATTTCGGGATCAATGTCTGGGGTCCAATCTTTGGCTTCAACATGCGCCTGGGCAAGGCAAAACAATCTTCCGCGCCTTAGAGACCATCGCAGTCCCGGACTGGAGACTTCTCGGCCAACCGAGTGTCCTGAGTCTTAAATTCGTTAAAGAAATGATTTTCGGTCTTGTATCAGGGCATGACTTCTGTCGTAATGATTTTCGGCTTTGTATCAGGGCACGACTTCAGTCGTGCCGTACATGGCGCAAAACAGAGGGGCTTTAGCCCCTGAGTGCTGCTGTTCGAATCACTTCCATGAATCGAATTGTTGAATGAACTTCAGACTCAGGACAGATGCCCGTAGCTCCATCCACCGCGTTCCTGCCTGCGAGCGCAACCATGCCAGTCCAACCCGGCTCGTCGCCCCAACCGAAGCGAAGCAACCCGCGATTCCTTCCGTGTATGTTTCCCTTTCTAAACTCGGCGGATAGCAAGGTCTCTTTTCGGTACCGTTCTATAATTTGAGAAAATTAAAAGTTTTCCAAAGCCTTGGAGCGAATATAAAGAGAACATGAGGCAATTGAACCATGAGCGCTGACCTTAAAACTCTAAGCGTGGTTCCAAACACGGGGCGATCCGCATCCAGAAAAAGCACTGAGCCTGATGCCGTTGCTGCTCTTGGGCGGAAGCCGAGGCTGCTTGACTTGTTCTGCTGTGCCGGTGGTGCCGGTACCGGATACAGCATGGCAGGATTTGACGTGGTTGGAGTAGATATAAAACCGCAGCCAAATTACCCCTATCCCTTTGTCCAGACTGACGCTCTGAAGCTCGACCCAAAGTTTATCTCAACGTTTGATGCCATTCACGCGTCACCACCGTGCCAGTCTTATTCCGACCTCGCAAAGCGGAACGGCAACGCCGATGCTTGGCCTCGTCTCATAGACCCGATCAGGGACGTGCTGGCGTCTTCAGGGCTTCCATACATTATAGAGAATGTGGAGGGAGCACCACTGCGCAACCCCATAGTGCTTTGCGGCACTATGTTTGAGGGTTTGAGAGTTCTTCGCCATCGCCTCTTTGAAGCGAATTTCGCGATCCTGACTCCGAAGCATGGGGTTCATCCGAAGGTTCACACATTCGACAAAAGGAAGTCCCACTACGGAAAGACCGATGATATGCGCGATTTCGTTCAGGTAACGGGCGGGGGCAATTGCACCATAGCCGCGGCGCGTGATGCTATGGGTATCGACTGGATGACTAAGAATGAACTAAACGAGGCGATCCCTCCTGCTTATACGCGATTCATCGGCAAACAACTGCTTGCACATTTGCTTGCGACCAAGCGAGCTGAATCGAAGTTGCAGCGCAATGCGTAAACCTGGATCGAAAGAGCGGATTCGACAATTTCTCCTTGCGAACGTCGGACGGGTAATCACATCGATCGAGATACGCGATGCAGCAGGTTCCGATGTCAGCGAATGGGCGCGTCGCGTGCGAGAGTTGCGAGAAGACGAAGGCTGGCCGATTCTTACGCATAACGATAACGCAGGGTTGAAACCAGGCCAATATCTATTGAAAGAAGCGCCCCCGAAGAAATCAAATATTAGTTTTTCTCGAAACATATCTGCAAAACTCCGGGCGGAAGTTCTGGATCGCAACGGCTTCACCTGCCAGATGTGCGGCTTGACGCCCGGCGAAGCCGATCCAGAAACCGGACGAAAGGCTCGTCTTCACATAGGGCACATCGTAGACAAGAGCCTCGGCGGCAAAGAGGAACTATCTAATCTCCGGACGCTTTGTTCGACCTGCAATCAGGGTGCGAAAAACATCACATCTGAGAAGCCGACCGGGCTTTGGCTCCTGTCTCAAGTTCGACGAGCGGGCCAAGATGAGCAACTCGCCGTTCTGAAGTGGCTCCGCGAGAAGTTCAAGCAGTGACAAGCGATGAATCGCAGCGAGAACATGCGGGCGATCCGCGGCACGGACACGCTGCCGGAAATGGCAGTGCGAAGCCTCGTACACAAGCTCGGCTATCGTTTCCGGCTACACAGGCAAGACCTCCCAGGAAAACCTGACTTGGTATTTCCGGCACGACGCAAGGTGATATTCGTTCATGGATGTTTCTGGCACGGTCATGCGTGTAAAACCGGACTCATCCCCAAAACGAACCGAGATTTCTGGCTGCCGAAGCTCCGGCGCAATAAGGCACGGGACAAGAAGAATCTCGAAGCCCTCACACAGCAGGGTTGGGATGCCCTAGTCATTTGGCAATGTGAATTAGAGAACGGCAGCGCGGTACGCGGGCGGGTAAAGCGCTTCTTGGGGCCGCAGAGGAGTCCACGGGAAAATAGTATGTAGTTCCCTAACGAAGCGGATAAGGCGGCTTCTATTGGCTCGTGTGGGGAAGCGGGTGCTGAAACAGGTTGCCGAACAGCTTTTGCGTTACCGCGTAGCAGTCGCAAGCCGCCGCTTCCAGTTCCGGACGATTCAAAATTCGCACGCTGCCGCGCTTGTATTCAATCAATCCCCTGCGCTGTAACTCTCCCGCGACCATGGTGACTGTAGTGCGCTGCGCGCCCAGCATCTGCGCCAGAAACTCCTGCGTCAGGTTTATTTTGTCCGAGTCAATGCGGTCCTCAACCATCAGCAGCCATCGTGCCAGCCGTTCTTCCGCCGTATGCAGACGGTTGCATGTGGCAAGCTGACTCAGACTTAGAGCCTGTTCCTGCACCAACTCCAGGATGCGCGTGCGAATCTCTTCCGAAGACCGAAAGATCCGCAGAAGCTTTGCATACGCAATCTTCCATGCGGTTGCCGATAGCTGGACGAAGCAATCCGTCGGAGCCGTGGCGGGTCCCAGGAGATGCACGGCGCCAACCAGTCCCTCCCGGCCCACGATTCCCACCTCGGCGGTTTCTCCGTCCATAGTGGAACCCACAATCGAGGCAATACCAGAAGTCATGAAGTAGGCGTCGGCGGGGACACTTCCGGCCGTATACAACACCGTTCGCAGCGGCAGCGTGACCGGCGTCGAGTGGGTAAGTAGCAGATCCCGGCTCTCCGTGGAGAGCGAAGCCAATAGAAGATTTTCTGTCGCGCTCTGCATGACAAGTCCTTGGTCAGTTCGCAAAGGACTGCCAAATGGGCAGAAAATCACGTCTCTGATCGGAAAACGGGCAGTTTGCAAATCTGCTCTTGGCTCGAATATACGCTGGAAAATCAAGAGCTTATGTCGTCTATCAGACAGACCGTCGAGGGGATCGGCGTGAATTTGCTTGCGTCCAACTCGCTGCGAAATTGTGCGGTTGACCTACCTTTGGCAGTCCAGGTGATCGTCGCTATTGCAGGAATTTGCAGGAAGATGTCGGGTAGGCGACATATAAACTGCGGACCGCATCTTACTGGAGAGCCCGGGGAATTTTTTCAGCACCACTGGTCTGCGGAGTGTAAATTCTCCACTCCCGACGCGAAATGCACCTAGCGTCCTCTCCAGCGACTCGGCAGGGAGAGTTCCGTGCATGAAGCCACCATCGTCGTAGATCTTCATTCAAGCCTCGCCTTGATGAGCGAGGCCTTGCAGAAAGCCGAAGAACACGCCACGGCGGGTCAGCTGGCTTTGGAGCTGATGCATGAAATCAGAAACCCGCTGGAGGCAGTGGGGAACCTGACCTATCTAGCTCAGGAAGAAGCGGAAAACCCAGAAGCGGTCCGGGCGTACCTGCGTCACGCCGAGGAACAGCTGGCGACCCTCAACTCCATCGCAAGCCGTACGCTCGGATTTGCCCGCGCATCGGATTCCCCCCAGCAGGTCCGGCTAGCCACTCTGGCGGAAGCGGCGCTTCGCATCCATCAAAGAACCATGCAATCCAAACAAATCCATCTCGTGAAGGATCTTCCGGATGATCTGGTGGCAGAAGTTTATACTACCGAGATACTGCAAGTCCTTTCGAATCTGATTGTTAACTCCATCGACGCCTTGCCCCGCGAGGGCACACTGTATCTCCGTCTGAAAAAACGCCGCAGCGAGATTCACTTCGTCGTTGCGGATAATGGCCATGGCATTCCCGAAGAGCACAGGAATCGAGTATTCGAGCCGTTCTTCACCACCAAGAATAGTGCGGGAACCGGGCTCGGTCTGGCCCTCTCCAAGAGAATTGTGGAGCATAACCGAGGCAAAATCTCCCTGCGCAGCAGCATCCGCCCCGGACGAACCGGCACCACCTTCAAAATTTCTCTTCCCACCTAGAACCGGTTCCAATCCGGCAGATCTACGAGACTCGGAAAAATTGGTTGCCTCAGCAACTATAGTGCGCAATTTGGTTGCTAAGGCAACCAAATTGCGCACGGGATTTTTAACCGGCTTTTTTGTCGAGAAAGCCTTCCTGCGGGACGATCTACCGGATGTGAAATCCACCGAATCCCTTCACCTACAAATCTTGTTGCGACGTCCTGACTGGTTTGCAGTAGTGGGTCAGTCGGGCCTATACTCCCTAAGTTTGGCCGGAATATGGCTGTTGAAGACCGAAGCAATTCGCTCTTGGCGCAGAATCAAGTCGGCAGAACTGGAGAATGGAATGGCTGCAATAACGATCGCGCAGGAAATGAATCCATGGGAGGCGCAAAGCGCCCGTTTCGACTTCGCCGCGCGCAAGCTGAATCTGGAAGACGATTTGTGGAAGGTGCTGCGCTCGCCCAGCCGGGAAATCATCGTGCATTTCCCTGTTTCCATGGATGACGGGCATATCGAGCTGATGACTGGATTTCGCGTGCACCATTCCATCGCGCGTGGGCCGGCGAAGGGCGGCATCCGCTATTCACCGGAATTGACGCTCGACGAAGTACGCGCGCTGGCCAGTTGGATGACCTGGAAATGTGCTGTGGTCGACATTCCCTTTGGCGGCTCGAAGGGCGGCGTGATCTGCGACCCGAAGAAGCTATCCAAGGGTGAACTGGAGCGCATTACCCGGCGCTACACCTCGGAGATCATCGAATTTCTTGGCCCGGAAAAAGATGTTCCCGCACCGGACATGAATACCAATGAGCAGACCATGGCCTGGATCATGGACACCTACTCCATGCACATGCGCCAGACCGTTACCAGCGTGGTAACCGGCAAGCCGATCGAACTGGGCGGCTCTCGCGGACGGCGGGCGGCGACGGGCCGCGGCGTTCGCGTGGTTTGTCTGGAGGCATTGCGCCATCTGAAGCTGCCGGTGGAAGGCTGCCGCATCATCATTCAAGGTTTCGGCAATGTCGGCTCCAATTCCGCCCAGCTGCTGATGGAGACCGGCTGCAAAATCATTGGCATTGCGGAGGTCGACGGCGGCCTCCACAATGCGAACGGCATCGATATCCATGCGTTGAGCCAATACCGTCAGGACCATGGTTCCGTGGTCGGGTTTCGAGGGGCGGAGGCTGCGGAATCAGCGGAGCTGCTAACCACCGCGTGCGACATTCTGATTCCAGCGGCAGCTGAGAATGAAATCACGAGCCGCAATGCAGCAAATGTCCAGGCAAAAATCGTCTGCGAAGGCGCGAACGGGCCCACGACCGCGGTCGCGGATGACATTCTGGCCGACAAGGGAATTTTTATTGTTCCCGATATACTGGCCAATGCCGGTGGCGTCACTGCTTCGTACTTCGAGTGGGTGCAGGACCGCCAGGGATACTTCTGGAAAGAAGAGCTGGTGAATGAGCGCCTGGAAGAAATCCTCGTCAAGAGCTTCGAACATGTCGTTCACTACTCACACACGCATGGGGTCAACAACAGGATTGCCGCGTACATGCTGGCGATAGATCGCGTGGCGGGCGTCATCCGGCAGCGCGGATTTTACGCGTAGGCACCGCAGGTTAGCTACGCGAACCTGCGGTACCTGGCTAACAGGCTACTGCTTCGTGAGCCGGGGGCCCCTCGAATCCTAGCGAAACCGGGGTCCCCGACGAGCATAGCTCGATGGGGTGGGAAGCTAGGGTGGGATAGACCGACGCCCGCATCACAGCAACAGTGAAAATGCTTTAGGCCGCAAATCTGCCCCACTCAAGCCAAAAGAAGGCTTGAATTGATGGGATAAGGACGAAGGCTTCTACGATGAAGCAGTAGTTTTTGGTTGAGGACCATGAGCTGCTGGATCAGGAGAAGCCTTCAATGAAAATTATAGG
>JAJYSV010000067.1 GCA_021793405.1 Acidobacteriota bacterium
AGGCGGCAAGCGCTGGCCAGTCACAAGCTCAACCGCAGCGCCGGCCCGAGGTGAACATCGACTCGGCCACCGGTCAGCCGTATGTGGTCTACGAAGGTACAGTCCTCGACACAGTTCTCATCAATCGTCTCGACGGCGATGCTGCCGGTCCGGTCAAGGTTATGGTCTCGAACCCCGTTTATTCGCACGACCGCCAGCACGTGCTGATTCCGGAAGGGACGATCGTGCTGGGCGAGGCGCGCAAGATCGGCGCATCAGGCTTCGGACAGCAGCGGCGCATGGCTGTCGTCTTTCACCGCATGATTATGCCGGATGGCTATTCGGTTGACCTGGACCAGTTTCAGGGCTTGAACCAGTCGGGAGCCGAAGGGCTGAAAGACAAGGTGAACAACCATTATCTGGAGATATTCGGAATGTCGATTGCGCTGGGTGTGATCGCGGGTGCAGGCGAGATTGAGCAGGGCGGGGGTACGATTTCTACCAGCGGGTCGCAGGCATTTGCGACCGGGGCCTCCGCCAGCGTTTCGCAGTCGGCTACCTCTGTGCTCGACCAGTTTCTTGAGATACCGCCGACGATTACGATCCGCGAAGGCCATCGGGTGAAGGTCTACTTCACGCAGGATATGCTGCTGCCCGCATACGAGAACCACACCATTCCACAGTCGTTCTGAAGGAGGAAGTATGCGCAGAGTTATAACTTGTACCGCTTTGGCAGCAGCCCTGGGAATGACTGGCTGTCAAAGCCATCAAGCAAAAGTAGCTGATCTTCAGAAGCAGTATGACCAATTGGCCAAGCAATTTCAACTGGATTGTTCCGCCGAGTATTTGGATATTCCTCCGAAGATCAGCCCGAAGTGTAAAGACGAAGACACACGAATGAAAGATGCTTGGAACCGGCTTAAAGCTGAACGCTCAAAGAAATAGCAGTACGGAGTTAACAATGAAATTCTCAGTCCCGCTCGCAATCCTTGCGACGACGCTTGGCGTGTCGCCTGCATTTGCTCAGTTCGGTTCCGGGATCGTCTTTGACCCGACGCAGTCCGCCCACGCCATTCAGCAGATTGCGCAGGCGAGCCAGTTGTACACCACCACCGTCAACACCATGCAGAACGTCATTGGAGCGTACAACCTCGCACGCCAGATGGCGAGCCTGCCCGAGACCCTCTACACAACTTACAGCACGATTGGGCAGCAGCAATGGGCAACGCTTATACAGCCGGCCAACACGTATGGCAACTCGACGGTGTGGATGAACGCAGCCACGACCGGCTACAGTGCTGCTGCGGCAACGCAGGCGGCCAGCATCAACACAACAGGCCGCATTGCCGGATATAGTTCACTCAGTGCTCAAGGGCAGCAGGAAATAGCCGCACAGGGCGCAACGGTCGATCTTGCCAATGCAGTCAATGCGACGAGCCTTGAGACCGTCGGCGCGATTCGTTCCGCCTCTTCGCAACGGGAGACGGACATCAGTCAGCTTGAGGCCGCCAGTCATTCCACCGACCCGTCTCAGCACACAGAAATGGCGACCCTGCAACGGATCAATCAGGCGCTCTTGATCGAGCTGCGCTCGCAGCAGGAGACGAACCAGATTCTTGAGGCACAAGCTCTTCAACAGATGGTCGGACAGAAAGTCCAGCAGGACAACCTCAAATCGCTGTTCCAGACCGGCAACAGCTATCAGCAGAACTTCAACGCAGTCACGCCGCAGCAGTCGAGCTCGGGCACCAATTGGGCCTTCCACTACTGAGAAAGGATGGCAGTCATGGACTTCCTGATTCTTATCAAAAACGGCTGCGACAACCTGACGGCAACGGTCGCACCCTCGGTTGACGCGCTTGGCCTGCACATGGTGCTGGCGCTCGCCACCATCATGATGGTCTGGTTTGGCGTTCAGGAGGCGCTCGCCTCCGCGCAGGGCGGCCCCGGATTCAACGTCGCAAAGTTCCTGAATTTCTTCCTGCTGATTACCTTCGCTTACTGTTTCGTAAAGTTCTATGACGGCTCGATCCCCGGCATCGGCTATTCGCTCAAGGGCTTTGTCAGCGGCGGCACCAGCACTCTGGTGGATTACATCGGCACAGACTCGACCAACGAAGTGCAGAACACGATTCATCTTGCGCTGAGCAATGTCGGAACCCTGTCTCCCTCGCTTACGGAACCATATACGCTACTCTGCACCTACACAGTGCAGATTATTCTCAGCATTCTGACGGCGCTCATCGCGGTCATCCTCGCCTACGGCGCGATCGGAGCGACGATCATCGGCCTGCTCGGTCCGGTCTTCATTCCGTGGATGGTCTTCGATAAGACGGACTTTCTGTTCTGGGGCTGGCTGAAGGCATTCGTCGGCTTCGAATTCTACAAGGTTGTCGCAGCCGCAACCATGAGTGTCATGAGTCATCTGCTCATTACCTATTTCACCAGCGGCGCAATGAACGTAGACGCTCCGCAAAAGCTCATCACTTTGATGCCCGGACTGATAATCCTTTGCTTCATCGCGGCCTTCATTCTTTTCAAGATCCCGACCATGACGGCATCGCTCTTCTCCGGCAACATTGGCGGTCATGGGTTCGGAGCGGGCGGCGTGCTGACCGCCGCAATCCTGCGGGCGTTTTAGGGGATGCGAAGGTATGGACACGATGACGACAACCAGGCCCACTCCAGAGATCACACGCGCGGCGGAGCACTATCTCGAACAGTACGGCGATCCGCTGGTGATGAATACCTGGCTCAAGATCACCATCCTCTGCCTTGTTGTGGTCTGTCTCATGCTCGCCGCGCTCATCTTCCGCAGTCAGAAGGCGCTGGCCGGTATGCACCCGCTCATCATTCGCATCAACGACGTGGGCCATGCAGAAGCCATCGACTACCGCAACTTCCAATACCGCCCGCAGGAGGCCGAGAACAAGTATTACCTGACCCGCTGGGCCGAACTCTATTTCAGCCGCAATCGCTTCACCATCGAGCGTGACCAAACACAGGCGCTCTACTTCCTGAATGGCGATGTGCAGCGTGCCGTGATTGCACAGGAACAGAAAGACAAGATCATCCAGACGTACCGCGACGACAGCACGCTTCCGTATGTCGATGTCGAGATTAAAAACGTCGTCTTGGACGACCTGCGGCAATCCCCTTATTCGGCGCGCATTGAGTTCGAGAAGGTGTACACGAACCCGGCGGATCATACCGAACTCAAGCGGGAGCGATGGACCGCCAGCGTGACCTATGTCTTCCGCGACAACGTGCAGAACAATGAGTTGGCCGTCAATCCTCTGGGATTGACCATCGTCCGCTTCCGGGCCGACCAAGCGTTCGAGTAGGAGAATCACACTTCCAAGAGCGAGGCAGTCTTCATGTCCAAGGCCGCACACATCTCCAGCCAGAATGCACCCTTCACGCTTCCGCATTCGCCTGGCCTGCATGGGTGCAATCACTGCGTGGTAGCCGATGCCTTTACCTCATCCTTGCACGTGGGGGCAGCAGGGCGATTCTGCGCTCTGGATGCCAGCGTTGACAGGCACGAGAAAACCTTTGACGATGCGATCCATGAAGCGCTCGTCTCCGTGGTCTCTCCCTTGCTTGTCCGGTCACACGCTTTCGGGCTTTTCATGCGCCCCATCACCCCGCACACGGGGACCCCGATTCTGCGGCACATCGCCGCTCTGCTTTCCGGACTCCTCTCCCAAAGCAAGTTTGGGCCCCTGCTCCAGAAAGCGCGGCTTGGCCTTGGGAGCATGGCCCGTCGCTCAGGCTCCGCCAATGGGTGACCCGGCCAATCCGGGAATTCAACCTTAGGAGACTTACCATGTATCAGAACCGCATCACCCTCATCGGATTTCTCGGCAAAGACGCCACCGCCGTTTCGACCAAGAACGCAAACTTCACCGCCCTGTCGCTGGCCACCAAAAGCTCGTACAAGGACAAGACGACGGGCAAGTACATCGACCACACCGAATGGCACCGCTGCATCGCCTGGGGCAAGCTGGCCGACTATGCGAAGACGCTGAAGAAGGGCGCACACCTGGCCGTCGAAGGCGAGATGCGCAGCCGCGAGCGCACGGACAAGAAGACCGGCCAGAAGGAACGCATCTGGGAAGTGCGCGTCTCTTCGATCCTGAAGCTCGACCGCGCCGAGAAGGCCGGTCCTGAAGGGGCGGCAGGCGATGACTTCAACCCCGAGGAAGAAGCGGCGTAGCTGCCGTTTCTTCCTTATTCCCGGAAGCCCGGCTTCACGCCGGGCTTCTCGACTGGAAACAAACGCGATGAGCTTTGAATTGATACTCCCGTTTCTCCGTCCCATCGAGCCACTGCTGCGCGACGATGGGGTGAGCGAAATTCTCGGCAATCCCGACACGAGCTGGTACGTCGAGCGTGAAGGAAAGCTCTGCCGGGAACCAGACATATCCTTCGCCCCAACCAGTCTGCGCACTGGCCTCGAAGTGATCGCCAATCACCTCGGCAAGCGGCTCGATGACGACAACCCAAGCCTGCACGCGAGGCTTCCTGACGGAAGCCGGATTGCGGTGTGGATTCCGCCCGTCGTTGGCCCCGCTCCGGCAGTATCGATCCGCAAGTTCACCAGCTGCCATTTCACCGTCGAAGACCTGATCGCGCGCGGCACGCTGACGCGCGTTGTTGCCGACTTCCTTGTCGAGCAGATTCAGGCAGGCAAGACGCTGCTCATCAGCGGCGGAACCGGATCGGGCAAGACGACGCTGCTGCGGATACTGGCTGATGCCATTCCGGACGAGGAACGTCTCGTCATCATTGAGGACACGCCGGAGCTTCAGATCCGCAAGCCGAACATCGTCTCCACCGAGTCGCAGACGCATACGTTCGGGAAGTCCGTCACGTTCGATGAACTGCTCAAGGATGCACTTCGCTTCCGGCCCGACCGGATCATCCTGGGTGAGGTGCGTGGCGTCGAGGCGCGGACACTGCTGGACTCCTTTAATACCGGCCACTCCGGGTCGCTTGCGACCATCCATGCCAACTCTGCGGTGAAAGCGCTACGCCGCTTCGCGAATCTCGTGCTCCGCAGCCATCAGCAGGCGACCTATGAGGACATCGAAGCCGAGATCGGCGAGGCCGTCGATTACGTCGTTCATATCGAGCGCCAGCCGAGCCGGCGCATCATCCGCGAAGTGCTGCGTGTGGACGACTATGACCGCCAGACGCGACAGTTTGCAATGGAGCATGTATTTCAGGCAGAAGCGCAGCCGGAACTGGAGGCAATTCCATGCTGAATCCAAGGCGCAATCGGAGACGCTTGGACATTGCTTCGGCCCGTCAATGGCTGGTCGAAGGCGCGCCAATTGCCGACGTTCTGACCATGCTCGAAGTCCGGCATCGCTTCGAGCTTTCGAGCGCTGATTGTCAAGTCTATGCCGTGGAGATTCTCCGAGCGGCACAGCAGGCCATACGCGCTCCAAAGCCAACCCTCAGTCGACAACGAAAGGAAGCTCATCATGCCCTTGCTTGAAATTGTGCAAACCCGCCGGATTACGGCCATGATCCGGCTCGACGAAACCACCGCCAGCCAGATCGATCAGTACGCCGCGTTTCTTCACGCAACCGCCGATGAAGTGGTGGACAAAGCGCTGGCTTACGTCTTCGCCAAGGACCGCGACTTCCAGGACTTTCTGCGCACGCCGGAATCGGCCCATGTTCCGCCGAGCCTGCGCGTGCGGCACTTCGGCAAGGAAGGCGCAGCCCACGAAGCCGTGAAGGACGCTGCAAAGCGCCCCAATGGCTCGGTGCCGGGCCATGATCCGGTACCAACGAAGCGTGCTGCCGGGGTGGAGTGAGCACGTTCGGTGCTGCGCACCGGGTTGATTTTCGACACTCCACCCCTTGTAGGGAACTGCCCAGATACTTTGGTATCTCGCCAGATACCACTGAAAACACGCGGTGTTCGCGTAATTCGGTATCTGGACGGATACCGAATTATTGAGCTTTGAGAGGTGTCTATGCCAGCCATTCATACCATGCCTGATCGGGTCGCAGATAAGTTGCGCGGACGGAATCGCCGCTCTCAAAATCTCAGCACCAAGCTAACAAACGAGGAAGAAAGTGTGATCGAAAGTGCCTCCTCCGCATCGGGAAAAACACCAAGTGAGTGGGCACGAGATGTGTTGCTGCGCGAGGCGAAACCGCCCGAAAACTCCGTCAACATTGAAGCGTTGATGACGGAAATCGTCGGACTACAACTCTTTCTGACCCATGTTCTTCAGCCTGTCGCATGTGGCGAACAGATGACGCCCAGCCAGTATCAGGAACTGATGCGACAGGTAAAAACTACCAAGCGCCAGGCGGCCCGCGAAGTGATCGCAGCGGCGGCTCTGGAGAAGAAGGAGTAGAGCAATGGCCGAAACACATTGGGGAAGAAAAGAGACGATCGTCTGGCCGCCGCATCAGCCCATTTATACCTACGGCGCGATCTTTCTTGCGCTGATTGCAGCGGGCTTCTTTCTTTATCTCCGGTTCACTTTTGCGCTCACACCGCTCGAACAGTTTTACCTTCCGGCCTACCTGAAAACCTCCATCGCGCCGAGCTTTCGCAGCACTGGAAAGTATCGGATGCTGCTCGTTGCGGATCGCAAAGGGCACACCTGGTATGCCACGGAAAAGGATGTTGTTTCTGGCTCAACACCACAGCCCGGTGGAAAGACTCTGCCTCTGGCATTGTCGGACTCGGTAAAACAAACGGGTAGGGCCTACCTCTACCGTAGTGTTCCCACCCTGTATCAAAACAACTCGCTGCGAAGCTACTTGCAGCAACACGTTTATGGCGGTGAGAACCCCCTGGACATCTTTGAGACACCGCTAGGTTTTGGATTGCTGGCGCTTCTGATTGAGCTTCCATTTTCTATTCCAAAGGATGTTCGCCGCCGCAAGGAGATGAAATATGGACGACGTTTGAAAGGCCCAGTGCTCGTCACTCCCAAGGAGTTCAACAAGGCGTTTCAGGGAACGGGCATCGGTATCCAGACCGATCTTTGCCGCCCGATGCTGCGCATCCCCGCACACGCGGAAGATCAGCATGTCGAGATCATTGGGGACACCGGCAGTGGCAAGACGACGATCATCATGCAGATGCTCCAGCAGATCGAAGCGCGTGGCGATGCGGCCATTATTTACGATCCGGCCAGTGAATTTATTCAGCGCTTCTATGAAGCCAGTCGCGGCGACATCGTACTCAACCCGCTGGATCGCCGCTGCCCCTATTGGGGGCCATCGGAAGAATTGGTGCGTCGGGCCGAAGCACGAACGATTGCCGTCTCGCTATTCCAGCCCACCGATGAAAGGAAGCGAGAATTCTTCATCGAAACACCACAGAAAATCTTCGCACATCTGCTGCTCGACCTGCCCACACCACAACAGTTGATTGAGTGGATGTCGAACCCGGAGGAGATCGACCGCCGCGTCAAAGGCACAGAGCTTGCCGCCATGATTGACCCATCGGCCCCGCATCAGCGCTCTGGCGTTCTCGGTTCGCTCAGCCTGGTTGCCGACAGCTTTCGGCTGTTGCCCACGAAGTCAGAGGCTAAGTCTGAATGGACGGCCCGCGAGTGGTCGGAGCATCGACGTGGATGGATTTTTCTGACCTCGCAGGCATCGGAGCGGGAGGCGTTGCGTCCACTACATAGCTTCTGGATCGACATGCTCGTGCTCCGCCTGTTGAGTGCTCCCACGCCCGATCAGCGCCGCGTATGGTTTGTGCTCGATGAATTGGCCAGTCTCCAAAAGCTGCCACAGTTTCATACCGCCATCACTGAAAATCGCAAATCACGCAACCCAATCATTCTTGGTTTTCAAGGCAAGGCGCAACTGGAGGTCATCTATGGTCATCTGGCCGAGGTCATGCTGTCGCAGCCCGCGACCAAGATTTTCCTGAAGACGAGCGAACCAGATGCGGCGGAGTGGGTTAGCCGCGCCATTGGCAAGGTGGAAATCGAACGCATGAAGGAAACGCACTACGACGGCAGCCGTAGCGGGCGCAACCTCGCGCTCGACCGGCAGACTGAGGCGCTGGTTCTTGAGTCGGAAATCAGCGGACTCGACCCGCTGCACGCCTATCTGAAGCATGGGAATTATGTCGCGCGGTTCTCTTTCCCGCCGCTGGAAATTCCTGCGACAAAACCCAAATTTATCGAGCGGCTGGAGAGCGACTACATTATCCGGCCACCACGGAAGGAAGAGGCTTCGACTGCGGATGCGAGGCAACATCAGAACCCAGCCACTCCGGCAGTCCCTGCGGCACAGTTTGAGAAGCCTAAGCCGCCTCAGCCCGTGCGAGCACCAGAACCAGAAGCGCAAACATCCTTCATCTATGGGCCGGAGATTTGAGCCATGCTGACGATTTCCAAACCACTCTCCGCTGGCCAGGCGCAGACCTACCACCAGAAAGAGTTCACTGCCAAAGAGCAGAATTACTGGTCGCAGCGTGGTGTCATTGCCGGGGAGTGGCAGGGCCAGCTTGCTTCACAATTCGGCCTTACTGGAGGTGTTTCCATAGAAGATTTTGCACGATTGAGCCAGGGGCAGCACCCACAGACGGGCGAACAACTTGTGCGTCAGCGGACTTCGTATCTATATAAGGATGCCGATGGAAAAACCATCAAGACGATGGAGCATCGTGCCGGGTGGGATGCGACCTTCTCCGCGCCGAAATCTGTTTCCCTCACCGCGTTGGTCGGCGGCGATGATCGTGTTCGGGAGGCCCACAGGGAAAGCGTCCGCGTGGCGCTCGAACAACTGGAGCATTACACGCAGGCCCGCATTGGCGGGAACCATCCGCCAGAAACTACGGGCAAATTTATCGCGGCAAAGTTCGAGCATGACACGGCTCGCCCCGTGGATGGTTATGTAGCGCCGCAACTCCATACCCACGCCGTCATCTTCAATCTCACCGAGCGCGATGGGGGTCAGCCTCGCGCCATTCAGCCGCAAAGTTTGTTTGCCTCGCAGCAGTTTGCCACTGCCGTTTACCAGTCGGAGCTGATGTATCGGCTTCGCCAGCTTGGCTATGAAATCACCACTGGCCGCAGTGGAGCGCCGGAGATCAAAGGCTACACGCAGGAGTATCTGGACGCATCCAGTCCGCGCAGCCAGCAGATTCGCGCGTACCTCGAACGCACAGGCCGCACTGGAAAAGAAGCCGCCGAAATCGCCGCGCACTCTACTCGCGACAAAAAAGAAATGCACACGCCCGGTGAAGTGATGGCGGCGCACCGCAAGCTGGCTGCTGACTATGGACATCAGGCAGATGCTGTCGTCCGTTCCGCCAGAGAACGGTCGCAGCAGCAAACGCAATCCGTTCCTCCAGCGCAGCGCATCCGGGAGGCGATGACTTTTTCCCGCGACAAGAATTTTGAACGCGAGGCCGTGATCGACGAACGGGCACTGGTTCGAGACGCACTCCGTCGCGGCATGGGCGATGTGACCTATCCGCAGGTGTGCGCGAATCTCAACGCCCGCCTTGCGTCCGGGGAATTTCAGGTTGTCGAGCGATCTAAGAGTGTGCCGGGCCGCCAGTTCACCACCGCCAAAACCATCGAAGCCGAGCATGAAATTGTTCGGCGGATGCGCGAGGGACAGAAGCAGCTCCAGCCCGTGATGACTCGCTCGGAGGCCATCCGCGTGGCCGACCAACATCCGCATCTCAATCGCGCCCAGAAGAGCGTGGTCGAGGATGTTTTGAGTTCTCCCGACCGCGTTCACGGAATCCAGGGAGTCGCCGGAGCAGGCAAAACCACAACGCTTGCGGTACTTCGCAGTGCAGCCGAATTCCAGGGTTATGAAGTCGCAGGCTTCGCGCCAACCTCCCGCGCCGCAAGGCAATTGAGTGAGGCAGGCATCGAGGGTGGAACCCTGCAAGGCTTTCTTTCCCGGTCAACAAAACCAGAAACGCAGGAACAGAAGCATTTCTACTTCGTCGATGAATCCAGCCTCACCAGCACCAACCAGATGCGTGGGTTTCTCGCACGCATTGGCCCGAACGACCGCGTACTCTTGATTGGCGATATACGCCAGCATCAGGGTGTCGAAGCTGGCCGTCCTTTCGAGCAATTGCAGGAGGCCGGAATGCGAATCGCCAAGCTCGATGAAATCATTCGCCAGAAAGACCCGGCACTGAAATCCGCAGTCGAACTGCTGGCAACGGGCCAGGTCTCTGCTGCGCTCGTCGCGCTCCAACAGCAGGGTCATATCAGAGAGATTCCGAACGCTGAAGAACGCATCCGCACCATTGCAAAAAGCTACGTTGAATCGCCACAGAATACATTGATTGTGTCTCCCGACAACGCATCTTGCCGCGAGCTGAATGTTGCCGTCCGGCAGGAATTGAAGGCCAACGGGGTCATTGCTCCTGAAGACCATTCCATTCGCGTTCTCATCCAGCGCCAGGATATGACCGGAGCGGAACGCTCCTGGGCCAGCCACTACGAAATCAACGATGTCGTCCGCTATGCACGAGGCAGCAAGAATGCTGGAATCGAGGCTGGCTCCTACGGCACGGTCATCGCGATCAATTCATTGGCGAACCTGCTCACCATTGAAAAAGCGTCAGGAGAACTAGCTACCTACGATCCGCGCCGACTCACCGGAGTCAGCGTCTATCGGGAAGTGGCGCATGAATTCGCCGTCGGCGACCGCATCCAGTTCACCGCGCCAGACAGGTCCCTCGGCGTTGCCAATCGCGACCTTGGATTCATCGAGTCGATCACGCATGATGGCAGGATTACCGCACGGCTCGACGACAACCGCCAAATCGAATTCAGTGCCGCCGAGCATCGCCATTTCGATCACGGCTATGCCGTCACTAGCCACAGCTCCCAGGGGCTCACCACCCAGCGCGTTCTTATCCACGCCGACACCGGCGTGCATCCTGACCTGCTCAGCTCGCGCTTCGGATACGTTGCCGTATCCCGCGCCAGCCACGAGGCGACCATCTTTACGAATGACGTGAACCGGCTGGCCCAGCAGCTTGGAACCGAGGTCAGTAAGACCTCAGCTGTGGAAGTCGGCCAAAGGTCGTCGGTGGTGCAAGGGATCGAAATAGGCATGAATTAACTGCTCCTCCCTTAAAAGAAGTCCTCAACAAGCAGGTCAGTGGCCGTGATGAAGACTATGACCGACGATGTCAGCAAATGGAATACCGCGACAACGACCCCGATGGACGCAAAGAAGATCTTGAGTTCCCGTGGGAGTTCATCGCCGATTGTCTCGTTGTCGGTATCGGGAAGCGTGAGGGCGTTGCACACGCTGTATGTACCGCCCATATTGTTGTGGCCAAATTGTAATCGGCGAGCCTCACTTAAATAGGTGGTACGATTGCTGCCGCATCACACCGCTTCCGCGGCGTAATGCGGTCTATTTTTGCTTCGGCGATGCCAGTGAACCTGCTTCCGTGTCTTCTGATCACTCAAGTGACTTGGTCGAGCATGTTTTCATCATCTGTGTCATGGCCTGCTTATGCTGGGCGATGGCATCCCCAAGTTCCTTCATTGCTCGGCGGTGGGCGCTCAGGGCATCCTCAACGGGATCCGGTTGTTGGTCGATGGAGGCATCATTCGCGTCCTCGTATGAAGAGAAGGTATCGACTACATCGTAGAGAATAGCCTTCATGTGCTCCTGATGTTGCATCATTGCATCGTGCTGCTTTCTGTTGACGCCGCACTCGCGTTCATAGTCGATCAAGAACAGCTTGTGGTTTCGAACGGCATTTCGCAACGCGGTGATATCTGCCTCGTGCGCCTTGACGATCGACTTGTCGCGGACATATCCGTTTGAGTCGCTGGCATTCACGATGGCTTGAAAGCTCGCTTGCAGTTTCGCGAGCAGGGTTTGCATTTCCTTCTGGTGACTCATCATCTCGGCATCGAGAGATTTCTGGCTGTCCGTTTGGCTTGTGGCAGGCATTGGCATCCCCGGCATCTGGCTGGCGAATAGCGGTGTCATGCCAAACCCGAGAAGAGCGACTATGGCGGTAAAAAGAACTGGTTTGTGTGACATTTTCGTTTCCTTTCCTGTTGGTACGGTTAAGTCTGGCCGTCTGCCGTCCTCAAGGCGGCGAACAGCCAGATCGTGTGACATCTTCATGTTGTGCCGTGTTCATGGTGGCGTCTCGATCTATAGCTAAGGCACGAACCGCGCCAAAGTTTCGGGCCACTGCTTCAGACCTGTATCTATTGGGAAAAAATATAGTTGCAAGCAGGATCGTGGTGTGGGTAAGCGCGGGCACGTCTTGGGATACTGGTCGCTTTACGGCAGTGGCTGCCTTATTTGGGACGGCGCTGGCGGCTGCCGGTGTGATGTCGGTTTTTGTGTCTGGGTGAGAGCAGATGTTTGTCAGATGGGACAAGATGACCGAGCGCTTGCCGAGTTCGACGCTTGGTCAAGCGTGTGAGAGAAGCCGACCGATGCGACTTCGCTCATGGCAGTTCTCGCCATGCGGGTGGGGATCGTGGAACACACCAGCGCCACTACTGGCAGGAAGCCGGGATCAACATCGCAGGCTGGTCCTCAGCATTGTGCGGCGGCTGAGCGCAACTCCGCGACAATCGAGGGAACGAAGCCGATTGGACTGCCTTTCCCGTGGCAAAGCTGGCTTTGGAGGTGAAGCAGGCTGTTCAGCCAGAGCCGTTGCCCTTCTTCGTTGGTCAGGCCGTTCATAGTCGAAATCCAGGGGAAATCCAGGCCGAGGATGCCATGGAGCAGCAAAACGGCCAGTTCGGCGTCGGGGAGCGCCAGCAGCATCTCTTCAAACGCAGGAGGGCCCAAACCGCCATTGTCCAGAACCACCCAGCGACGCGATGCCTCCAGCACAAGCCGCAGCAGAGCAGCCGGCAGCCGCTTGCCATCGAGAAGCAGCCCGGAATCGAAGTACGCCCGGAACACGTGCAGGGTGGTCGTCTCCGCGCAGTTTTCATCGCCCAGATAGAACCGGCAGAAGGTGAAAACAACAGCCTCCCAGCGGTCATAGAAGTCTTGCATCTCCTCGCCCGAGTATGCACGTTTCATGGTTTCACCTCCGCCGGTAGATTCGCCGGGTCGCATGCGTCAAAGACCCGACGCATCCTGGCTTCCGCGTCATGCACCAGCAGCGACACTCCGACCGACGCGCCCGCCTGACATCTGCCGGTCCAGTTATTTACCGCAAGCAAGGTGGAGTTTCCGTCTTCTTTGACTGCGATGTTGAATGGCATCAGGAGACCGGCGTCATTTTCGGTCAGGACAGCGCACCAGGTTTCAAACTGGCTCCAGACGACGAGGACGGAATATTTGCGGCAGGTCACACCCATGCTTTTCCGGAATTCACGATGGAATGGCACCTCGCAGATGATCTGCAAGCCCTCGCGTTGCAATGACGAACGCAATATGTCCAGAGTCTCTTCAAATGCGCGAGGGATGACGCGGAAAAGCGAGCATGACTGAGTGGCGATCACCTTATTGCGACCTCGATCACTGTTGCTGCACGCCAACTGCCATATGGGTGCTCAGCCATCGGGCCCTGCCGGACAGCACCATGAGCGACTTGCGCCGCGTGGCTCTCAGAAGCGATTCGGGAGAATGCCTCATTTGCGGCAGTACGTGACTGGAATGGCTCATCCAACCTTGCGACAGGAGCCAGTCTCCGACGCGGATCATTTGGTTGCGTGTGTGGCCGAACCTGTCTTTGGTCTAACGAGGAACAGAACTCCAGCGCATTGCCGTTTTGCGAAGCAGAACAACAATTGACCGCGCCTTCAGGGTGTATTCAGCAGTCTCCAGGTTGATCTCTGCACCGGGCTCAGAGAAGTCTTCCGGAGAGGGCAGACTGGTGTCCACAACGCGGCGCCACTCGCCGGGCTGCCGTTGCTGGATAAAAAACGTGAGGGCCTCTTTCCCGGCGTTGATCATCATGTAGATGTCTTCATCGTTTTCTGCCTCGCCGCTCAGGAAGAATGCCAGGGAGTGGGAATCTCCGGACAGATCGGGCTGCCCCGCTGCCCCGTGCCAGCACACGTCTTCACGCCAATACCGGCTGCGTGAGATAGAAGGGTGTGCTTTCCGGAAGGCAATCATGTTCTCGAAGAAGCGGAAAACGTCATGATTGCGCGCAAGGAGGTCCCAGTCCAGCCAGGTTGTCTCATTGTCCTGGTTGTAAGGATTGTTGTTGCCCTTCTGCGTGTTCATGAATTCATCACCCGCGCAGAACATCGGCGTACCGTTCGACAGAAAGAGAAGGGCGCAGAAATTTTTCACCTGTTGTTTGCGGAGGGTCAGCACTTCGGGTGGAGCGCCCGCATCGCCCTCCCAACCACAATTCCAGCTCAGGTTGAAATCGCTTCCGTCGAGATTGGAATGGCCGTTTACTTGGTTGTGCTTTTCGTTGTAGGAGACAAGGTCATAAAGACAGAATCCATCATGGCAGGTGACGAAATTTACGCTTTGGTACGGGCGGTAGGCATGCACGAGGTCATCGGGGAAAAGGTCGCAGCTTCCATACAGGCGAGACATCAGCTTCGGCACCATGCCAGGATCGCCCTTTACAAACGCGCGCACGTCGTCGCGGAACTGCCCATTCCACTGCAGCCAGGAAATTCCGGGGAAGTTCCGGCCCAGTTGGTACGTGGCCGGGTCCCATGCTTCCGCTATCAGTCTGAGTTGCTCCAGCTCAGGATCTCCGCCGATTTCAGCTATGACCGGAGGGTCTGTGAGATTGATCGACCCGTCTTCATTCCGCGTGAAGATGGAGGCAAGATCGAAGCGAAATCCGTCGACGTGCATTTCTGCCCGCCAGAACCGGATGCTGTCGAGAATCATCTTGCGCACACAAGGGTCACCGCAGTGGAGGGTGTTGCCCGTGCCGCTGTCGTTGCGATAACGGCGGCGGTCCTGTTCGAGCAGATAATAGGTCTCATTGTCGATTCCGCGGTAGCTATAAGTGGGGCCCTCTTCGCTCCCTTCCGCCGTGTGGTTGTACACGACATCCAGAAGCACCTCGATCCCGGCGGCATGTAGGGCCCTGACCATCGTACGGAACTCTTTCAACGCGTCGAACGGCTTATCGGCGCTCGCGTACTCGTGATGAGGAGAAAAGAAGTTCAGCAGCATGTAGCCCCAATAATTGTCTTCCTGCGGGTCTTGCTGCATGACCGGGAGGAGTTCCACCGCAGTGATCCCAAGTTCCTTCAGATACGGGATCTTTTCGGCCACGCCGAGGAACGAGCCGCGATGAGCAGGGGCGACTCCGGAATTAGCTCTACGCGTGAAGCCTCGCACATGCAATTCGTAGATCACGAGATCGGACCTATGAACCGGCGCCACATCCCCTGCCCAGTCATCCTGAGGCTCGGTTGCGATCAGCCCAAGCGGGGCCCTGCCCGCGTTTGAGCCGGGTTCGGACGCCGCCGCCCTGCTGAATCGTGTTGGGAAGCACACGCACCGCGCATACGGATCGAGAAGGATCTTCTGAGGATCGAAACGATAGCCCTGTTCGGGACTGACTAGCCCCGCAACCTGATAACCGTAATAGCGGGCATCGGGAATCGCGCTTTTCCGCAGCCTGCAATGCCAAATGCGTCCGGACTTGTTCGCAAGTGGATCAAGGCGATATTCGTAAGTGGGAATTGAAAGGTCCACTTCGGAATACAGCAACAGAGTGAGCGCGCTCGCATGTTTTGAGTACAAGGCGAAATTGTAAGCGGCCTCATCTTCAATCCATGTAACCCCCAGAGGCGATGGAGATCCTTCCCGAGCATACCAGTCGCGCATTCCCATCTCTCACTTACTACCATAGCCGGCGACTGGATGGATCATTGCCGCCATTACCATGCGGTGCAGATTTTATGAGCGAACAATTGCGCCTACCCAAGGTACGCATTTGTCACATATTGTTGCACCATGCGATGCGCATTGAAATAGGAGGCGTTCAGCGCAATTGCATGGCGCATGACATCGATCCACTTATCACGATTGCAGTAGTACATTGGCAGAATGACCTTTTCAAGCTTCGACAGCAGGGCTTCCGCATCACCATCTGGACTCGCTATGGCTGATTCGCCGATGGACCATCCGGTAACACCTTCGATGTGGCCCTCAATCCACCAGCCATCCAGAGTGCTGAGGCTGGGCACACCATTGTGCGCGGCTTTCATGCCCGAGGTCCCCGATGCTTCGAGTGGGCGCTGGGGCGTGTTGAGCCACAAATCCACTCCGGAGACCAGCAATTTCGCCATCTCTAGGTCGTAGTTTTCGAGATACACGACCGGGATGTCCTGCTCGATCTCGCGCGACAGGGCGATAATGTGTTCGATCACTTGCTTGCCTGCTTCATCCCGCGGATGCGCCTTTCCCGCGAAGACGAACTGCAGCGCTCCGGCATTCCTGGCGATTTGAACGAGGCGCGCGACATCGCTGAACACCAGGTCGGCGCGTTTGTATGCGGTGGCCCTTCGAGCGAATCCGATTGTCAGCGATTCCGGGGATAGCGTGCGGCCCGTTCTTTCTTTCACAAAGGCGAGCAGACTCGTTTTCGCGTCCATGTGGGCAGCAGAGATTCTGTTGTTTGGGACGCTCAGCGCTTTCCTGAGCATCGCCGGATCCTTGCGCCAATCGGGCACGTATTCGTCATACACGCGCCGAAAACTCTCGCAGGTCCAGGTCGTGGAATGTACGCCGTTGGTGATGTGGTGGATGGGATAGCCGGGGAACATTTCACGCGATACCTCCTCATGCCGCTCAGCTACGCCGTTGACGTAATGGCTTAGGTTCAACGCCAGCAGCGTCATATTCAGACGTTCCTGGCCGCCCAGCATCCGAAGCACATCGAACGGGACGGCGGACCCAACGATGCGCTCGACAGATTGGAAATCAAACTGGTCATGGCCGGCAGGCACGGGCGTATGCGTCGTGAAAGTGCATCGCTGCCGCACGCCCTCGAAGTCCCAATTGGCCGGCTCCGGTCCTCCCTGCCAGTTCATCAGTTCCAGAACCAGAAGGCTGGCGTGCCCTTCATTCATATGAAAGCGCTGCACCCCGCCATAGCCCAGTGCGCGAAGCATTCTCACTCCACCAATTCCGAGCACGATTTCCTGTGCCAGCCGGTAATCGTGATCACCCCCGTAAAGGCAGTCCGTCAAACTTCGGTCGTACTCGCTGTTGCCCTCCACATTTGTGTCCAGGAGAATCACGGGCACCCGGAAACCGGTGACACCGACAACATCGTATTGCCAGGCGTGAACATGAACGGCGCGGCCTTCAACCTCTATCTGTACCCGGGCAGGCAGGAGCGATAGCGGCTGGTGAGGCTCGAACTGCACGGGCCGCTCCTTTTGCCTGCCCCGCTCATCCAGCACCTGATCGAAATACCCTTTGCGCCACAACATGCTGATGCCAACAACCGGCACGCTGAGGTCCGCGCACGCCCGCAACATATCGCCCGCCAGGACACCAAGGCCCCCGGAATAGGTCGGAAATTCCCGATCAAGCGCCACTTCCATGGAAAAATATGCGACGCGTCTGCTCTCTGTGACCTCATCGGATCCGGAAACAATGGCACCCGTGAAGTAGTGCTTGGGGTTCTTCTGAAACTTGTTCCGGCAATACTCTGAACAGAACTGGATCGACTCTCCATTGAAGGAAATTGAAAAGCCGCCTTCTAGTGGAACAATCATTCCGCAGACGGGATCTCTTAACACGGATTCCACAGTCACCTCCTCGGCATCCTACGGGCGGAGCAGCGCCGGCGCGAACTTAGAACCGGCAAATTTAAATAGTGGCGCTTACCCGCCACAACAACTTTGAACTCTGGCTCGCGCATTGTGCTTTTCCGGGGCTTTTTCACTCGCTTCGATTTCAGCCTCAGCCTGAAGCCAGTCGTCGATCTCGTGGCCTGCTTCCTGTCCGCGTGCTTCATACAATTCGTAGGCGCGCTGACGAATCCGTTCCGCCCGGTCTTCTGACATATCCATGTTGGTCGTTGTTTCTGCATCGGTATTCGAATTTGCAGTCATAATACGGCTCCTCTCAATTCAACTACGTGGACTCATTTATCTCAGCGCTGCTTACGATTTCGACATACCCATCTTCTTCGCAATCCTCTTGTGCTCCGAACGCCACTCGTTGATCGTTTTCCCGATTCCGTGAACAGTCGCGGAGACACGGAACGGGTCCGGTCTGGCAGCCATCATCTCTTCGTTAAGCCGTGACATCTCGAAGTTCAGGTCAACTTGCAAGTGTTTCAGCATGCTGAGATCCGGCCCGAGTTCCGCGTCCTGATCCTGGCTTAGCACCTGCAGGAACTGCTGATGCACCGTTGTCATCTCGGTCAGGGCCGACTGGAGCTGGTCCTTCGTTCCGGTAACAGCACTGAGGTCGTAGCCCCCATGTCTGCCGTGCCAATAACTGTTGTCTTGAGGCATTTGGCTTATCAGTTTGTGAGCTGCGTCCGTTGCCGACATGCAGTACATGAAAATCTCTCGTTGAATGTCCGTGGCCCGCATATCGACCGTCACCGAATGACGCGCGCCGCGATCAAACCCAACATCCTGGCGATGGACTCCCTCCCCTCGGTATTGCGCGAGCGCGAATGGCACTGTTGCGAACACCAGAAACGCGGTAATCATTCCGATTCTCGTTTTCATGCAGCAACCTCTCTCTGCTAACACTCTTAAGAGAATGCACGCCGTATGCCACACGCCTCGGACTCGTGTTTTGTCAGTAACAGCTTGATTTGTAAGTATGGTTTCTTTTCTGTGGCCGGGGTCGGGCGCTACCGGTTCTCGCACAGTTCTGCCTCATTTGAGACAACCATTGCCGGAAGTGCGGCAGACGCAGCATCGTAAAGCTGAGAATTCGCGACGCTTGGGAATCAAACATCCGGGCTCAAGTACAGTTGACCAGAGTCAAGGCCTGTGCGGGTTGCCCGTTGCAGTCGCAAAGGAAAGGAGTGTCCAACACTTCGCGCGGAATCTCTCGATCGAGTAGCTGGTAGAGAAATTCTTCAGCGGGCCAGCATATCGGCCATTTTGAGGAACCATGGGTCCAGCGGCTTGTGCGCATCAACCACTGTCTCCAGCGGAGTGGTGATCACCTCGCTGTTGTGAATCCCAACAAGAACGCCATGATTGCCCGTCACGATCTGTTCAACAGCTTCGGCTCCCAGCCGCGTGCCCAGCAACCGGTCGGCGCAGGTGGGCACAGCGCCACGCTGCACATAGCCGAGTACCGTCGGGCGGAACTCGTACCCCGGCAGCAGGTCATGCTCCTTGAAATACCGGCAAAGACCATCGGCGTTGTATTTGGCGCCCTCTGCAACGACAACAATTGCATGAGGTTTCAGGCGCTCATAGGCTTCGTGGATTTGCAAAGCGAGCTGTTCCGGCGCCACGTCAACTTCGGGCAGCACAACGGCTACCGCTCCACCTGCGATGCCGGTCATCAGCGCCAGATATCCGCACTTGCGGCCCATCACCTCCACGAAGAAAGTGCGCCGGTGCGACGAGGCCGTAACTTTCAGATTGTCGATGGCATTCAGCGCGACGTTCAGGGCTGTGTCCACGCCGATGGTTACATCCGAGCCGCAGAGGTCGTTGTCGATCGTTGAAGCCACGCCCGCCACGGGGAAACCCATCTGGTACAGTGCGTGGGAGCCACTCTGCGATCCGTTGCCTCCTATGACGATCAGGCCGTCAATGTCCGCGCCGCGCAGCCGGTGGATGGCCAAGTCTCTTCCTTCGGGAGTTTGAAACTCCACGCTGCGCGCCGTGCCCAGCATGGTTCCGCCACGCTGAATGATGCCGCCCACATCGCGCGCGCCCAGCCGTTTGAAGTTTCCCTCGATCAGTCCGGAATATCCCTGGTACACTCCCCACACCGTCAGGTCATGGGACAGACCGGCCCGCACCACCGCGCGGATCGCGGCATTCATTCCCGGTGCATCTCCTCCACTCGTCAGCACAGCGAGATTTCTCATGTGGCGTTTTTCTCTTCGACTCTCATTTCCAAAATAGTCAGGCTGCGGGAGGCCGGCGGTGATCATAATCACGACGCAAAACGACGGTTGGGCGCTTCTCGCAAATGGACTTCAGCAGCGGGTGGTTGCTGTCGTCCCCATCTGCCGAAGTTTGGTGGGCCTGTTTCATAAGTTGGAGAGGCGACGGGCTTCAATCAGTCCGCCGATCTATTCCAGCCTTTCTCTATCGTGTGAAGGTTCAAAACAGGTGAGCGATGTTCTCGCCAGCCACCTCGACGCTGATAATGCGTCTGATACCACCACTCGTGTCAGTCAAATCAACGCTCGTCTCGCTCACCTTTTTGTTCAAGGGCTTGATCCGGCACTTGATCATGTTGGGATGGCCCTCCGGTACTCCTCCTCCAAAGCCGTCGGCATCACCCTCCGAAACCTTTGTGAAAGAAACGAAGTGTTCCGCCCCCACGACCTTATGCTGGAAGATGTAGTTGCCAGGCTTCAGGGTTATGTTGCCGACAATGGTTTCCTGGCTAAAGGTAGTTTCACCTTTCTTGCCGATCTTCATCATCATGTGGTCATGGCCCACCGCCAGAGCCGAGGCAGCGGAAAATAGCAGCGTCGAAGCCGCGAGTGCAATGATCAGTGAAGCTGAGTTCTTTTTCATTTGTTCGTCCTCGCGCTGTGGAGCAGACGCGCTCTGCGGCGATCACCACACTCCGATTCAAGGTGCCGCCTTCGGCTGCCCTTACGGTGACGCTTCGGTTGCAGGTCTGACTAATCTCCTTGACGAGGTCCCATGGCCTCACAGCATCGATCCAGCCTGCACCCTGCCTGCTCCAGCAACTCTGCCTGGAGCTTATCGCCTCAGATTCTCGCTGTACTATTCATGTCATCTCCTTGTTGCGCCATTGAATCAATTGTCCTGACAGTCACAGACTCTGATCAGGCCTTACTTCTGCTCCGCATCTTTGGCCATCTGTTCGTGGAGTTGTGCAAGTTCCTGCGACTTGGCAGCCATTTGCTTGAACTTCTCAACGAAGTACTGGCAGTGATAGATGGCGTTTGCCCGATTCCTGCTGTTGGATATGTACCCGTTCTGCTTATAGGCTGCAAGCATCTGCTCGTGTTCATTCGACTCAGAGAGATAATCCTGCGCTTTAGCCTTGTAATACTGGGCGATGCGCTGATGCTCCGCCGGTGTTTTCGCGGTGGCGATCAAGGATTTGATCTGATGCTTGCTGAGATGTTCCGGCTTAAGTTCCTGTGCGGGCGGAGCCTGAGCAAGGGTCACTATGGTCATGACGAATGCGAGCGAAAGGATGGAAAGGACACTAATAGTACGTTTCACGGAAATCTCCTTGTTTTCTCCGAGGTCCCAAAATGCTGCTACTGAGCTCGCAAACTCATATCTGAACTAGTAGCGAATTCAGGATGAAGTTTCAGGGCCTTTCCTTTCAGATTCACCTTTTCAGCCGAATCGAACGCTCCCAGCCCTCTCTTTTCTCTTCGATTACGAATCCCTAAGGGCAATTGCCGTGCCAAGTGCGCATGAATTCCTCGGAGCCAGGCAAACCACCGACGCTTCATCGAATTATCCCAGAGCTGCGACTGGCCACGAGAAGAAGGTGCGGCATGAAACTGTGCCTGATTTGCGCCATGCGCTGTGCGAAATACGGCAATGAACCACAAGATTGGGCCGGGCAGTTTTGCCAGAATTGCAAATTCGGTTCGTACCGCCTATACGCTCGGCTACATCAGTCACCAGCCGACCGCCGGAAAATATCGCGCTATCGAAGTGCAGGTTGAGGGTAGGAGCAGGCTGGATGTGCGGGCCAGGGCCGGCTACTCCCCCTCAGCCCGGCAGCCAGTAGCGGGTTCAATCGGAAGATTGGGGCGTCGGAGGCGCAAGCGCGAATTTTTCCATCCGATAGATGAGCGTTTTGCGGCTGATGTTGAGGTATTTTGCGGCCTGGCTCTGGTTCCAGCCGTGTTTTTCAAGAGCCTGAAGCAGAATCTCCTTTTCCACCTCTTCCAGGTCGATGCCCTCTTCCGGAAGTTTCAGACTGATATTCGCGATCCGCGATCCCGACCGGCAAATCTCCGGAGGCAGATCGCTGGCGGCGATTCTGTCATTCTTCGCCAACACGAACACTCGTTCGATTACGTTCTGCAACTCGCGGACGTTGCCCGGCCAGTTGTACTGAACGAGTTTCTCGACAGCCTCATCGGAGATCGTCAGTCGAGGAATCCCGTAGCGGTCGGCGAAAATCTCCGAGAAATGTTGGATGAGCAAGGGAATATCTTCACGGCGTTCACGAAGTGGCGGAAGCTCAACAGTCACGACACTCAGCCGATAATAAAGGTCTTCGCGAAACTGTCCATCTTCGACGAGGTTCTTCAAATTCCGGTTGGAGGCGGCGAGAATGCGCACATTCACCTTCACCGGATGCGCGTTGCCGATCTTATCCACCTCCCGCTCCTGAATGACGC
>JAJYSV010000133.1 GCA_021793405.1 Acidobacteriota bacterium
GCCCAGGCTCGCACCAAAGAAGCACTG
Organism: Acidobacteriota bacterium; assembly: GCA_021793405.1. GTDB lineage: Bacteria > Acidobacteriota > Terriglobia > Terriglobales > Acidobacteriaceae > JAKAAZ01. The sequence goes on from JAJYSV010000133.1 coordinate 28, forward strand.
GAGCAAGCAATTTCCCAGTTGCTGCCGCAACTCTCTCCGGAAAACGCCGAGGCATGGTTCAGAACCCGCTTCGGCACTCTATAGCAACTGTGAAAATGCTCTAGTGTAACTCCGGAGATGCGGACATTTCGGCATTGCACAATCTCGACCATGGGTGACGGACGGTCGTTGTTGTGGATTGCCTGAAAATGGCCGGAGGCGACGTCATGCCATGCTTGATCGGGTGGGACCGGTGGGCGTAGCGGGTTGGGCTCCCAGTAGTTTTCGCCCTGGCCATCGATAGTGCCTGGACCGCAGAGGGTTATGTCCTCGGCGTGCTGCGCAAAAATGAGATGATGACCGTTGGCATCGCCCTTCACGGCCGGCCTCAAGATAGAGGGTCACGCGGCTCTTCAATTCAAGTCCACCGGTCAGGAAGTTACCCGGCGGTGCGTATACCAGACCTCCGCCTGCTTGGAATGCAGCATCGATTGCGCGCTGAATGGCCCTGGTGTTGAGCGTCTTGCCATTTGGCTTCGCTCCGAAGTCGAGGATGCTGCGAACTTCTCGCAGCGGCGCCGCCGAACCCGCACCGGCAGCAGAGAGTCCAATGGCAATCGATGAAGCGGCAAGAAAATCTCTTCTCAGCATGAAGTTCCTCCAGGAATTTGGGCGTTGGCTACCGAGGAAACAGAGTCTCATTCCCAAACTTCAGACTACATCGCAACCAGTTTTGCGAATTGAAATGTCAGCCACGACCCACTTAAATTCTTCTGTTTGCTAAGGTTGTTGCAAATCCAACATGTCAACTGAATGAGAAGAGCGAGGCGACCGCTGTGAAGTCCTCCTTTACTCTGCCGAAGCCATTGGAAAGCGATATGCGCGTCTGCGATCCACCTACGCTGCTGTGCACAATCAGCCGGAGCTTATGATCAGCCAAATCCGGGGCCCTGTCTACACCGGGGTTAACCATGGTAGTGCCCCCAAGTGGCAACCCACGCTGAACGGGCAGAGGCGGTTTCCTGAGAAGTGGCAGGTTTGCAATACGAAACGGGCAGTAACATTCCCACCACGAGCAGGCTCATCCGCGAGGCTGCATGGTGCAGTTGCTTCATGCGCTTCAGAATTGAGATATGCAAAATCAAGACATCACCTCGGATACAAACTATGCTATGTGCGGTCATCGCGCTCAGTCCGGGTTGTTCATCATTCATTGATCAAATTGCCCGTCTGCATCACTCGGGAGAGACATGCTTCCGGAATTGTAAAACTTCGACCGGCTCCTCAACAAAGCCGGGGAAACTCTCGAGTGGATTAGGGGAGATCGAAACATTTCAGTCAAGTAGCTTCCCTGTCGAACGTCAGAGTCCAGGAACATCCGGCCCATCTACCGAGAGCCGCAATCAAGGCGTTCGATAATCTGAGTTGCTTGCGGCCGGAAACACCGTCTACTTCGTCACCATCCAGGACCTGGTCGACCAGTTCCAGCGCGCCCGTGACGAGAACAAGCTGAAAGAACGGATGACGCTGCTGGTCAAGCCCAAGCTGCTCATCCTCGATGAAATGGGCTACTTGGCGCTCGACCCGTTCGCCGCCACCTGCCTGTTCCAACTGGTCAGCGAATGCTACGAGAAGGGCTCGATCATCCTCACCTCCAACAAGAGCTATGGCGACTGGGGATCGATCTTCGCCGACAACGTGATCGCCTCGGCCATCCTCGACCGGCTGCTGCATCACTCCACCACCATCAACATCAAGGGTGAGAGCTACCGGCTCAAAGACAAGAAAAAGGCCGGAGTGATCGCCGCCAAAACCGCCAGCAAGGAAGGAGCCTGATCCCAGCCTGGATCGGCCTCTGGGAGCATGCGGCTCCGGGCTTCGCCCTCCGCCGCACACTCCCAACCTGATCTTCAACCTTAACCCGCCCATGCTGGGGAATTTTCAGTTGACGATGACACTCGGCAAGAGCAGCAAAGCCATTTCAGCGGGTGGATCAGAGGCCGCTGAAAATTGTTTGTAACGTTCTCGATGGAGATGGACTTTTTGCATATAGAGCATCAAGTCACACTGGAAACGCCACGGGATACGTGGAGTTATCCTGTGGAACACAATGAACTGGATGGGATCTCTACCGGCCAGTTGAGCCCGATCGCCTGAAAGGTCGGCGGTCGAGCGCGCTGGAACCTGGTCCCGAGTTGTAAAGTTGTAAGTGGAGCGGCGCAAAGCAAGGAACGCCTATGACGGATCATGCTACCGAACTGACGTGCATGCCAGAGAGCGAGCCATCGTTGAGCGAGGACACCCAGATCGCGCTGTACGGCGTGACGCACGTTCTAGCATCGGTGGGAAGAGCCTTCGTTTGTCTCGACGACGCCTTCCGGATCGTCCATGCGTCCTATCTGCTCGATGGTTTGATGGGCAGCGGAATCTCTTCGATGTTGGCCGGCCGCGGGGTGGAAGACTTATTGGGCACGAGCGTCTTCGGCCCAGGTGCACCCTTGCGACGGGCGCTGCTGGAGGGCCAGAAGCGCGAGGGATGGCGCGCCACCCTGCAATTCGGCGAGAGCAAACCGAGACTTGTTTCCATCACCGCCGCTCCCATCCTTGGGGGAGAATCCAACATCTGCGATGCGCGGATGAAGTATGTCGTTCTACTTCGCCCTGCGGAAGAAGAGGGCATATGGTCGAATGCGGCCACGTTTGTCTCCAATGCCGTTGTCTGTTCCCCTGCCATGCAGCGCATCTTCGGCCTGGTAGAAGCGCTGCAGCACAGTGAAGCCCCTGTCCTGATTACCGGTGAGAGTGGCACGGGCAAGGAGGTCGTCGCCCGCGCCATCCACGAGAGCTCGCCGCGCAGCAATGGACCATTCATTGCGGTGAATTGCAGTGCTGTACCCGCGGACCTGCTGGAGTCGGAGTTGTTCGGTCACGTTTGTGGAGCCTTCACCGGAGCGGTTCGCGATCGCGTCGGCCGCTTTGAACTAGCCGCGGGCGGAACTCTGTTCCTCGACGAGATCGGCGACATGCCGCCCCTGCAGCAGGTGAAACTGTTGCGCGTCCTGCAGGGTGGGCACTACGAGCGTGTCGGAGAGAGCGTGCCACGGGTCGCGGACGTTCGCATCATCGCCGCAACCAACGCGGAGATCCGGCTGGCGCTGCGCCAGGGCCGGTTGCGCGAGGATCTCTATTATCGGCTGTGCGTGGTTCCCATCGAAGTTCCTCCTTTACGGCAGCGCAGGGAGGATATTGCGCCCCTGGCCGCCTATCTCCTCGATCGTGTCACGTCGCAGCACGGCCTGATCCGGCGCATTTCGCCGCAGGCCACGCGCCTGCTGATGGAGTATTCCTGGCCCGGCAATGTACGGGAGCTGGCCAACGTTATGGAATACGCCGTGGCCGTTGCAAAGATCGAGACGATACTTCCCGAAGATTTCCCCGACGAAATTCGAGCTCCGCAACGGGCAACTTCCGCAGGGGCAGCGGCGCAGGATGTAGCCCCTGAACCGGGGAGTCTCTCGAACACATCCTTGCTTCAGGAATCCGAACGGTTGCTGGCTGCACTGGATGCCCATCACTGGTCTCGCTCGGAAGCCGCCCAAGCCCTTGGCCTAAGCCGCTCAACCCTGTGGCGCAAGATGCGAGAGCTGCATCTTGCGGATCGCCGCAAGCCTTGAGACAGCTTGTTCCAGTGTTGCAACGTCCTGTTGCTACATAATGTCTCACCCCAATTCACGCGTCTACTAAATTGCTCATTCCATTAATTGCGCAGTTTGGAATAGGACGTGCATTTACCTGTTTTCAGATAGCGACTAATGGAACGGCAACAAGTGAGAACGATGCCATTCCGGCTCACCCATAGTTTTGCTGCGCAAGCACGCAGGGCATAGGCAAGGGACGCGAAATGCGGACGACGATATCGATGCAACCTACATTTCGCCTTTGCAGACTTTCATGAGCCCGGCAAGCTGGCCGCCTATCTGGGCCTGGTGCCCAGAATCCAGAACTCCAACGAAACGGAACGCTCCGGTCACATCACCAAACAAGGCAACAAACTGGCGCGAACCGCACTGG
>JAJYSV010000068.1 GCA_021793405.1 Acidobacteriota bacterium
GTGTTTCTTTGCTGGACATGAAATCCCCCTGCAAGAAATTTCATGCCTGCCAACCTCTACCGTAAGTACCAACCCTGGTTCAACTGATGAATTTCAAATGCGATTGCCCTGGCATGGGTTGGGTTCTCGTTGACACTGTTTTCCACCGGTTGATATAGTTTTAGCAGGGAGCGAAGCGGCCTAGGACTCATGCGCTCCGTTTCCCAATCCAGGGTTCCTATCTTCCCCGGCTCACAATCTCGATTTGACCTGTTGCTCAGGTACCGCCCAGGGGTTGATTTCTGACTTTCAGGTGATGGCACCGCTGCCAGTGCTTAGATCGAACGGCGAGAGAGAGAAGCGCCCGGATTTCACGTCCGACTGAGATGCACGTACCAGCCAAGATCGCAGCCGGCTTGAATGGACGATCGACAGTTTCCCAAAAGGAACTGGAGGTCGCCCGATACGGAGCGCCAGCGCGCCGTATGAGTCCGGAGCCTCCTGCCCTATGGTAGATGTACTCAATCCCGAACACACTGCGAGCAAAACCCTGAACACGACATTGGAAGCCAACGAACTCACAACCCTTGAGACGCAGACCGAAGCGCCGGAAAACAACCACCACATTTCTGCTGCGGCAGAGACCCAACCCACAGAGCAGCAACATCACGAGCTTGCGTACGCGGAGCACGTTGCGGCACCCGAGCACGTAGAGCATCCCGCCGAAGAGCACTCCCAGCCAAGCGTCACGACACAGGACCAAGCGTCGCACGATGCTTCTTCCCACGACGAAGAGATGGATTTTGGCGCACTGCTGGAGTCATTCGAGCACGAGCAGGCTGCTCAAGAGGCCGCGCAGGCTGTCGATGGCAACGTCGTCACGGGCACGGTCATCAAGCTGACCGACAAGCATGTGGTCGTCGACGTGGGCCTGAAGTCCGAGGGTCTGATTCCGCTGGAGCAGGTACTCGACCACACCGGGCAGTCGAAACTGCAACCGGGCCAGACGATTGAAGTGGTGATCGAGCGCGAGGAGCCGGGCGGCACCTACCTACTCAACTACGACAAGGCATTGCGCCATCGCGTGTGGGACACGATCGAGAAGGCCGCCAATGACAAGACTCCTGTCAGCGGCCTGGTAGTCAGCCGCGTCAAGGGCGGGTTGACGGTAGACATCGGCATCAAGGCGTTTTTGCCGGGCTCGCAGGTGGAAATCCGGCCGGTGCGCAATCTGGAATCCTACATTGGCCAGACCATTGATGTTCGCGTGATCAAGCTGAACAAGAAGCGCGGCAACGTGGTGGTTTCTCGCAAGGAACTGTTGGAGAACGAAGTCTCGCTGAAGCGCACGCTGACGCTGGACCATCTGGAAGAAGGGACCATCCTGACCGGAACGGTGAAGAACCTGACCGAGTACGGCGCGTTTGTGGACCTGGGCGGCATCGACGGACTGCTGCACGTCACCGATATGTCCTGGGGTCGCCTGACACATCCTCGCGACCTGGTGAATGTGGGCGATGAGATTCAGGTGAAGGTGCTGAAGTTCGACCGCGAAAAGCAGCGCATTTCACTCGGATTCAAGCAACTGACTCCCGACCCATGGCTGGACGTGGCGGAGCGCTATCCGATTGGCGCGCGCGTGCGGGGACGCATTCTGAGCGTCACCGACTATGGCGCTTTCGTGGAACTGGAACAAGGGATTGAAGGTTTGGTCCACGTTTCAGAAATGACCTGGTCGAAGCGCATGAAGCACCCGACGAAGCTGGTGAAGCCGGGCGACGAGATTGAGACCATCATTCTGAATGTCAACCCGGCGGACCGACGCATTTCCCTGGGGATGAAGCAACTGATGGAAAATCCCTGGGAACATCTTTCCGAACGCTACACGACGGGCACCGTGGTCGAAGGAAGAGTGCGGAACCTGACCGAATTTGGCGCGTTTATTGAGATTGAAGATGGCATTGACGGCCTGGTGCATGTGAGTAATATGAGCTGGACCAAGCGCATCAAGCATCCATCCGAAGTCGTCAAGAAGGGTGACAAGGTCAAGGCGGTCGTGCTGGGAATCGAAGCGGAACATCGCCGTCTCTCGCTCGGCATCAAGCAACTGCAGCCGGATGTGTGGGAATCGTTCTTCGAGCAGCATCGGGTGAACGATGTTGTGCATGGCAAGGTGCTGCGCATGGCGCAGTTTGGCGCGTTCGTGGAATTGGCGGACGGCGTCGAGGGTCTGTGCCACGTTTCCGAAGCCACCGACATCCACGGGATTCCCGTGAAGCTGGACGTGGAACAGGAGCACGAGTTCAAGATCATCAAGATGAACGCGGAAGAGAAGAAGATCGGCCTGAGTCTACGCGCTGTCGGCGATGAAGCGACGCGGGCGGATGTGGAATCCTACAAGGCGCCTCATGCGAAGGAACATGCCCATTCTGCTTCGTCCGGCTCGCAGCGTGAGTCGTCTTCTTCCCAGTCTTCGTCCTCGACAACGTTGGGCGATCTGATCAACTGGAAGAAACGCGAACGCGAGGAGTAGGCGGTCGAGAAGGATCCCGGAACAACGAAGCGCCGAATGCCATGCATTCGGCGCTTTTTATCTGGTGACGAAACAGGTCGAATTTATTTGCCGGTGTTGATCCTGATGATGACGCGAAAGATGGGCCGATCGTCGAACGAACTGAGAATTTTCGGCTTGCTCTTCTTGCCGGCGGCCTGCGCCCAAAGCTTGTAGTCGTCATTGGGAGAGAGCTGCTCGAAGCTATACGCGCCGTCCTCCTGAGTGATATAGGTTTGCACTGTCATCGTGCGCGTATCACTCAAGTAAACGATGGCGCTGCGGACGGGAACATCGTTCGCATTCACTACACGCCCCTGGACAGAACGCCGCGCGGTCTGCGCAAAAGCAGACCTTGGCGTCCCAAAAACATTTGTCATCCAAACAATCGCGCCCAGTGCAATGGCGGCGGTCAGAACGCGCTTTTCACGGGAGCGCGACACTTGCATACAATTCATCAGATCCCTACCTGGCTATTCTTCGTCCTCATCATGAAAAACGATGGCGCTTTCATCGTAGCCGCTTTCTTCCACCTTACTCAACTCAATCGGATCGGTGTTGACGACTTCATATTCCGCGCCGCATTCTTCGCAGAGGACAATTTCGCCTTCATCCACTTCATCTTCGGCAAAGGACAAGGGGTTTTCGCATTCCGGACAAACGTGCATGACGGCTCCTTCAGCGTCTTTTATTCATGGTCGACAGGATGGCTTCCAACAAAAGCTCATCGAGGTTAGTTTAAGAGAATGACAGCGAACGTCAAGCGGATGATTTGCACAATCGGCATTAAATTTAGGACTATCAATATGGTTGCATGAGCAAGGGAAAGGTCCAATGAAAAAGTCCGCTGCCGCAATGTTTGTACTTTCCGGTATGTTGACGTGTCTACTGGCGCCAGGGTTAGCAGGAGCGCAGATGGATAGCCGGAAATTTGGCGGGCCCATCCAGGCTGCCCCGGTCGACCCGCACATTCAGGCGGCTGTCCAGCAGATTTCGCCACAGCGGATCGAGCAGGATATTTCCACGCTGGTCAGCTTTCATAATCGCAGCACCCTTTCAAGCAATGATCGAGATCTGCCGGCGGGTCAGGGCGTGCTGGCGGCCGCCGATTGGATCGAGGCGCAGTTCCGCGCGGACTCCGCAGCCTGCGGCGGATGCCTGGAGGTGAAGCGCGATACATTTGTGCAAGCCCCGGGATCGCGAATCGCTCAACCGACGGAGATGAACAACATCTACGCGGTGCTGCGCGGGAGCGATCCGGCGCAGGCCGGCCGCATGTACCTGGTCACGGGCCACTACGATTCTCGCGACAGCAGCAACGAAGACACGCATGGCGCAGCCCCGGGGGCGAACGACGATGCCAGCGGCGTTGCGGTGAGTCTGGAGAGCGCGCGGGTACTGAGCAAGCTGCACTTTCCAGCGACGCTGGTATTTGCCGCAGTGGCGGGCGAGGAGCAGGGACTCTACGGCAGCGCGCATCTGGCGAAGTTCGCCAAGGAACAGGGCTGGGACCTGGAGGGCGTGCTGAACAACGACATCGTCGGGGGCAACACCACGCCGGGCGACACGCTACAGAACAAGAACGTGGTACGAGTGTTCTCCGAAGGAATTCCGGCGAATGCCAGCGAGCAGCAGCTTCGAATGATCCGTATGCTGGGCGGCGAAAGCGATTCGCCGTCGCGCGAATTGGCGCGAGCGATTGCGGACGTGGACGAAACGTATTTCACAACCAGCGGAGCGGGCAGGCGGCCGTTCCATCCCGTGCTGGTGTTCCGTCTGGACCGCTATTTGCGCGGCGGAGATCATCATTCTTTCAACCTGCAGGGCTTTCCGGCGGTGCGATTCACGGAATGGCGCGAGGATTTCAACCATCAGCATCAGGATGTGCGGGTGGAAAATGGTGTGCAGTATGGCGATCTGCTCAAGTATGTCGATTTTAACTATGTGGCGCGGGTCGCCCGGTTGAATGCCGCCACCCTGGCGACGCTGGCTTCGGCTCCGGGCACACCCAAGAATGCACGCATCGTGACGCAAGTCCTCGATAACACCACCACGCTGGCCTGGGACGCTCCCGAGGGAGCGCCGGCAGGGACGACGTACCAGATTGTATGGCGGGACACGTCGGCGCCAGACTGGCAGTTTTACGATTCCGTGGGCGCGGTCACGCAGGTTACCGTTCCCGTGTCGCCGGACAATGTGATCTTCGGCATCCGTTCCGCTAACCAGGCAGGACAGCGGAGCCCAGCGGCCTTCCCATTTCCAGCACATTTCCATACGCCGCCGCTTCCAAAGAAGTAGCGCCAGACTGAATCAAGACGTAGGCTGGAAGAGTATGCCGCGCTCCGGTTCCATGATGTTGTCGTTTCCTCCGTTCGCGGGGATGATCCGCAAGATCATCCTGGTGACGATTGCGATTTTTTTCGTGCTGCTGGTCTTGCGCTGGATTGCGCCGGGGATTGCCGTCGACATTTTCGCCGCGGGCGCGCTGACGCCCACGATGGTGATGCATGGAGCGATCTGGCAACTGATCACGTACAGTTTTCTGAGCGGCGGAATTCTACAGATCGCCTTCGACATGCTGTCACTGTGGTTTATCGGCTTCTACCTGGAGACCACCTATGGAACGCGATGGCTGACGGAGATTTATTTCTTCTCTGTCGCGGGAGCGGCGCTGACGACGATTGTCGTCTCGTACACGCACATCTTCCACATGTCGCCCAACCAGACCATTTATGGCGCTCTCGGAGGAATCTTCGGCCTGCTGGCTGCATGGGCGGTACTGATGGGCGACCAGAAATTCCTGATGTTTCCTCTGCCCATTTCCATCCGCGCAAAATATCTGGTGATGGTCTTCATCCTGATTGCGCTGGCCAGCGTGTTTCAGGGGCCGAGTGGCTTTCTGTCTCTGGCATCACTGGGCGGCGCACTGTTCGGATATATCTATATCAAGATGGCACCGCGACGCGGCTACGCGTTTGCGGCGACGGAGCGGGCCTTCTCACTGCGCAATGGATATTATCGCTGGAAGAGGCGGCGGGCGGCGCGGAAGTTCGAGGTCTACATGCGCAAGCATGACCGCGATGTGAAGTTCGATGGGCAAGGGCGATATATCGATCCGGACGGGAAGAAAGACCCGACGGATAAACGCTGGATGAATTAGATGTCAGTGTGACGCGGGCTTCGTTCTATCCCACCCTAGCTACGCTAGGATTGGGCACCCAGGCCGATGCTATTTTGTTCCTGCCGTTTCGTTCCATAGAAATGCGAGTTCGTCAGCATAGTCGGCGACAAGCTGATGGATGGAGACGCCGGAGCTGTGCCCGGCCTTGAGTTCATAGTGCAACAAGATGGGCCGGTCACTGGCGCTGGCGGCCTGCATGGCGGCGGTCATCTTGCGGGCATGTAGCGGAGCGACGCGAGTATCGCTGTCTCCAGTGAAGAACATGATAGCCGGATACTTTGTTCCGGACTTCACGTTCTGGTAGGGGGAGTATGCGCGGAGATAGGGGAACTGCGCGGGATTCTGCGAGGAGCCATATTCGGTGGTCCAGAAGCGGCCGATGAGGAAATGCTGGTAGCGCAGCATATCGAGCAGTGGAAATCCGCACCAGATGGCGCCGAACAGATCGGGGCGCTGGGTCATCGCGGCACCCATGAGCAGGCCGCCATTGGAGCGACCGCGAATGGCGAGCAGTTGGGGCGTGGTGTAGTGGTTGTCGATTAAATATTCGGCGGCGGCATAGAAATCGTCGAAGACGTTCTGCTTGTGCCGGAACATTGCCGCACGGTGCCAGGATTCACCGTATTCGGAACCGCCGCGCAGATCCGGCAACGCGAAATAACCTCCCTGTTCCAGCCACCAGGCGTACTCGGGATCCCATTCGGGCGTCATGCTGATATCAAACCCGCCATAGGCGGTCATCAATGTGGGCACGCTGCCATCGCGCGGCAACCCTTTGCGGCCGACGATGAACATGGGAATGCGGGTGCCATCCTTGGAGTGAAAGAACACTTGCCGCACTTCATACTGGTCGCTGACGAACGGGGCTTTTTCCGCAAAGAAGACATCGGACTTTCCATTGGAAGTGTCGTAGCTGTAAATCGTTGGCGGTTGATTCAACGATTGAAAGCTGTAGAAGCCGATCTTCCGGTCGAACCTACCGGATACCGGGGTGCCGGTTCCGATAGCTGGATAATTCAGTTCTCCAGTCTGCTTGCCGTCGAGGTTGTAGATGGTGGTCTGGGTCTTCACATCGACCAGCCTGGTGACAAACAAGCGTTTCCCTGTCACCGTGAAGTCGTCGATTACGTGCGTGCCTTCCGGTACGATGGTCTTCCATGCCGACTCTTCCGGGTGCGCGATATCGATCTTGACGATACGTCCGTTGGGCGCTTTGTAATCCGTCTTGACGTAGACGGAATCGCCAACCACGATGGGAGTGAAATGCGATTGGATGCCATAGACGATGGGCTGCCAGCCGCTCGCTGGATGGCGCAGTTCCTGGACGAGAACATCTTCCTGGGTTGCGGGAACGCCGTGGGAAATCCGCAGCACAAGATAGCGTTCATTCTCTGAGACGCGGACGCTGGTTAGATCGAGCGGCCCTAGTTTGTGCCCGTTGTAGTCGTCGCCAAAGATCATCTTGTCGGCGGCAACCGGCGTACCGAAAGCATGATAGAAAACGTGCGTGCCGGTGGGGTTGTAGACCGAGTAGTAGATTCCCTTTTTCTCGGGCGCGAGACTTACACCGAAGTAACGGGCGTGCGGCAAAACATCCGGCAGGTCCTGGTGAGTTTCCACATTCAGGACGTGGAGCGTTTCTTCATCCGCGCCGCCGATGCGCACGCCGTAGACGAGCCATTTGCCATCCAGTGAGGCATCGCGCATGGTGACGGAAGTATTCTGGTCGGCGCTGAGCTTGCCGGCATCCACCAGCAATATATCCGCGCCATGCAAACCGCGGCGCATGTAAATGGAACCCTGATTCTGGTCAGCCATTTGTTTTTTGAAAAAGTACACATCCTTTTCGACAAGCGGAACGGTTTGCGTGTCCACATGCATCAGCGTGGACAGTTCGCGCGCGATTTGCCGTCGGTTTCTCACTTGAGAAAGATAGAGCTGGGTATAGGCCATCTGTGCCACGATCCATTGGCGCACCAGCGGATCGTGGTCGCTTTCCAGCCAGCGATAGTTATCGACAATTGTGATTTTTTCCGAGACAGATTTTTCTTCCGGGCAGGGCGGCTGGGCGCAGGCGGCAACAGCCGAGACGCGATACTGATCGACCACGGGAATAATGGGCGTCGGAGGGGGCGGCGGCAGCGTGATCCCTCCTCCGCCGTGGATTGGTCCCACTTGGATTGGCGCGATCTGCTGGGATAGCGCGATGCCGGTGAAGAGAAGGATGCCAAGGGCCAAGGCGCTTCCCCGGATCGCCGCTGCTTTCGCACAACGAGAAAAGAAATCCATAGTGGATGACTCCTGGAATATCCAATCTGCCGAGCGCATTTTCACCGTTACGGTAACGCGGATATCGTTGTACCCATACCGCGGGGGCTAAAGCCCTCTGATTTTGCTGCCCTTACGGCACGACTAAAGTCGTGCCCTGATACAAAACGGGCTGATGCGAAAACAATAATACAAGCTGGTACAAAACAGGCTGATACAAACGCAAAACACGCTGAATCAGAGCTGCACTCAAGGGATCGACGAGGTTGTCCGCCGAGGGGTCTTACACGGCGACGGTGAAGGTGTCGCCGCTACGCTCGACGGCGCGATAGAGGGTGTCGCGTTCAACTGGAACGCGCCCGGCTTCGGTGATGAGACGGACAAGATCCACGCGGCGCATGCCCTGCGGAGTTTCCGCGCCCGCATCGTGATAGATTTTTTCTTCCACCACGGTGCCGTCGATGTCGTCCGCTCCGAAACGCAAAGCGATCTGAGCAATCTTGGCCGTCATCATCTGCCAGTACGCCTTGATGTGGGCGAAGTTATCGAGCATGAGGCGGCCGACGGCGATCTGGCGAATATCGGTGAGTCCGGTGGTGCGCGGCAGATGGTCGAGGGCGGTGTTGTCCGGATGAAACGCCAGCGGAATGAAGGTCTGGAAGCCGCCGGTTTCATCCTGCAGCGCGCGGAGACGCAGCAGATGGTCGACGCGGTCCTCGTCATTTTCGACATGCCCATAGAGCATCGTTGCATTGGAGCGCATACCAAGCTGGTGCGCGATGCGCGCGGTTTCCAACCATTCGTCGCCGTCGATTTTGTGATCGCAGATGATATGGCGCACACGATCGGCGAAGATTTCCGCGCCGCCGCCGGGCATGGAATCAACGCCCGCGGCCTTTAATTTTTCGATAGTCTCGCGGATGGTCAGTTTAGAGCGCTTGGCAAGGAATGCGATCTCGACCATGGTGAAGGCCTTGATGTGAACTTTAGGAAAGCGCTGTTTTAAACCGCTGATGAGATCGAGAAAATATTCGAGTTGCAGATCGGGATGGAGGCCGCCGACCAGATGAAATTCGGTGACTGCTTCCGAGTAGCCTTCGGCAGCGCGCTGCCACGCTTCTTCGAGCGCCATGGTGTAGGCGCCAGGCGCGTCTTTTTTTCGTCCAAAGGCGCAGAGCCGGCACGCGGCGACACATACGTTGGTGGGATTGATGTGGCGGTTGACATTGAAGTACGCGATGTCGCCGTGCATCTTCTCGCGTACCCAGTTGGCAAGCCAGCCTACCGCGAGAATGTCCGCGGAACGATACAACGCGACGCCATCGTCAAAGCTCAGGCGCTGTTCGGCGAAGACCTTTTCGGCAATCGAGGACAGGCGAGGATCGTCGGTCTGGAAAGAATGCCGGGATTTCCTGGTTTCTTCCACGTTTGCACCTGTACGTATGATAGTGGACGGAACAGCGGCGAACAACTCGAACAGAAAACAGGCTTGCATTGCTGTCGTTATAGAAGGGGTTCGCCGGCGATCCGGACCAGGGTAGTTGCTCGATAGTTTTATTGTGCTGTTAGGCTGAGAGAGGAAGAACTGCCTATGCCCTTGCGTCCTAACGATAGCTATCTACGAACTGTCTTTTCCCTGTTGATTTTCTGCCTTCTGGCTGGCTCCTTCGCGCAGGGCGCGACACCGGCCGCCGCGACTGCACTTGGACAGTTCCCTGCCATCGAAGCAACCGACCTGGACCATGCTCGACTGAACCTGCCGCAGGACTTCGCCGGGCAGTTGAATTTAGTCATCCTCTCCTTTGCCCGCGAGCAGCAACAGGACGTAAACACCTGGATTCCCGCGGCCCGGCAAATTCAGTCGGGCCACAGCAAATTTCGCTTCTACGAACCGCTTATCATGTCACGGCAGAATTTTCTGTACCGCTGGTGGTTCAATGCGGCGCTGCGCAGCAACACCACGGACAAGGATTTGCGCGACCGGATACTGACGGCCTACGTCAACAAGCCTAGGTTCAAACGATCGCTCGATATTACTAACGAAAAGAAGGTGGTTGCCCTGCTTGTCGATCAAAAGGGACACGTGTATTGGCGTGCGGACGGGCCCTGTACCGACGAAGGTACGCATCAACTACTCTCAGCGATTCAAACGAACGGCCTGTAGAGGCTGCCGCGGGAAGAAGCAGGCGCTAGCTCGAGGCTAAATCCTTTTCCATCTGCCATGCGTCGATGGTCTTGAGATAATACCCGGGAGCGCGGTCGATGACGCGATATCCCAAGCGACGATAGAACGACAGCGCAGCTCGATTTTCAATGGAAACGTGGAGCTGCATGCGGCCACCTCCCCAGTCCCGCAGGCTGTCTTCCAGCGTTTGATAGAGTTCGGCGCCAATCGACTGGCGTCGAAACTGGGGCAGGACCTCGATTGTAACGAGTTCACCGTAGCGACCGATTGGGTGGGAGCGCCGTGGCTGCCGTCGTTGGAAAGCGGCAAAACCTACGATGATACCGGACAGTTCCGCAACTACGGTCATGACCTGTGGGTTGCGGAGCAGAAATTCAATTTCTTCGCGCGGATAGGCGATACCGGCGGGAAAGCAGGCGGCGTCGATGGCCACCAGAGCATCCAGATCGCGCATGACTGCCGGACGAATCACGGATGAGGAAGCAGAGGGCAATGTCATAGGCTGGACGTTGCGAGCGTGCGATTCGGTTCCACGGTGCTGTACGGTGCCGCTCAAACGGAATACATCATCCTGAGCGGCGTAAGCAACCCGTGTGTTGCCGAGAAAAGCCAACACAAAGATTTTTCGCTGCGCTCAGAATGACGCACTCCACTCTATAGCAACTGGACAACCTCTCTAAAATTCGCGTGCAGCCAACTGTTTCTCCGGTTGTACAAGAACACCATGCAGCAGAGTGGCGGCTACCAGATGACCACCGGAAGAACCTACGACGTGAGTGCGCCAGCCCGCATTCCACCAGGTCCAGTTCTTCGCTGTCGAGTCCATGCCAAAGATAAGATTGGAGTCGTAGGAGGTCGCCATGATGCGCTGGTTCCGCGGGTCATACTCCAATCCGCTGATGTCATTGATGGGGACTTTCGAGAACTGCCAGCTCTGGCCCTGATCTTCACTGTAGGCGATACCCTGGCGACCGCCGAGCCAGAGGCGACCCGTGCCATCGATGGCAACGTAGCGGATCCGGCGCCAGCCCGCAGGCAGCGGAATGGAATGCCAGGACGTCGCCTGATCGAGCGAGAGGTACAGCGCAGAGGTTCCGCTGACCAGCACGGTATTGTCGTGCGCGGCGACATCCCAAAACGGCATGGGTTTGTAGGTCGACGAGGAGGGGCTGGTCCGCCAGACGAAACCACCATCTTCGCTCCGGTAGACACCGTCGGCGGTGGCAGCGTACCACTCTCCAGCGGCGAACGCGATGCCATAGACGCTGTCTTCAATCTCGCCGCCGGGCACATAGACGGTCTCGGTAGAAACAGAGCGCCGCCTTCCGTGGACATGGGTCACTTTGCGGGTGACCGCCTTGAGGCGGTGGCTGACGTTGTCCCATTTTCCAGCGTTCCAGCGGAAAATTCCGCGATTCGTTCCCGCCAGCAGATTTCCCGCGGGTGACATGGCGAGAGCGTACACATCGACATTCTCGAGGCCGCCGTCGACCTGGGCCCAGGTTTCTCCGGCGTCTTTGGAGGCAAATACGCCGCCAAATCGTTTGTCGTTCAATACGCCGACATAGATCGTGTTCGGATTGCGGGGATCGACCACCATGGAAGAAATCTGGCGCTCGGAAAATCCTTGATTGAAGTCATGAAAGCTGACTGAGCCATCGCCGCTTTCGAGAACGCCGCTGCGGTCGGTAGCCATCAGTATATGTTGCGAATTCTTAGGGTCGACGTAGATATCATTGATGATGATGTCATCCGGAGTCATCAACTTCCATGTGCTGCCAGCGTCGACGGTCCGATACAGACCTTCGGTGGTCCCGGCATACACAATATTGGAATTATTCGGATCCTGCATCAAGACGCGGGTACGTCGGGCCGTGGTGGGAATGCCCTGAATCTTGTGGAAGTCCGCGCCCGCGTTGGTGCTCTTATAGATTCCTGAGCACGCACTGGTGTAGACGGTGTCGGGGGCTTTGGGATCGATGATGATCGAAAACACATCGGAATCGACGATCAAACCCTGCTTGATGCTCTGCCATGTACGACCGCCATCCACCGTCTTCCAAGGCAAATGCCAGGTACCGGCGTAGATAATTTCCGGATGCAGGGGATCAATCGCGATGGACTCCACTTCATGAATTTCGGCGCTCCCCATGGGGCTGATCAAACTCCAATGGACGCCGCTATCCTGGCTGCGATAGATGCCGCTGAGCGTACCGGCTACCCACACTTTGGGATCGGAAGGAGCTTGGGCCAATGCGCGGACCGATTGGTTCGCCATGTCCGGTACGGGCTTCCAGTGATGCCCTTCATCATCGCTGACGAAGACTCCGCCAGTGGGCTGATCCAGTTTCCAGGCACCTACCAGGATGCGCCTGGGATTCGATGTGTCAAAAACGATATTATCGACAACCAGCGAATCGGATGCGGAGATTTTGCTCAAGCGGGTCCATTGTTGAGCATTGTCCGTTTCATAAATCCAACTGCTCGTCGTTCCGAGAAGGATGTAAGACGGGGTTGACGGACTATAGGCAAAGCTACGCGCATCTCCGCCGTATGGGCCCACCGAATTCCACACCTGGGCAAAGCCGCATGTTGAGGCGCCGGAGACGGCCATGAAGCTGAGGATGGCTATCCGAATCAAAGAGGAGGTTCGTGGCAAAAGACTCATAGGGGGTTTGGTAACCATTCAAGTGAGATGGGCACCCGGTCGGGAATGGATGGTCCGCCATGATCGATCAGGTGCGGCGTGCAAAAATCGTTGATTGAGTTGAGCAAGGAAAAGGGCCGGCCAGTCTAGCTGGCCGGCCCCATTTCATTCGACTCCTCCGTCAATCCTTAGTGATTGGAGGGAGCCGCGCTGGTTGTCGCACTCTTCGCCTTGCGACGGCGATGATGCGGTCTCGTTGCGGCTGCATGGCTGTGTCCGTAAGCGTTCTTCGACACCTTGACGGCAGAAGTATCCACGGCAGTTGTGCCCGGTACATCGTTGTCAAAGTTGGCGCCCGACGGAACCAGATAGTTCTGAACGGTGTCCGATCCCGCGATTCCTGTGCGGACATCGATGCGAGAAGGATCGATCCCCTTCTCGTTGACCAAGTATGCCTTGGTGTTGACGGCGCGTTCGGCTGCCTGACGATCGCCGTGGCGCTCGTTGGGAGCACTGCTGCCGACAAGAACTGCCTTGGCATCGGCACTGCGTTGGAGATTCAAAGCGACATCATCCAAGCAGGCTTTCGCTTCGTTGTCGACACGGACCGGCCGACGCTTATCGCGACCGAAGTTGATCGAGCACAACGTCTCGGTCTTCGGTGCCGGCGGGGGCGGTGGCGGCGCATTGACCGTCACGTCGGTGGTAGCGGAAGCGGTTTGACCCTTATCGTCCGCAACATTGCAAGTAACCGTGATCACCCCAGGGGCGGCACCGGTCGTGTTCAGCGTGGCGGTGTTGTTGGAACCGCTGACTTGACCCGACGAGGCGCTATAGCTGTAGGTGAGAGGACGATTCTGCGGGCTGGTACCCTGCGCGGTAATCGTGGCGGAATCGCCCGGATTGACCGACGTAGGATTGGCCGTGCAGGCAACCGTGGGCGGCTCAAACTGCTTGACAGTGAACGTGGCATTGCAGTCCGCCGATTGACCGGCCTTCATGCCTTCGGTCACATGACCGGCAACCGTGTAGGTACCGGGATTGAGATCGGCAGTATCGACGGTTCCCGTGGAGGAAGTACCGCTGATCTTGCCGCCGGTCGTGGTCCAGGAATAGGTGGCGGTCTTCTTTGGGTTCAGATTCTGCGCATTGCCAGTAACAGTGACTTGATCGCCCGGATATACTTCCGACGGGCTAACCGAGCAGGTATAGGCAACCGGCGGAGGCGGAATGACGCTGCCCATATGAAACACAAGGCCGGTGCTTAGCTGAATCGCATTGATATTGGCGCGTCCACCAAGGATATTCGTGGAGCCATCGGGCGGCAATGTCGCCGGGGGTCCAAAAGAGGCATGCATGTACTGATAATCCGCCTGGAAGACGCGCCAAGAGAGACGATTCTGCAAGCCGGGGATCGGAAGATCCATACCGCCGCCGACGGTCAAGGCTGTTCCCCAACGATAGGGATTCACCATGTGGATTGAAGTTACACCGTTCGCTTCAGTGATATTCGTATTCGGGCCGCCAATGCGGGTTGTGCCAACTAATGCGTGCAAGAAAGGCGTTATCGATCCAATCCCGTCCATCGGCAAACGCACGATAGGACCACCGTTGATGGTGGTAAATCCATCGTTGTTGCCGTCTGGATGGGAGGCAAGACTACCTTCCAGACCTAGATACTTATTGAAGTAATACGCGCCGCTTCCGATGGCGCCGAGGTTTACGGAAGAATAGGGCTGACCATTGACGGTCGCATGGGGCGACAAATAAGAATAACCAAGGAAAATATCAATCTTCGATGGATTGACGGTTGAGGGCGAAATCGCCGCCGTGCTGGTTTTGCCCGAGTTCGACGAACTCGATGCCTGCTGCGCCATGAGCGTCGTACCCAGCCCGAGTACGCATATGGCTGCGATCCAGCAACCCTTCGTACGTAACTTGAAATGTTCCATCCTGTATCCTCCAAAACTTTGTGTAAATGAGCTTAGTAATTTGTCTTCTTGAGCGCTTTGTTCTCTCTGTCCCAAGCACTAACAAGGAGACCGACTCCATGCTGGTCAGCCTATATTTATTCTTTCCGTAGTGACTTAGATCACACAAACCAATCAAAAAGTTGCCCTACCCATACTGGGCTAATCTAAAGATATACCAACAGATACTGTAACGCCAAAAAAATTATCTACTAAGTAAATACTGCTGCGCAAGGCGCGGCGTTCTGAACCTGCCTCACCTACTCAAGGTTCAAGGCTTTTTTGACCGTGCCCCGCTCCCGCAGAATCTTCTCTTGCAGCAGGGTCAGGGCGTACATGAGTTGTTCCGGACGAGGCGGACAGCCGGGCACGTAGACATCGACGGGAATAATCTGGTTAACTCCCTGAACCAATGCATAATTATTGAAAACGCCACCGGACGTAGCACAAGCTCCCATGGAAATCACCCATTTGGGTTCAGGCATCTGGTCATATAGCCTGCGAATCACCGGGGCCATCTTGTTCGATACGCGTCCAGCAATCACCATTAGATCGGACTGGCGCGGGGAGGGGCGAAAAACCTCTGCCCCAAAGCGGGCTACGTCGAACCGTGAGGCTCCCATGGACATCATTTCGATGGCACAACAGGCCAGGCCGAACGTCATCGGCCAGATGGAGCTTTTGCGCACCCAGTTCAGCGCGGTATCGAGTGTGGTGAGGATGACTCCCTCATTCTGGTCATAGCCGTAGTTGACTTCGCGCACTTTGTTCTGATTCAGCGCGCTGCTTTCGAGATTTCCAAAGAGATAGTGGTCTTTGAGCGTGGGTGTCTCTGCCATATGGACGCTTCATCCTTCCATTCCAGTATCTCGCATTTTTGCGGAGAAGGACACGCTTTTACCAGCCCTGCGCAAATGAAAGCTGCAATTCGAACGCCGTCGCGACTGGAGCAGTTCCACAATAGCTGCAATCAAATGCGGTAGTGACCTACCCGGACTTTTTGGCAGTGAGTTGCTGTCCCATTCCCAAGAGCGCAAAGCTTGTTGGAATGAGTAGAAGATAGCAGACAGCGGAGAAGAGAATGGTCACGTTAATGCCAAGCGCCATGCTGAACATCACGGCAAGCACAGACGCGAGAACACTGCTTGCGCCATTGATGCCCCAGAACCAGGGTGTCGGTTGCCGGTCCACTGCTTCGACCAGACAGAGGCCGGTCGGAAAGGCGAAGCCGAGGAGGAATCCCAATGGCATGATGACCGCTACGGAGATTGCAATGCGCACCAAACGTTCCTGTCCCGTGGTGGACTCCAGGAGCACGGGCAAAATCTGCGCCATACCTACCAGATATACGACAACGAGACTGCCCCATATAAGCAATTTGATGCGTGCGTTCAACTTGAGGCGGTCCGACGTTAAGCTACCCAGGCCGGAGGCCAGAATGAGGCTGAAGAGGCACACGCTCAGTGAGTAAATCGGATGTCCCAGATACACACTGAAGCGCTCGAGAAGCGCGATCTCAGCCAGCATGAAGCCCATTCCGATCAGCGAGAAATACAAGCTGCCAATCCCGACCAAAGGTAGCGGAGACTCCCGAACCGCACCCCTGAGAGGCAGAAGGACCGTGACGATCACGGCGACGATGGAGATAAGGAGAATGAGTACAAGGACGCCGGACGCGATCAAATTGCCTTCCAGCGAATTGGCGGCGAGGGTACCATGCCACATGCGAAGAGCAACGTTCGGGATATCGCGAAAGCGCAGTTGGTTGAAGAAAAATGGCCGATTATCCGTCGGCACGCTGAGATCGAGATAGGTTCCCTCCAGCACGCGATTCAAAGAGGCGCGATCCGGGCTTTCAACAATGCCGCGTAGGAGCCGGGATTGAGTCGGCTGGTTAGGGGCCAGGAGAACGTTGAAGCCGAGGTTTCGCACGGTGTCGTGCAGGATGTGCAACTGCTCAGGCGTGAAGGGTTTCTTTGAAAGCACGAGTGTAGCCATATAGTCGGCGCTTGCGACGAATATATGCGAGCCGACGTCTTTCGCACCCGAGTCCAAAAGGACTGCTGTGGCCAGACCGATCATGCGTCCTGTCTCGTCCATATTGCCCGGGTTATGCCAGCGGCTCACGGTAAAGACTCCGTCGTCATTGAGGGAGCGGAGGAAAGCGTGCCAACCCTCAATCGTGTAGAGTCCGTTTTCGCTGAGGGTGAATGCGCCAGCGCCCGTTGACGCCCATGTGTCGATCATGCTCATTTGCACGAGATCGAATTTCTCATGGGTGCTGTCGAACCAGCTCCGAGCATCATCGACATGCAGCTTTAGGTTTGGGAGTGCGGTAACGCCGCTGAATTTCCTGTAGTAGGGCTGCTTCGTGAGTAGATTGACGGTGATTGGATTCAACTCGATGCCGGTGATGTCAGGCACACCGAAATAGTGAGCGGTCAAAAGATCGCGGCCACCTCCAACCCCAATGACTGCGGATTTGTGGATGCCGGGAAGACGGTATGCCAGTCCGACCAGATCATATTGAAGATAGGAAATGGATTGGGGAGTGCCGTCATAATGGGACATCTCCGAACCAGCTCCGCCATCAATAGTCAATTGCGCCTGCATGGCGCGCGCGTCTGGCGACATTTTGGAAGAGCCGCTCCACAGGTCCGGGAGCCTCAGTTGCGGCCGGTCGACTGTGATGCGGGAGTACGAGTTCCATTTCTCGTACACCTTAAAGCCGAAGCGTTCGAAGTGATCTTTCACAAGGATCGGGCGAACACCGACCGGTGCCAGCGAATTGAGTATGGCGAAAACAGCTAAAACTGTCGTGATCGGTGCCGGGCGACGCCACCATGGAGCCGATTTCAATCGCAGCCGATCTTCGGCGTTGGCACTGGACATGAAGGCGAAAGCCGACACACCGCACGCGACAGCCGAGACGATGACAGCAGTGGGGCCATCCATGGCGTTCAGGATGAGGATGACTCCCATGCATCCGAGTGCGGCGCCTACCAAATCCACTCCATAGACCTGGCCGGCGGGGAAGGGACTGCGGGTGAGCGCCAGGCTGACGACTACGCCGGAGAAAAAGTAGGGCACTGCCATCGCGACCATCAAGATGCCCCACGAAATGATCGTGGTGAGCGAAAGCGAAATTGTGGTGATGAGGCAAAACTGCATCATGATCGACGCAGGCATGGCGACTGCGGTGGCGAGTGTGAAATTCGTGAGGGTCACGGGCAGCGGGACCGCTTCGATGCGTTCAAGGTGCAGATAGACCCAGACGGCGCCCGCTGTCATACCAAGCATGGCCACGCTGATCGCAAAAAAGGCCATGTAATACCACGCAATCACCGAAAGGATGCGGGTTTGCACAATCTGAAAGGTCAACAATGAAAATGTTAGGAGGAACACGCCTAGGAGAAACGGGGCTTTGCTCAAGTTGCGGAAAGAAGTCAAAGTACCTCCATCGAACTTTTTTAGGGGGGCGGTTTCTGGGCAGAGTATAGCAGTAGATCGATCCGACTTGCTCTCGTGGAATCAGCAATGCTAGACTCCGTAGTCCTTCGAAATGCTGGGCTGAGTCGTCGTGTGTGGGACGGCTGCCACAGTGTTCCGGTGAAAGGTTTGGAGCGGATTTTTATTCCTATCGCTACGATGCGCGGCTTTTTCTTAAGCAAGGGCGCCGGCAGGAGAATCCGCTTCAGGAGAAGGCTCTGTTCGAGCCCCGGATTTGCTAGACCATCCGTGTGTTGCTGCACGTGTTTCCTTCTCCGGCGTTGAAATTCCTGGAGGACTGCGATGAAGACGTACCTGGGCAATGAGATTCGCAACCTGGCCTTCGTCGGCCATTCGCACTGCGGAAAAACCACACTGATTGAATCATTGCTGGCGACAGCCGGCACAATTCCAACCATGGGCAGCGTCGAGGACGGGACTGCGGTCACAGCCTACGACGAAGAGGAGATCGCGCGACGCGTGACGCTTGCCAACGCTGTTGCATTCTGCGAGTGGAGCGGAGTGAAGATCAATCTGATCGATACTCCCGGCTTCAACATGTTTGTGCCGGAAGCGCGAGCGGCGATGCTGCCAGTCGAGGCGGTCGCCGTGGTAGTCGATGCGGTCGAAGGACCGCAACCGATGACGCAACGTGTGTGGGATTACGCGGAGGAGTTCAAACTGCCGCGCATCCTGGTCATTAATGGGATGGATCGCGAGCGCGCGAAACCCGATGGGGTGATGGAAAGCTTGCGCGCCAGTTTCGGACGCACCGTGACAGCAGTCGCGCTGCCGATTGGAGCGGGACAATCGTTCTCCGGCATCGTCGACCTGATCGCAATGCAGGCTTATGACTATCGCCGCGATTCCAAGGGCCGCGGTCAACCCATCCCCATCCCAAAGGACCTGCTGGAGCAGGCGCAAGCGGCGCATGAAGCGCTGGTGGAACTGGTGGCGGAGGGGAAGGATGAATTGCTCGAGGAGTTTTTCAATGCAGGCACATTGAGCGAAGAACATCTGGTAACTGCGCTGCATGAAGCGATCCGGGAGGATCGTATTTTCCCGGTGATGTTTTCTTCCGGGCTGAACAACATAGGAACCGATCGTTTGCTCGAATTTTTCCGCGTCTATGCGCCCGCGCCGGTGGAACGCCAACCGGTGCCGGCAACCGCGCTGTCTGGAAAAAATGGAAAACCGGGAAATGGCGACGCGGCGGGGACGGCGGAAAAAGAGGACCAGCCGGTCGTCGATAACGGGCCGCTGTCTCTGTTCGTCTTCAAGACCATTTCGGATCCATTCGCGGGACAGATTTCATTCTTCAAAGTTTTTACAGGCTGCGCTCACGACAACGATTCGGTCTTTAACTACAAACAGCAGGCGCAGGAAAAGCTGGCACATCTTGCAATCATGCAGGGGAAAAAGCCTGTGGCCGTGACGGAACTGCATGCGGGCGACCTGGGCGCGGTGGCCAAGCTGCGGAGCACGCACACCGGCGATACGTTGGGGGACAGCCGGCACGCCATTCTGTATGAACAAGTGCAGAACCCGGAGCCGGCGATTGCGTTTGCCATTGAACCGCGTACGCGGGCGGATGAGGATAAGCTGGCCAATGCCCTGCACCGCATTATGGAAGAAGATACGCTGATTCGTTTCTTTCGTGATCCGCAGACGAATGAATTTCTGATTGCCGGAACGGGCCAGCAGCATATTGAAGTGATAGTTTCGAAGCTTCGCCGCCGCTACCACACGGAGGTCACGCTGAAAGCTCCCAAGGTGCCGTATCGCGAGACGATTCGCACACAGGCCGAAGGCCATGGGCGGCACAAGAAACAATCGGGTGGGCATGGGCAATTTGGCGATTGCAAGATTCGCATTGAACCATTGCCGCGCGGCGGAGGCTTCGAGTTTGTGAATGATATTTTCGGCGGAGCAATCCCGCGCAATTATGTTCCCGCGATTGAAAAAGGCGTGCGGGAGGCTGCCGATCGAGGATATCTGGCAGGCCATCCCATGGTGGATTTTCGGGTGACTGTTTTTGATGGCTCGTACCACGAAGTGGATTCGAACGAGATGAGCTTCCGTATCGCAGGCCGGCTGGCCTTCCGTGACTGCATGGAGCGGGCGCGCCCTGCGCTGCTCGAACCGGTGATGCGGGTCAGCATCCAGACGCCGGACAGTTTTGCCGGCACCGTGATGGGAGATTTGCCGGGACGGCACGGGCGCGTGCTCGGAATGGAACCCAGCTCCGTGCCTGGGCAGACGACGATCCAGGCAGAAGTGCCGATGGCGGACATGTTGACGTACGGCGCTGATCTGACAGCGATGACGCAGGGCCAGGGGAGCTTTCACATGGAGATGGACCACTACGATTTTGTTCTGCCGCAGACGCAGGAAAAGATCATCGCCGCGGCAAAGACCAATCAGTCTGCAACGGTGGAAGAGGAAGGCTAGCTGCATTCTCGTCATCCGAGACGAACCTTAGACGGGGCGGCACTTACTTCGTAGCGCGCATTAGATTGTGCGCCGCTGTAGTCGAGAAATAGAAAAAGACCCCTTGCCCTTGTTAATATCCTGATCGAAGACAGTAGAAAAGACAGCCAGAGACGATGCGAAGTTGCTACGGAATCCGCATGCCAAAAGTTGGGGCGGAATGACAGATTAGGATAAGCTTGTTCTGGCAATTCCAAGGACACCAACGAGAATGGCAAGAGCTTTCGAAGATGATTTGAGGCGGAAATTCCTGGCGGCGTGCGATCGTGGCCGGCAGAGTGTACGGAAGGTGGCGGAGAACTTTGGCGTCAGCTACGGTTGGGCGCGCAAAGTCATCGACCAACGCAAGCGCAGCGGGCAATCGGAGCGGGTGCGTCACCGGCGCGGACCGCAGAGCCGACTCACGCCGGAATTGCATAGGGCGTTGGGAAAGTGGCTGGACGAGCGACCGGACCGAACCCTGGTGGAACTGCAGTACCTGCTGGCTCTCCAGTACCAGGTGGAGGTTTGTCCCTCGCTACTGAGCCGGCAACTTAAGCGACTGGGGCTGCGGCTGCAAAAGAGTAGATCCACGCCCATCCCCCGATCGTCACGGCCTTCCGCAAATCGACCTAGTCATCAGGAAGCGAACTAGCTCGCAGATGGCATTGAGTTATCGCCGAGTCCTTTCGTGCGCGAATCAAAAATGCCGACTGCAACTGCTGGTCGAGGCAGTTACGCTTTCGATTGCCGGGGGGTGCGCTGGAATCGTTCTCGGCATCGGTGCGTCCGTCATCATTTCTGCGCTGGCGAACTGGAATACGGTAGTGAGCCCGGGCGCGGTGCTGCTCGCGGTCTTTTTCT
>JAJYSV010000069.1 GCA_021793405.1 Acidobacteriota bacterium
ACAAGCAAGACAAACTGATCTGATCGACCCCTCGAATGGAAACTGTGACAGCCACGGATTCTCCCCGCTCCTGCCCCGTGAAATTCGGCACCGATGGCTGGCGTGGCATCATTGCGGACGACTTTACCTTCGCCAATCTCCGCGTGGCGGCCAGCGCGATTGCGAATTATATTTTGGCGGAAGAAGATCCAAGCCGCGGCGTTTGCATTGCGTACGATACACGTTTTGGGTCTGAGCGTTTTGCCCAGGCTGCGGCGGAGGTTCTGGCGTCCGCAGGCATTGCTGTGCAGTTGGCGAGCGGCATCACGCCCACGCCGGCGTTGTCCTTCGCGGTGCGCGAAAGCGGTGCTGCCGGCGGCATCATGATCACTTCCAGTCACAATCCGTATCAGTGGAATGGCGTGAAGTTCAAGGCCAGCTACGGCGGCTCCGGCAAGCCTTCCATGATGGCTGCGATCGAATCGTACCTGGGCAAGCCGCTGCAGCAGGCGGCGCGGGCAGCGGAAATCACGCGTGTGGATTTTCTCCCGAACTACATTGACGCGATTGCGCGTTTCGTGGATCTCGAGAAAATCGCGTCGAGCGGATACAAGTTCGCAATCGACCCCATGTATGGCGCGGGCGCGGGCATTCTTGCGGGCATTTTTTCTCGTCGGAATATTCCGTATGTCGAAATTCATGGGGAACAGGATCCGCTGTTTCCAGGAATCAACCCAGAGCCGATTCAGCCGCATCTTCGGGCCTTACAACAGGCAATCGCCGAGCACCATTGCCAAGCCGGACTGGCGACGGATGGGGATGCGGACCGCATCGGGGCTGTGGATGAAGAGGGCAATGTGGTGGACGCGCATAAGATCTTCGCGATTCTGTTGAGCTGGATGATCGAGCGCAAGCAGTGGCCCGGTGAGGTGGTGCGGACATTCAACACGACGCGCATGGTGGACCGCATCTGCGCCCGATACGGTCGAAGATTGCATGAAGTTGGCATCGGTTTCAAACACATCTGCGACCTGATGCTGCAGCGGGAGATTTTGATTGGCGGCGAGGAATCGGGCGGGATTGGGAGCGCGCGGCACTTGCCGGAGCGGGATGGTCTGTTGAATGCATTATTGCTGGCCAATGTGATGGCCGATGAAAACAAGACTCTGGGCCAGCTGGTTGCGAGATTGCAGCGGGAATATGGCGAGCATCACTATGACCGGATTGATCTGCACATTGACGATGAAACAAAAAACGCGGCCATCGCGCGCGCGCGCGCCAGAGTGAAATTCTTCGCCGGAATGCCTGTGGATCGTGTCGAGACTGTTGATGGCATCAAATTTTTCCTGCGCAATCCACAGGCTGCAACGCTGCCGAATGCGGCGGAAAGCTGGCTGCTGCTGCGCGCCTCCGGGACGGAACCGCTGCTGCGGATTTATGCGGAATCCTGCTCTCCGGCCGCAGTCGGACTTCTGCTGGAGGCAGGTCGTGAATTTGCGCTGCAGTCAGGCGGTTCTCGATGAGAGTGGATCTGCGGATTCGCGGCGTGCTGTTTGACATGGACGGCGTATTGATGAGTTCCATCGGCTCGGTAGAACGAAGTTGGCATCGGTATGCCATCTCGCGCGGCCTCGATCCGGAGATGGCCATTCATATGGCGCACGGCCGGCGAGCCATTGAGACCGTGCGCGCCTTGCGCCCCGACCTGGACGATCAGGATGAGCTTCGCGTGATAGAAGACATGGAAGTGGAAGACAACGAAGGCCTTGTTGTTCTGCCTGGCGTGCGCGAACTGCTGGCCGCCCTGCCGGAAGGCTCCTGGGCCGTGGTTACTTCTGCAACTGAGCGGCTGGCGCGCAGCCGCATGGCGCATGCCGGAATTACTATTCCCAGGCATTTTGTCACGGCCGAAACGGTTACCCAGGGAAAGCCGCACCCGGAGCCGTACCAGCATGGGGCAGCGCTGCTAGGCGCCGCGCCCGGAGAATGCCTGGTGGTGGAGGATGCGCCCGCCGGAGTTGCGTCGGGAAAGGCGGCTGGCTGTCCGGTGCTTGCAGTGCTGAGTACCTACGCTCCGGAGACCCTGATGGCCGCAGACTGGCGGGTTCCCACCTTGGTGGGCGTGCAGGCCACTTCCGAGCCGCCGGACCATGTCCTGTTGCAGTTCCAACCGCGGGGTTGACCGTCCGGATTTGACCTCCGAAGCCTGAGAAGATCTGCCCGAAGTCGGCACGCGCACACATTCTGCGGCGCTATTTTTTTCATCGGATGTTTATTTTTGATCGCATACCGGGCGTATGATGAGGGTGTCGGGAGCTTTCAACGCCCAGCTAGATGCGTTTTGCGGTGAGACGTTGAGTATATGATTTCCCGATTTGCAATCGAGGCATCGGAATTGGCTGCGTTGCAGGCGATTTGAAGATGAAGATTTGCGAATGGCGATAGTGACTCGCGTTGATCACTGTATTCTGGCCAACCTTTTCTGCCTGATTAGCTTCTAACTAAGAAAGCTTCGAGGCGACCTTATGAATATGAAATGTGCCAATAAGGATTGCACCGCAGAATTGAAATATCTGCGCGGCGGACATCTGTTCTTCATGGAACGCCAGACGAGTTTGCCCGGTCTGGCCACGCCCCCATACCTTGCGTCCTGTGCCAAAGCCTCAGAGTGCTCTTCCTTCGAGTCCCCTTCTGTGGCGACAGACACACATGCCAAGCCCACGGTGACCATGCGACGCTATTTCTGGTTGTGCGAACGTTGCTCGCAGGTCTACACCATCCGTCGCTGGACGGAGAATGGAATTGAACTGACCGCTCTTTCTAAGCCGGTACACGTCGCCACCCCAGTACTTCCGCGTGACTGGAACCT
This sequence comes from Acidobacteriota bacterium, assembly GCA_021793405.1. GTDB lineage: Bacteria > Acidobacteriota > Terriglobia > Terriglobales > Acidobacteriaceae > JAKAAZ01. Next base: position 2,849 of record JAJYSV010000069.1, read on the forward strand.
GCCGGGCCTGGTCGGTTAGGGCATTTTCGCATTCAGCGCAACGGATTTTCTGTATCAATTTTCAGGATTTTTCCAGGCTTCTTCCGAGGTTGGCGCTTGCGCCAGTCTCGCCTGCTTGCCAGCGTTCCAGGCCTTCACATATTTCCAGTGGACGTAGACGGAGTGGTCGAAGTGCAGCACCAGCCCCTCCAGTCCATCGAGAAATCCAAGCCGGAAGATGTAGTTCTTGATGAACGTCGCGATCGGATTCAGAAACACATTCCAGGCGAACGACCCAATGGTGGAACTTGTTTTACCCTTCTCGAAAAGTTCCCGGGTGCTGTGGGAGCTGTACCGGTTCATGTGCTCCAGGTAAAGTTCGAGCTTCGGATACGCATAGTGCAGCAGATCGTTTTTTAAGGTTCCCTTTGGTCCGGCATGTTCCGGCGTTCCATGGGGTTCCGCGCCTGCCATCCGGGCAGTGCCACGCTTGAACAGACGCAGTTTTCGGTCTGGATAGAAACCGCCATGGCGAATCCATCGCCCCAGAAAAAGATTCAGTCGCGGTTGCCAGTAGGCTTCATAGCGTGGATTTTCCAGCACCTGCTGGATTTCTTTCGCCAACTCCGGAGTGATCACTTCATCGGCATCCAGCAGATAGATCCAGTCGCTGGTGCAGGCGTCGATGGCAAGGCTTTTTTGCGTGTTGAATCCGCGAAAATCCCGGTTGAAAGAATGCTTGGCGCCGTAGGAGCGGGCAATCTCCGGAGTGCGATCGACAGATCCCGAATCGACAATGACAATTTCATCCACCCAGCGAATGCTATCGAGCGTCCGGGGCAGATTCGCCTCTTCATTACGGGCGATCATGGCGACGGAAAGTGTGGCGCGCATAAGGATGAGTGTAGAGTATTCTCACCGTCTGAGGCGATCACCATGGTCGCGTTAAATTTCGCGGAAAGCGGGACAGAGAGTTTCCCATTTTGCATTCGCCTTCAGGGAGTAAGCGGCGATCTGCCTGGCGTATGTTTCCGCGATGGTCTTTCCCGCATAGAAATCGCGGTACCAGTCCGCCGTCATTTCCAGAGCATCGGAAAGATCGAGAACCGGGGCCCACAGCAATTCCACCGCGGCCGTGGAGCAATCCAGCGTGAGCATCTGGGTCTCCTGCGGATGATATCCGCCGTGTAGGTCCCATTTCGCCTCCGCGCCCCATGCCGCGGCAAGTTTCTCGACGATCCACTGAACGGGCCGGACATCGGCGGGATTGGGCCCAAAGTTCCATGCGCCCGCATAACGATCGGCATCTTGATAAAGGCCCTGCGCCAGCAGCATGTATCCGCGCAAGGCCTCCAGCACATACTGCCAGGGACGTTTTGCCTGTGGGTTGCGAAGCATGACGGGCCGGCCTGCCGCGAAGCTCCGCATCATGTCTGGAACCAGCCGGTCTTTTGCCCAGTCTCCGCCGCCGAGCATATTTCCGGCCCTCGCTGAAGCCACGCCGACTGGATGGTCGCCGCTGCCGACGGCAAAAAATGAATCGCGAAAGGAGCGCACGACCAGCTCCATGCAAGCCTTGCTGCTACTGTATGGATCGCTGCCTCCCAATCGGTCGATTTCTCGATAGGCCCAATCCCACTCTCTGTTTTCGTAGCACTTGTCTGTCGTCACCACGACGACGGCGCGCACCGGCTTGCATTGGCGAACGGCTTCCAGGAGGGTCGCCGTCCCGATGACATTTGCTTTGTAGGTTGCGATGGGATCCTGAAATGCCTGCCGTACCAACGGCTGCGCGGCCATGTGGATGACAATTTCAGACTGGGTAGCGTCCAGCGCTTGATGCAGCTTTTGAAAATCGCAAATATTTCCCTGAAACGACTGCATGGGGACGGCCAACTTGGCCTCCTGAAACAACGCCGGCGAGGAGGTGGAGTAGCCAAATACTTCAGCTCCTAGAGACTGGAGCCATACTGACAGCCAGACCCCTTTGAAGCCGGTATGCCCGGTGATGAAAACGCGCTTATCGCGCCAAAATGTATCTGCCAATGCGACCATGTTGCAATGCCTTTCCATCCCCAGATCTGAACCAGCTAGTTGTCCAGCAGTGTATTCCACGACGATCAAAACATGCGATGTTCATAATCCACTCGATCGCACCGTCGTAACTCTTCGCGGCGGGAGCAAGAAATGTACCGGTCCATTTATTTTATGATCGCACCGCAGACCACCAGCAACGAGTCGAACTCGTCATGCGTCCGCAGGACGGCGTGATCGCGTACGTGTCAACACGATTCAAGCGCGCGAATCACCTTGAGTGCGTTCGCCAGCGCGGTCCCTCCAACTTCTTGTTCGAATCCGTGCTGCATCTTGTCAAAAGCTGCAATCACGCGCAGCGCGCACTTCTTGCCGGGCGGTTTCAGCGTCAGCAGATATCCCCGGGCATCGGACGGATCGATCTTCCGTTGCAAGAGGCCTTTCGCTTCCAGTGAAGAAATGGCATGGCTGATATTTCCGCGCGTGGTGGCGAAGGTCTCGGCGAGATGAGACGGCTTGATTGGACGCGGCGCTTCGAAGAATATGGCCGCGAGAACCAGGCCTTCCATGAACCCGAGGTCATCCGCGGCGAAGGCCTCAGCCGCGACTGCGTCGAAGTGGCGTGCCGCACGTTTCACCGTGAACATGGGACTCTCGCGAAGGAAGGCTTCAATGCGCATAGTTTGACAGATATAGTTTACTCAATCAATCATTTAGAACAAGACAAAAGTATCGTTGCATCGCTCCCCGGATTCCTCCATGATTGCTCAGAGGTTTCCTTCGTGGTCGAACACACCGTGCATCGCCTTTCTTTCTTTGAACTCGTCTACGAATCTCATTCTGGTCATCGCGAACGCCAAGAGAGCATGGACGTACAAGAGTGCGTCTTGCGTTCGATTGAAACAGGAGGCTGCTCGATCGTTACGGTGCAAGACCGGGCGATGCTGACGGAGATCCGAGTTTGATGGGCTCACGCTGGCTTGCCGCAATTCTCGCTGGCGGAGGTACGCTCTGTGCTTTTGCGCAGCAAAGCTCGCAGCCGTCCGCTGTCGCGTCCAGCACACCCCATGCTGCCTCCACGGACAGGAAGAAATTGACGACCGTTCGCACCACGGTTACGGTCTTGGGCGCGCCTGATCCCGTGTCGCTGGGCGAGTCGGCACGGTCCGTTGTGGTGATGGATACACAAGAGCACCCGCTGGCATTCAATACCGTCGAGGATTATTTGCGCACGGACTCTTCGGTGCAAATCAGCCAGCGCGGGGCCAGCGGCTATCCCGCGGATTTGTCGATTCGGGGAACATCGTTTGAGCAGACGCTGGTGCTGCTTGACGGCTTTCGTGTGAACGATCCGGAAACGGCGCATAACAATCTCGATCTGCCGGTACCGCTGGATGCCATGACGAACATCGAGATCCTCCAAGGGGCAGGTTCGACGTTGTATGGCGCGGATGCGCTGGGCGGCGTGGCGGATTTTCTAACCGCGCGTCCCGCGGCCAGTTCGCTATGGGTTTCCGGCGGCGTGGGCAGCTTTGGAGAAAATCAGCAGTCCTTTGTGGGCAACTATGCCCATCGCAACTGGGCCGAGCAGGTAGCCGGGCATCGCGATTTTTCCTCCGGCTTTATGTGCGATCGCGATTATCGCAATGAGAATGCCAGCGCCGAATCCTGGGTGACCTCGCTTTTGGGGACCACGGACATTCTGCTGGGCGGCAGCGATACGCCGTTCGGTGCAAATAATTTTTACGGCAACTATCCTTCCTGGGAGCGGACGAAGGGATGGTTTGCCTCGATCCATCAGGGACTGGGAGCAAGCACGGATGGTGGGTTCGCATATCGCCGTCACACGGATAACTACGTCCTGTTCCGCAATGACCCTGCAATCTACGCGAACAACCATATCGATGGCAGCTGGCAGGCGATCCTGCGCCGCAAGACGGTGTGGAACGGTGCAACCGGCCTCTACTATGGGCTAGACTTCGACGGAGATTCCATCCATAGCAACAACCTGGGCCAGCACGCTCGTAATTGGGGATCGGGATATGTCGATCTCGATCTTCGATCGTGGAAACGGGCCACGTTGTCTGTTGGCGCGAGAGAAGAAATCATCAGCGGCGGGTATGACGTCTTCAGTCCGGAAGCAGCGGCGTCCTACTGGATTCGTCCAGCGCTGAAGGCACGTGCCTCGGCAGGTTACGGATTTCGCCTGCCTACCTATACGGACCTTTACTACAGCGACCCAACGACCGTTGGCAATTCGAAACTGAAGCCGGAGTCGGCATGGAGTTATGAAGGCGGTTTCGACTGGTACCCGCGCAGATCTCTGGCTGTCTCGGTGACGGGATTTTATTCGCCGCAGACCAACTTTATCGACTACGTTCGGACTTCTCCGACCGCCCAGTGGCACGCGACGAATTTGAATTTATTCGCGTTTGCCGGAACCGAAGCTTCGATGAGTTGGCAAGTCAACCATAGCCAGCAGGTCAACCTTTCCTGGACCTGGCTGGACGGAGCGCAAAGCGTCCTGAACGGCTTGCAGTCGGAATATGTATTCAACTACCCGGCTCACAATGCCGTGTTCAACTGGTATGCCAGTGTTGGACGCTGGGCGATGATCAACACGCGAGTGGGAGTCCAGCAACGATTTCAGCAAACGGCGTATCCGGTATGGGACGTTTCTGTGGCGCATGAATATGGACGGTTTCAGCCATTTCTACAGATGACAAACCTCAGCAATACCGGTTATGACGAGATCGTAGGAGTTCCGATGCCGGGCCGCGCCTTCCTGGGGGGCGTAAGAATCTGGGTATTTGGAGCGCACTAGCGGCGCTGATTCCTCCATGGAAACGCCCGGGCGCCAGACTGACCTTGGACAGATTGCGTAGCCATCGATTTCTATGGTGGAGTCCTCAAAGTGTAAAAATGGATGGACTGGCTGAAAAATAATTCTCGGGTGGAACCTTGAAGAAGAAAGCATTGATCTCTGGGATTACGGGGCAGGACGGGGCCTATCTGGCTGAGTTTCTGCTGAAGAAGGGCTACGAAGTCCATGGCATCAAGCGGCGGACATCGCTGTTCAATACCGATCGCATCGACCATCTGTATGAAGATCCGCACGTACATCAACGGAATTTTATTTTGCATTATGGCGACCTTACCGACTCTTCGAGCCTGGTTCACATTGTGCAGAAAGTGCAGCCGGATGAGGTCTACAACCTGGGCGCGCAGAGCCATGTGGCGGTTTCCTTTGAGCAGCCGGAATACACCGCCGAGGTCGATGCGATGGGCACCCTCCGGCTTCTCGAAGCTATCCGCATTTTAGGATTGGAGCAGAAGACACGCTTCTACCAGGCATCGACTTCGGAACTCTACGGGCTGGTGCAGCAGATTCCGCAAACGGAGAAGACGCCCTTTTATCCGCGCTCTCCCTACGCGGTCGCAAAACTCTATGCCTACTGGATCACGGTCAACTATCGCGAGTCCTACGGCATGTATGCCTGCAATGGAATCCTGTTCAACCATGAGTCGCCGACGCGCGGCGAGACATTTGTCACGCGTAAAATTACGCGCGCTCTGGCTCGCATCAAAGTCGGCCTGCAGGATTGCCTGTATCTCGGCAACATGAACGCGCTTCGAGACTGGGGCCATGCGCGGGACTACGTCGAGGTGCAGTGGCTGATACTGCAGCAGGAAAAGCCGGAGGATTTTGTCATCGCCACCGGCGAGCAACACAGCGTGCGAGAGTTTGTGTCGATTGCGGCTGCGGAGCTGGGATGGAACCTCACTTGGACTGGTAGCGGCATCGACGAAAAAGCGCGAGATGATTCCGGTCAGGTGATCGTCGCTGTAGACCCGCACTATTTTCGTCCCGCCGAGGTAGAAACGCTGCTGGGCGATGCCACCCACGCCCGGAATCGCCTGGGCTGGAAGCCGCGTGTCCAGTTTGAGGAGCTAGTCCGAGAAATGGTGCAGTCGGATCTAGCGGAAGCGAAACGCGATGCGCTTGTTCGCAAGCACGGGTTCCGCTCGTATGAGCGCAAGGAATAAATCGAAATTTTATCTCCTGAGCATTTTTGCTCAGACTAAAAAGCTGGCACCTGTCACTGTTGAATCGGCTGGGTGTGCCGGGACGGCAGGGGCGGCGGGTACTACGGCCTCCCTTCTCTGGGTTGCCGCAGATGATTTCTTCAACGATTTCCTGTGAAGCGACCACATTGAGCCGATCTGCGTTCTTATGTTCGCGCGTCGCTGCGGAACGGACGCAGGAAACGCTTCCGTGTGCAGGGCCTCGAAGCAGAGGCCAAGTTTACACCCCATCCGCGCAAGAGGGGCATTGGTCCGAGAGAAGAGAAAGGTCGCGAGTCATGCCGCTAATTCAGCTTCTGGAAGTTCTGATTGTGGTGGGCGTTCTCCTGTGGTTGGTCAATCGCTTCATTCCAATGCAGTCAACCATCAAGTCAATCTTGAATGGCATCGTGGTCATCGCAGTCGTTTTGTGGCTGCTGAATGTCTTTGGGTTGTTTCACTCCCTTTCCAGAATCCATGTCGGAAAAGGATGATGCGCGGGAACCACGCAATGGGGTTTGGCAGCGCGAGAGTGGTTGGGTTGGATTCGCTAAATCGCGATCAAAGCTTGGGTGCACAGGTAGATTCGCGTAGGATGAATCGTGTTTTGTACTCATACTGCGTCTTGTTCTCAGCATTCTCAATCTCCTCCAAGAGTGCCCGGAATGCAAGGCCCGCAATTTCACTTGGTGAGAATCGAATCGTAGTTAAAGCAGGCTGGGTGAAACGGCACATGGTCAGGTCATCGAACCCGATCAAAGCCATATCCCTTCCAGCTTGCAGGCCCTTGCTGTTCAGGGTCTTCAACGCTCCGATTGCTGAAACATCGTTGCAGCATAGAACGGCACTTGGAGGCTTGGGCAGGTTCAGCAGACTGGCCATGCCGAGCGCGCCGCCATCCCAGGTGTGATCGAATTCCGCTACCAGTTCCTTATCGAACACCATTCCAGCACTTTTCATTGCCTTGCGAAAGGCTTCAAAGCGGGTGAGCATGCTGCTCCAGCTCAGTTGGCCGCTGAGATATCCGATGCGTTGATGACCATAATCCGCCAGATGCTTTACCGCGTCGCGCATACCCGTCAGATAATTCATGCGGATGTTCCTGGAATTTTTCAGGACATTGTCAGCACCGGCATAGACCATGGGAACGTCGATGGCGCAGTTCTGGAGATAGTGCTCCATGCCGAAGGTAAGGACGGCGATTCCCTCTACTTGGCGTTCCTGCATGCGGGTCGCGCAGATGGCGACATGGTCGGGACGAACTTCGGTATCGGCAAAACTGATCAGGACTTCATAGCCACTTTCGACAGCGGCTCTTTCAAAATAGAGAATGATCTCGGAGAAAAAGGGATTACCACCGCTCAACTCCGATACGATCAGGCCCACGGTATGACTTCTGCCGCGCGCCAGGGCTCGAGCCTGAAAATTTGGCCGGTAGCCAACCTCTTCAATGACAGCCTGAACGCGGCGAACGAGTCTGGGGTCGACTGTCTCGACGTTATTGATCACTCGGGATACGGTGGAATGGGAGACCCGCGCGCGGCGGGCAATTTCTTTTATGTTCAAAACCTTCCCTCACGCTGGCAATCGAAAAAACCGAGGTCGGAACGGTTGCTACCTGTTAATAATCGCTGAATTGTTTTCATTACAACACACAAGACGGAAAGAAAGTCTACTTCTCCTTTTCACTACTCCTCCGCGGCCAGAACTTCAGAGTATAGAATCCGCCAATGACTAGAAGAATGACACCGCCCCAAATCCCCGCATGATACCGGGCGAACTGAATGGTAGCTGGATGGGAAAACTGAAAGACGGAGGTGATCAGAATGATGACTCCATACGCGGTCAGCAGCACCCCTATAAAGAACCATACAGGCAACATGTGGTGTCCCTTGCTCATAGTCCGATTCCTCTCCCGTGCATGGCATTTCTCCTACCAGAAGAGCCATTGCAAAATTGCAAAAAACACAGCTACCCCAGCTCCCCAAAATATGGGCCGATGGTAGAAAGGCAATCCCTGTTCCGCAGGAATGACGGTGTATCCGTAGACCACGTTTTTCAGTTCATCCGGTCGTTTGGGTGTGGTGAATACGCTGACAACGATGGTCACCACGACACAGATGATCCAGGACCAGAGCGCGCGATACAAATCTTCTGCCATAGGCTTCGCGTCCGCCGAAAGCGCAACGATAGATAGAAACGCAGGGTGAATCTCGACGACCGCATACATTGCAATGGAAGAAAGGGTTCCTGCAAGCAGCCCCCAGAAGCCGCCCTTCGGCGTTGCGCGCTTCCACATCATGCCGAGAATCACGGTTCCGAACAGAGGCGCGATGAAAAAACTCACCAGCGCCTGCATGTAGTCCATGATGCTCTTAAACTCGGTGACAAAATAGGCCGTGCCGATGCTCAGGATGACGCCCAGAATGGTGCACCACCGTCCCATGCGCACATAGTGGTGGTCCGATTCGGACTTACGAATGTAGGGTTGGTAAATGTCGTAGGTCCATACGGTTGCAAAAGCACTTACATTTCCAGCCATGCCGGACATGAAGCCGGCGATCAGCGCGGTCACGCCCAGGCCGAGAAGACCGGGACCGCAATAGCGTGCCAGCATCAGAGGAAGCACTTCGTTATAGCTATATTGACCGGCATGAACTGTCGTCTCGGGCACGAGTTTGAAGGGCAGCACCGCGATGGCCAGAAGTCCCGGAAGGATGACGATCAATGGCATCATCATTTTGAAGTAGGACGCGATGATCGGCGCCATCTTGGCGGATCGAAGATCCTTGGCGGCCATGGCCCGCTGAACCACGAGGAAGTCTGTGGTCCAGTAGCCAAATGCGATCACACCTCCAAGTCCGAAAAGGATTCCGGCCCAGTTCACACCCATCGGATTCCCTGAGAAGGTTCCAAGGGTGCTCCACAGATGAACGTAGTCGTTGCTGTGAACTCTCTCTTGAATTTTTGCCACCAGACCCGACCAGCCGCCGACTTCAAACATTCCTAGAACCGGGATCGTCAACGCGCCCAGCCAGATGAGGAAGAATTGCAGCACTTCATTGAAGATTGCCGAAAAAAGGCCGCCGAGACATACGTAAACCGCAACGGTCAAGGAAGATATCCAGATACTGAAGTGGATGTTCCAGCCTAGAACGACTTTCATGACCAGGGCCATGGCATACATGTTGATTCCGGACATCAGGATGGTCATGACGGCGAAGGAAATGCCGCTGAGTGCTCGCGTCGACTCTCCGTAACGCAGATGAAGATACCCCGGCACGGAATGCGTCTTGGAGATGTAATAGAACGGCATCATTACCAGGCCGAGGAACACGATCGAGGGAAAAGCCGCGATCCAGTAAAAGTGTGCCGCGAGCAGGCCATACTGATAGGCCGCGGCTGCCCACCCCATCAATTCCAGAGCTCCCATGTTGGCCGAAAGGAAACTAAGTCCCGCCACCCAGGAAGACATTTCGCGGCCAGCCAGGAAGAAGTCTTTCGAGGTATTGGCATAACCTCGCAGGTAAATTCCGATGCCGAGCACCATGACAAAGTAAAGAGCAATAATCAACACATCGGGAAAGGACAGCGAAATCATTTTGCCGGGCATTGATAGCAGGATGCATACGTAAGAAATATTCAACAAACTCATGGGTGTTCTTACCCGAGGAGATTCTGCCAGATTTGTGTAACTCGAAGAGGCTTCATGCCGTTTTACTTAATCTCGAAGATTTTTTCCATCGGGATCCATTTTCCCCGGGACGAGCCTGTGGGAGAGGCTTCTGATACTTCCACATCTTCGCTTCCCATTCCCTCAATTGAGGGTTCTGGCGATCTGCCGTGTTCTTTGCTTCCCACGAGAAATGGTCGGCAGTGTGTAGGATCATCACCAGGCGGTCACCCAGGAGATAAATTTCCTCGCTGAGTATCCCTTGTTCCCGCACGCTGTCAATGACCTCCGGCCATACATGCTCCGGTTCATGGTATTGCTTGTATTCGGCAATCAGGGCAGGGTCGTCATGCAAGTCAAGCATGAGGCAGTATGTCTTCATTCGAATCGATTCCATGAAAGAGGGGCGGTGTAAAGGAAAGAGACTATGATTCGGCTATCCAGAATTTATTCCGATCGAACGATTTCTTCACACTCCGTGAAGTATTGAATGCTGGTCGATACGAGACGGTCGAGCTTGCCCTTGTTCGGCTTGCCATACATTGCAGGGTAGGGATCGCCTCCAGGTCCCAGCGGTTCGAACGAGACAAATCTTCCTTCCCGGTTATGCCCGATCAGATACAAGGCACGGATGATGGTGCAGACGTCCATCGATCCCTCGCCCAGCGCCGAACGATTGCTGTCAGCAAAATGCAGGTTCGCCAGCATGTCGCCTGCGTCGACGATGGCTTCGCCAATGTGGCTTTCTTCAGATTGCATATGATAGACGTCGCCATTGATATGAGCGACTCCGGGATGGTCGACCTGGTGGATATACTGTTTTGCGTCTGCGACGGTGTGGACCAAGCTGGTTTCCGCCGCTCGAATTGGCTCAATGGCCGCCTTGACGCCATACTCGACGAACCAGCTGGCACATGGAGCCAAGGTTTCAGCCGAACGCTCAAACTCAACATCGTCGTAGGCCTTGGGCCTGCCGACCGCGCCGGGAACCACCAGCAGATAATGACCGCCAACTTCCTTCGTGAATGGAATTTCGCGACGCAAGTAATCCACCGCAGCCTGCCGGCAGACCGCGCGATTGCTCGCCAGGTCATTGTCCGCGGAAAACATCCCGCAAACCCCCGACACGCGCAGTCCATGATCTCCGAGGATGGCAAGTGTTTCATCGACCTTATAGCCGAGGTCGGGTCCATAGTGATTGCCGTGCAACTCGATAAATGGGACGCCCGCTTTCTCGAGCCTTTTCGCTGATTCTCGAAGATCTTCCCGGCCGAAGCCCCAGTTGCTCCAGGACAAATTGAGACGCGGGCGGAATTTTTCCGGAGATGCTTTCTTCAGATCCAGAAAGCGCTGCTGAATGCGGCTGTTTTTCTCTTCAAAATGCTGACGTTGCATGTTCAGTCCCTCTCGATCCTGTAGTGCGGGCGGTCGTACAACTGTTGGGTGACAGTAAAAGTCTATGCTTTTTCAGCGGGCGTGATCGCCAACCTCCGGCATATCCGTATGAACATCGGGGCCGAAGTAGCGAAGCGTTACCAGCGGATCGGTTTTGGAATGGTTTTCAAAAGTCACGCCGGCAGTTGCCGCTTCATAAGACACAAATAACTCATCCTCTGTCATCTGTCCGAAGCGGATTTGTGATGGGCAACACACTTTCATTTTGCCGATCATGCCGTGACCCTGGGTAAGGATCAGTCCGCAGGCTCCCCCGTCGCGAATCGTACACCGGGCACCCGGCGCTACAGTGAGTTCTTTGGCGCTAAAGCGCTGCTGGCCGTTGATCGTTCCGTAGACGACCCACGTATCCAAGTAACCTTCACTCATAGACTGATCCGCGGGAATGGGTTCAATATAGTGGTTGTTCTTGAAGTTCGAATCCGTATTTCTTGGCCAGTCCACCATATCCGCTAAGAAATCGAGATCGTCATACTTTTCTTGAGGCACGTCCTGTACCAACAGTTCCCGCTTTACTGGGCGTTCATCGACCATCGACTGGAACATGGACAGGACATCGCTGCTCCACTGCGGTTCGTAGGTAACCAGCGAGCCCGGCGCGTGCAGAACTCGAGGCGGAACAAGCCACCCGGTCCCCGGTTTCAACCGGTAGGCTTTGGAGAAATCGAGAATGCCGTTATCGCCCTCATCCCATCGCGCGAGGCACTGACGGATATCTTCCTTTGTTGTGCCCGGCTCCAGTCCAAAATAGGTATGGGGAAAGTTGCCGCGCGTTGCATTCAACTGGGGAGGGAAGTAGTAGCCCTCCGGTTTGCCTTCCCGGCCTACCAGTTTGGCCTGTTCGTCGCTCTGATGAAGATGGTGCGGAATGGGGCCTTCATTGTCAAAGAATTTGCTGTAGACCGGCCAACGATGATACGTCTCCCACATGGAACGTCCGACCATGCGAGGGCCTTCTGCGGCAACGGCTTCTTTCAGCGTCAAGCCCTGGCTATCAGCCACCACATAACTCAGCCCCTCTTCTGGAGTGCGGTTCTCGTTCATGGCCAGGGTGGTCGAAGCGATCCAGCGTTCGTCGATCCCTCCGCGATGCGCGCCGTACGCATACAGATCCCGTGTATCCAGCTTGAGCCGTCTTCCCGGCACCAGATAAGATCTGGGAACCCAGGTGGGGGCGAGCCGCAAAATTCCTTCTCCGGCCTCTAAAGCCTGCCGAGCCAATTGGTTAACCGATGTCAGTGTACTCATCTTTTTCCTCACCTCTTTTATTGCCGCTGAACGTGAATATTGCCTTACGCCTCGCGGAAACCGGTCTCCACTCTTCGGAATAAAACCTTACATTCCCCGGTGCGGCGTGTCAATGTCCGGGTGTCTCTATCCGACATAGAAGCGACGTTTGCAGGAGATTCTCTGCACAATACACGATTTTCAATTCTCATCCCGAAATAATTTAAAGGAAAGAGACCGATCTCTTAACAACCATAATTGCATCGGCCTATATTCCTCCTCGATACTGGAGCCATCAATGGAACGGTTCTCGATCAGTCCGGCTCAGTAGTGCCGGGAGCTCAGGGGAGCATCACCAATGCAGGAACGAAAACACTTACCCAAACCGTATCGAACTCCAATGGCGGCTTTTTCCCAGGTCCGTCTGCAGTCCGGAAATTATGAAGTGACAGTGAGCAGCCCAGGCTTTGCTTCCTTCAAGGAGACCGGGATATACCTGGAGCCTGCCGGCACCTATACCGTCCATGTTGCGCTGAAGGCAGGAGCGGTTACCAGTACAGTCATAGCGGATCTTTCACAAATGTGGGACTGAGTACCTCAAACACCGGATTGGCGAGCCGTCCGAACCAGATTGCTCCAGTGACCTATCCGAAAAAGTGGAAGACGCCTGGAAGTCTATGGTTCAGCACGAGCTCCTTTGCCAAGCCGGTGCCTGGATTTTTCGGCAATGTCGGAAACGGGACCCTCCGCACCCCTGGGCTTATCGACTTTAACATGGCGGCGTACAAGACATTCCCGCTGTTTAAACAGACAAGCATTCAATTCCGCGCCGAGATCTTCAACGTTTTCAATCACTCGAATCCAAATGGACCCGGCGCCAACTTTGGTGCGGGGGCCTTTGGCGAGATAACGAGCGTGAAAGACCCACGTATCGGTGAAATGGCGCTGAAGTTGACCTTCTAACATTCGACGGGGAGTTGAGGATGTCGGCGTACTCATCTTCCTCCTCATAGTTTTCATCGCTGTTGAACGTCAATATTGCCTTGCGGGTCGGAAAGCGGTCTCTATTTTTGGAATAACACCTGAATTCCGGGATGCGGTGTCTCGATGTCCGGGCGTCCGCTACCTGCAAGAAAACGTCAATTGTCGGCGATACAGTCGGAAGAGCAACGAATTTAATTTCTCATCGCGAAATATTTTCGAAGTAAAAGAGACCGATCTCTTGACAATTCTAATTGCGTCGGCCTATATTCCTCCTCATTGCTCGGACGCACGAAAGATTGAAATATATTGGAGGCTTCACCCATGAACCAAAGAGAAACAAGAGCTGGCAAACCTCTTCAAGAAGATGAAATTGGGCTACGTGTTCGAGGCAAACATCTCTCGTTGATTCTTATTTGCGTCACGCTGTTTTTAGGCTTCGCAGCCACGCGAATCTCGGCCCAAATCACGATGGGCGGAGTTGCCGGAACAGTGAAGGATCAGACCGGGGCAGTGGTGAAGGGCGCGAAGATTACGCTGACCAACCAGGCGACCCAGGTAGTCCAGACAACGCAATCCACATCGACAGGAACCTACGTCTTTTCCTCGGTTCCGGTCGGCACCTATACCTTAAGGGCGGATGCGCCCGGATTTAAGACATACGTTGACACAGGCATTCAGATCCACGTCCAGAACATTGTGACGGCCGACGTCCCACTGCAGCCCGGAGCCGTCAGGCAGCAAGTGACCGTCACTTCGGCAATCCCGCTTTTGCAGGCGCAGGATGCTTCGCTCGGTCAGACCGTTCCCTCAGTGCAAATCAATGATCTGCCGCTGAATGGTCGCAATTGGCTTTCTCTGACGAATCTCTCCGCTGGCGCATACGCGGCTACAAATTCATCCCCAGATAACCCCTCTTCCATCAACGTGAATGGGGTGAGCCAGAACCAGGTAGATTTCCGGCTGAATGGAATCGACAACAACGTCGATGTGTTCAATAACCAAGCGGGCAATGTCGCCCCGGTTCCGGATGCAATTGAGGAATTCAAACTGCAGGCTGGCAACAACAGCGCAGAATTCGGCCAGTTCACCGGATCGGTAGTCAATGCGGTAGTCAAATCCGGCACAAATCACTTAAACGGGGATTTGTGGGAATACCTGCGCAATGAAGCATTGAATGCGAACGATTACTTCAACAAGCGGCATGACACGCCACGACAGAAATATAGGCAGAACCAGTTTGGTGGGACGGTAGGCGGTCCCGTTATGATTCCAGGGCTGTATGACGGGAAGAATAAGACGTTCTTCTTCTTCGACTATCAGCACACAGGTATTACGCAACAGGCGCAGTTCACGGACACCGTGCCAACCAATGGGATGCGAAACAGTAATTTCACCAATCTGCAGGATTTGATTACTGGCAACAGCGGATCGAATACGGATGGTCTAGGACGCAAATTCTCTTTTGGCACCGTTCTTGATCCAGCAACTACACGTTCCGTGGCGGCCCATACGCTCGATCCCATATCCGGATTTACTAACACTTCCGCAAGCACTGTATATGTTCGCGATCCGTTCTATACGGGCGGGAGCATCGCGGGAATACAGGATTTCACAAGTCTAACTTCACAGTTAAATATCATTCCGCAAGGGAGAATCGATCCGAACGCCGTCAAATTATTGCAATCACTTCCGGCTTCCACCGCAGCGACCGGCCTGATCAACAACTACTTTACGACTCCCTCCAATGTCTCCTCCACAAACCAGTACGACGTAAGAATCGATGAGAACATCAGCCCGAAGGACCTTGTTTGGGGGGTCTTCAGTAGAAGCGTTTTCAACGCGGTATCCTATCAGCCGTTTCCTGGCGTCGCGGGCGGAGCGCTTCAAATATCGCCGAATGACAAAGAGCCGCACTATGAGCTAGCCCTGAACTATACGCATGTTTTCTCACCGGAGATGGAAAATTCCTTGACGGGTGGATATGACCATGACGGACATTTTCTAACCATGCCTACAGCAAATACGTTAGGCATACCCGCCCAGTTCGGCATTCAGGGTATCCCACAGATAGCCGGGAATGGCGGCTTGCCCACCATTGACTACAACGGGTTCACCAGTTTCGGAGGGCGTAGATATATGCCCACCTTGCAGACAACCAGTGGGTTGCAATTTATGGACAACCTAATGAAGGTCCATGGCAATCATGAATTCAATGTAGGATTCAACTTCAACCATATCCGGGCTGAGATCACTCAGCCTTCGTACAGCAAAGGAGAGTTCGGTTCCAATGGAGAGTATTCTAACATACCCAACAAAAACAATAATTTGACCGGCATCGCGGACCTATTGCTGATTCCTACTGCATCTACTGTCGGTACATCTCCCGGAGTTAGCAACTATCTTGGCGGCCTCAGCAGCTATACGGGCTCGAATTTTGCCGCCACAGACTATTTCACTAACTACTATGCTGGATATGCGCAAGATAACTGGCGGCCTACATCGACGCTCACATTAAACCTTGGAATTCGCTGGGAATATTTTGCACCGTACGGTGAAAGCTACGGAAGACAGGCAAACTTTATCGCAGCTGGAGGCAATGGATCCTTTGGAACTTACTACATTCCGCAGAAGGGATGCGGAGTGGCGCGATCGGCAACGTTCAATGCTTTGCTCTCCGGCTATAACATTCAGGTCGACTGTGTATCTGGCCTGCAAGTGAACAAAGCACAGAAGACCAATTTCGCTCCGCGCCTTGGATTTGCCTACCGCGTTCGCCCCAGCCTTGTGGTGCGCGGAGCCTATGGCATCTCCTATGGTTCGTATGACAGCGTTGGGTATGGTAGCACTCTGGGAACCAACTACCCGTTTCAATATCAGATCAGCAACCCCCCTACGACCTCGCAAACGTCCAACGTATTGCCGAACGGCCAAACAGCCACGATTGAGAACACATTTGGAGTGATCAACCTGCAAGACCCTTCTACGGTGACCGGGACAGGGCTGGCACTATACGGGAAGCAGTATGATTACAAGACACCTTATGTCCAAAGTGCAAACCTCACCGTCCAGGACCAGTTCACCAATCGAGACTCCATTCAGGTCGGCTATGTAGGATCGCTGGGGAGAAACCTGGATGCATATGGGAAACACAATGCCCCTTCGGAAATCCTTCCGCCCGGCGTCAATGAATCAGGCTACGTACCGTTCAAGAGCCTTGCCGTTAACGCGCAATTCCTGCAAACGATATCGCTAAGCAACTACAATTCGTTACAGACGACCTATCAGCATCAGTTCAAAAACAATCTCGTTCTATTGGCGAACTATACGTATGGCAAATGCATGTCGGATGACGGTGGCAGTCTTTCAAGCGGATTTCGGGCTGAATGGTTGCCTAACTTTGGTATCGGGAAGGATTACACCCTGTGTAATAACGATGCTACGCATGTAGTCCACGTATCGGGAGAATATGAGTTGCCTCTCGGGAAGGGCAGGTCGTTTCTAAGCGATACCAACAAGTGGGTAGATGCATTGATCGGGGGATGGTACTTCAACTACATCTACACCTATCAGAGCGGTCAACCTTTCACAGTTGGATGTCCTACTGCGACAACCTCCGACTTCGGCTGCAATGCAAATCGCGTTCCCGGACAAAATCCCTACGCCGGCCCGCATAATGTGACACAGTGGCTCAACCCGAATGCGTTCGCGAAGCCTCCGGCTGCGGTATCCATCGGGCAGACCGATTATTCACCTCTCGGCGGCGGGTCACAGCAGGTGCGGGGACCCGGATTCTATAACCTAGACTCTTCAGTGTTCAAGACTTTCTCGACCGGAAAGGGCACTATGCTTCAGTTTCGCGTGGAAACTTTCAATACATTCAACCATGCGCAATTTAGCAACCCAGGCCAGCTCAATTTCACAAATTTGAAAAATTTCAGCAATATTACTGGTACGCGCAATACTCCTCGTCTTGGACAGCTTGCTCTGAAACTGTTCTTCTGAAGACCGGCACAATTTACGATCGACAATGGGAGGGGTCGAAAGACCTCTTCCATTATAAGTCTTCAGTGTCTTGATCATGGATGCAGGAATATCTCGCAATGAGAATGAATGGAATGGCGTCCGTTCTGGTCTGCGCAATCTGTTTTTTCTGGCGTGTAGCCTGGCCGCAGTCTAGACCATCCGTACCAATTATCCTGACAATTCAGACCGCATCCCATGGTTACGCCATTCCGCGGGACTTCAGCGGGTTAGGTTTTGAGACGGCCAGTGAGCTACCCAATCATTATGGCGTATTGGGACATTTTTTCGACCCATCCAACACGCAGGCCATCGCCGTGCTACAGAACATTGGCGTTAAGGATATTCGAGTCGGTGGAGGAACGGTAAATGGCAACCTGAATGGGGTTCATTGCAGCGCGTCCATTCCTACGAATGCGGACATCGACAATCTGTTTCAATTCGCCCATGCAGCGGGCGTGAAGGTGATCTATTCATTGCGCTTGCTGAACTCGACCGCGTGTGCCGATCCCAACCTTGCAGCCGACGATGCAAGAGCTGCCTCCTATATCTGGAGAAAATACCGTGCAAGCTTAGATAGTTTTGCCATTGGCAACGAACCCGACTGGCATCATCTCCATAGTTATCCCGGGAACATTGTAGATCCGGCAGTCTATGAAACAATCCCAGGAATTGCTGGATCCGCTTATCCGTCTTACCTCGCTGATTGGCGCTATTTCGCCAAAACTATCCTGAGATCAGTGGCTGCTGCAACGTTCGTCGACCCATACACTGGCAGTTACACCACTCTGACCTACACGCCGAATCCGACCAGCGGGGTGTCCTGGACGCAGCAATTTACTGAGGATGAAAAGAATGCGAAAAACGGAGTGGGCGCGCCGTTGCTCGTCGCCGCTGCCCAGCACCACTATGTC
Source organism: Acidobacteriota bacterium (assembly GCA_021793405.1). Classification (GTDB taxonomy): domain Bacteria; phylum Acidobacteriota; class Terriglobia; order Terriglobales; family Acidobacteriaceae; genus JAKAAZ01. The sequence continues at coordinate 21,200 of JAJYSV010000069.1, forward strand.
GGCGGAAGCCCAAAGGGAACAACCACTCAGCAGGCGATCGACAATATGTTGTCGAGGAACTGGGTGGATGACACACAGATATCCACCGGGCCGGAAGGACCAGAAACTTATACTCCCTATCCATGGCTCTATCGGCATAATTTAGGGCAATTACATACTTGACACACAAGACAATTCGGCGTAAATTTAACTCATGGACGCGCCTGAGACACTTCAAAACGCGATTATTTACTTCAGCGATCCCGACCGCTGTTTTCAATATGCGATCAA
>JAJYSV010000070.1 GCA_021793405.1 Acidobacteriota bacterium
GAAGCACCGTATCGCTCGGATTGGCCTTGTACGCCGCGATAGCCGACTCCAGCACCTTCATGTCGGCTTCCGCCTTTGCGGCGACGGCGGTGATGGCAGAGGAAACAGCGATCAGTTCGGGTTGCCCGGCGAACGTTCCGATGAGCGCCAGAATGCTGCCCACGGCACCGGAGGCGATGGGCACAATCGCTTCGAGGTCCGTCAGGAATGTGGGAGCCGAGCATCCGGCCAGAACGGTCAGGACTGCGAAAGCGAGGAAGCACAGGCCCAGGTTGAACAGGACACGGTTGCGAATCTTCATGGTGTTACTCCTTCGTAGGGTTGGCGGTGGACTTGTAGAGCGCGATCAGGCCACCCAGCGCAAGGATTGACTCATGCGCCCATGTTGGAGTGGCATGGAAGATGCTCAGGACGAGCGTGTGAAAGGTTGGCACAGTGGCATACGCCAGCACCAGAAACGCATACGCGGATGCGGAAGCATGTGTCCATCCGCCCCGGCTTTGAATCCACTTCTGAATCGTTTGCATGTTGCCTCCTATTCCTCTTCCTTGAACTCAGCCACCAAACCGGCAGCCACGATCATCGACCCGACCGCCAGCGAAGCGTCCCGCAGCAGCGCCAGATTGAACGCGCTCACTCGGTAGTATTCGGCCACCACGTTCAGCGCCAGCACGACAATGAGCACCACGGCCCGGCGTCCAGTGCAGCACCGCAGCAGGATGCGCCCCATCAGGTCAAGGATTGTGCTGTACACGTTGCCTCCGCACGATGCCGCCACGCATTGTGTTCTGCGGGCGAGCCGTCGATTCCATCATAGTACGAAAGTCGGGCGTTCGCGTAGTCGATGACGACCCGTTTTTCGGAGTGGGTCAGAGCCAGATTCACCGCTGCTACCGTGGCAGGTCCGATGATTCCGTCCGGAGTTGCACTCACCACAGTTTGCAACAGCCGGACTGCCGTACCCATCCCCGCATTGACGGCCATGTCCACCACGGAATTGACCAGCGCCTGAGACTGAAGCGCGGCCAGCCAGTGATTCCAGTAGTTCTGCGCGTAGAACTCCTCCACCATCGCCGGACGTTCATCTTCCGGAGCCGAGCTGATTCGAGCGAAGGTAATAGGCCAAATAGCCGAATTGATGCCAGCAAGGGCAAAGCACGGACCGGCGCAACCATTTGGGCACCTGTCCGGGTGAGGTGCGTAGTCCGCATGCGGCTGCTCGAACTGCATCGCCCAGTCGTAGGCCGCTCCAAAATCCGCCATTACCGGACGCCTCGTTCGTCACAAAAACGGCAGGGAATCCTGTACTCGCGCAGTACGAACCATCCTTTGCCCTCGCACATGGCGCAGTCCTTCGGCCCAAATAAGGTGCGAAGGCCCAGCTTGAAGTCTTCCCACATGCGCCGGATGGCGGGCTGCGGCGGATTCGGATGCGGGTTTTGCGGCGTAGGCTCCTGCTGCGGCGGATCCGGCCATTGCGGTGGTGTTCCCATGTTCAATGCCTCCAGTCTGTAGATTGTGTCTCAGCCATTATGCTCCCGTTTTCGACCCGAATCAATCCGGTTTTGATCTCCCGGTTCAACACCAGGAAAGTCAGGAAAGCGAGCACAAGGCCGCCCACTGAAATCAGCACGATGATGAGCCGAAGCTGAGCCTTGAGGCCAGACATGAAATCCATCAGCCCCGGCTGCCCGTTGCCGTTGATCGCCGAATGGTGCTGGATAACCGCCGACTTAATCATGCCCCACTGCTCCTCGTGGCTACCTTCGATTTTAAGCTCTGCCACCTGTCTCTCCCCGAAAGAATCTGGTCGTGCTACTGCATCTTGTATTCGGCGCTGCCGATTTCGTTGGCAACTTGAAAGTGACCGCCCTCTTCGTAATTCAACTGCGCCGAGAGGTTGTATGTCCAGCCATTGACCGTCAGGATGGTATCTGTCTCAATTGCTTGCGCCATTACTGGAGCATTCCGGTCTGTAGTCAGGGTGTAATTGAGCGTCAAAAGGCCAGTATTCGGCAACGCTGGACGCGTCACATACGCTTCAAAGTCGCTGTACGCGCCGCCTTCGATGAATACTAAAGCCGCTGTACCGCTAGGTACAGGTTGAACCACGCCGTACTTTGTTGGCATGTTGCCGCCGATCTTAGAACCATCATTCGGTAGATGTGTGCCCCACATGCCAGACTGGATGTTACTATCCGTAATCACTGTATAGCTCCTATTTCCCCAACCGTTTTGCCTGATCGAAAAGCATACATCATTCGGATGGCTCTGTTGATGTTACCTGTCTTCAGGATACCCGAAACGAGAACGTGAAAGTCCCACGCGCGTTTCATCGACGCTCTAATCTGCACCATTATCTCTGGCGGGAACTCATCGCAGTGAGCGCCGAACCATTGCGCGAATATTTGATCGAAGGTCATAGCGCTCAATTCATGCACACATACATGAAGTAGTATTGCGTGGAAGCCAGCGGCGTTTGATTGGCTTGTACTTGGAAACTAGTGGTTGAAGAGTTATTGATTCCCGGCTGTAACGCTGCCGCTGTTTCTGGAGACGCCCCGCCGCCAGGGACGACAACACAATTTTGGCTATAAGATAATGCTGTTGTCCATGAAATAGTGAATAAAGATCCCGTTGTAGGAGATGTTCCCGTGGTTAGCTGCACCATGCCATTCAGGCTTGTACATTCGTTCCTAGAAGCTGTATAACACGATACGGCTGCCCCTGAGCCTGCCGCCGCATCGACAGCGAAAGTGACCGTTTCCGCTCCAGACAAAGCGGTTGCTGTGACTGTACCGGCTACTTGGAGAGCCGTTGATGGGCTGGTGGTTCCTATGCCCATATTCCCCCCTTTAGTCACCACCACTGGAGCGCCGCCTGGGGTTCCTCCACTCGATATTCTCAATGAGTTGTTGTAGTTATCCAGCCAGAAAATCGAATTGCTGGTGACGTTTGGAAGAATCTCGATGCCATAATCCGACCCCTCCGTGCCGACTGACAGGTTGCCAGCAATGGTGCTGTTGCCGGTTCCGTTCAGATAATTAACATTCAGCGACCCCGCCGTAACCACACTAGGTGAGATGTTATTACCGTTTATGATGTTTGCTATTGCTCCCGATGCTGTCTGTGCTCCTGTGCCGCCGTTAATAATGGCAGCTACTCCTGTGATATTAGCGGCTGTGCCGGTGGTGTTCTGGTTGAGTGTAGGGTAGAGCGAAGTATTAGTCGGAAGAGCCGTAAGGCCGCTGCCAGAGCCGACAAAAGAGGAAGTCACAGTTGACGGCGCAATCGGATTGCCATTAACAAGATTGGCTGCTGCCGCTGCTGCTGTGGTTGCGCCTGTGCCGCCGGAAGAGATTGGAATTACCGTTCCCGGACCATACCCGCAGGAAGCTACTCCCCCTTGAGTACTCCAGCATTGCCCCGATGTGCTCGCCGTGGACTGATTGATTCCGCTGACCGTGAGATTCCCGGCGAGAATGGGATTCACCAGCGGCGAGCCGGTAGAAGAAGCCGTCATCGTGATGTTCGCGTCGCCCGAAGAAAAAGAAGACGACTGCACAAGAATGAACGTGGAATTTCCGGCAGCAATTGCCCACGTACCATTTGCTGTGAGATTGGCCTGCTGCGTCCACGTCTGCGAGTTCAGGTTCTGATAGGTGGCATTCTGAGAGGCGATCGAGTATACCCCAACGCTGCCACTCCACGTTCCACCGATCTGAAGCGTGACCCAGGTTGCCCCCGAAGGCAGTTGGTAGTACACGCAGGATGTGGCCGTGCAGGTGTTGGCCGTGCTCGCCGCGCTGATGGTTCCTGAGGTTGAAAGGTTCTGAGCCGATGCGCCAAGGCAAAACAAACACGCCAGAAGGAGAAGTTTTTTCATTGAGCATTCCTCATCGAAGCCGCAACCTGCTGGCGCTGCCGAGCTTCTTTCAGTAGTTCTTCGAGCCTTTGAGCCTGAAGGTTTGCATTGGTTTGAGCCGCTTGCCGGGATGCTTGTACACTCGCAGATCGTTGTGTCATAGCATCTCGCATGGCCTGCAATTGAGATGCGGGGTCAACTTGCACTACTTGGCTCGGAGGGTTTCCCGCCTGTACCCCGGCAACCTGAGCCATCGAAACACGCGGAGCAACCGGAGGGACTGCCGGAGGGGTCGAGAGAGTCGGCAGAGGGCTGGCCTGCATGTCGCGGAATGGCTGGAGGGCTTTCTGCATGGCCCGGTCAGCGATGCCCTCGCGTCCGCCGATCTGACTGTGTACTGCCTGCTCAGGAATTTTCCCGATAGACTGCGGAGCCTGCTGGTCCACGCCCTGCTGAAGAAGTCTTCGAGTCGCCGCAGCGTCAATATCGTTTGCCAGTTCCCAGCTTCTTCCAGCCCTTTGGCGAACGTCTGCCACTTGCTCCGGAGTGATCCCCCGCGCATCGGCCAAGCTCTGATGCAGTATGTCTCGCAGGCGCAATGCCTCAGCTTGAAGTTCCGCTTTGCTCGCGAGCGCCCGGCGCATGTCATCGGCATTCAGCTTCGGCATGTCCAACTGCTTGTTGATTGCCGTGATTCGCTGGTCAATATCTCCGAGTGTCGCCTGAGTCCGCGGACCTTCGCCGATCTGGGATCCGAATCCCGTCCCGGAAGTGTCGACGTACTTGTTCGCCAGTTCCCCCATGAGCTGATTGTTCTTGAAGTCCGTAATAGCCTGAGCGTGACCCTTGGCAGCTTCAGCAAGTTCCAGTTGAGTGTTAAGCGGGTTGTTCGTCTTCTTGGCGTATTCAAGGATGTTCGGAATCTCCTGCGCCGCTGCGTTGATGAAGTTCGGAGCATCCTTCAGGTCTGGAAGAACGGCCTGAGCAAGACCTCTGGCGGCCATCTTTTGCTTCGAGACAATCAGCGGCGAAGGTTTGGGCCTGAGATAGTTCTCGACCGCATCGGATCCCTTTGAGATAGCATCCCCTACCTTGTAGGCAGCATCGGGAAGAGCAGATGCCGCTGCTCCGCCCAGCTCTCCGAGTCCTCCCAGCGCCAGTGCAGAGCCAATCGCCCGGCTCGCATCGACCGGATTGTTCGGCACCAGAGGCGTATTCCATCGCGCGGGCTTTCCCGCTGCCTGCAAAATGGCGTCTTCAGCGTTCTCGACGAGTGGACGAGCACCAAAGCCAGAGGACAAGATGCCTTCCGCTGTCTGCAAGGGATGGCGAATCACTCCTGCCGCGCCCGCCGCCGCGTTCGTAAGGTTGTTCTCCACCATCTCGCCCATCGTTGCGTCCTTGGGCATCGGAACGGGCTGCGAAGCGGATTCAAGGGCATCGAGGGGATGGGCAAGCATCTGCTTTGTCTGGTCCCAAAATGAAGGTGCTGCGCCGATGGTGTTGCCGTTGATCTTGAACCCCGCCGCAAGGGCGTCTTTCACCCTTTCAGATGGAACCATGCCTGCATTGCCCGATGGAGATGTCATTGGAACCGGGGGAGAAGAAGGCTGTTTGAATCCAGCCGCCAGCGCCGCCTGCACCTGGTCAGCCGGAACTTCTCCGAGATTTCCCTGCGGCGAGATGAGAGGAACGGTGCTCACTGGCTCGTCCTCTTCCCGCCGAACTGCGCGAACTCATCCGCTTGACCCGCAGGCGCAGTCTTGCCCTGCACGGCATTGGAGAAGTGATTTGAAAAGTCAGTGATCGTCTTGTGGTAGTCGTCCAGCGACTTCGCCGTCAGGAGTTTCTGCTGGGCATCCATGCCGATGTTCAACTGATCCTGCGCCTGTCCCTGAATGTAGTCCACGAGTTTCTGAATCTGCGCGCGCTGCTCTGGAGGAATCTGCGCCTTCGCCGGATCGAGGCTCCACTTGTTCAGGTTCTGCTGAAGCTGGGTCCACTTCGTCGCTCCGCCAACTATACGCTCGATCTCGGCCTGATTCATTCGCAAACCGCTTCCTTGCCCACCAGCGGCGATGCTGAGCAATTCCGGCGCAATCAGCGCGTCGGCCTGCGGATTAGCCTGCTGAAGCGTTGAAGCCAACCGGGATGCACGTTGCGAAAGCTGCTGCAACGGCTGCATCTTCTGGTTGATGAACGTGTTGGCGTAGTCGAACCCCTTGGAAAGCGAATTGTCCTGTGCCAATGAAAGCTGCTGCTGCCGAAACTGACTCATCATGTCCAGAGTCTGTTTCCTCAGTCCGATGTTCGCAGCCATCTGCTGAGCGGTCTGCTGACTCTTTTCCGTGCCTTCCATCAGCTTGTCGATCCGGTTAAAGTCGTCAGGAGTTGCGTTTGCACCAAGCTGAAGATTGTCAGGAACGGGCTTGTTCGGGTTCAAGACTGAATACCGCTGGGCCAGCCCTGCGTTGAGCGACTGAATCTGCTGCGGAGTCATCGTCCCATGCTCTGCCTGCTCGCCTTGAATCTTCGACATGTCAAGCTGGTTCTTGACGGCCTGCGACAAACTCATCACGCCCAGGCTCATCTTCTGGAACTGCTGATCTCCGGGATACTGCGGAGGAAGCTGCGAGACGTTGTGGCCGCCCTGAGCGAGATTCTGCAACACCTGCTGATAGACCTGCGGCCGTTCCTGCGGGTTTGCGTTGCTTACCTGCTGCGCCGCGCCCGCCCATGCATCTGCATCGGAAGCTGCCTGCTTTCCTTTGGCCGCTATCAACTGCTGAGCCTGGTTCTGAATCGCCAGAGACTGTTTCTGGAATCCCATCAAGTCCTGCGGCAGAACTTTTCCGCTCGCCTGCGCGGTCTGCATGGCCTGGTTCATGTCGCCCTTGGAAGAGGCCCATGCGTTCATCAGCGCGTTCTGGCTGTCCATCATGCGCTGGTTCATCGTGTTCTGCATCTGCCCGGCCTGAAGCGACTGCTGGGCCTGCTGGACGCGCAAGGGCTGCATCTGCATCTCGTTCTTCAGCCCCATCATCTGAGCGTACTGCTCCAGAGCGTTCGGAGGCGGGGACGGAGGCTTGATAGTCAGTGCTGGAAGTGGAATGTTTCCCATGTCCTATCCTTGCGGGGAAAGAAGAGCGTTCCCCATCGCTGAGTTTGGATCAATCGTCGGCACTCCGCCACCTTGGCTCATCAGAGAACTTAGGATCAAACCGTTGGACAGAGAACTTCCTGCTCCGCTGAGCGCCCCTCCGTATGCGTTGGCTGCTCCCGTATAGCCCGAAGCAATTGCCGCCCCGGCATTGTTCATCTGCTGCCCAATCTGGCCTGCGGTGTTGCTGAGCGTGTTGCCGATCTGCCCGGCAGTCGTCGAACCCAGAGATCCCAACTGCTGCGCTGCCGTCTGTCCCGTTCCCGACATGGCCGCCAGCCGGTTGTATTCGTTCGCCTGCTGGTTTGCCCAGGTGTTGTAGTTCGTCTGGTATCCCTGAAGCGCCTGGTTGTAGATGTTGTTGTAGTTCGTATCCGCCAGACCCTGAGAGTAGCTGTCCAGCGCATTCAGAGTTCCGCCAGTCAGCAAAGACCCATTCGCCGCCGCGCTCGCTTGCAACGCGTTCTGCCCCTGCTGAAGCGCGAACTGATACCCCGGAGTGTTCTCGGCCTGTTGAAGTGTCGGAGCCTGAAAATTCCCTCCCGGAAAGCCGCTCATCAGCGATCCGTAGGTTCCGAGATTCGTGTTCGCGGTTCCCGTCAACTGATTTATGCCGGGAAGGTTGATCGCTCCGCCTACGCCGGGGATGGAAAGCGTCGTTCCGCCCTGAGAAGACGGCTGAGCACCCACCGACCCCGGACCTGCATTTCCTGGAGCTGCGGGCTGATTCGCTCCGTTTCTGACTGCTCCCATTTGTCCAGCAATCGATGAGAGTGCGCTGGGAGCCGCATTCATGGCCGTAGCCGTCGGCGCGACCGGAGAACCATTCAACGTGGGCGCAGGCTGATTCCATCCCGCCACCGATCCCGAAGGAAGTCCGTTGAGCGTGGCCGTTCCCTGGGGACCGTTGACCGAAGGGTTTCCCCCATCCATAGGAACTGATGGGGCAGGCTTCGTGATTCCGCCTGAAAGGCCGTTCATATCCGGTCCACTCATCGGAACTGACGGGGAAGGCGTAGGAACACCCTGAGATGGCGCGTTCATTGGAATGCCGCCAAAAGAAGGGACAGAGGGCTGCGGAGCATTCCCTCCGCCGGGTCCGACTCCCATCAGATAGTCGAGAGACGCAAGAGAATTAGCTCCGCTTTGAAGCCACGGCTGCTGGTTGGCCTGTCCCTGCTGGTAGGTATAGTTGGTAAAACCAAGCTGTTCCTGCCCAAGTTCGGCTTGAAGCTGCGCCGCTTGCTCGGCTGCCGACGCCTGAGTGTCAGCCGCATTCTGAGCGGCATTCGCACCTATAAGACCGCCACCGATGCTTCCAGCGGCTCCTAGACCTGCTGCCAGTGCGATGCTTGCCATATCAGTTCACCTTCTTTTCAAAGACCAGTCGCGTGTTTTCCCATCCCAACATGCTGAAAATTGACTGCGCGCCCGGCGACCGATCCATTCGGGCTGTAGCCAGCATAAGGCCAACTTTGCGCTTTTTGCACTCTTTTTCCATCTCCGAGAACAACTTAAGGCCGTTCGTGCCTCTTCGATAGTGGGGATCAAGGTAGTACACGTCCATCGCCGCCGTGAAAAGGTCATAGTGCGGGTGGCGGCACAGGAAGTTGATAAAGTACCCCACAAGCTTTCCCCGATCCCGCGCCGTCACCACCAGCAACGTTCCTTCATTATCGGTTTGTGCGTACTTCGGGTCGTCCAGAAGGAGTTCGGAGCCGGTGAGGCCCATTTCTTTCCAGTGCTCGATGTACAGCGGACGTATTTCGTCCCGAATGTCTTTCCAGAGTTCGCATTGGCAGGTTATGCTCATATTTTCCCCATCGCCTCCGCCAGTTCCTTCACAGTTTCAGGAAAAATGCCGTCGGGAAGCCGCTTTCCGCATCGCTTTTCGACTTCCAGCAACAGTTCGATGTACTCCAGGGAATCCAGCAGTGAGAAATCTTCCTCTGGCGTAATCTTGAATCCAGAAACATCTTCAGCCACGGCCAGAATCATATGAATTATTGAATCCATCGTATCTCCACCAATCCCTGCGCCCCATTTCCTCCAGCAGCGCCAGTGTTCGAGGAACCGCCTCCGCCTCCCGATCCCCACGCTTCTCCGTTTGAGCCGTTTCCGGTGCTTCCCCCGTAAAATCCTCTGCCGCCACCTCCGAAATAGCTTGCTCCACCGCTTGCTCCAGCCGACGTGGAAGCCGATGTTCCTGTGGCTCCATCGCCTCCATTTGTGCTCATGGCATCGCCACCAGTTGGAGTTCCTCCGAGTCCACCATAGTTAGCATTCGGAGAATTTCCACCCACTCCAGCCGAACCCCCTCCAGCCGTAACAGTGCTGATCGTTTGTGTGCCACTGGAAATGGAAGATGACCCTCCATTCGTCCCCGTTCCCCCTGCGGTTCCGATTCCTCCCGCCCCAATGGTCACGGTGATCGTGTCTCCAGCCGTCCAGCCGCTGTCCAGAACATGCGCCATCGCTCCAGCACCTCCGCCCGATCCGCTCACGCCAGAAGACCCACCACCACCCGAACCCCCTCCGCCGACAATGAATATCTCAAACTGCGTCGAATACGATATACCGGCAGGAATTGTAAATGTTCCAGAAGCGGCGATTGCGACCACATGCAACTGCCCACTTGTCGAAGAGGGAGACGCGCAGTTATTGCTCCCGGAACTTAACCCCTGAGAAAATTGTCCGGAGGGACAAATCGCTGGATAGGCGCTAGAAGATGTAGGCAGGGACGTGATATTCGCTCCGCTGATTGCAGGGGCATTCGTAAAGCCAGGAGCCTGCGCCGCCCATCCAGTCCCATGAGAAACCAGCACATCGTCCATCGCCGCCCTGTTGCCGGAAAGCATTGCGGTTGTGCTCGCTGCGCTTTGGTAGGGAATGGACCCAAGAGCGCCTCCTTGCAGAGACGTGGCAGTCTGAGCATTGCCAATAATGGTGGTCGCCGTCAAAGTGGTGAATACACCAGTGGAGGGGTTTTGCGCTCCAATAGGAGTGCTATTGATCGTGCTCGATTGAATTGTCGCTCCGGAGATGTTTGATCCGACAAAAGTTCCGTTAATCGAGTAATTTCCCGGAACATCATCAACCGACCACTGCTGAACCCCAGAAGAACAGTTCGTTCCTCCATAGCTCCATGCCACGATCTTGTAAAGAGCAGAGTAAAGCCAAATCTGAGCGCTCCCGGTTGAATCTAGAATGACGGGATTGGTGTTTGCTGTCCCTCCAGCAGCAGTCGTATAGGTGTTCTGTGGATTGTTTGTTCCAGCTACATAGAAAAACACGCATCCGTTGGCAAGCGGCAATCCGTTGGCATCGAGAAAGGTAGCGCGTGCATTTTGATAAGGAACATTCTGCGCGAGGGCCGTCGCCATCAGGAAAAAAATCAACAAAATTCGCCGCATTCTCTTTCCTCACTGTCTGAAGTATGATACAAGATTTCCATACGCTCCATCCTTGCCAATTGCCGGAATTTCTACAGCTTGAATCTGGCCCGTTGATAGCAGCATATCCACTGTCGAGCCGTCGCACACATGCCATCCAGATCCACTCGGAAGCGAAGAGAACGGCTGAATCATTCCCGAACCGGCCTCTCCAGGCCCCCAATTCCACTTCGTTCCGGTCCAAGTCAAAAGGTGAGCATAGTCTGTCACTCCGACCAAAAACCCTTCGTCGGGAGCCGACAGGTCTGCCGGAAGATTGGCCTGAGTCGCCTGCATGATGCCGGAAGCATACGTCCAGACCGATTGAATGTCCACATAGAACACCTGCCGGTCAGTCTCGTAAAAAAGCGAGCCATTCGAATAGTTCGCCGCCGGGTAGTTGGCGAGCCTTTGAGCATGTGTCCCGGCGTACACCTGCGACTGAGTGTTATGCGCGTTCACCAGGTTGTTGAATTGGAGAAACCCAAACTGGCTGAATCCATGCGGAGTCGAGGAATCGAAGTACTTTACGTTCGTCATGAATGGAGCGACCGTGTTTGCCATCACGCCATCCCCGCATACCGCTTGACGAGTCGCGGAATCGGATAGTCGAACCCGGGCCTGGCCTTCAGATAGGCATTCGCAATCCGCCAGGGAATCGGGTCAGTGACCACCATCTCATAGACTCGATCACGCGCCTGTCCGAGCCGGTTCCAGTAGACACGTTTACGGTACTCTCCAGCCTGTCCCGCGCTCGTCCAGTACTCGTTAGACCACGTTCTCCCCCCATCATCGGACCACCTGAGCATAACCTGCGGGCCTACGGGGTTCCCAGCTCCGTCCGTCAATGGAGGAATCGGCCCATCCCCAGCCTCAACGTCAATCTGCATGAAGTCGTGGAATATGCGCGTCTGTTCAGTCGAGATATGCGGCGCGCGGCGCATCCTGCGAATCGGCGCGCCGTTGTCCTGATAGTTGTAGATCGACATGGAGTAGATGTTGCCCGACTGCCAGTCGCCGACAAGGTGCTGGTTGAACGCAAAGAGATGCGTCCCGGCCAGGGATGCCCAATACGATCCTTCATTCCAGTAGCCTCGTTCATGCCACTGCTGCGTCGCCACGTCATACACCCATGTTGCGCCTTTGCCTTCGTTCGCGCTGGGGAATCTGAGCACATAGAACGTGTGGCCCTGATCGACGTAGGCATAGCCAATCGCATCTGCGCCTTGTGTGGGATAGGTTGCCCACGCCGTCTCGACTGCATGGTTGGAAATCCTCTGTGGAGTGTATCCATTAGCCCGCCACGCAATCGGTCCGCCGGTCACATACGCGCCCAGCCAGAATGGAGCATTGTCAGCCACCGCCAGGGACCACGGCGCATGAAGACCTTCCTCCATGAAAGCTCCGGAAATCACGTCAAACGGCGTGTAGGGGTTCGCTCCTGAGTTGTAGTAGACCTGAGTGTGGCCGTCCTGACCAAAAATCCACAACTGCCGGAATGCCTGAATGATCCCAGCGATGTTCTCCGCAAAGACTTCGACCTGCTGAACGCTCAAAGCATTCCAAGTCGTCAAGTCTTCCAGTGAAGAAACCTGAAACTTGTTCGAGTTTGCCAGCGTCACAACCCCGTACCCGTCGCAGAAAACCAACTGCACGGGAGCTCCTTGAATGTTCCCTACTGGACCCGTCAAAGTATTCGTTTTTGTATTGAAAACATACAGAGAACCTGCCGAGACAACGCCAATCTGGTAGCCTGCCGTTCCGTTTGTTGCCATTGATACCGGGTTGCCGTCATTCCCAACGCTCCCACGATTCGTCACGATTCCTGCCGAAGTGACTTCCCACAGACTTGATCCGCCGACAAAGAATGCCCTTCCGTTGATCTCCAGTCCGCCGCGCACCGGATTGGCGGTCTCAGCAAACAGATTCAGCCCCGGCGTTGGATAGAGCGCGAAGGCACCTTTGCCCATGCCGCTTTCAATCGCCTCTGGATACCAGTTCATGCACCGCTGGCAATCAGCGTTGATGCTTTGACTTTGATATGTGCCAGCGCAGAATCCAAATTGCATTAGCTGTTACTCGGAAGACCGGAAAAGTAGTTGTAGTCGGCCCACGGGTGCATACCAGGCATGCCCACATCGCCCGTCTGACCGCGTGGAGATTGAATGTTGCTGCCCTGTACTGCCTTTGTGACGCGCAACCACATGCTTTCCTGCTGCGGAGTCCAGGTTCCTTGAAACGCTCCGACCATATCCCTTGCGAGCGAGACTTTCAGCGCCTTTGCATAGGCCGGAGGAAGATTGAACGACGTGGAGAGAGACGGGAACTTCGGAACAACTCCCCAAATCTTCAGTCGAATCTGGTAGCTGTAGTTCGGAACCGGCCAGAGATAGATCGACCCGTTCGGGAAGTCAGGATCATACCAGAGGTCGGTCGGAATGTCGGTCTGAAGGTCTTTGACCCGAACATTCATCCACCAGCGGGAATCCCGAATGTGAATCGGCACATCGACTACCGGTGCCACATTCGTCAAAACCAGCGTAGCCTGCTCGACGACTTGCGGCCGTTGTCCCATCGCCGGAGTAGCGAACGTCGGGAAAGATGACCCAGCGAGAATCACCGAACCAGAGTCATTTGCGCTTGGAATGTTGGCCGAGATGATGGGAAGGCTGAACTGCGTTGCAGAAACCCCCTGAGCGTTTCCCGTCACGTTCAGGACATTGCCGCCGTTCGTACACCCCTGAACCGTCACCTGCTGGCCGTTGGCGAAGTTGTTCTGGCAGATGTACGTCGCCAGATTGTTCGTCAGCGACGTAGACGTTATTGCGCCCATCGGCCCGATCGTATGAGGATTCAGACCTGGGACAAGCGTGAATACAGGAACGGAAAGGTCGTAGATGTAGACCCGGCGCGCAGCCCACTCATCCACCATGTCATTCAGCTTGTTGAGAGCAAACTGCGCGTCGGGAGAGTTTGGCGACTCGTTGAGAGCGATAGCGTTGATCTCCTGAAGTGCTCCGGTAATGAGGTCCAACGCTGTCGCCATCGCTTACACCATCTCTTTTCGCCGTCGTCCGTCGATCTTCTTGACCTCAGCCTTGGCCGATTCGCTCAACGTGTCGGGCACATCCTCCCGAAACTCAGGAGCTTCCTCCGACCATCCATCTTCGAGAGCCTGCCGAAGCTGATGCTCGTTCTGCACCAGGGCCGTGTGAATGTGGGCCTTCACATGGATCGTCTCTTCCAGAACACTGCTGCCGACAATTGCCGTACGCGTCTCGGTGTGCGCCGGGAAGCTCTCAGCGTGGTTGTATACCATCATCGGGAACTTCTGATGCCGGTAGGGAACCTTCGGCGGGTCGTTCAGGTTGTGAATCGTCGCAGGCTTGTGCTGGGAGTCATACTTCGCCAGCAAAGCGCGCATCTGCTCGGCTTCAATTGGAGAAATTTCTGTTGGCATATTCACTCCACAGCAGATAGCCAGTTGCTCCTGCTGCTGTTTCCGGGTTAGCGTTGAGGATCGCTGGTACACTCCGGGATCGTTGAACGGCATTTTTACACCAATTCAGTCGGTTCCGGCGCAACCTTGAATCCCTCTGCGAGCGCCGAGGTCAGTTCCTCCGGCGAGTTCACCATTCTGGTCGATTCCGGCCCATACACCATCTGCGGAAAGTTCTTATGCTGGTACGGAGCCTGGGGAAAAGCGTGTTTCGGCGAGTTCGCGCCCTTCTGCGCTATGCCGTGTGTGTCTTCCATGATTCCTCCGGGAAAATGCCGCGCCGGGTTAGCAGCGCGGCATCAGGGTTATGGGATAAAGCGAGCAACGGTGAACAGGTACGTTCCCGCTGCCGGAGTACACGCCGCTGCCGTCAACGTCGTGAAGTAGAGCGACACCGTGTTAGCCGCTGTCACCTGAGCACTCGTCAGAGGGCACAGAGACGTGGGAACCGGAGCACTCACCACCGCAATCGGCTCACCCGTCACCAGGCCCGGCACGGTGAACGTCTGTGCCGCCGTCTGGATCGCTGCCGAAGTAGCCGCTGGTGTAATGCTGCCAGTCGTCATGACAGGTGCCCATTGCGTGTTGCCCGATGAGAATGTGACGCAATTCCAGTACCGGGGCCGCGTGGTAAAGGCAGTGTTCGTCACAATCGTCGGGTTGGTCGTGTTCGCCGGAGTGCAAGGCCCAAACGGTTCCCCGGAGATGAAGGAGTTCGGACTCCCCACCCACACGACCGCTGCGGCATTGTGCGCCGTCTGCTTGGTGCCGTTTGCGCCGCGCTGCACGGTAATCACGGTTCCGCTGGTCGATTCCACAAACATGGATTCGCCATCCACCAGAAGAGTGGTGCCGAATCCAGGCGTCTGCGAAGGGCCGCCAAACGGGTTGGGAGCCACGATCCCGGATGCCGAAGCAACCTGAATCGTGGTCTGGTTGGCGCTGACGGTCCCGGTCAGGGTCGTCTGCTTCAATGCCGTCTGGGCGCTCATCGGAATGACCGCCAGAGCCAGCAGGAATGGGATGAATCGAGTGATCTTCATGCTGTTAAGCTCCCGCAACGGCAATTGCACCGTTGTCCTGATAGAGATTGCCCAAACCAAACAGGGAATCCATGCGGTTGACCTGCATGCTTCGTACCGGATCCCACGCCTTCACCTTGCGGATCGAAAGCCCGGTTTCCGGGTCGGTTGCATCGCCTGCCGACTCGACGGCGTGCGGAACGTACAGCTTGGCGCCGACAATCGCAAACGCCTGCCGGGTCAAACCGAGTCCCACTGTGCCGCTCTTGCCGTTCGGCGAAGTCGTACCGGGCCAGAGCGTGAAGGCCGCACCGTTGGCCGGAAGCGAGTCCACGTTCTGATACTGGTTCCCAGGCCCGTAGATCGGAGGCAGGAACTGCACAACATCCGCGCCGCCGCCCACACACGTCAGAGCCTGCGTCACAGTGAAAATCTTGTTGTACGCCTTGCCCGGAATCTGGTAGGTCATCGGGTTGACAAGATTCACCCCTGCAATCGAGAACTTGTCTCCGACCTTCCAGGTGTCGCCTGCGTTGGCATTGATGATCAGAGACGTTCCGGACTGCCCAGCGCCGTTCACGGTCGGAAGACCACCCGCACCGCTCCACGTTCCGGCAGTCTGCCGCGCCAAAGCCTGCTCTTCGTAGAACATGAAGGTCGCCAGTTCGCCAATCACGCCGTCTTTCCACGCCTTCGTAATTTCATCCGCAGGGTGAAAAATAGTCGTGATGTTCGATCCAAGAGACGTCATCATGCTCGAAGAAATCATCATGCCGCGTTTGCCGAGAACCCCAGCAGCGTTCTCTTCCAGATGTTGCCGCGCAGTGTAGTACGTGGCAACGCTGGTCGGGTCCGTGCCGAGAGTGCCGGTCATCATGCTCGTGTTCTGAGATGCAAACAGCGCGCATCGCCGGTCGCATTCCTGCGCCAAAGCAGCCGCAGCAGGCTCGAAGTACTGCTCTTCCAGCTCGCTTTCCGACCGCTCCACTCTCACAGCGGCTTCATAGTCGTCCCATTCAAAGGCGACCTGCATCCACTGATCCAGCGAAATCGGCGTCTGAAGCCGATTGATGCCCTGCGGAGCGTATCCGAGACCATCAGAAACCGTGAAGCGTTGAGGGAACTTGACCGTAATCATCGAACCCGGAGCAAATTCCTTGTGAAATTCCTTCTCCCAGGACCGATTGAAATACTCGGCCACAACGAGTTTGTTCAACAGGAGCCGCAGGACTTTCAGCGACACCCATTGTGAGTTGAGAAAATTGTTTGCCATTTAGAGTCCTTTACGCCGGGCCAGGTCTTTCCTGTCTTCTGCCCGCTTCCAGGCAGCAAAGGCATTCAGATCGCCCTTCTTCATGGCGTCCATCGCTCGCTCGGATTCATCCATCGGGCCGCCGCCACGCGAACCAATTTCAATCGGAGGAGCCGCAGTACGCTGGGATTCCTTTTGCGTAGAGGGCTTTGCAGGCTCAGAGGACTTCTTCGACAGCTCTTTGGAGATCGAGTCTTCCATGTTCGTGATGAGCCAAGCCGCCTTGCGCGGATCGCGCCGAACCGTCTCAGCGAAATCCGCCCTTGTCTCTTCCGATCCTCCAATGACATACAGGAGATGCGGAAGGAATGGCGAATCGTTAATCATCCTCGAAATGAAGGGGTCAATCTCTTTCTTGCTGTCAGCCTCCAGAAGATCGGTCAGAACTGGTCTCGCAATCGTGTCGAAGTCGGAGTAAATCTTGCGCGCCTCACTAAGCCTCGACGACGCCTGCTTCACTCTTGCTTCGTTCTCGCGTTCCGCATTGCGGTAAGCCTCGCGCACATCCGCCTTGTAGTCGGTCAGAGCGTCCTGAACCTCTTCCCAGGTTGCGTTGGGATGCTGAGCAGCATACGCGTCGGTCCAGGCTTTCACCTTGAAACCGCCGCGCCACTCTTCATAGGTTCGGGGGGTCTGAGTTTCCTGCTTTTTCGGGTTGCGCGTTTCTTCCAGTTCCTGACGTAGCTTCTTGATCTCATCTGTGAACGTCTTGAATCGTGCTTCCACGTCAGGACGCCGCTTTGCCTGTTTCTCTACGCCTTTGGTTGCCGCTGGGTCGGCTGCGTCGCCAGATTCCGTTTTTTCTGCGGGTGCCGGGTCCGCCTTTTTCGGCTTTTCGGGAATAGTGCCGCTGATCCTCCACTCGGCATAACCATCCGTGCCGCTCTGTGGAATCTCTACGGGAGTTGCAGTTGACGATTCTGCTTGCGTCATTGTTTCCATGATTTCCCCTACCCTTGCGCCGGGCCAGCGGGTTGTGAAATCGCTTGCTGTGCTGCCGCAATACGATCATTCTGCGCCTGTTGCTGCGCCATTGCAAGCTCATGTTGATGCTCAACTTGGGTCATGCCCCGTTCATGAGCCGCCTCATGCAGAAGTCTGTAGGTCGCAATATCCCTTTCAGCAATAGCCTCATTCGTATCTTTGCTCGCTGTCATCTCAGCTACCGCAAGGGCCGTGGACGCTTTCAACTTTTCAACCTCAAGCTGCCCCTGACGGTCGATGATCTTGGCCTGCTTTTCCAATGTCAACTGCTGGAGTTTGGCCTGCATCTCGGCAAACTGCTGCTGCATCGCCTGCTGGTTCTGCATCATCTGCTGCATCTGCTGGGCGTTTTGAGCGTTCTGCGGGCTGATAATCTCCGCAATCTGGTCGCCCATCGGCCCTAATTGCTTCAACTTAACCACCATCGAGAGAATCTTCTGCGCCTGCTCAGGACTCAGTGGAAGCGCATGAAGGTTCTGCACAAGCGTATCGGCAAACTCGCTGCCTTCTTCCCTTTGAGACTCATGCGAAGGCCCGGAACTGATCGTCACCTGGTATCTTCCATTGTCATCTGCAATCGGAAAATGATACGTGTGACCTTCAGTGTCCTGAATTGGCATGTCGGAGTTGATCGTCACGAGCTTGTGCGACCCATCCGCCAGTCTGACCGGCTTTTGCGTCTGATCCGCGTCCGTAATCGCCAGCCAGTGATTGATGATCCTGCCGGTCAGCTTGATGGCTCGGTCGTAGTTGTCCACAAGGTGATAGGAACCAATCGCCTGCTCAGATTGAATCTTGTCCAGCGCGATTCCAGACTTCTGATTCGCCCTCTGCGCCTGCGTCGGGAGTCCCTGAAGGCCCATCGCCGCCTGAACTGCCCTTTGACAGATATCCACCCCCACCGCGTACGCCTGAAAGTCTGGAGTCAGCTCTTGCCTTTGGGGTAGCGGAAGAATCTGCCCGCTGGCCTCATCCACAGTCGGATCAACCTGCAAATACGGGTGAAAGACCGTGTTGGCCGTCTTCCATGCTTCCGCATCTGTCTCAAACTGCCCGGTATAGCCGACAAACGAGGTCTTCGGAAGCTGGCCGACGTTTTCCAGCATCGAACTCATCACATAGGCCAGAGCCTTTTGAGGATCGCGCGCCAACGTCACGAGAGACAACAGAACTCGCTCAGCTCCGCCTTGACCGTATTCGACCCAAATCTCTTTCCCCGGCACAGGGACAATCGGAATATAAGGCCCAGGTTGTTCAGGGCCTTCTTTCAGAATCTCCACTCCGTTTGTGATGTACTGACGAACCCTTTTCTCGACTTTCTTCTTACCCTTCCCATCCTGCCGCGTGGTCTGCCGAATCTCCCAATACGACGCCACCACAATACATTTGCCGTCAAACCACACCGACGAATCTCCGCCAAAGTCATCCGCGGAGAAACTTCGCTTCTGCGCGTCCGGGTACTCGATCTCAAATTCTTCCAATGGGATGCGGTCAAGCTCAAATGCCCAGCGAATGTCCGAGGCATCCGGCGTCTTGTAGTCTGGATCAATCAGAATAGAGTCGGGATTCATCACAGGAAGTACGAGAATCTCCTGCTCTTCCGAATCGTCGCTCACATAGGCTCTGGTGACCTTCCAGTAGCCGATATTCCTCTCAACCGCTGCCTGAAGTCCGTTGATGTACGCTTGTTGGGCATTACACCCGTACTCAATCGCCCGGATGCGGTTCTCTCGGTACTCTGCCAAGGCATCAGTCGCCCCGTCCCCGGCGGGATCGACCACCACGCCCCTGGGATTCTGACGCGCCGTGTTCACGACCTGATTGACGTACTGGTTCAGTTGGTCCGCACAGACTGTCGGGCGGTTTTTCCGAGCCATGCGGTCTTCATCGTCCCAGGGGTCGCCTGAAACATATCGCATGTTCTTCTGGCCTTCATCTCGATTGCGCCGCCACTTGTCATGGGCATACCGATAGCGATGCCTGATCCGCTTCAGAAGCTCGTCGTCCTTCTCACCCTGCGTCGGATCAACCATTTCAGGCATGGGCACGTCCATAATGCGCTTCGTGAGCCACTCTCAGGCTGGTTTCGCAGTTCGGGCATATCTCCGCAGGAATTTTTCCAGTGCTGTCGTACACCCAGCCCTTGCGACGCGCTTTTTTGATAACGTCAATGCGGGATTCATGCTCCAGACCGAAGAACTTTTCCAGCGCCGTACATTTCTTGCACCTCAGAATCAGCGTTTTCTCCGCAACCGCCTCGTCCAGAATCTCCTGAGCACGTTTTTCAACCGAGGAAATATCCTGGGCCGGGCGAAACTCCAACAATCGTCCATCCGGCCCCAAAATGGGCAGTTTTTCCCGCTCAGCCTGCTCTTTGGCCTGCGTTTCATACCAGTCCAGCGGTTTTGCGGTGAATTTCAGGTTGGGCCGAAGCGACTCATACACGTCTCGCTTCATCTCCGGCGGTGTGTCGGCCAGAATCTCTGTCAGATGCTTGTCGTCTCGGACATAATCCCGCGCCAACTGAGCTAACGCGGTGCCAAAGTCGCTCGGCAGATTGGCCGCCCGCAAAGCCCGTCGCATCCGAATCGCGTCCGCCTGCATCTCATCGCTTGCCATAGCCGGACCTCATGACACTCTGAACCACATGCGGACTCATTCCCGTCCTGACAGGTTTGCCCATCACGGCCACCGGCAGATTTTTTGCCATCGGAGGCTTAGGCGATGGACCACGCAGGACTTGCTGCACCATCTTTGTCGTCCACATGGCTAGTCCTCGTCTGCCGTGTCTTCGTCGTCCTCTTCGTCCGATTCCTTCTTGCCCTTCGGCTCGGCAATCTCCAGGTGCTCGGCCAAGTGGCGCAGCAAATCATGACCCTCGCTTTTGCCAAAGGCATAGCTCTTAGGTTCGACATACTGCGTCATGCCCGCATGCGCCCTGCCATCCACGCGCATCTTCGGCTTCATGTGGTGGGTTACTGTGTGACCACCATTTTCCGCCGGTTCAATTTCAATCCGTGTCAACTCGTGTGCCATGCTACTCTCCCAGAATCCGATCTGCTTTCGCCCTGATTCGACTTGCCGCCGAACTCGACAGCTTGCCCTTCGCCACCATCTGCGTTGCCCTCGCCTTCGCATTCGCCGCGTGGCTCTTGTCCGGCATCGGGTACTTCCGCTTGCCCGGAAGCCCAAACTCCGACGTTGGAATCCGCTTGCGTTCCTTCTCGTCCAGCTTCATTCTACCCCCACGCCGAGACTATCGGCTTTGACTCAGGTTTGGCCGCTTTAGGCCGCTCCGGCTCTTTGATCCCTATCGCCAGCGTCCTCAGCGCATCCGCCGCGTGGCTGGCGTCATCATGCAATGGTTCCCGGCGTTCCTGCCCTAAAGCCGATCCCGGTCCCCATTGATACCGTCGAAGATATTGTAGCCCATCTGCGCATAATGTGGCGTCAAAATACATTTGGGGGAAAATAGTCCGCACAGCGTTGATCCCGTCCGCTACTTTGAGCTGCCGGTTGACCCTCACCTTGAATCCTTTGGCCGCAATCAACTCCTGAATCGACTTGCCCGTGCCAAGCGAGCGTGTGCCGCCATCCCACGGCAGCACCACTGTGCCATAGACGTAGCCCCAGGTCTGCATCTGCTGGAGGTAATACTCGATTGCCTGATGGGTGTCGCTGAAGAACCGCAGCACCCGAATCTCAAAAGGCGTCCGCTGAACGCACCAGATCGCCACCTGATCTGCATATCCCAAGTCCCAATACGTCTCAACTGGCCACCGCGCATCGTATGGGACCGGCCTGATCCGTTCCTCAATCTCAGCCTGCCGAATCTCCGCCTTGTATATTGCTCCGGACACCGTCGAGCGCGTTGCACCCTCATAGACGTGGTGGTACTCATCCGGGTCCATCTCCCGCAGGCGATTAATCTTCTCCAGAGACTCAGGACTCAGCCAGCGGTTGTCCCGGAAACTCGTCTTGCACACCCAAGCGCTCGCCGGTGGATTCAGCACAAACTGCTGGTAAACCGCATCCTTCTCCAAGTCCGGGTTGAGCGTGAACCATATCTCACTCCCAACCTTGCGAATCGTCGGAAGAAGAATTGACAAGCTCCGCGCGCT
>JAJYSV010000071.1 GCA_021793405.1 Acidobacteriota bacterium
TGTTGTTGCTTGGATATTCCATTGTTTTTGCCCTTCCTTGGTGTCCCGTTTGGGAGTGGTTTGTCCTTCACAAAGCGCAGCGGACAAACCCGGACAAACGGACACCAAGGCAGAACGAGGGCAGCGGCGGTGGGAGGCTGGAGGGTGGGCGCGGCAAGTGCCAAACACGCACTATCGTTTGGCGCGCAGACGTGCTGGCCCGAACAGACTCAGCAAGGCCCGTTCAGCGCGGCTTTATGCGCTGGGCCGCCACCGGAGCGGCGCGAAGTGGGGAAAAGACGCGCGGAGCGCCTACCGAGGGTTTTCTGTTGTTTTAGAGGCCGATTTCGAGACCTGGCCCTTGCTCGTATCGTGGCCCGATCTCCCGCTGCGGCGCGATGGATTGTTCCGGTGTATGCGCGCTTGGCTGCGAGACCTCGTGACCGAGCGCGGCGGGCAATTTCTCGCGGTCATCGGTGAAGATCTGCGCGTCATGCGCTCCGCGCGAAACGGAAACATAGGCCATGCGGCTGTTGAGCAGGTCTTTTGCCGCCAGCTCGGTATCGACGTGAATCAATACCCGGTCGGCGGTCTGCCCCTGGCTGGAATGGCTGGTCACGGCATATCCATGATCGAGATGCGGATGAGCGCGCGGATCGAGCTGTACTTCGCGGCCTCCGTCCATCTTCAACCCGATACGTCCGTCCTGGCCGATGCTCGCGATGGTCCCCAGCTCGCGGTTGGCGACTTTCAAGTCCTGCGCCGGTGCGGTGAACTGGATGCGGTCGCCCACGGAGAAGCTGCGCGTCTCTTCCCGATACACAGACACGCCCTGCTGCCGACGCGGGTCGTAAGTAACGTGCATGGGCTTCGCTCCGTGCCGATCTTCGATCTCGACCGTGATCCGGTTATTGGCCGCATCGATGCCTGTCACCCGCGCGTATTCGCCTTTGCCGATGCCGGTTTCTTTCGACCCGCGCGAGTAACGCAGCACATCGCCCGCCTCGTACCGCTCGGCCCAGGTGCGCTCCGCGCCAGTGAGTTCCTGGCGCGGCACAAGCGTCTGCACGCGATGCTCTTCTTTGCTCACTACGCCCCGCGCCTGCAATTCGCCATGGATCGCCAAGTTGATCTCCGCGCGGGAGCGGTTGTCGGGCGAGACGACCAGCGTGCTTTTCGGCGATTTCGCGTATTCCTTGGTGATCGCCGCAATGCGGTCCTCATGATTTTTCACTTCATGCACGCGGCCCTGCCGCTCCAACCCCTGCACAGCTTCGCGCACCTCATTGCGCGCGAGCTGCTCGACCACCTGTTTCAACTCCGGGTCTTTCTGACGCACGATCTCATCGAGGTTGACGGTCTTCATGCCCGCAACCTGCAACTGCGCGAAAGGGCGCCCGGCCTCGACCGCCTCATGTTGCCGCCGGTCGCCTACCAGCAACACGCGGTCGTTCGGATGCAGCCGATTCACAAACTCATGTACCTGTTTGGTGGACGCCAGCGAGGATTCATCGAGCACATACAAGCACCGCTCTCCGGTGTCCGGTCGCTGCCCGCGCGTCAGATGCCTTTGCAAGGTGGAAGTTTCCATGCCGGCCTCGGCCAGCTTCTGCGCCGCGCGGGACGTGGGCGCGAAACCCTCCACTTTGTATCCTTCCGCTTGTGCGCCTTCGCGGATGACGGCCAGGGTCGTCGTCTTGCCCGCCCCGGCGATTCCATCCATGCCGACGATCTTCTCGCGCGAGAGAAAGACCTCATCGACCACCTGCCGCTGGCCTCGGTTCAATTCCGGGTGACGGTCCCCGGTGGCGATGCGGACCTGGGGAGAAACCAGCATCGGGTCGTTATAGCCGCGCCGGTTCCCTTCCTCGATCCGCGCCACGATCTCGCGCTCCATGCGCAGCATCGCGGCGGTGGTGTACTGCTGGCCCGCTCCGGCGTGCCTGACCTCAAGGAACTCTCCGGCCTGTACCCGGCGCTCGAACTCGTGCCCGACGTGGGCGTGGGTCGTCTGCCCCATGCCGCGGTTGAGCGCCGCTTCGAGAATCGCTCTACGGTCCTGGACGGCGGAGCGCTCGAAGAGATGCTCGCGGGCATAGGTCACGGCCTGCCGTGCATGCCCCATGCTTCTCTCTTTGTCGGATCCATAGGCGTGCCGCTGTCCATGCTCCCGCGCCTGCGCCACGACCCTGTCGGCCTGATGGCCATGCTGCGCCGCCAGTTCGCGGTGCCGCTGCAATACCTCTTCCGGCGACAGCAGCTCCTTGCGGTCGCGCGTGCGGTGCGCCGCGACCTGGGCAGCTCCCGCGCCGTCGATCCCCAGCTCGCGGAGATGATCTTGAATCTGCTCTCGGCGCGGGCTGCTGGCCTCCAGATATTCTTTCGTATAGCCCTTGATCTCCGGCTGCCCATGCTTGCCGCGCTCCAGCTCATATCCCAACCCCTGCAACCGCATCGCCAGCTCGGAGCGATAGACGCCAGTTGCATAGTGCTGCGAAGCGAACATTTCCTGCGGCTGCAAGGCGCGGGTTTGGCCGCTGTCGCGCTCGGTGACGTTGAAGATCACCGCATGAGTATGAAGCTGCGGCGCGGCATAGCCTTCCACCGGCCGGGCGGTATCGTGCTCGAAGGTCGCCGCGATGAATTTGCCCGTGGTCTCCGGCGCGTGGACGTTGCCGATCCGCGCCTGGGTGTACCGCTCCAGCTCGCCCAGTGCCACGCGCACGCTCTCCCGGTGCGCTTCCCTCACCCGATCATCGCCGCCCACGAGAGCTGTCAAGGAAACCGACTTCGGCGCGGAGAAGGTCGCGTCCCATCCGGCCCGGTGCTCGACGCTGGTCACTTCCCTGCCGTACTTGCCCTCATAGGTTTTAGAAGTCTGATGCCGCACGAGCTGCGCCTCCGTCTGTGGGTGCTGGCCTTCGCTCAATCGCGCGAAGTGCTCGGAGCCGACTGCGCCCTGCAAGCCCCACTGCTGGGCCAGTCTGCCCTGCCACTCGCTATGTCCCTGCCGGTCGCGGCTCCAGTAGTTCTGCTCCTGCGAGACGAACTCCCGCGCGTGGTACGTCCGCGCCTGGCCTGCCGATAACGATTTGGAAATCGTCAGCATGTGCGCTCTGCTCCTTAAGAAAAGCGCGGCAAATTATTTAAACAAGACGAACGAGATGCAATGTAACTGGGAACTCCTTGCCCTCGCGAACAACTGAAAGCGTTATGGTTGAACCTGGCCTTCTAAGCAAATCATTGATCTGCCACAATGGCAATCTGGGCTTTCCATTGATGGTTGTGAGCACATCTCCGGGACGCAGATGAGCCTGGTCCGCAGGAGAACCAGGCAGCACAGCGTCTACATATA
The DNA here is from genome assembly GCA_021793405.1 of Acidobacteriota bacterium. GTDB lineage: Bacteria > Acidobacteriota > Terriglobia > Terriglobales > Acidobacteriaceae > JAKAAZ01. The sequence goes on from JAJYSV010000071.1 coordinate 3,335, forward strand.
CAGTCTTTAGGTCGGGCAGCTTTGTCGAAAGATGCATGCCGCTCGCATCTGCCTCGAATGGATCTCCCAGGTGCCCATTGGGAATGAGCCACATGCGGTTGTTTCTGTAATCCCACGTCACGGTAAACCTACGCATGATTTCCGCACCAATAAAGCCTGCCATCTGTGGATCGGCGAGTAGTGGTCCTGTAGGTTGTTGCGGAACTGCCGCTACCGGCGCTGTCAGATGAAATGCGCCAACTTCAAGACCGGCCAAACGGATGAGTTTCAAATTGATCGTGCCGCCTACAGCAGTTACAGAGGGAGCATCCACATACTGACGACCGGCAGTGAGCTGTGGATGGGCATCCAGAAATAACTTGCTCAAAACGAGTGACCCTGTGGTGCCGCTGTCGAGCAAAAAACGGCTGGTCACTGGCGAACCGTCGCTGGCTTGAAGCGTTGCCGTGACGAAGGGCACACCGTCTTTGATTTCAATAGGGATGGACTCTCCACCAACAGGTAGCGGAGCTTCAAAAGCATCAAATTTGGCTTGCTGACGCTCATAGTCCACTGTGATGCGAAAGTTTTTGAATAAATTACTGCCGAAGAAGGCATCGGTTGCATGGCCGGTCTGAATCCCGACATATTCAATCGGCAGTATTGCGATCTGCTGCGCCTTCAACCGCAGAGATGTTGGGTTGCCTCCCCACGCGAGAGTCGCGTTCTGAACAAGCTTCAGAGTCTCGCTGCTCCCACGGCCAATGCCATCAGTTTCTGTCGAACCGGAAGACGACAGCGCGATCTGCCGCGCAATCGACGGAGCCACGATACTCAACGAAGAACCCGTATCAAGGACAACGTTAAGCGGTCGAGAACCATTGATCCGGCCCTTCATGTACGTGAGATTCGAGGCGATCTCCACCGGTACTGTGATTCCGAAAGAAGTGCGCGCCGCAATCTTCGCCTCTTGTGACGGCGAAGTGGATGACAAAATAACTACGGCGCTGAGCACGAGAACAGCAGATCGCATCATAATCTCCTTACGGAGTGACACTGGATGAGACGCTACATAACCAGTTCTCGTCACTCGATCCCCTTCGTCTCATCCCATACGAAAGCCTCTTTGGCATAATTCATGATTTATGGTTGCGGCTCTATCGGCATTTCTTCGGGCCAAAGCTGGGCACCATGCAGCACACGCAAAATCCGCACAGTATCGCCAGCAATGCGATAGGCCGCGATGTAGGGTGTGCGGTGGATGACCAGCTCCCGCGTTCCCTCGATGCGTCCGGGACGGCCAATCTCCGGGAACTGCATCAGCCCCTCGACCTGCTTCCGGATGCGGTCATCCACCGTGACAGCGGCCTGTGGACTGTCCGCCTCGATGTAATCGAAAATCTCCTCGCGGTCGGCCTGCGCGAAGACAGACCACTCCAGCCGCATCGATTACCGCACCTTCCGCCGCGCGGCGGCCCGCCGCCGGGCGAAGTGCGCTTCCACCTTTTCGTGCGGGATCGCGGGGCGTGGATCATCCAGCGCTTCCTGTACTTTGGCGCGGAACCACGCATCGTGGGCAGCGGCGTTCTGGGTCAACGCAAACGGGAGCGCGCCTTCGTTGGCGGTCCGCGTCAGCAAAATCCGCACCGCGTCCGAGACCGTGATTCCCAGCTCTTCGAGCACTGCCGCCGCACGCTCTTTCACGGCAGAATCGATCCGCGTCTGTACCAATGCGTTCGCAGGCATGAGAAATTCTCCTTCGCTTATTGTAATGCAAATGAATTACAGGCTTTTCACTCAATTCCCTTCGACTCATCCCAGACAAACGCCTCCTTGGGTTTGTCGGCGGGAGCATCGAAGAGCGGAAGCGCGGCTTGTGCTGGCTTCTTCGGCAGCTCTGCGGGAGTTGGCGTTATCGCCGTCAGCGTTTTGAGTGCTGGCCTCGTTGTAATCTCCGGCATTTTCTGGGCCAGGAATTCCGGTTGTTTCTGGCGTTTCTTCGCCAACTGAAAGCGGACCGGCACGACGCGGTTCTCCTGCTTGATGAAGCCGCGCAGCGGTTGCAGGCCGGAGATTTCCGACGCCATGATGAGCGGCTTGGTCGCAATTTCCATCGCATAGGATTTCTTGCTGCGCAGCAGTCCCATGCTGCGCGACTCCTTCAAACGCTCGACCTCGATCTCGCCGATGGCCTCGGAGATCCACTTGGCCGCGCGCGGCTCGCTGGTTTTGAAAAATACCTTGGTGGCGGGCTGCGAGAGCATGGCCTCGGCGTCCTGGCCGTAGCGTTTTTCAAGCTGGCTGCGCCCCTGGAAGCCCAGCACAACCGGATTGCCGTGCTTGCGGTTCTCGGTGACGGCGGTGTGGAGCTGGGGCAGCTTGTTCAATGAAGCCAGCTCGTCCAGCACGAACCACATCGGCCTGGCGGCGCGTTCCTCGCAGTACCCCATCATGCGCAGGACGAATAAATCGAGCCACACCGAATGCAGCGGCAATATCTTCTCCCGGTAGGCCGGGCTGGAGGTCAGAAACACCCATCGTTTGCGGCCTGTGTACCACTCGGCCGTCGCAAACGTCGGCTTGGTATGCTCCCATTCGGGCAGCAGCTCCAAACTGTCCGCCACCATGTTCAGACTGGAGAGCACGCCCGCCCGCTGCGCCGGGGCTGCCGGGTCGAGCAGGGCCGCGAGCGGCGTTCCTTTCACCATCGCGGCCATTTGGTCGGGAGCGGCCATCCACCGCAGAATGTCCCTGGGCTGCGGTCTCCGTTTGAGCAGATGGGCCAGAATCCGCCTCGGCGCATCGGTGAAAAACGCCTTCTCGTACTCCTTCTCCGGCAGGAACGCGGCGGCAATCGTCGTGGCCGTTTCCTCTTGGTCGATCTCATTGCCCAGCGCCCAATAGGGGCAGCGCGCGTCAAGGGGATTGAGGATCAAATCGCCCCGCGCGGGCGAGTAGAACTCGCTCACGAAATCCATTGCCGGGTCGTAGACGATGGCACTCTCGCCCCGCTCCTCGACCTGGCGAAGAATCTGCCGGATGGCGCTCGACTTCCCGCTGCCGGTGTCACCCATCAGCTCGATATGACTGGCTTCGAGTCGTCGCGGAATGCGGTAGCTTGGCCCGAACGGAAGCCATCGTAAAAGCGGGTTCTTAAAGCGCAAACGGAAGCCGATGCCATCGGCTTTTCGGTTTCTGAACCATCGCAGGGCGGACCGCAGCTCCGGGCCTTTGGTTCGCCGTCCGTGACGCTCTTCCTGCTTTGCCCTGCCCTTCCACCATGCCCGCGCCGCCAGCAAAAAAAGCATCGCGGCCAGGACCTCCAGCAACGGCTCCAGCGCCATCTGCCAGGGGCTTTCTCCGTCGTAAATTTCAGCCTTGAGGTACGCGGCAAGCGGCACGGATCGGACCCGCACGGCAGGGCCTTCGATCACATCCTCCCAGCCCTGGGACTCGGCGGCGGGCGTCAACCGGAAGGGCGCGTGCGCCCCGTTATTGAGCAGGTGTGCGACCACATCCCGCTCGGTCGCCAGCTCCGCTTTGCGGTGCGGAGCGGTCTTGTAAACCCAGCGGATTTCGGTGGCCGCTCCGGGCTGGCCGCTGCGCTCGAAGCTGTCCAGATAGGCCAGCAGGTAATAGCTCTTGAGCGGCGGGCCGGAGGCCCACACGAAGGCCACAAACGGAATGAACAGCGGTAGGCCGAAGAGCACCACAAGCGGCACGACCAGCAGCCAAGGAAACCGCCTGGGAAACCGCATCGGGCGGCTCACTTTGGAGGCTCCTGCTTCGGGTTGGGAGCGAGAAAATCTTCCAGCAGCTTGCGCGCCTTCTGGAACTTTTGCGCGTCGGCCTGGTCGCGGATTTTGAGCACGGAATCGGGCAGCAGTTGCTTCCCTTCCGAGGCCGCCTGAGCGCCGGAATGGAACAGGTTCCAGAGCGCGTAGCGCAGCGCCCAGACCTCGGCCAGCAGCAGCTCCGTCATCTCTGCCGGACGCTGCCGCGCCGCCTTCAGCGCCGTCTCGCGCAGCCATTCGGAGAGAGATTTTCCCTCCCGTTCGGCGGCGGATTCAACCTCGGCCAGCTCTTCGGGCGTGGTCCGTGTGGCGATGGTTTTCGTGCGGAAACCGGGCTTCGCGTCTTCGCTCAAAGACGCGTTGGTGTGGGCCGGAGAGGACGCGCGGGGAGTGCTCATCGGAGAAAACCCGCCTTGCCAACACCCTAGCGCCGCCGCTTTAGAGCGTCAAGACAAAGAATCGCGCTGCTGCGACAAATCTTTGCAAATCAGCGCGTTTACGTCGGATGCAGTTTGCGTTTCCGTGGGGACACACCGCGAATCCCTATGAATTCGCGGAAAATGCCAAGTCGCTGATTCTATGCATGTTCACCTGCGTAAACCTCGCGCCGGTTCCGGTATACCTACAGCTCCCATTTGGGGGTGATGTGTCGGTCTATTCTCCCGCTGCGTAGCAGCGCACCTACGCCGGAACCGCAAAACGCGCCGGAACGGATGAGCGAAACGGCAACCGGCTCAGATGTTTTGCACTCAGTGTTTCTGAGCCTCAACGTATGCCTTGAGAACCGCGTTCATGCGGGTAAGATGTCCCTTTCCATTGGCCTTGAACCACTCCACCACATCATTGTCGAGGCGAAGATGAACGGAAGTTTTCCCCCTTGGCATGACTATGCGGGCGCTGCTCCAGAAATCCGCACCGAGAGACTTGGCTTCGGGCGCATCCGGACTGGTTTTGTCCTCGCCCCGTTCACGCATGGCTCTGACCTGGCTAAGGGAATGTCGCACGATGGTAGATTTCTCTTTCATCTCTGCTCGCTTTCTGGGCGCTGATGATGCGGATGAGGTTTTCGCCCCGCCAGGTGAACACCACTCGATAGACTTCTGTATCGACCCTGCCGAGCGCAATAAAGCGAATCTCTCCGTAATCTGCCCGGTCGTCGATCCGCTCCATGATCTCGTTGGCAAAGATTTCGGTAGCGGTCAGGAACGAGACGCGATGTTTGCTCAGGTTGGCTCTGGCCTTCTCTTCGTCCCACTCGAATTCCAGTTCCACGCATCACACCGTCTCTCACAATAATACACAAATGTGTACACAGCGCCACTTCTTTTTTGGCCCGGCTGGCGATTAGACGGGGATCAGGAACAGATTTTTTGGGAGAAAAACCCTGGTTCGATCTGCGGGGTTTTGCTTTCTTTACGTCAGAGGCTCCAGGATCGTCGCAGGAGGGTTTGGACGATGTTCTCCCTGTCTAAAATCCTACGGATGCGACAAGGGTCGATTTTGGCTCGCCGTTGCCTATTTCAGAATAGACGCTGAAGGTCATTGAAACTGCCGGAACACCCCATCTTCAATAGGAAGGCTTTTGCTGTTGTTTCTGCGGGGAGGTTTGGAGGGGCGCAGCGCCCTCCAATGGAAAGCGAACGAAGTTCGCCAGGTCGCTCCGCGAGGAGCGCTCCTTTTGCTTTTTGGGCTGTGTGAGGTTTATGCACAGTCGAGGGCTGACTACTACCGGAAAACCTAGCGGTGTTTTTAATAGCGGTTTCCGTACCAAAATGGCCGTGGATTTTTGCACCAAAGTGGCCGTATTTGACATACCAAAATGGCCGTGGATAAATTTAGGAATTCACAGACTTTTCAACGCTTCGCACCAAAATGGCCGTGGTTATTTCAGTAGCTTCTGGACTGGCGGGGGACTGTTGTAAAGAGTCAAACCTTTTGCTGGTTTCTCTCGCCACACATAGCGCCCAGCCTGCGAGTACAGACGCGGTGGCTTAGGGTCCTCGTCGTCGATGCGGGCAGCTTTGTAGAGGGTCAAAACCTCCTTCAATGCGACCCGAAATACCTGGCGAAATTTGCTCATGCGTTCCGGGTTATAGCCCTGCCCGAATTGCGCGTGTAGCGCGGCCCATGACACGCGGGCGGCCTTCCCTGCCGGAATTCTATGAAGCCGTTGCGCGAGCCATGCGTAAATATCGAGAGCCAAGGCGTTGTGCGAGAGCGCCGCAATATGAGTTTCGTCTAGCGGCACGGCATGGGTCATCAGGCTTTGAAAATAATCAAGAGACAGACTAATAGTGGAAGGCCAGAGTACACGCTGACGATCATCCTTCGGAAACCAAACATCGAAAGCGGTGACGATCTGAGAATTGACCGTGAGCGCATGGCCGTCGCGCACAATCCCCAAACGAATTGAGGAGGCCGAAAGCCGCGCGAGCTGGTCTTTCACGGTCCGCATGTTGCGGCCTTTGTCGTCCAATTTCAGCACATGCCGCACAAATTTAGAAAGCGTGTCCTCAACCTCAATGTGAGGAGACCCCGTGAGCAATGCCCGCTGATTGATGTGCATAAGAACCATGCGGCATTTAGGGCCGAACGGCAAACCCACAGGGACTAACCGGCCTTGCTCCGGGTGCATTGCTTCGCCAGCCAGCACCTTCAGATGCACGTCGCCGTTTAAGCGCTCCCATATCCGCGCCTCCGCTCCTGGGTCACGGTAGGGCAGGCTGGTTTGGCAGAAAACCGTATGTTGGTAGAGGACTGATCGTAAATCCGGCTGCTCGACGCTTGCGGCGACGGCATCAATCAAACGCTGCTGAATCGGTGTCGGCTCGGAATTACGTTTGATATTCCGAATCATCTTGGGCGTGATGAGATCGCCGATCCGCGTAAGCTCGCCCTCCGCCCTTCCCTTCCCTCTTGTCATCTTGGCTGGCCCCTACGCTTGTTTACGTGATTCCATGAAAGCATGAAAGCATGAAAGCATGAACTCGCTGATGGACTGTTCGGATTCCGCAGCGGCTATCTTGATAGCCTTCACTTCATGGCGGGGCAAACGAACCTGCAAGGGCATTTGCTCAACCTTCGGGGTTGACTTGCCCTGTTTCCAGCCAGGTTCCTGCGCCCCGATCTGCGCGGCACGAGGAATAGAGGACGCAACGGTTAGGGTTTCGTCGGTTAATTCGAGAGCCTTAGCCATGAGCATTCACCTTTTCGCTTTCCTGCATGGAAACATGCAAACATGATTTTATGTTTCGCCAGAGAGCCGTGATTTCCTTCGCGGCTAATCCTTTGGGTTCCGCTTCCGTAATCGTCTGCCCTTTGGCATAGGGCGATTTATAAGCCGTGCGGTCATTGACAAAAATCTCCGCAACCTGACCATGCTTCGACAAGACGGCGGCGGCCTGGGCGGTTATCAATGTGTTAGCTTTGACGCGAGTTAAGACAAACACAAACGGCTTGCCGGATTGCTTCAAAGCCTGAACGGTCACAGGCGCGGCGGTTAGATCGTCTTCGCTTGGCTGAACTGGAAATACAACCAGATCGGCGACCTTGAACAGCTCGGCGGCAATCTCCAGTCGTCCTGACGCGGTATCAATAAGGCAATATGCTGCTCCATGGTGACGAAGTACAGCAAGGCCCTTTTCCAAGCCATCGAACGGAACCTCGATCCGGGCCGGGGTTTCGGCGTCGCGCTTCGTGTGCCACGCGGTTAGCGTGCCTTGCGGGTCAGTATCTATGAGAAAAATCGGGCCATCGCCGGAGCGCTCGGCTTCAACGGACAGGTGCTTGCATAACATTGTCTTGCCGCTGCCACCCTTCTGAGAATTGATGACAATTACCTGCATGTTGTCATGCTCCTATGCTTCCATGTTTTCTACAGATACCTTATAGCATAAGATCATGCAAACAAGTTTTCTTGCCCTAAAAAATTGGCTGCGACTATAGCTATTTGTGTTATAGTTCATGGTGCTAGGCGGTCGCGTGCAGATTTTCAAAACGAAATGGCTGGCGCGATTTGCCCGACGCGAGGGAATAGCCGACAAGAGTTTGAGTGAAGCTATTGAACGAGCCGAGCACGGCCTTATCGACGCCGATCTCGGAGGTGGACTTATCAAACAACGGGTGGCCCGGAAGGGACAAGGACGATCAGGCGGGTATCGCATGATCGTTGGCTACCGCGTGAAGAATAGGGCGGTATTCCTCTTGGGTTTTGCAAAAAACGAACGAGAGAACATCGAAGACAATGAATTGCTTTCTCTCCGGGGGACTGCGGGAAAATGGCTTGCAGCCGACGCCGCCAGAATTCAGAAGGAACTTGAGTTGGGCAATCTACAGGAGATCAATCATGACGAAGAAACCGAATAGGGTAGTGGAGGCAATCCTTGAGATGGCCGATGACCAGCTCCGCAGCGGCCTGATGGATAAGGCAGAGCATGAGAAGATTACTATTCGTCACTTGGGGCCACAGGCCCTTAGCACTGCCGAGCCAATTAGCGGTGAAGAAATTCGCACGTTGCGCGAGCGGGCACACCTGAGTCAAGCTGTGTTTGCCCGTTATCTGAATCTGACCGTGGGCTATGTCTCACAGTTGGAGCGCGGGACCAAACAGCCGAAAGGTCCCGCGCTGACTTTGCTCAATGTCATTCGGCATAAGGGATTTGAGGCAATACTCTAAACCGCGCCGCATGGCCTTTGTTAGATAGCGATGCGCTCGACCTCATCGAGCGAGATTTCATTGTTGCGCCGGTCGTAGAGGCCAGTGGTGCGGGCGGACTCATGCGCGGCCATCGTTGCTGGGCGGCGCATATACTCAGGTATATACTACTGTTGAGGGTTGCCATGCTAGAAACCCGGACGGCCAAATTGTTTAAGAACGGTAGTAGCCAAGCCGTTCGTCTTCCTGCTGAATTTCGCTTCGAGGGCAGGGAAGTCTACGTTACCCGCGATGAAGTGACGGGGGATGTCGTGCTGTCCAACAGTCCCGGCATGAAGACCTGGGGTGATTTCTTCGACTCGTTGCCCACTTTTGAGGATTCTCCCGATTTCCTGGCCGATAGGCCGCTAAATGTGCCGCTTCAAGAGCGTGGCGTATTTGACGATATGAGCGGGTCGTCCTCCAAGGCCGAGAAAGCCTAATCATGCTGCGAATGCTGGACACAGACATAGCAAGCTACATCATCAAAAAGCGGTCCGCTGCAATTGAGACGAAGCTCGCGGCCATCCTGCCGTCGATGGTTTGTGTATCGGTGATGACGCGGGCCGAGTTGCTGTATGGACTCAAACGTCTGCCTCCAAACCATCGCTTGCACCTGGCGGTGCGGCAGTTCTTGAAAATTGTTCGAGTATTGCCTTGGGACATAGAAGCGTCCGATTGGTACGCCGATATTCGCTACCAGCTCGTCAGTACCGGCCAGACCATTGGAGAAATGGACATGATGATTGCCGCGCACTCTCTGTCTGTCGGCGCTGTGCTGGTAACGAACAATACCCGTCACTATGAGCGGATTGCTGCCCCTTTGATTTTAGAAAATTGGATTTAGACTACAACTGTTAGGAGGAGGTTTGCCATGACACATTAGCTCGCAAAGGAGAGAGCCTGTGTGTCGCGTTCTTACCGGAAACCCTATGCTGCCGTCACTGGCACCCAAAGCGCCCATAATGATAAGAAAATGGCTGCGCGCGGCTTGCGCCGTCGCCAGAATCAATGGCTGCACACGTTGAAAGACGTGGATGGAGCGTTGCTTCCTCATCGTTTGGAATGCGCGCACAACAATACCTACAACTGGGAAAGAGACGGTCGCCAACGTCTTGTATTTCCCGATTGCCAAGGGGCAGCCCGCTTCGATTTCATGCACCGCTATTGGGTAAAACTCCATCGGAAATAATCATGGACTCTGTCAAATGCCAATCCTCTCGACCTCATCGAGACTCACCTCATCGTTGCGACGGTCATAAAGGCCGGTGGTGCGGGCGGACTCATGGGCGGCCATCTGCTGGGCGATTTCCAGGCGGCCGCCGTTCTTGAGATAGGCGGTGATGCCGGTGGCGCGGAAGGTGTGGCAGCCGATCTCGGTCTGAATTCCGGCCTGGGCAGCTCGCCGGCGAATCATTCGCCACACATCGGATTGCAGCATCGGATTTTCCGTCAGCTCGCCGCTGCGCCCGCGCGCGGAACGAAACAGCGGCCCCTTGCGGTCTTTGCCGATGCCGGCGGCGGCAATGTACTCCTCCAGATAAATATCCAGATTGTGGTGGGTGGGCATCTCGTGCTCCTTGCCGCCTTTTTCATGCAGCCGCACCCAGCCGCGCCGTCCCTGCACATAGAAGTCCTCGACCCGCATGGCCAGCGCCGCTCCCACGCGCGCAAAGGTGTAGACCATCAAGCCAATCAAAGCGCGGTCGCGCAGGCCGGGAAGGGAAGTGGTGTCGATCCCGTCGATCAAGGCCCGCGCCTCCTCCACATTGAGGACCGGGGTCTTGCCTTTGCGCTGCGTGTGCCGGGGGCCGCGAACCGCGTGCGCGGGATTCACCGGCAACACCTGGCCGACTACCATCCAGTCGAACAGCATCCGTAGTGCGGCCAGCCGTTGCTTCACCGTGGGCTTGGAATGCTCGCGGAGCTGGTCCTCCACAAAGGCGGCGACGTGGATCGGCTCCACCTGGGCGAGATCCACGATGCCATGCTGGGCGCAGAAGGCGGAGAACTGTCGCACCGCTTCCATATACGCGCGGCGGGTGTTCCGGTTGCGAATGTGCGAGCTGAAGAAATCCCGCAGCCGCGCGCGGGCTTTCGGCTGCGCGGTAAAAACGGAGGGCAGGGAAGTGGCGCGTGTCACCAATGCCGGCGTCATCACGCTTCCACCTCTTTCCCAGCGCGGGCGGGTCTTTCTTCTTTCCATTCGCCAATCTTGAACCGGCAACGGGGGCAGCGCAGGATGGGCCGGTCGGTGATCTGGACGTTGGGAATCACCCACGCCTGGCAAAGCTGGCAGTAGAAGTGGTCGGCGGAAGGCATCGGCGGTCTCCTTTGCCAGGCAGTTTATCACGCATGATAAAGGACATTATCATGCGTGCGTATAATTCACGCTACAGAAAGAACCACGCTACAAAGAGTTGCCTTGTTCTGTTAACCATTTTGATATGAATAATGTTACTTGCGTCCAGCAGGCCACACTTGTCATAAATATCTTGACTGCCCACTTTGCTTATTCCATACTCAATCCCGTAATTTGACGGTGGCGTAGATCGCTTGCTGCTCTTTCTGTAGAGCCGTCTGTAGCTTCAACTCGACTCTCTCTATTGCAATCGCTGACGCCATTCCGCAAAGGAGACAGGCGTGATTGAAGCGATAGTTTTCTGCCGAACATATCTGCTTGGGTGTACAAACATTTTACTCAGACCTATTCGTTCGCTTACTGGACATTATCAACGATCAATAATAAAGAAGTTATCCGTACTAGCTGCAATTCCTATTTGGGCAGTGGGCGTCTTTGGTCAAACTCTTTCCTTTAGCGTCCCGCCAACGGAATATAGCAATATTCAAGTTGGAGGACAGCTTTATGGTATGGGTGGTGTAGGCACGGCAATATGGAATAACAGATTGTACGTCGCGTATACCCAGAATAATTATCAGGGTGGCACTCTTCTCACATATACTAGCGATGGAGTAAACTTTTCCCCATCTACGATAGTGCCGGTGGGTGGAGCAACTGGCTTCAGCGCCTCTAACCCAGCACTAACGGTTTTTAATAACCAGCTTTACATCGCTTTCGTCGATCAATACAACATTCCGGTCTATACTTCCACTTCTGACGGGGTCACATTTGCAGCACTCCACGCTGCATGCTCAACAACCGCAACTGCATCTCCTGGCATGGTCGCCTATAAGAACAATCTCTACATGGGATACATGACTGCATCAGGTCACAATCTGGCTCTTTGCAACATAACTCCACCTCAGAAAAATCCGGCTCCGTATGCTACCGTATATTCAAATATTTCACTTGGAGATAGTCCATCGCTGGCAGTTTTCAACAATACCCTGTACATCGCATACAGGAACGACAGCGGTAATCACTACCTGTATCTTGCTACGTCCACAGACGGAATAAATCTAACTCTTAGCAATGCTGCCAATTCGTCTCATACGAGCACAGCGCCATCTATTGCAATTCACAACGGCATACTGTATATCATGTTTCGACAGAACAGCAGCGGAGATCATTTATATTACACATATTCAACAGATGGGGTTAATTTCTCTGGCCCAATCTACGTAGGCATAACGATGGGGGGTCCGCCTTCTGCAACTACTGCAACATTCAACTGCTGTTCAACATTGAACGGTAATTTATTCGTGGTTTTCAGACAGAACGATACAGGGCATTACTTATTTACGACCCATTCCCCTTAATATGTTCTGGCTTTTCCGTAAGACGTAAATTTTTATGGCGAAGACTTTCAAAATGCACCATCAAAAGCTTGCGTTTGATTAGGCTGCTAGCAGACCGTCGATCAAACGGCCTTAATATAAACGAATTCAGAATTTGTAATACACGCTTATTACAGGTTCCTGTGTGACGGTGGGTCGATTTGAAACTAAAGGTCCCCCATTATGGAATCCTGGCGCCATGTACCAAAGATTGCGATATTCAAACCGCGCTCCTAGATGATCGGCAATCAAAGGCATATCCACTCCCGCACCATAGAGTCCAGCGAACCGGGTCTGCCCAGAAATGTTTAAAGTTTCTATACCAGCGTGTACAACTCCATTTGTAGGAGAAAAGATCAAGGCTCCCAAACCACCTTCTCCATAGGGCTTCAGACCGAATGGCAGTCTCGGCCCTTTCACCAGGTAGGCTGCCGTGATCTCGTTCATATTGGTTTGTACTTCGGCAAATGGTGTCTTGTTAACTTGACCATTGCCGTTATAGGTCTCGTAGTGCTCGTTAAAGCGTGTGTATCCATAATTCACGTCATATCCAAGCCACCAGTGATATGACTTGTGGAGGCTAAATAGCGCACCAGAGGATAAGCTCGTGCCTTGACGTAGAGTCGCGTTCGCCGACGGATGGGTGAACTGTCCGAATACTCCAGCAGAGACATCGGCACCTTTAAGAAACGAGTAGGGTTTTTTTTTCTCTTTCTGCTGTGCTGCGGCTGGCTTGAGACCTATATAGCAAAGGAGCAAAACGCATATCGCAATTTGAAAAGCTCGTATTTGAAAATGGGATGTATATTGCTTCATGGCGAGAATTCAGAACTCCGAATAAGGGTTCCCTTACGCCAAAAAATCAGGATGACGAGAAACAGCCGCTTCGCATCCTTGGCGTACCACGAACCAGCAAGTTCTACAGCAATTGATCTGGCGTGAGAGTAGCCGCACATCTTCCCGTACAGCGGACTTCTATATAAAATCAGATGAATGCAGGCGGGTCAAGCACCACGGGACAGCAGTAGCCGCTTCCGCATTTGGTTTTTCCCTGCCTGCCCGGAATAACTGGAAGATTTTTGCGCGAGTCTAAGCGACGCTCTGATTATCCGGGGCAGGTAGGTTCTACAGACTGATTTCAAAACCTGGCCCTTGCTCGAATCGTGGCCCGGATCTCCTGCTGTGGCGTGATCGCAGGCGTGTGGGCGCTCTCGTGAGAAACATCGTGTCCTAACACTGTGGACAGCTTCTCGCGGTCATTGGTGAAGAGCAGCGCGTCGTACGCCTCGCGCGAGACGGCCACGTATGCCATGCGGCTTTTGAGCAGGTCTTTCGCTGCCAGTTCGGTATCGACGTGGATCAAGGGATATGGCAACGATAAAATCAAGAGACACCGGCGGTTTCAAGCAGACCTGGGAGTCAGAGCCCGTCGATGCCGCCGGGCGGTCCTTCCCCACAACTGCCTATCCCTTGAATTCCCTTTGGCTACTCCCCTGCGAGCTTCACACCCACTGCCTGCGCCACCGGCGCAGCGGACAGGGCCGTCGCTACTCGGTTCCGCCCCTCACGCTTCGCTCGATACAAAGCCTTGTCCGCAGCCAAAAGCAGGTTATGAGGCGTCGTGGTCATTTCATCCGGCCTCGGTGTGGCAGTGGCAACACCGAGGCTGGCAGTCACGAAACCCCGTCCGTCGGCATTTTTGCTGAAGCGAAAGCGTAAAGCCTCGATTGCGACGCGCACTTTCTCGGCCGCTCTGACCGCGCCTTCCTGATCGGTGGCCGGAAGAACAATCGCGAGCTCGTCCCCTCCCCAGCGGCATACGATATCTGTAGTGCGTACGGTGTCGCTGATCGCGGAAGCGACTGCGGTCAGACATTTATCGCCCAAAGCGTGCCCGTGCTCATCGTTAATCGCCTTGAAATGATCGAGATCGAGCAACAACAGCGAGAGTCGCGATTCCTCGCGGACTGTGCGTTTCCATTCTTTTCTGAGCGCCTGATCGAAGGCGCGACGGTTCCAGAGTCCGGTCAGGCCGTCGGTCATGGCCAGCGCGGACAGCTTCTCCTCCAACACCTTGCGTTCTGCGATGTCCCGCATTACGAAAACATATTGGCGCAGATCGCCTGTGGACGGATCGCGTACACACCGGCCATTAATGCTGATCCAGATGGAGGCCAGATCCTTCTTTATCAGCCGGACCCTTGCATTGAAGTTCGCTGAACTACCCTCCCCGGCGGCTGTCTCCAAATCCTCGAGAACCGGAACGTCTTCGGAAAATACAAACTCGTCGAGGTCTTTTCCCACCATCTCCTCTGGCTCCCGGCCCAGAATATCCAACGCCGAGGAAGATACATATCGAATTACATGGTCCGCGCCAACACTGCACAGAATATCGACGCAATTCTCAACGAGGAACTTGTAATCGATCTCGTCCGCGCCGCTCGGCTCGTGTTGATCTTCAGGAGGAATAGCTCAACTCCTCGAATGAAGCCCTGGGAGAAACGTTTGCGGTGCGCCCCCGCAAACTGCCCTAAGACTTGTGATCGGGGAGTTGGAAAACCGAACCAAGTACGGTTCCTGTGACCTTTAGCCGCGAAGCCTGGACATACGTCACAAGCTCCCCGACCCGAAGGCAAAGGGAATCCACTCGTGCGCCACATTTTTGTGTGCGGCGCACTGTTACTTGGTTCAGGGTTTCCACACCCTGGGGCGGCGCGTAACCGCCCCAGGGTAAGCATAGCTTTATTTACAAGCTTTTTGGTGAGGAAAGGGGTTTGTTTTTCTTCTACCTGTCCCGAAATAGCTAAGAGATTTTTGTCATTGTCCGGGGCAGGTAGAGTCGGGCCTGGCGCGAAGCGCCAGCTCGAAACAGGGCGGGAGGGCGGGAGGACAAAAAAGTGGGGTCTGCTAGATGCAGGCCCCGTGAGAAGTTTTAGGAAAATTAGGCAGCGGTGGATTTCTTTGGCTTCGGCTGCGCCTTCGCTTTCGCCGTGAACTCCTGCTTCACTTTAAGAGCGATGGCGTCCGTGTCCACCTTGTAATAGTCGGCTGCTTCTTTGAGCACTTTGCCACCGTCAGATTGCGTCCGTGCTGCGTGAAGAATGACCATCTCCATCAGCAGCCGTCCGAGCTCGCCTTCGTCGGCTTTGCGGATGTAGGCAGATAGCAGCTTAGGAATCGAGTCACTATCCTTTGCCTTCTTGATGCCGCGATTGCGGGCGACAACCTCCAGCCGCCGTTCGTCCAGCATGGTTGCAACCCTCTCCACGATGAAAAGCAGGTCGCGCTTCATCAGTCGGACGGGAACGGCTGAACTGATGGCGCTCAGCACGCGCAGTCCGGTTGCCTGGGCCAGCGCTTCCTCACGGCGGCGCTTTTCCTGCTCCGCCTTGAAAGC
Organism: Acidobacteriota bacterium; assembly: GCA_021793405.1. Lineage (GTDB taxonomy): Bacteria > Acidobacteriota > Terriglobia > Terriglobales > Acidobacteriaceae > JAKAAZ01. Next base: position 18,936 of record JAJYSV010000071.1, read on the forward strand.
AGCGTCAGCGTGTGGCCGCTGCTGCTGTTTCTTCGGATGGTGAACCGGGCAGTTCGGGTCGGCACAGATTTTGCGGAGTTCACCTTTTTCCGTGCCTTCCGTGATGATGGCCTCGGTCGTGGATTTGCAGGTCTTGTACTCCGGCCAATCCCGCTGGTGTTTGCCGGTGGGCTTTTCCTGTTTGATTTCGATGTACTTGTTACGCGGGATTGCTGCGCTACCTGCGGCTGGTTGGCCATAGGCAGCGGAGATTTGTACCAGCTTCGGTTTTGCTGCGAGGGTCTTCGCAACGTGCGCGTCCACCTTTGCCTGATAGCAAGCCGGGTCGGTACATGCGTCCTGCCGCATGTCAGCGAATAGCAGCTTGTTGTGTCCGGTTCGTTTGGGACAATCCAGACAACTGCCAGCTTGCGGGTTGAGGGCCGCGTCACTCTTGGAAAATGGCGCGTCGTTCAAGATGAGCAGGATGTTGTGCTCGATCCATTGCTGGAGATTGCGGACGGGCAGCAGAATGCGTTTGCTCTTGCCGCCTCCACCCCAATCTTCACGAAAGCAAGCGGCAAGCGCCCGTTCCTGCTCGGCTGGCTGGAGTTTCGCCAGTAGCAGGGCATGGCCGACGCCGATCTCGTCTTTGTAGAACGCCTCGACCACTGCCGGGGCGAGTTCCGTCAGCTTTACCCGTTGGGCGCAATAGGCGGGGGATTTTCCGGTCTTCGCCGCGATTTGTTCGATGCTGTAATTTGGTTCCTCCAGATTCAGCAATGCACGAAAGCCCTGTGCTTCCTCCAGCGGATGCACGTCGCGGCGTTGTAGGTTTTCAATCAATTGCGCCTCCAACGCCTCGGCATCGGTGAGGTTGACGATGCGAACGGGAATGGTTTCCGATTCGGCCATCTGCGCGGCGCGATAACGCCGTGCTCCGGCCACGATCTCGAAGCTGCGCTCATTCAAGGGTCGCACAAGCAAGGGCGAGAGAACGCCCTGACTGCGAATGCTATCCGCCAGTTCTTTGAGTGCCGCATCCTCAAAGATGCGGCGCGGGTTGGTCTTCGATTCGGTGAGAATCGAGAGTGGAAGGTTGCGATATTCGGTGGCTGCAATGTTTTGAGTAGACATGATGCGCTTCTCCTTTGGTTGAACGTGCGTGGATAGGGAGAGCGGACAGCCGCTGGCCGTCCGCCCGTAGGGTTGCGGCGAACTAACTGGCGACTGCCATTGCATCTTGCGGTTCCTGCTCCTCGATTTCCGGCTTCGTTTCCAAGGCCGCCAGAATGACGGCAGAGGCTTTCTGGATGACTTCCAGACTTTCCGCCAAGAGGGATGCGTTGCCGTGGTAAAGCTGGATGTAGTCAGCCGATGCGGTTCCCGTCTGTAGGCCAACAGCCTTGCCCACCACAAAGGCGATGGCCTCGGCCTCGGTTTCGCGGACAACTTTGGTGGTGGTCGTGCGCCGCTCGGCCTTGTGCAACATTTCGTGTGCCAGTTCATGCACCAATGTCGAAAACTCTTCGGCCTTCGACTGGCCCGGCAGTAGAACGATCTTGCCGCCGTAGCTCACGCCCATTGCCGGCGCGATGCGCTCGTTGAACTCAAGCTCGATACCCTGAGCGGCGATGAAGTCAATCAGGCGGTCGCGGTTCTCTCCCACATCGCCCGTGACGCTGGCGTGTTCGGGAAGCGCTGCGCCTTCCGTCTGCGAAACATCGAAGACATAAGCGTTACGGAAGCCAACCAAGACAGCGACATTCTGCTTGGTGAGGTCTTTTTCGGCCTCTTCCTGCGGCTTGCGTTTGACGCCGATAATTGGGGCAAGAATGCGGATGCCGTGCTCGCCCTTCTTCACCCGGCGGCCAAGCTGGTTCCACGCATACATTCCGGCTACGCGGGTCGCATCCGGCTTTTGCCGTGCGATCTCCAAAATGTTGCCGAAGCTGTAGTTATGGAAGCGGCTCATCGCGTTTAGATAAGCGGTGAGTGCGTCACTGTGTCCCGCCTCAAGCTGCTGGATGAGGGAGTCCACGTTCTGCTTGATGAGTTGTTGCGTGGCAGTTTTTTCCTTACTGCCACGGTTGCCGTTGCTGTTGGGGTTGTTGTTGCTTGGATATTCCATTGTTTTTGCCCTTCCTTGGTGTCCCGTTTGGGAGTGGTTTGTCCTTCACAAAGCGCAGCGGACAAACCCGGACAAACGGACACCAAGGCAGAACGA
>JAJYSV010000012.1 GCA_021793405.1 Acidobacteriota bacterium
GGCCATCAACGCCATGCAAAAAAAAGGGATCGAAAGGCTCCCTGCGCGGCAAGTTCAAACGCGCCGGGTGGGACGATCACTACCTATTCCGCCTACTGGAGCTATTTTGAAATGCGATTGCCCTGCAACCCATAGTTCCTGGGTTGCGTCATGATGTATCTTGAGCCACGTGCGGTACTAAGCGACGGATGTGAAATAGGTGGGCTCCATTGACGGGTGGATTTACCGACGGAGAGATGACAACGCAAGTGGCTTCGGCTGAGACAACAATGGCAAAAACGCACTGTTTTCGTTTTATCGAACGCGGCTGACGGGCTTCTTCTGTTTGGGCTTCCCGTCTTTTTCAGTTGCCAGCCCAAAGCCAGGGGAACTTTGCTGCTCCATCCAATTGTCCAGCAAAGACCGTTTGAAGCGCCAGCGATTGCCTAGTTTGAAGGCTGGCACGACGTTTTCCGATGCGTACTTGTACAAGCTGTCGGAACTGATCCCGAGATACTCTGCCGCTTGGCGAATGTCCATCACCTCGCGCGCTTCCCATGCGACGCGATTGTCGGTCATCGAAGACTTGGGGCCGGAAAAAGTCAGTGCGGCCCGGCGCTGGTTTGCGCGGGTTGGATTCGCCGTCGCTGTCGAAGAGCCGGAAGTTGCGATTTTTCTGCGAACTGAGCCTGCCATGATCTCTCTCCGCGAAATCCCAATTTCACCGGCTTCTGCACCGGCTTGGGACTTTGGTTATAGGCCGTTTTTCTCGGGATTTCAACCCTATTTTTAGGGCGATTGCGGGAAGCACCGCGGGGACTATGAGGCATCACTCCGAGAATTCAATCAAAACACAACCCGGCAGGGTAGCTTCCCCACGAACCCCTGCTAATTGGGTTGTGGCATGCCTGATTCCCGCTTCTACGGAACGCCCAATCCCCGCCTCCGCATCTTTTGTATCCCGAGACACTCGATTAAAGCACTACGGCCAGCCTAGGAAGACTGGCCGAAGTGTTGATGCAAAGTCCTTGCTGAGAGCTACTTCTTGATGACAGCCTGCAGGTCGCTCGCCAGCGCCAGCAAATCGCCCCCAACGGTGCGGTTCTTGGCGATGGCATCCGCCAGCGGAATGTCGGAAATTTCCGTGCCACGCAGCACCACCAGGCGACCGAATTTCCCCTGATGCACCAGATCAATGGCTGCGGAACCGTAGCGAGTCGCGAGCATTCGATCAAACGCAGTGGGCGTTCCACCGCGCTGAGTGTGACCCAGGTTGACAGCGCGTGTTTCAAAGCCGGTGCGTTTTTCAATCTCATCGGCGACGTACTGGCCAATTCCTAGCAGCCGGGCATGACCGAATTCATCCACCACCTTGCCGTGTGTTGCGACTTCGCCAGTGGCCGGCATCTTGGCTCCTTCGGCAACCACAACAATACTGAAATTCTTTCCGCGTGCGCGGCGCTGCTTGATCACGGCGATCACCGCGTCCAGGTCGATCGGCTTTTCCGGCACCAGGATGGCATCTGCGCCGCCCGCAACACCGCTGTAAAGAGCGATCCAACCGGCGTCCCGGCCCATCACCTCGCAGACGATGACGCGGCTATGCGCTTCGGCGGTCGAGTGCAGCCGGTCGACGGCCTCAGTGGCAATGCTGACCGCCGTATCGAAACCAAAGCAAACGTCGGTGCCGTTCAGGTCGTTATCGATCGTCTTGGGAACGCCCACGCACCGTACGCCCTTCTGAATCAGCGCATTGGCAACGCCTTGGGTGTCATCGCCGCCGATGGTAATCAGTGCGTCCAGCATATTGCGCTTGATTGTTTGAATGCACTGCTCAATGCCGCCCTCTTTCTTGCGGACATTGGTGCGGGAGGTGCGCAAAATGGTCCCGCCCAGCTGCAGAATGCCGGAAACAGAATCGATCGTCAGCGGCATGGTCTTGTTTTCCAAAACTCCTCGCCAACCTTCCATAAAGCCAATAAATTCATCGCCGTAATGAAAGATGCCCTTTCGTACCGCCGCGCGAATCACCGCGTTCAGGCCGGGACAGTCCCCGCCCCCCGTCAGAATTCCAACCCGCATGATGCTTTCTCCTTAGAGATCAATTTCAATTTGTAATGAGTTGTACTTAAGATTGTACGTCCGACAGGCTCACGAAGACTGGACGAGCGTCGTACCTGAATTACTGAAGAGTTCAGGCTATCGTTGCGCAGAACCATCTTCCTGGTAGAAGCGGGCAATCTCGGCTGCATAGCGCTGCTCGACCACGGACCGTTTCAGTTTCATACTGGGCGTCAACTCGCCGGTATCGACAGTCCATTCGTCGGCAACGATGTGAAGGCGCTTCAGCGTCTGAAAGCTCGCCAGCGTCGCATTCACGCGGTCCACTACTTGTTGGTAGGCGGCGATGACAGATGGATTCATGACCAGCTCCTGGCGCCCGCCGACGGCAATGTTTTTTCCCTGCGCCCACGCCTCCAGCGCGGGGAAATCCGGAGAAATCAACACCGACGCAAACTTTTTCTTGTCGCCCACCACTGCGGCGTGCGCTACCAGCGCATCGGCCTTCAGCTGGTTTTCAATAGGTTGAGGGGCGATTAGCTTTCCGCCGGAAGTTTTCAGAAGATCCTTTTTACGGTCTGTAATGTAGAGAAATCCATCCTCGTCCATGCGCGCGATATCGCCGGTGAGAAACCATCCCTCCCCATCGAAGCTTTCCGCTGTGGCCTCCGGTTTGTTCCAATAGCCTTGAAAGATAGAAGGGCCACGCAGCAGCAGTTCTCCATCCGCAGCTAATTTTGTTGCCACGTTTTCAAGTGGCCTGCCAACACTGCCTATACGGCACGGCAGGTGCGTGTTCAATGCAACAACCGGGGAAGTTTCTGTAAGGCCATAGCCCTCCTGAATACGAATTCCGGCGTCCAGAAACCATCCGGCCGTATCCGTGCCCAGCGGTGCACCTCCAGAAACGAACGTACCGACGCGGCCTCCGAAGCCTTCCCGAATCTTGCGATATACCAACCGATCCGCAATCTTCCACGATGCCTTTCGTGGTGTATTCCCGGCCAACAACGTGGCGCGATACTTCTTTCCGCGCCGCAGCGACCACTGCAAGACCAACGTCAGCACCCTGGACCCTTGGGCACGACGCTCAACTTCCTGTCGCACTTTCTCGTACACGCGCGGCACGCCGACGAAAATTGTCGGACGTACTTCGCGTAATGCCTGCGGCAGCGCGTCAAACGGAGAGCAATACGCGATGGTCGCGCCATGGCAGAGAAGGGCATAGTCGACGTGCCTCGCTGTGATATGCGACAACGGCAGATAGGAAATACAGGAATCCTGCCGGCCCCAATGAAATGCCCCGGTGGAAAAATTCAGGTTCGACGCAATGTTGCCATGGGTCAACATGACGCCTTTGGCTTCGCCGGTGGTGCCGGAGGTATACATTATGGTGGCCAGATCGTCCGGCTGAATGTCGTAGGCGCGACGATCGAAATCGGCGTCGCGGTCAACCTGCGCTCCGCTCACACCATCGACAGGCATCAGATTGCCGAACCAGACCGCTTGCATTACGGTGGGCGCGTGATCCATCAAAACAATTCGTTCGATTTGGGTTTGGTCCCGCAGCGCAGCGACTTTCTCATACTGCTGCGCGGTCGAGACCACGATGACGCGCGCGCCGGAGTCCGCCAGCATGCTGGCCACCTGGTGCGCGGTCAGATTGGGATATAGCGGCACGTCGACTGCGCCCAGAGACAGGACGGCAAAGTCCGTCACCGCCCACTCCCAGCGATTCTCAGCCAGCAATGCGACCCGGTCGCCTTTGCCGATTCCCCAACCGGACAGCGCGGCGGCGAACGCCCGGACTCGCCGATAGAGTTGCCATCCAGTAATTGGCTGCCACTTGCCTGCGGTGTCGCGACATTGCATCACCTGTAGATCGCCGGCGCTGCAGGCACGAAAGAAAACGTCGTTCAGTGTTTTGAGGTCGAAAGTCATTGCCACCTTTTCAAGTCATCCAGAGCATCGCACCACCGCCGCAAGGCCCGAGGCAAACCCCGTTATATCAGACTTAGGCATCGGGGTTGGGTGGATTGGCATAAGGTACGCGAACTTCCGGCAGGGTCAGTTCCGGGTAGCCAGTAATTCAGGAGGAATTGCCAGACGAAATCGCGCATAGCTTCCGCTATGCCGATATCGATTAAGGCTATTTTTTTTCGGTAGAGGGCATCCCAAATATGAGTTGGTATGGTAGGGAGAGCATTGATAGTGGTGAGTTAGCGCATGAAGGGCTTGGAGGCATTGCACTATGAACGATAAGTCGTTGCCTGCTGACGGTGAACAGTCCCTACCGGTCAGCGAGGATAAGGCGCCTGAACATAATTCCGGCGAATTCGAATACGTGGACGACCTGCCAGATGTGGTTTACCACTACACGTCGCTGGACGCGATGACCACGATCATCGAAACAGGGACTCTCTGGTGTACAGCAATCTCCTACCTAAACGATTTCTCTGAGCGGGAGATAGTTCGACCTGCGGTGAGAGCCCGGCTTGAGAGCTTGCAGAAAGGCGGTGCCCGCGTCGATCCCGCGTTGTCCCTAATCGATGATCCCTACACTCACGCTGGAAGCCGCCTGAGTAGCTTCGCCCCTGAGACCTTTGTCACCTCATTCGGATCGAACAACGACTCCCTGATGCACTGGCGCTCATACTGCCCACAGCATAGTGGTGTGGCGATTGGCTTCAAGAAAGAAGCGTTGAAGAATGCGCGTATCAACGAGAAACTGATGCCGGGTATGGTCCCCGAGAGCATCGCTTTTGGACGCGTTACGTATCTGAAGCGTGACGACTGGAACATGATCGACAAAATGATTTTGCTGACGGTTGACTATGCCAAAAAGACGGCCAAGCGGGTATCGACGATGTCCGAGCCCTACACACTTTCCGACTACTTCAGCATGTACATTGATCGCTTTGCAGTCGGCAGCAAACTGAATGCTTTCGAGGCTGAAAATGAATATCGACTTGTACTCTTTGGGCTCTTCGCACGGGAGAATAACCTGAAGTTTCGGACCGTGCGTTCCACCCTTATCCCGTATGTGGAAGTCTTCATCCCCAGCACTAGCTCGTCTGCCAACGTATGGGATGCCATCGATTCCGTAACTATAGGGCCGACTGCGAATATGGAGCTTACATCACGTTCGGTGCGCGCTTTCTTGGACATAAGAGGAGCGCATGATGTGAAACTGATAACTTCTGACATTCCTTACCGCGATTGGTAGCAAATGCATTCGTGGTGGTTTGTTTAGCTGAGGCGGATGCTCATTTTATGGCGCGACGTCGAAGAAGCGCATGAGCCGGCCTGTCATGCCGCAATTTTCAGGCGGGGGCCGTCCAGATTCGTTACACACGAACGATGCCGTCCGGCTTAATAAACACAGGATTGGAAGTGATCAGAACGTGGCGCTCCAAAACCCGAACCCACTCTATTTGCCGGTCCGGATTATTGACGCCACCCACGTTTCGAAGCCGAATTCGCTGATCGGCGGGGCGCACGCCAACTCGCGAAGCTCATATCACAGGCCCGGATCTTTGTGTACCCGGGGAAACGCCCTTTTCGTCACGAAACTCCATGATGGTTGGCCACCCGGAAAGTGACTCCGCTGCGCGTTCTTTCTGTCCGTAGCAGTTGCATATTTATGCACAGGTTTGTATTGTTATACACTAAATGAATCCGCGTCGGTTGCGGAAACCGTCATGAAGAGTGAACGTCACAACGCGATCCTCACCTTGCTGAGCGAAGGCCCGGTCTCGAGCCAGGACGAGTTGCGTCGTAAGCTGGTGCGGCGGGGATTCGATGTGACCCAGGCCACGCTCTCCCGCGACATTCACGACCTGCGGCTGTATAAAGGGCCGAACGGTTACGCCGTGCCTAACGGCGCGGTTGAAGATGACCGGCCCTCGCTGAACGACGTATTTTCGAATTTTGGGCTGGCGGTTCGGCAGGCAACCAATCAGCTTGTACTGCGTACGACGGCTGGCAGCGCGCAGCCAGTCGCGGCTGCGCTCGATCACGAATACATTCCGGAAGTGCTGGGCACGATCGCTGGAGATGATACGGTCCTGATTATTTGCCAGGATCCAAAGCACGCCAGCAGTTTGCGCCATCGCTTAGAGACCCTACTGGAAGCATGATGCCCTCACCCTATCAAACCGCGGTATTCGGCGTCAGTGGCTATGCCGGTGCAGAGTTGGCGCGCCTGCTGCTGCATCATCCGCGGCTTCGCGGTCATGCGCCGATTTTTTTCGGACGCCCGGAAGAGGAGAAAGGCACGCCCATTGCACTGACGGACCTGCATCCTCAGCTTGCAGACAACAATGGTGCGGGCACACTCGCTGTGGAGCCATTTCACTGGGATGCGTTTGGCAAACAGAATGTGGATGTGGTCTTTCTGGCGACGCCGCATGAGCAGTCGCGCGCATGGGTGCCGAAGCTGCTGCGACATGGCGTGCGAGTCATCGATCTGAGCGGAGCATGGCGATTGGATCAGGAAACCAATCGGGCAATTTACAAGCTGGAAGACCAGGATCCGGACGCGGCGCATGCGATCCAGAAGAAGGCGGTTTACGGATTGCCGGAACTGCATCGCGAGCAGATCGCGTCGGCGCGATTGGTTGCCAATCCCGGCTGCTACGCAACTTCCATCATTCTGGCGTTGGCCCCTTTGATACGGGAAAAACGAATCGATTTGGGGCGCGGAATCGTTTGCGACTCTAAATCCGGAGTTTCCGGGGCGGGCAAGACACCGACGGCGAAAACGCATTTTATGCATGCTGCGGATAATTTGTCGGCTTACTCCTTGTTTAACCACCGGCATACCGGCGAGTTGCTGGAACAGCTCGGATTGCAAGCCGGAGACATTATTTTCACTCCGCACTTGTTACCGATTCCGCGAGGAATTTTTTCGACGATCTATGTAAATTTGCACGAATCCACGGCACCCGAAGTCATCGATGCTTGTTATCGAAGCTTTTATGCGAACTCTCCCATGGTGCGATGGTCTGGCGCAAGATTGCCGGAGATTCAATATTGCGTTCGGACCAGCTATTGCGATCTTGGCTTTGCGCTGGCCCGCGACGGAAAAAGGTTGGTTCTGGTCGCGTGCCTGGACAATCTGCTGAAAGGCGCGGCTGGTCAGGCGGTGCAAAACATGAACCTGCTTTTCGGCTGGCCGGAGCAGGAGGGACTCGCGTGAAATTCGTCATTAAACTCGGAGGCGCGTCACTGGAAAATCCAGTGACGCTGCGCGGCAGCACGCAGGCAATTGTCGACCTGGCACGCAATGGTCACCAGGTCGCCGTGGTTCACGGCGGGGGCGCCGCTCTCACGCGAACGCTGGCGCAACTGGGCAAGCAAAGTGAGTTTATCGCCGGTTTGCGGGTCACAGACGCGGAGACGCGCGATGCCGCTTTGATGGTGCTCGCCGGCCGCGTCAACAAGCAACTGGTGGCCGCGATCGGCAAATTTGGTCAGGCGGCTGTCGGACTTTCGGGCGGCGATGGGCTGGTATTTCGCGCGCGGAAAAAGCGCACTGCGCCTGATCTTGGATTTGTCGGAGAAATCGCCTCGTCCGATCCACGGTGGCTGTTGGCAATCTGGCAGATGGGGGCGATCCCAGTCATTTCCAGTGTGGCGCTCGGCTTCGATGGCGAATACTATAACGTGAATGCGGACGAGATGGCTGCCGCCTGTGCAATGACATGTCATGCCGACGTGCTGGTATTTTTGACCGATGTTCCCGGCGTGCGCGGGGCCGACGGCGAAGTGATGCGATGGCTGACGCTGAAACAAATTCCAGAGTTGACGCGCACCGCAGTCGTCAGCGGAGGCATGCTGCCGAAATTGAGCGCGTGTCGCGAGGCGTTGTTGGGCGGGGTGCAGCGCGTAAGGATTCTTCCCGCTGACTCGGCTGCGCTGTTGCCCGATCTTTGCTCGGCGCGAACCCCACAAGGCACGGAGGTGATGGTGGCATGAAACTGGACGATATTCGCGCCGCGGAGGCGCATTTGCTGGTCAGAACCTATGACCGCACCCCTATTTGTTTCGTTGGCGGAGAAGGCGTCCATCTGTTCGATGAGAACGGGAACGCCTATCTTGACCTACTGAGCGGCATAGGTGTCAATGCGCTGGGCTACGGTCATCCCGCAGTTCAGGTCGCCATTGACGAGCAGAGCCGAAAGTCAATGCATATTTCGAACCTTTTCTATCATCCGGGGCAGGCAGAGCTCGCATTGCGGTTGACGGTGATGACGGGACTGGACCGCGCATTCTTCTGCAACAGCGGCACGGAGGCATGGGAAGCAGCGTTGAAGCTGGCGCGTGCCTACGCTACGTTGCGCCGCTCGGAAGGCCATCGGCTGGGCACCAAAATTCTTGCATTGGAGCATGGTTTCCACGGCCGCAGCATGGGTGCGGTTTCGACGACTCACAAATTGAAATATCGCGAACCCTTTGAACCGCTGGTGCCCGGTGTGGAGTTTGTGCGCTTCGATGACGTCGCCGACCTGGAAGCGAAATTCTCCAGCGAAGTGTGTGCTGTCTGTGTCGAAGCGGTGCAGGGAGAAGGCGGCGTCCACCCTGTGTCGAAGGAATTTTTCGCTGCGGCGCGACGGCTAACCGGCGAAACCGGAGCCTTGCTTCTTGCAGATGAAATTCAATGCGGGCTCGGCCGAACCGGCGAATGGTGCGCGTATCAGCATTATGGCATCCTGCCCGACGTGACGACGTTAGCCAAACCTCTCGGGGGAGGAATTCCCATTGGGGCGATGCTATGCACGGAGGAAGCCGCGCGCGCGTTTACCCCCGGTATGCATGGAACCACCTTTGGCGGCGGTCCATTGGCCTGTGCCGTTGCCATTGCCGTCATCGATACCATGCGTCGCGACAACCTGCTAGACAATATTCGGAAGATGGGAAAATATTTTCTCGCACAACTGCAGTCGTTGGCCGCGAGTCATGCCGTGATTACTGATGTGCGCGGAAGGGGGCTTATGCTCGGGATTGAGTTGTCAAACGCCGAATTGGCGAAGCACGTCGCTGCACAGATGATGGAGCGCCACATCCTGATCAATCGGACCAGCGAAACGGTCCTGCGGTTTTTGCCTCCCTATATCATCGAGCGCCACCATATCGATCTGGCCATACAAGCGCTGGATGATATCTTGACCAATTTCCCGGTTGCGGTCTCGCCTGCGGCAGCGCAAGGAGCACGCGCATGACGACAAAATCCTACGCATTGAGACCGCCTGCCATCGGATCGGAGACGCTCAATTCCATTCCCCCCTCGAAATTCCCGAACACGCTGACTGGACGCGACCTATGTTCGATCCGCGATTTGAGCGCCGCGGATGTGCGGCTGATTCTCGACACCGCACATGCTGTCAAGGCACATCCGGAACTCTACTGGCACGCGCTCAGCGCCAAACAACTCGTGATGTTTTTTGAGAAGGATTCGCTGCGCACACGGCTTACGTTTGAGACCGGGATCAACACGTTGGGCGGCTCCGCCATCTTTATCGACCAAAAGGGTTCGCGGCTCGGCGAGCGGGAAACCCTCGCCGACGTTGCTCACAATCTAGAGCGCTGGACTGATGTGATTGTGCTGCGTACCTTCAGACACGAAACGATCACCGACATGGCGAAGTATGCCCGTGTGCCGGTCGTGAATGCGCTAAGCGACATCGAACATCCATGTCAGGCGTTGGCCGACATCTTTACGCTCGAAGAACACTTCGGAGATCTGCGCGGGCTGCGCCTCGCCTATGTCGGCGACGGCAACAATGTCGCCCATTCGCTACTGCTGACCTCGGTGTTGACGGGTGCCCAGATTACCCTGGCCTCTCCAAAGGGCTATGGTCCCAAGCCGGAGTTTCTTGCCGCCGCCGAAGCCCTGGCCTCGACCGCTAAGCACGACATTCCCGCTGGAACGGTGACCTGCGTGACTGACCCAAGCGAAGCTGTTTCCGGTGCGGACGCCATCTACACTGACCAGTGGGCCAGCATGGGACAGGAAGCCGAAACAGAGATTCGAGAAGCGATCTTTGCTCCCTATCAGGTGAACCGTGCGATGATGTCGCTGGCGGCGCCACGCGCTGTCTTCATGCATTGTCTACCGGCGCGCCGTAACAAAGAAGTGACGGATGAAATCATGGACAGCGCGCAGTCGGTCGTCTTCGATCAGGCTGAAAACCGCATGCATGTGCAGAAGGCGATTCTCCTGCTGCTGCTCGATGCCGCTGGAGACGTCGCACCTCGCAGCAGCGTCAACGGTTCAAGGCTGGAAGATATCCGGCCCTTGACTCGCGGCCCGCGCAAGCGTTCGACGCCCTCGTTCTAAAGGATTTGAAAAAGGAGTTTCACATGGCAAAGAAAGTTGTTCTGGCGTATTCCGGCGGGCTCGATACTTCCATCATTATCCCCTGGCTGAATGAGAACTATGGCATGGACGTGATCGCAATGATCGCCGATGTGGGCCAGGGAGAAGACCTGGACGCGGTGAAGGCCAAGGCCTATGCCACCGGCGCAAAAAAGGCTGTGGTACTGGATTTGCGTGAAGAATTTCTGACCGACTACGTTTTCCCTACCGTACGAGCAGGCGCCGTGTATGAGGACAAATATCTACTTGGCACGTCGATCGCGCGTCCTGTGATTGCTAAACATCAGGTGGAAGTCGCTCTGGCCGAGGGAGCGGAAGCCGTCGCCCATGGTTCTACGGGAAAAGGCAACGATCAGGTGCGGTTTGAGCATGCGTATCAAGCTCTTGCACCGGAGTTAGCCATTATTGCGCCCTGGCGTGAGTGGGACTTGAAGTCGCGCGAAGATTGTTTGGACTATGCCGAAGCGCACGGCATTCAAGTGGCACAAAGTCGCACGAAGATCCATTCCCGCGATCAGAATTTGTGGCACATCAGCCATGAAGGAGGCGAACTCGAAGACGCAGGCAATGCCCCGCTCGATAGCACCTGGACATGGACACGCTCGCCGCAGGAGGCTCCAGATCGTACCGAGATGGTTGAGATTGGATTTGAACAGGGCAATCCGGTGTCTGTAAACGGAATGCGTCTCGACCCGGTGCAACTGCTCGAACTGCTGAATGAAATCGCCGCACGCAATGCGGTCGGCCGCATCGATCTGGTAGAGAACCGCTTTGTCGGCATGAAGAGCCGCGGCATCTATGAGACGCCAGGCGGCACGCTGATCATGGCTGCACATCGCGAGTTGGAAGCGATGACCCTGGAACGCGAAGTGAAGCACTACAAGCAGCAGATTGCGCTGAAGTACGCCGAGCTGGTCTATTACGGCCTGTGGTTTACTCCGCTGCGCGAAGCTCTGGATAGCTTCGTTGCGACGACGCAAAAGACTGTCACAGGGACGGTGAAGTTGGCGCTCTACAAGGGCAATATCGGCATTGCCGGTCGAGCCAGCGAGTTTGCGCTCTACTCGCCAGAACTATCTTCCTTCACCATGGGGGCGAGTTATGACCAAAAGGATGCTGCCGGCTTTATTCGCATTCTTGGGTTGCCGGCACGCACACTCAATCATTTGAAAAAACGCCAGCAGGAGACCGTTCGGTGAAGATGTGGTCGGGCAGATTCCGTGAGCCACTCGATCCTACGTTCGATGGCTGGCAACGCTCGTTTCGCTTTGACTGGCGCCTGATTCCCTACGAAGTGGCCGCCAGCAAGGCGCATGCGCGCGCATTGGCGGAACTCCGCGTGCTCACCGAAGATGAGTTGCTGTCGATACATGGTGGGCTGGATAGCATCCTTGCTGAGTTCTATTCGGCATCCTCTGCTAACCACGGAAATTCCGGATCCGTCAGTCAGCTTGACGCGGAAGATGTACATCACTTCGTTGAATTGGAACTGAAAACGCGGATCGGGAACACCGCCCTGAAACTGCACACAGGCCGTAGCCGCAACGAACAGATTGCGACCGATTTGCGACTGTATATACGCGATGCGATTGCCACATTACAGGCCGGCCTGCATGTGTGGATGAAGGCGTTTCTGACCTTGGCAAAATCCGCGGGTGACGCGGCGATGCCGGCCTACACGCACATGCAGCGTGCCGAACCAGTCCTGGTCGCGCACTGGCTGCTGGCCTATGTCTCCATGTTGCAGCGGGACAGAACGCGGTTGGAGGATTGCGCGCGGCGCTTGAATATTTGCCCTCTCGGATCGGGCGCAGTTGCGGGCGCGACCTTGCCACTCGACCGCGTGTTGATTGCGCGGGAATTGGGATTCGATGCGCCAACGACGAACAGCATGGACGCCACCAGCGATCGCGATTTCGTGCTGGAGTATTTGCAGTCACTGGCGCAGATTGCATTGCATGTGAGTCGCTTCGCCGAGGAAATCACTCTGTATGCAACGGCGGAATTTGGTTTTGTCGATTTGCCAGAGGCATTTTCGACTGGATCCAGCGCCATGCCGCAGAAGAAAAATCCCGATCTCACCGAGCTTGCGCGCGCAAAGGCGGGCCGGATCATCGCGGCGTCTCATGCGGTTGAGCTACAACTAAAAGGATTGCCGCTAGCCTACAACAAGGACATGCAGGACATGCAGGAAGCATTATTCCCGGCTACAGAAGAAATGCACGCACTACTTTCTCTGCTGGGTCGATTCACCGAAGCGCTGCATTTCCGCACCGAGAAGATGCTTGCAGCCTCTACGGCTGGCTTTCTAAACGCAATGGCAGCTGCCACCTACCTTGTTCATAAGGGGGTGGCGTTTCGCACTGCCCATGAAATCATCGGCAATGCTGTGCGCCACTGTCTTGGCAAAGGTTGCGAGTTGGATGGACTCACGCTGGAGGAATTGCGGCAGTTCAGTCCGGCATTCGAACAGGATTTTTTTGCTGCCATCACGCTCGAAGCGACCCTCGATTGTCATGATGTCATCGGCGGAACTGCCCGTTCCCGCGTTCAGGATGCCCTGACGTTCGCGGAACTGCGCGCATCCCAGGGGACTGAATCAGAATCTGCTTCTTCTACGTCCAATGATCATGTCGAGGATACAGATGCAGTCGTCGAGATTGCGTCTCGAGGGGCGAAACATGTTGGCTCGTAAGGCGCGTTTGCCGGATGCGAACGCGATCCACGACCTGATTCGCAGTCTCTCCTACGATGGTACTTTGCTGCCACGCAGCCCTGCGGAAATCTATGAGAACATTCGCGATTTCACTGTGGTGGAAACCGACGAAGGTAAGTTTCTCGGTTGCGGAGCGCTGCATCTCTATGGGCCGCATCTTGCAGAAATACGCTCCATCGCAGTCAGCGAAGAATCGATGCATCAAGGCGCGGGCGGTCACCTCATAGAGGCGTTGCTCGAGGAAGCCGAAAGCCATAGCGTTCCGTGTGTCTGCTTGTTCACTCGCATACCCGGCTTTTTTCAACGGTTCGGATTTGAGCAGGTGGACCGCACTGCTCTGCCGGACAAAATTTACAAGGATTGCGCGAATTGTCCTCGGCTGAATGCGTGCGATGAGTTCGCCATGGCACGCGGTACGTTGCCGGCCACAGCGGTTCTGGGACCGGTGAGAGTCAAAGAACATCTGGTTCCATTACAAGTGTAGAGTGGGCGTCCGAGGCAAATCACCACGCATGATAGAAGCCGTTTCGTTCGCCAAGCTCCACCTCGACTCCAAACAGTCGCCGCAGTCGGTCTGCGGTCAGCAGCTCAGCTTTCGACCCGTCGTCGACGATGCGACCCGCCTGCATCATGACCACGCGATCGATCTCCGGCAAGATGTCCGAAAGATGATGTGTAATCAACAAAATTCCGGTCCCCTGCTGTGCCAACCGGCGCATCGTATGTCGCAGTTCCCATTGCGCCGCCAAATCGAGACCGTTGCTTGGCTCGTCCAGCAGCAGAAAGCTTGGTCGATGGACTATGGCTCGCCCAATCAGAATACGCTTCGTCTCTCCGAGCGACATTTGGCCCACCGGCTTGTTGCGAAGGTGCTCGACTTCCAGCAGATGAAGAATCTCGTCCGCCCGCTCCCACATTTGTGGGGTCACGTGGAAATGCGGCCACAGTGTGGAACTCGAAAAATAGCCGGAAACCACCACATCGCGACCCGTTGTATGAGGGGTTCGCTCGCCCGGAAGTTCTGCTGCGACGATACCGAGGTACCGGCGCAATTCGCTCAAGTCCCATCGTTCGTGGCCAAAGATGCGGAGATACGAACCTTCCCGCACCAGCGGATAGCGCTGGCAGGTGAGAGTCTGGATCAGCGTGGTTTTTCCGCAACCATTCGGTCCCAGGATTGCGATGTGCTCCCGTTGTTCCACCCGCAGCGAGAGTTCGTGCAGCACTATGGCATCACCTCGCGCCACGGAAATCTTTCTCATTTCAATAAATATTGATGAATCCAATTCCATTCCCATTCATAAAAGGATAATGGCAATGTCGCACGAAGCCTTCGGACCCCCCAGTTTCTCCTTCGCTCATACGCCTGTAGGCTTTCGCTTTGGCGCTGTGCGGGCAGGCGTCAAACCCAGCGGCAAGCCCGACTTTGCCTGTGTTCAGGCCATCGAAGGAACAACCGCGGCCGCCGTGTTTACCAGCAATCGTCTGGTCGCTGCTCCCGTCATCGTAGGCCGTGAACACCTGCGACAATCCGGCGGCCGCGTACGATTCGTTGCGGTCAATGCTGGCAACGCCAACTGCGCCACTGGAGAACAAGGCCTCGCAGCCTGCCGGACCGTCTGCCAGGCTGCGGCCCAGGAATTTGGATATTTCGAGCAGGAGATTTTCCCTTCGTCCACGGGCATCATCGGTGTGCAGCTCCCTGGCGAGAAACTGATCGCCGCGCTGCCGCAGATCGCCGCGCAATTGGGGAAGACATCCGCACACGTTCAGCAGTTCGCGGAAGCGATCCTTACCACCGACACGCGTGCGAAGATCGCCAGCGCCGAGGTCAAGGTGGGCAATCGGCAGGTCCACCTGTTTGGAGTGGCCAAAGGAGCGGGCATGATTGCACCTCAGCTGGTTCCTCACGCAACCATGCTGGTCTATCTCTTTACAGATGCGAGCGTCGCCGCGCCCGATCTGCAAACGCTCTTGAACGATGCCGTTCAGCCAACTTTCAACTGCATCTCGATCGACGGAGACACTTCGACGAACGACACCGTGCTACTGCTCGCAAGTGGGGCCAGCGGTGTATCCCTAACGCATACCGCTACGGAGGCAGGCTTAGGCGCTTTCTCCCACGCGCTCAAGCAAATCTGCGGATCCCTGGCCCGTCAAATCATCGACGACGGAGAAGGCGCCGGACATGTCGTTGAGTTGGCGGTTGAGGGTGCGGCATCGGCTGCCGACGCGGAGCACATCGCTCGCAGCATCGCCAATTCTCCTCTTGTCAAGACCGCCTTTGCCGGGTGCGACCCCAACTGGGGCCGCATTCTGGGTGCGGCAGGCTATTCTGGAGCGGCGATGGATCCGGGAAGGGTATCGATATGGATAGGTGGCTTGCCAGTTTGCCGGAATGGCCAGACCGCGCCAGATTTTGACAAAGACTGTGTCCATCGTGCCATGGTGGAACGAACTGTAAATGTTCGCGTGTCGCTCGGAATGGGCAATGAAATCTGCGATTTTCTGACCTGCGATCTGACTGCGGAATACGTGCGCATCAACGCGGAATATTCAACCTGATTGACGGACCCTGAGTGTTTGTCCCTCGAAGCTCACGTCTGCTCAACATCGGCGTGGAAATCCGTGAGCCGCCTGATATCGAACAAGAAGGCCGCATCCGTCCGCGGGGAACGCATTCGAACAGGACGGTCACTGCGATACACTTGAGCTAGACGAGGGCTGACCCGGAAAATGGCGACAAAAGTGAAGGAGCTGGGTGCAGGTGCGGCGGTAAGGTCGAACCACCCCAACCCATTGATCAGCAATGACAAGCTGAAGCAGATGTACAGCACGATGCTGAAATGTCGTCTTCTTGAAGAGCGTGCGCGAATCCTAAAGAAGCAGGCAAGATTCAAGGGTAATTATTACGCGGCCGTTGGCCAGGAAGCTACGGCAGTCGGCGCGGGCATCGACCTCCGGCCGGAGGACACGGTGGCTCCCTCGCACCGCGATTTTATTTTGAACTTCATCAAGGGCACGCCACTTACCGCAATGTTCAGTCAGCTTTACGGGCGCAGTACTAGTCCGGACAAAGGGCGCTCGGCGCCAGCGCATGGCGGCTATGCACCCCTCAACATCATCACCCCAGGTTCGACAATCGCCGCTCAGTTGAACATCGGGACAGGCATCGCAATGGCCAACCAGATGAAGAAGAACGACAATGTAGTGGTCGCTTTTTCTGGGGAAGGCTCGACATCACTCGGTTTCTGGCATGAAGCGCTGAACTTTGCTGGCGTGCGCAACTTGCCCATCGTGTATGTCTGCCAGAACAACCTCTGGGCGGAATCGGTCTCGGTAAAATTGCAGACCAAGGTTGACGATATCAGCCTGAAGGCAATCGGTTACGGCTTCCCCGGCATCACTGTGGACGGCAACGATGTCGTCGCCATGTATCGCGTTGCCCAAGAAGCGATTGCGCGAGCTCGAACCGGTGGTGGCCCGACCCTAATCGAGGCCAAGACATATCGGTGGTATGGTCACTCGGAAATCGACCCGGCCAGATACCGCAGTGCGGAAGAAGTGGAAGAGTGGAAGGCAAAAGATCCCATTGCCGCAATGGAGCGGTACCTGACTGGCAAAGATCTTTATTCGGATGCCTGGAAGAAAGAGATTTCGGAAGAATTTCAGAAGGAACTCGATGCGGCCATTGATGTTGCGGAGAAGGCTCCGCCGCCGGAGCCCATCGACTGCCTGGATTATCTCTACTCCTTCGACATACGCAATCGAGAACTGGATCGCAAGAACTACTCGCCGAAGTTCTAAATAATTTAATCCATTGGGGCGATAAGCAATATGCCGGTGAGCTATCTAGATGCGATCAATGCTGCGCTCAGAGAAGAAATGCAGCGCGATCCCAACGTGTTCATCCTGGGCGAAGATGTGGGTGTCATGGGAGGTGCGTTCGGCGTCACGAAGGGGCTGCTCGAAGAATTCGGCGCGGACCGCGTCATAGATTCCCCATTGGCGGAAGGCATCATTGTCAGCGCCTCCATCGGTGCCGCGATGGCTGGATTGCGTCCGGTCGCTGAGATCCAGTTCGTCGACTTCATCACCCCGGCAATGGACGCGATTACCCAGCAGGCAGCCAAACTCAGGTATCGTTCCGCGGGAACGCAGACCTGTCCTTTGACGGTTCGCGTCTGCTATGGCGGCGGTACTGGCGGTGGCTTGTATCATAGCCAGACCAACACGACATGGTTTGCGCATGAGCCAGGTTTGGTGGTGGTCGCACCCGCCACGGCCAGCGATGCCAAGGGAATGCTGAAAGCCAGCATTCGTCAGGACGATCCGGTTATTTACTTCGAGCATAAGAAGCTCTATCGCCTGCCCGCCGTGAAGGAGGAACTGCCGGAAGGCGACGACCACCTTGCCGATCTGTTCCATTGCGCGATCCGGCGCCCCGGGAAAGACGCGACAATTGTCACCTACGGCTACATGCTGCAGTTGGCATTGCAGGCGGCAGAGAAAGTAGCCGAAGAAAGCGGTGCCAGCGTCGAGGTGATCGATCTGCGGGTATTGAATCCGCTGGACCACGATACCATCCTGGAATCCGTATCGAGGACTGGCCGTCTCTGCATTGTGCAGGAGGACCATCGCACACTCGGGATTGGTTCCGAGATTGCTGCGACAGTTGCGGAGCGCGCCTTCGATTGTCTGGATGCGCCCATTGTGCGCGTCGCAGCTCCCGACGTTCCCGCTATTCCCGCCGCCGAGTCGCTGGAACAGTTCTATATGCCCAATGTGAGTAAAGTTGTCGATGCATTACACAGAATATTGCAGTACTAGGATTTCTCTGCCGTTGACGCTTTATAGACAAAAAATGACTTCTGGTGCTCCTTTGGATGACGATTCGTGTCTAACATCAGTAGGATCGGCTGTGGTGTGGTTTGAAAGAACGTTATAGCGATCTCCGTTACCCAACCGCCAGGTAAGGATTATTGCCCGATTGAAAGACCAGCATGTTACACGCCGCGATTTGATACGCCGAGTCGGGGTTTCGGCGGCTGCTGGGCTGGCCATGGGGCTGCCAGGGATCTCGCAATCACAACCTCCCGCGCAATCGCAGACTCCTTCCCCGGAGGGGGAAAAGACACCCAAACGCGAAAGTGAAGTTGCCCAGAAATATCCCCATCCTCCCGGGCAATTCATCAATCGTCCCCTGACTCAGATCTCCACCGTAGTCGATACGATGCTGGACGATATGGGAGGACGTGGCACCGCCTACTTCTATGAGCAGGCACATCCGCTTACTGGACTGGTCCGAGATCATGCGCCGGCAATCGGTATCGCGGAAAGTCGCGTAGCCAGCATTGCAGCCACTGGCTTTGGCCTAAGCGCGCTCTGCATCGCAGCCCAGCGCAAATACATGTTGCCTTCCATCTGCGAACAACGGGTCGAAACCACGCTGGCATTCCTGTTGGAACAATGTCCGCATGTCCATGGATTTCTTTATCATTTTCTCGACATTGAGAGCGGCGAACGGCTCTTCGGCTCCGAACTTTCTTCCATCGACACATCCCTTCTGCTCTGCGGCATTCTGTTATGCCGCCAGTATTTCAGTGGCAATCTTCGCATTCACGCGCTGGCGACTACCCTATACGAACGCGTTGATTGGAAATGGATGTTGAACGGCAGCGACACGCTGTCGATGGGATGGCTGCCGGAATCCGGATTCATCCCGTACCGATGGGACGTCTATGCCGAAATGCTCACAATGTTGCTGATGGCGATCGGGGCGCCCCGCAATGCCATTCCATCCAGCACGTGGAATGCGGTCAGCCGTCCGGTCATCGAGTTTGGTGGCATCAACTTTATCAGCGGCGTGGCGCCAATCTTCACCCATCAATATGCTCAAGCGTGGTGCGATTTTCGGAATCTGCGCGATCGACATGCCAATTACTTCCTCAATTCCATTGCCGCAACCCGGGCCCACCAACTATTCTGTCTCACTCTCGGTCGTCAGTTCCCATGGATGGACCAGAACCTGTGGGGAATCAGCGCTTCCGAATCCCCGACCGGATATCGCGTATGGGGAGGGCCGCCGGAATTTGGCGGTATCGATGGAACGATTGTTCCCTCCGCAACGGCGGGCTCGCTGGTATTTTTGCCCGCCGAGTGTGCTCATGTACTGTTTTCTATCCGGGAGAAATACGGCGAAAAAGCCTGGACTCGGTATGGATTTATCGATGCTTTTCAGCCGCAGACCAACTGGTATGCTGAGGATCAACTCGGCATCGATATAGGAATCAGCGTCCTCATGGCGGAGAACCTGCGCACCGGCTTTTGCTGGAATTACTTCATGCGGAACACGGAAATCACCAATGCCATGCAGATGGTTGGATTCGAGGCCGACTCCGGAGACTGCGGCGCTTTCTAGTGAAATTCCAACTCAACCAGCAGGTTTATATCCGCTGTATTCGCGACTGACAGGCCAATCTTATTCGCCGACCTGCCATGGAACACCGATCACTTTGGATAGCTTGATATCTCGAGATGAGCTTCCCACCATGATTTTTACTTTGCCGCTTTCAAGAGACCATTGTTTCTTGGATGTATCCCAATACATCAGCGATTTTTCCGTCAAAGGCATTACAACGGTTTTCTTCTGTCCGGCCGGCACGTTCACCCGTTGAAATCCTTCCAGTTCCAGATCCGGCATCGGTATTTTGGAATGGATGTGCTGGACATACATTTGAACGACTTCATCTCCAGAACGCTGACCGGTATTTTGCACCTGCACGCTGACATCAATCGATTTCCCAGGAAATAGCCTCGACGCGCTCGTCTGCAGATTCGAGTAGGCAAACGTGGTGTAGCTCAGCCCATATCCGAAGGGAAACAATGGACTGCCGTGAAAGTACATGTAGGTGCGGCCATCCCGGATGTCGTAATCCATTATGGGTGGTAGTTGCTGCATCGATTTTGGCCATGTAACCACCAGGCGGCCAGCGGGATCGTAATCGCCAAAAATTACATCGGCGAGGGCGTCGCCTTCCTCTTCGCTATTGTTCGCCACATGCAAAATAGATGGAATATGCCGCTTCGTCCAGTTGATGGTGTACGGGAAACTGGAAACCAGCACAACAATCGTACGCGGATTTGCCGCATAGACAGCCTGGATCAGTTTTTCCTGGGATGGCTTTAGATGGATTTCCTGCCGATCGACGGCTTCCTGCCCCTCAGTCGGATCGGGACAAGGCAGAGTGTCGGTGCGTTTGTGGCACATCGGTCGATTGCCTACGACTACGATGGCAACATCGGAGGTCCGGGCTAGCCGCACCGCCGCGTCCTCGTTCGCGCTATAGCGAACGTCGACGCGCGAGCCCACTTTGTTTCGGATGCCTTGGACAGGCGTGACAGCAAAGGGCGGCGTGCCGCTATAGCCGTCTAAATACACAACGTTTGCCAGAGGCCCAACAATAGCGATCGATTTTATCGACGATATATCGAGCGGCAAAAGATGGGGCGAATCTTTTAGTAGTACGATCGATTCCCGGGTAACTTGCAGCGCCAACGCTTTGCTGGACTCCTCATCCCAGGGTGCGGGCGCTTTGTCCGCCTTGATTTGCGTGTAAGGGTCAAGCATTGGAGGATCCAGGAAACCCAAACGGATCATGACTCGCAAAACGCCCTGCAGATTCTGGTCGATGTCCGCTTCCGTAATCAGCTTCTTCTGCAAGGCATCCTTGATCGCGTCCTGATACGAATTCAGAAACTGATTGACTCCGGCGTGGATCGATCCCGCGACGGCTTCAGCCATGTTGGGATAGTACTTGTGTTTTGTCACCATAAACGTAACCGCGCCGCGGTCCGTGTCGATCATGCCGTTGAATCCCCACCGCTGCATCAGCAAGTCCCTCAACAGCGGGCTTGCGGCCATGGGAATTCCATTAACTGCGTTATACGCAGTCATAATCGCATTCGCTCGGCCCTGCTCAATCGCCATGCGGAATGGAGCGGAGTAATATTCATGCAATAGCCGATCATCGAAATTTGACGAAGACCCTGCGCGCCCATCCTCATTGCTATTCGCGAGGAAATGTTTGACCAGAGAGGCTGTCAACCAGGTTCGAGGATCGTCCCCTTGCAGCCCTTTTACAAATGCAACCGACATGGTGCCCACGAGGTAAGGGTCTTCTCCGTAGGATTCCTCCGATCTTCCCCAGCGCGGGTCGCGTGCCAAGTCGGCGTTGGGAGCACGCACAATCAACCCGCCGCGATCGAAACTCTGGAATATATAACGTGCCTCGTGGCCTTCTTCGGCTGCAACTTTTTCGATCAGCGTAGGGTTCCAAGTCTCACCCAGGCCTACCGGCTGCGGGAACTGAGTGGTCGGGATCGTCGATGTGCCGCCAAACGGACCGGGAGCGCCTGGTGACTTGCGGCCCCAGTTGTTCGGCCCTCCCATCGCCAGGCCATGCAGTCCCTCAAATTGCCCGCTCGACCCGGGTATACTGTCGATTTTCCCGGATCCATAAATACCAAGGCGAGGCACATTCAGACTCTTCCCCAACAGATCGATCTTCTCCTGCAGTGTCAAAAGTGACAGAACATTCTGAATGCGCTTGTCTGTGGGAAGGTTTTGGTTTTGAAAGGGGTAGTTATATTGGCCCAGCAGAGACGGCCCCATTACGACGAGCAGGAAGAGCACCATAACCGCTTGGATCGTTTTCAATGCAGTCTCCTGGCTAGATGGCGGTGTTTGTAGGCGGAGGAAGCAAACTTATCCGTCAGTACTCGGAGTGCCGAGAATCCAGACTGCGGGTAATGCACCCAAGACTTCTCCGGCAGGCAGCCGTGCCGCGCCATCGACATGATGCAGCGGGACCGCAGCTCCAGTAAGTACATTGGTGAATCTCATCCGCTGCAATCCATCGACATTTCCGAACACTGGCAATTTGATGATAGTCTCCTGCAAGCTTTTCTTCAGGTCTCCCAGCGCCTCAGGCGAAGATAACAAAGATGCAAACCAGCGGACCGCGACGGCCACTAATATTTTCCCGTCGTACTCGCGCCCAAAAGCCACCAGATGTTCCGTGTTTGGGCCTTCCACGCGCAGCGGCAAATAGCGTCCACGCGCGAGAAGTTCAGATTCTCGTTCGCGCAGACGCAGCCCCAGCGCCATGTACAGCAGCTTCACATCGCCAGTCCACCATGTCCGGCATAATTCCGAGACCGCATGGGCCCGCCGCTCGGGCGCGATCTTGGGAGCGGCGACGCGCTGCATCAATGAATGCAATCTCTGTTGGCGTGTTGCATAGTCGACCGGGCGGCGATTGTCTGGGTCCACCAGGCTCAGGTCCCACAACTCGCCTCCTTGATATGTGTCAACGACGCCTGGGCTCATCAACTTCAAGGCGATCTGAGAAATCGACCCCCATGCGGCCAATATTGCGGCTCGCTCCGCAAACGGGACAAACGATGCTAGAAAAGTGGAAGAAGACGGTCCGCGCAAGGTCTGCTCCACAAAATTGTCCACTGCCGTATCGTATTCATTCGACGGATTGATCCAACTGGTGTGGACTTTTGCCTCCTTGAGCGCCTTACTCATGAACGCCTTCATGCGGCTGACGATGTTTTCATCCGCCACTGTCTGACGCGGGGGCCACATTCCGAGCAGGTTTTGATAATACAGATATTCGTCTCCGGGATCGGGGGTAGGTTGGCCATTCACCAGGGTCTTCGCGGTGTCATTCACCTGCGACCAACGCAGCAGATTCGTTCTCCATTCCGCTGGCAACTCGGTCAGCGTATGGATGCGCATCCTTGCATCCTCACCGCGCTTGGTATCGTGCGTCGAGGTGGTCAGCATCGCATCCGGCCAGCGCTCCATGCGATGCATGTTGGCGTTGTGAAACTCCTGAGGGGATGTCGCTTTTCTTCCGGTTCCAGTGCCTACTTCGTTCAGCGAGGCCAGCGGACTGTACCGGTAGAACACGGTATCTTCCATGCCCTTGGCCTGCACCGGGCTGGTGTATTGCTGAAATTTCATCGCAAATCGAAGACGTTGTGTGGCACTCTCCGCGGATTCATCTTGCTCGCACATGGGGCAAATGTGGGCCCGAATAAAGCCAAAAATAGAGGAATCGACATTTGGATTGCGCCGCATTGCTTGGCCGATCGCCTCGTCGATTGCCATTTCGTCCGTTGTACTGAATCCACGTTTTGAAATATAGGTTCGATATACGGGGAAGCACGCGACCACCTCCCGCAACGCCTCCTGCAGACCATCCAGAGTAAAATCTCGGCTTCGCCGGTTCTGTTCAGAAAGACGGTTAAGTTCGTGGGCTAGCACATTCAGTTCACTGGCCATCGAAGACGCGGTAATCAATTTCTTAGCGTTGTATACGACGTCTCGATCCGGCTTCACGCGTCCGCGAAAGTGCAGGTAGATCCGGTCAATTTCCGAGAGATTGTTTTCTTCCACCCATAACCCGTTCGAGAGGGCCAGGAATTCATAGCCGGTCGTGCCATCCACCGGCCACTCAGGGCTCAGCCATTCCTGTCGCGCAAGAATCTTCTCGACGATCACATAGAGAGGCTTGCCTGCTTTCGCAGTGACTTCGCGTAACTGTAACAGATATTGTTGCGGATCGAGCAGCCCATCAATATGGTCGAGACGAACGCCATCGATCGCTCCCTGCTCCGCCAATTCAATCAATTTCGCATGGGCAGCTTGAAACAACGGCTCATATTCCATGCGGATGCCGATCAAATCATTGATGTCGAAGAAGCGCCGGTAGTTTATTTCCTGCATCGCCGTGCGCCAATACGATAACCGATACGGCTGTTGTTCCAAAAGTTCATGCAGTAAGTCGAACGATTCAGGTTGACCCGGCGTTCCATTGAACTCCTTGATCACAGCTTCCAGATGACGTTGGAGAGCGGGGTTTGTCCGGATCAAATGCACCAGTCGATGAGTTGCTATATTGGTCTCACGCTCGCGATCGGCACGCGCTTTCGGCCCAGCCTGCTGATAGTTGGGAATATGGTCCAGCTGAAATAGGACGCTTTCGTATTCCTGACGCGTCGAAAAATCGATATCTGTGAATGCTGCAGATTCCTCCCATCGATGACGCAGCAGGAGTTTAATCTGACGCGGATTAAGCGGCAAATTGTAATCGCTATAAAGCAGGCAAAACTCTCCCTCGCGGTATTCAATGCGGAGTTTGCCGGATTCCAGAACGTCACCATATTGGCCGCCTAGAATCGCCAGCAGCACTTTGCCGTGAAGATTGGAATTGACCGGATACCAATCGACGTCAAAATACTCCGAGACAGGAGAGGAAGGTCCGTTGGCGAGAACACTGCGCCACCACTGGTTCCATTGCGGATGGGCGCTCATGTGATTGGGAACGAAATCGATAACCATTCCCATGCCCTTGCTATGCAGCGCCTGAACTAGAGAATTGAACGCTTCTTCTCCTCCCAGTTCAGGATTGATCCGTGCGAAATCGCAAATATCATAGCCGCTGAGGCTGCCGGGGCGGGCTTCGAAAATCGGTGAAGCGTAGATGTGGCTGATACCAAGATCGTAGAAATACGGGACCAGGGCCTCGGCATCCGAGAATCGAAAATCCTTCGTGAATTGCAGTCGGTAGGTAGCGCTTACCCTTCTGCGAGCGGTCATGTGAATATCTTCCCAGAGATAGGCGCAAAATCTTCGCTGGCGAAAATCACAGCGCCAGCTCGTTCCATAGTGAGCTTACCTGCGTTGGATTGCCAAATGACCGGGCAGGCGTCGGAGGTATAGGTTGTGTCTTCGCTGCTGAAGCAAAGAGCCATGTCTGTCCACGCCTCATCCTGTGCGGCTGCCGGACCCTCGAGCGCCACGATAGCAGAAACGCGGCCAAAAGCGGATTCCCATTGGGAATGAATCATTTTGGCATTCAACGCTTGGCATAATCGGAATTTAAAACTGGACAGCAAATATCTGCGAACATGTAATAGATCCCGATACCAATTCAAACACGCGACGTGTAATGGGCGCTGGCGGGCCGTCCAATCTAGCTTGCTCAGTCGAAATGTTTCTTTCCTTTGAGGGTCAGGAAGAGTGCCGCGGCGAGTCTCGTCTGCAAAGGCGGAAAAATGTTCAAACTCTTTACGTCGTCCTTCAGTGACCATGCGGCCCAGTTCCTCATTGTGATCGGTGAAATACAGAAATGGCTCCGATGCTGCCCATTCCTGACCCATAAATAGTAAGGGAATTTCCGGCGCGAACAGCAAAAGCGCGCTGGCTGCAAGATATGCGGGGTAAGAAATCTGAGACGACAAGCGCTCTCCGAAGGCGCGATTGCCGATCTGGTCGTGATTTTGAATGCAGAATACGCGCGACTCGTAACTTAGTCCGTCAGGTTTGGTACCGCGCCTATGGCCAGAATGGCGGGCGAATTGTCCGTTGAAAAACCATCCGTCGCGAATCGTTCTGGCGATGCTTTCCGTTGTCCCGTCGAAATCCCGGTAATACCCGTCGCTGTCTCCAGCGAGCCGGTGGCGCATGTGATGATGAAAATCGTCAGACCAGACTGCATCGAAACCATGTCCGCCCTGTTCCGATGGGAGCACAAGTCTGCGCTCATTACGCTCGTCTTCCGCGATGATAAAAATGGTTCTTCCTAGCGAGTGCGCCGCCGCATGGACGCGCTTCGTTAGATCCGTCAGAAACGGCGGGTCACTGTCATCCTGAATGGCGTGCGTTGCGTCCACCCTCAACCCATCCACGCGGTAGTCGTAAATCCAGGCTAGGGCGCTCTCAATAAAATATGCTCGTACCTTATCGCCGCCGTCGCCGTCGAAATTCAACCCGTCGCCCCATGGCGTCTTATGTTTACTGGAATAAAACCCCGGCGCGAAGACGGACTGATACGCGCCGTCAGGTCCGAGGTGGTTATAAACCACATCCAGGCAAACAGCGATTCCTCGCTGGTGCGCTTCCTCAACCAGCTTGCGAAGATCGTCCGGGGTTCCATAACTGTGGGCCGGCGCATAGGGAAAAACTCCGTCGTAGCCCCAGTTATATTCGCCTGCAAAGTCCGCAATCGGCATCAATTCGATCGCATTGATACCCAGTTGTTGCAGGCCATCGAGCTTGTCGATCACTGCCAAAAATGTTCCTGCAGGGGTGAATGTCCCAACGTGTAGTTCGTAGAAAACCAACTCGCGCAGCGATGGCGACTGGAACTCGGTACTTTTCCATGCGAAGCAGTTGTGGTCGATGACCTGCGATGGGCCGTGAACGCCCAATGGCTGGAAACGAGAGGCAGGATCCGGATACGGACCTCTTCCGTTGATCCTGAACCAGTAACGCGCGCCGGAACCGACCCCTTCCACGCGCACCTGATGCACTCCGCACGCATCCGGCAACATAGGAGTGCAGCGGGATGGTTCCCCGTCGAGAACTAACTCGATATTCGCATTCGGACCGGCCCAGACACGAAACAGGCAACCGCCTTCCTGAATGGAAGCGCCTAAGCTTGCTACCCAGGAGTTTGCACGGACGCGGGGAGCTTGCGATTCGATTGCATGGGAAATGACTTTCACCTCCGCAGTTTTTCATCTAAATGCAGAGCCGCACTTATCAGCCCTAGATGCGTGAACGCTTGTGGGAAGTTGCCAAGCGCGCTGCCCGTTGAACCGATCTCCTCGGAATACAGACCGAGCGGATTCCCATACGTAAGCATTTTTTCAAAGATGAACCGGGCCTCGTCGAGTCGGTCAGCGCGCGCCAGTGCATCTACCAGCCAGAACGTGCACATGCTGAATGTGCCTTCGTGCCCAGTCAAGCCATCTTTGCTTGCGAGCTCTCCACTCAGTTCATATCTATGCACCAGGCTGTCGGAAACGAGCTTCTCCATGATTTTGTCGATCGTACTGAGCATGCGCGGATCCTTCGGCGCGATGAACATCACAATGGGCATCATCAGATTGCTCGCGTCCAGGGATTTCGAGTCATAGGATTGCGTGAAGCTTTGCTGCTTAGGATCCCAGCCATCCTTCATAATCGAGGCAAAGATGCGATCTCGTTCTGTTTCCAGCTTCACGCGGTCGAGCGGAAGGCTTCGCTGGCTTGCGAGCCGAATGCCCCGATCGAGAGCGACCCAGCATTGCAGTTTGGAATACACGAACTGCTGTCGCTCACTACGCACTTCCCACAGGCCATCGTCCGGCTGGGTCCAGTTATCCGCAACCCACAGCAGCACCCCATGGATACGCATCCATAGATCGTAGGAGATGGGAGAGACGTGTTTGTCGTAAAGATAAATCGCGTCCATCATCTCGCCGTAGATATCCAATTGCAACTGGTTGGAAGCCGCGTTGCCGACTCGGACTGGTCGCGAGTTTCGATAACCCGTCATGTTCTCCAGGGTATATTCGGTTAAGCCGATCTCGCCGTCGATGCTATACATCGTGTTTAGCGGACCCTGCGCACCCGCTTGCTCATGGATTCGCTTGGCCAGCCATTCAATGAAGGCAGTCGCCTCGTCAGTAAAGCCGAGACGCACCAGCGAAAATACAGTGAACGCCGTGTCGCGTATCCACGTGTACCGGTAGTCCCAGTTGCGGACTCCACCGATTTCCTCCGGCAGACTGCATGTGGGTGCAGCCACCATTGCGCCCGTGGGATGATGGGTCAGCAATTTGAGCATCAGCGCAGAGCGAACAACCATCTCTCGCCAACGGCCTTCATACTTGCAATGCGACAGCCATTCGCGCCAGAATTCCAGAGTTTCATTCATCAGCCTGTCTCCGTCCACTGGGGCTTTGAAGTCGGCTCCGTCCTCTCCGGTCAGATATCGCAGGGCGAACTCCGCGGTTTCTCCCGGCTGCAGCGTAAATTGCTGGATCGCTTTTCCGTCCTCAATTCGCCATTCGCCGGGACCGAGAACAACCATACGATCTTTTTCCGCTTCGAATAGGACTCCCCCTTCCGTTAGAGTGGCTCGGTGCGAAGTCCGGGCATAGTTGAAAGCGGGAGCACACTCCAGCCGAAACCTCATTGCTCCGCGTACCGCTCTGGCAATGCGCACAATCTCATGAATAACGGATTCGCTCCGCCGGTGCTTTTGCTGGCGAACCGGCATAAAGTCGATCACCTCGCCAACCCCTCCCGCGCATAGAAATCGAGTCAGCAAAACGTTGGTTTCCGGCATATACATCTGGCGGTTGGTTCCGGCCTCCTCTGCCGCCAGCTTGAAATGTCCGCCTTTTTTCTCATCCAATAGGGTGGCGAACACGCTGGGCGAGTCAAACTGCGGCAGGCAGCACCAATCGATGTCGCCATCCATCGCTACCAGTGCCACGGTATGCAGATCGCCAATTACCCCACAGGATTCAATCGGTCTTTGGGCCATATTCAAGTAATTTTAAGAATTGTCATAGCATTGCGGAAGGGCTAACCTAAACAGTCCATATCTCATCTAAACTCTACGTATCGGAACATCCAGCATCTTATTCGACAAGTGCCTGGCGGCCCCAGTTAATATCTCCATTGTAGTGGTCGAAATATTTTTGCTCTCATTCACTATTAGTTTGTCCTGACTTTATATAGATGCGGCATCGGCCTCCAGTGACGGAAACTACGAAGAACAAATCGTATGGAGATACATGGCGCTCGCGGCTGAGCGCCATGCGCAACATCCCCCCGGTGATGCGCATGGTTTGGGAGTGCGGACCGAAGACAGTCGTTTGGTCCGTGGCGCTTCGCATTGCACTGGCTCTGACGCCTGTGGCGATTCTGAAAGTGTCTTATTGGCTTATCCAGGCAGTCGTCAACGGCTTCCGATACCACACACCTTTGCCGGCTTATTTCTGGTGGGTCGTAGGCCTGGAATTCGGATTGGCCTCGCTTGCCGCTATCTTGAGCCGTGGGGTTGGATTTTGCGACAGTCTGCTGGGCGATCTTTACCTGCAACACATTAGCGTTCGCGTAATGGAGCATGCTTCGCAGCTCGACATTACAGCATTTGAAAATCCGGATTATTACGATCGTCTGGAGCGGGCCAAGGCGCAGGCCACGGACCGCATCGCCATGATCCAGATGGTTGGCACGCTAATCCAACAGGTCTTAACCACGCTGTTTCTATCTCTGTATATCGCGAGCTTCTCTCCCTGGCTGCTGCTGCTGCTGATCGCTGGAACAATTCCCGCCTTGCTGGGAGAAAGCCACTTCGCATTTTTGGGATACGCCAAGAATTTCATGCAGACGCCTCTGCGCCGCAAAATGGATTATCTGCGGGACCTAGGAGGCAGCAAAGAAGCAGCAAAAGAACTGAAGCTTTTTGGATTGCGGGATTTCCTGGTCGGCAGTTTTCGAGGAATGGCGAACACAATTTTCGATCAGAATGTCGATCTCTCGAAGCGCCGCCTCGCTGCTGGCTCGCTCCTTTCTCTGCTGGCAACCGCTGGGTATTACAGCGCCTATGCACTGGTTTTGCTGGACACGATCCGAGGAAAATTCACAGTTGCTGGCCTCGCCGTTTTGATCAATGCGATCCTTCAAGTAAGCGCGAACCTGCAGCAAATCTTCGTCAATGCCTCTGGCGTTGCCGATCAGGCTTTATTCTTGACCGATCTTCTCGGCTTCTTTGCAATGGAACCTACTGTCCGCTC
Source organism: Acidobacteriota bacterium (assembly GCA_021793405.1). Lineage (GTDB taxonomy): Bacteria > Acidobacteriota > Terriglobia > Terriglobales > Acidobacteriaceae > JAKAAZ01. Next base: position 29,790 of record JAJYSV010000012.1, read on the forward strand.
CAAGCCGAACGCCATCAAAATTCCGCGGCCCATACGACAGGGCGTCGAGTTCCGGAACGTCTCATTTGCCTATCCCGGGACCACGCGCCTGGTGTTGAAGGACTTCAATTTTCATCTGCGTCCGGGAGAACGGGTGGCCCTGATCGGAGAAAATGGAGAGGGCAAAACCACCATCGTAAAGCTCATCACACGTCTGTATGACCCCACTGAGGGTCAGATCCTCATCGACGGCTTCGATCTGCGGGATTATGACCTGGAAGACCTCTGCCATGAGATCGGGGTCATCTTCCAGGATTTTATGAGGTACGAAATGACGGCCAGAGACAATATCGCTGTCGGCCGCATTGAAGAACGCGACCGGTTGGACCGGATCGAAACCGCGGCCCAGATGAGCCTGGCAGATGAGGTGATTGCGCGCCTCTCTGGTGGAATCGAACAGCAATTAGGCCGTCGCTTCGAGGGCGGCGTCGATCTGTCTGGAGGCGAGTGGCAGCGGATGGCGCTGGCACGCGCTTACCTGCGAGATGCACAGTTGCTGATCTTGGATGAACCGACTGCGGCGCTCGATGCACGCAGCGAGCAGGAAGTCTTTCAGCGTTTCGCGGAGCTGACGCGAGGAAAAATGGCGCTGCTGATCTCCCATCGCTTCTCGACCGTGAAAATGACCGATCGCATCGTCGTTCTTTCGCACGGAGTGTTGACCGAAGAAGGAACGCACGAGGAATTGATCCAGCGTGGCGGCCTGTACGCTGAGATGTTTGAAATGCAGGCAGCGAGCTACCGATGAACTCTCCGAACATGACCGACCTGAACACGCAAGGCCGCGCTTTCGCGAGCCGGCAGGCAATGATCATGCAGCACTCCAGCACAAAACCATTTAAACAACACACTCTTCTGATGGTGGCCTCCGCGTTTGCATTGGCGCGTTATACAGAGGAGCAACCCCGCGGGCAGCAAGCGACGGGGAAAGAAGAGAAAGCACCCGGCATCCAGCGCCTGGAAGGCAGCACGCGTCTGTTGCGAGCCTCCGCGATCGAAGTTCAGAATGCGGTGCGCATACTCGTGAGATTGCCATTTGCACGCAGCGTTACCGGACAGGAGGCTCCAAGAATTCTCGGTGTCGCACAAGCGCTGTTCACAGCATCGACGTATCAGTGGAGCCTATCGGGACTTTCCACTTTTCTTGAAGGATTTCAAGTCGAAGAGCCCCTCAGTCTGCGGGAATTGTGGTTCTTTCCGGTTGCACTGAAAATGGCATTGTTGGAAGAAATTCTCGCCCAGGCCCCCGGAGCGTTCAGCAATCAGCCGACAAGCGACGCCGCTCTGAATGCGTCCCTGCTTTGCCTGCATGAGGTCAGTCTGCCAGTATGGGCGAACATTCTGGAGCCACTGGTTCCTTTTGAAGACGTCCTGCGACAGGATCCAGCTAACACGTATGCGCGCATGGATTTCGAAAGCCGCGAGATGTATCGCATCGCGGTTGCCAAGTTAGCGGAGCGATCTCCCTCGAACGAAGTGGAGGTAGCCGGTATGGCGCTGACGATGGCACAAAATGCATCCCAGCAGCCAAATGTCAACGAGCGCATTACGGCACGCTGTTCTCATATCGGTTACTACCTCGTCGATCAGGGTTTAAGCGAACTGCGAAAACGTTGCGAGTTTCGACCTCGAATCTTGGATCACGTGCGATCCGTGCTGCGCTCGTATCCAGACGATTTTTATATCGGCGGAATAGAAACCATCGCGCTCCTGGCCATGGCTGCGATCATTCTTCCCTTGGTACCTCTTTATAATCCGCTGGGAGGCTTGGCCATCGCATTCCTATTGCTGCTTCTGCCCGCTTCGCAAGGCGCAGTGGAGTTGATGAATCACACCCTCAGCGCCATTCTGAAACCGCAGACGCTGCCAAAACTCGATTTCTCTGAAGGCATTCCCGATGACTGCAAGACGCTCGTGGCTGTGCCCACGCTTTTGCTGAACGAGCGGCAGGTCCGCGATCTCGTCGACGAACTGGAAGTGCGGAGTCTGGCCAATCAAGACCCGAATATCCACTTTGCCCTGATCACTGATCTGCCGGACTCGGTGGAGAAGCCACTGGATCGCGATACCGATCCCTTGGTGCTGCTGGCCGGGCAATTGATTGACGACTTGAACCGGCGTTATTCCAGCGCACAATGTGGCGGTTTCTTGATGCTGCACCGTCATCGCATCTATAACCCACGGCAGGGCGTCTGGATGGGCTGGGAACGCAAGCGCGGGAAATTGCTGGATCTGAATCGCCTGGTGATGGGTGGCATGGACTGCTTCCCATACAAGGCCGGCGATACGTCCATTCTGCGTGGAATGCGCTATGTATTGACACTGGATTCTGACACAAAACTGCCGCGCGACTCGGTGCACCGGATGGTTGGCGCGATGGCGCATCCACTCAACAGGGCCATCCTTGATCCGCAGCGGAGAATCGTAACCCAGGGCTATGGCATCATGCAGCCGCGAGTTGGCATCGCCGTGCATTCCTTCGCGCGTTCGCGCCTTGCGGCCATTTATTCTGGCCAGACGGGCTTTGATATCTATACGCGGGCCATCTCAGACGTCTATCAGGACCTGTACGGAGAAGGCATTTTCACTGGCAAGGGACTGTACGAAATAGAAATTCTCCACCGGGTGTTGGATCGTCGCTTCCCGCAGAATTCTCTTTTGAGTCATGATTTGATCGAGGGAGCCTATGCCCGCGTCGGCTTGTTGACCGATGTCGAAGTGATGGATGATTATCCGTCCCATTACAGCGCTCAAAATCGACGGAAACACCGGTGGGTCCGCGGTGATTGGCAAATCTTGCGTTGGCTGCTGGGTCGCGTTCCCAGTGATTCGGGAAAACTTGTTCCAAACCCGACTTCCAACATTTCCCGATGGAAAATCTTCGACAATCTGAGACGCAGTCTAGTGGAACCGGCCACTTTTCTTCTGCTGGTTGCTGGTTGGTTGTGGTTGCCTGGAACCGCTCGTTATTGGACCATCGCCACTCTGTTGGTCGTGTTCGTTCCGGTCCTTGTCCAGTTCCTGTTTTCCCTGGTTCGGGCGAGCCTGGCGGAACAGCGCGGTTACGTCCGTCAGGCAATTCGCGATTCCCTGGTGCTGCTGTTTTCGACGGCTCTGAATTTTGTATTTCTCGCGCATCAGACTTTGCTGATGTTCGACGCAATAGTACGCTCCCTGGTCCGAAGTTTCGTCACCGGCAAACGTCTTTTGGAATGGGAAACCGCGGCAGAGGCGGAACTGGGAGGGAGTAAACGAACGCCGGTCGAGATCACGATGGGACTTGTGCCCCTGCTATCGGCGGCGCTGCTGATCCTTGTCTTGCTCGTTCGTCCGCACGCATTGCCATGGGCGGCGCCCATCCTGATTCTTTGGTCCCTTGCAAAACCCATAACCCTATGGCTCAATCGTTCTCCGGGTGGACTTGCGGTCCAACTTTCCTTGCAAGACGAGCGATTCATGCGGAAAATTGCGTGGCGCACCTGGCGGTATTTCGTCCAATATTCCAATCCAGGCAATCACGCACTGGCGCCAGACAATGTACAGGAAGAAGGCAACGTCCAAGCCTATCGCATTTCCCCAACCAACGCCGGATTGCAGTTGAATGCGCGACAGGCTGCCGTGCTTCTTGGGTACCTGACGTTGCCGGAATACGCGGAACAAACGCTCGCAAACCTGCATACGCTTGATGAAATTCCCAAGTGGAAGGGTCATCTGCTGAACTGGTACACCACGGACACGCTGGAACCGATCGCGCCATATATCGCCTCCACAGTCGACAGCGGGAATTTTTTGGCTTCCTTATGCAGTCTGCGCATGGGCACGCTGGAGTTGTTGCAGTCTCCCATGCTGCCCTCGCTTCGGGAAGGTCTGCTCGACATTGTTGAGGATGTCCAGACGCCGTCCACGCTTGAGTCCCAAATAAAATCCGCATTGCGGATGGAAAAGAGCGCAGAACAAAACACATGGCTCAGAGCACTGCTTGGATTGGAGCTGCCGTTCAACTCCGATAAGCCCGACGAGATTGAATCTCGACTGCGCTCGCTTTTTGCTTTGGTCGAGATGTATTTACCGTGGCTGCTTCCGAAATTCTCAGTGCTAGACGGCGTGTCTGCTGGCGGAGAAGATCACCCACTCGATTACTACTCGCCGGAAAATGCATTGGATACTTGCCGTGCCCTACGGACATTGTGGATGCAAAGGGTACAGGACTCTGCTGAGAAAAATACCCCTCTCGCGAACGAGCTGATCGTTGCTCTGGATGCCAGCGAACGGTGGTTGAACGGATTGATTGAAAGTCTGCGGTCTATTGCGGAGATCTCCGAGCGCCTGTTTCAGGCCACCGAATATCAGGAGATGCTCGATCCTTATCGCCGGCTGCTGACGATCGGGTACGACACGGCTAGAAATTGTCGACTGGAGTCCTGCTATGATCTGCTGGCCTCGGAAGCGCGGACTGCCATCTTCCTTGCAATTGCCAAGGGCGATACGCTGCAGGAAAGCTGGTTCAAGCTCGGCCGCAAGACAACAATGATCGATGGCAACCCAGTATTGCTCTCATGGTCCGGCACGATGTTTGAGTACATGATGCCGACTCTCTGGATGCAAACATCGCCCGGAACTTTGTTGGCGCAATCTTTGCCTGGAGCGGTCCGCGCACAGCAGGAATATGTCGCCCACAAGAGGATGCCGTGGGGAATCTCGGAAGCCTGCCATAGCCAGCGCGACGCGGCAGGAAACTATCAATACCATGCGTTCGGAGTACCCACGTTGGCATTGAATCCGACAGCGGAAGGCTCGCTCGTGATAGCGCCGTATGCCACCGTGCTTGCACTGGAAGCGGACCCCGTTCGCGCGCTGGCCAATTTACACAAGATGGAGAAACTCGGCTGGCTGGGAGATTTCGGCTTCTATGAGTCGGCGGATTATTCCACCAACACCGAACACGAAACAGGGATGCGATATACTCTGGTCCGCTCCTGGATGGTCCATCACCAGGGTATGTCTTTGCTCGCGATTACGAACCTTCTCGCCGATAAAGCCTTCCAACGCTGGTTTCATAGCGACCCTCGGATCCGGGCTACTGAACTTCTCCTGCACGAGAAGCCTGTCCAGATCGTCGCCACTCAGGACACGCCTCGCGTAGGGAAAATTACCTTTCAGCCGACTAGGGTGAATCGACGAACAAGCGTCGAACATAATTGACCTGTCGGCACCTAAATCGATAGCGGAACGCTAAGTCGACACCTTAGGGCCGTTCGTCCTGCTGCGCATCAAGGCGCGCTTCAAGACAATTTCAAGCGCTGCTTTTTGCCGGTCGTATTCTTCAGGAGCGATACCGCCCTCCAGTCGCTCAGTTTCCAACGCAAACAGTTCGTTCTTCAATGCTTCCAGCAGGTTCGATTGAGGTTGTTCCATGATGTCCCTGCGCCCAACCGAGGTTCCAGACCGAGCGCTGGAGACGCCAGGTTGCGCCGCTGCCGGCGTGGCGCTGGCCACCTTCGAAGCTGAGCCCGTGGCCGGGGCTGTAGTCGGACTGGTCCTCTTCATCGAAATGCCCGCGCCCACCGCCAGCAAGACTACCACCAGGGAGACGATCCACCATTGATACTTGTGCAGCGGGTCCGGCGTGCCAATGGGTGCGCCCAATCCGATTCCAGGACGACTACTGTTATCCGCAGCCCCCTGTGCTCCTGCCTCCGGGCCCATCGCGCCTGGCGACTGCCCCGCGCTGCTCCCACCGTTGTTGGCTCCTTCTTGTCCGCCGGCATTTTCCTCCGGTAGCAGTCCGGTGCCGGAGACCGCAAACGACAGCTTGGTTTGCGGGGTCACATTTCTGGCCAAATAGGTCTGGACTTTGATATCTTCATCGATTGGCTGAAACGCACTGGCTGGCGTCGCCGTAAATTGCATGCTCTTAGGCAGAATGATCGCGAGGTTATCTACTGGCGCAGCCACTCGCGGCTGAAACTGAAAGGTGCCTGAATAAGGTAGCTGATAACTGACCTGAAAGCGGGTCTCTCCTGGACGGAGGGGAAAAACAAAGCTGTAGTCGCCCGGAGGCCCAAGCGGTGTCGGTGGAGTTTGCAGTGGCATGCTACCCGGACCTTGAGCGGCCGCGGAAACAATCTGGGCGTTCTTTGGCAAATAAATTTCATAGGCGCGCGGACCATATTGGGTCCGCGGGGGAGAGGAAGCGTTCTTCACGAAATAGTTCTCGATCACGCTTAGGCCATTGGGGCTGGCTTCAATCCGCACTACATCGGCTTCCGTGGAAACACCTTGCACCTTGGCGGCCGCATCGTAGACATCCACATCCACCGTTTGGGTGCCGGTTGGTACCGACTTGAAGTAGGTGGCCTTATCGTGCGTCACGCGTAACAAGTGCATTGGATCGCTGTCAGCGGCATCCAGCGAGAAATGACCGCGGGCGTCGGTCTTGGTCTGCGCAACGACGTCCATGCCCAGCCGGACCAAGGCCACCGTGTCCCCGGCGGCCGGCTTCTTTGTCGTCTGGTTTGTCACGGTTCCAGAAATGGGTGCGGCTATAACCACAGAAGCGCCGCCCAGCAAGATCACCGCCAGCAGCAGAGGAGTGAAGCCAGCCGCAGTGGCCCGCAGGCACTTTGGCAAAAATACATTCGAAATTCTCATGGATGTCCTTTTTTGAGTCGTGCTAGAGGGGGGAAGAGGTCAGGCCGCAGGCACATTGTCTTCCAAAAATTCGATCTCGGACAGCACCTGAGCCGCCTCATTTTCCATAGCCGCTCGCTGCGCCAGGTAATCTTCTTCCGGATATTTACCGGCCCGATATTCAAAGTTCAAGTCGCGCAGGTTTTCATAGATGGTTTCTTTCCGCTCCCGCAGATACTCCAGTCGTGTCTTCTGCGTCTGTTCTTCCGTTTTCCGCTGTGGATAGAAAATATAAATCAATATGCCAATCAAGAGCGCCGCGCAGGCAACAATTGTCATAGTTCCGTCTCCCTTCGGATCTTGGCCAGAATCGCGTCGGTGCGGGCATCAGCCGCCGCTTCCGGAGGCATGGCAACCGTGTGCAGTTTCCATTTACGAATCAAGAATGCAGTGCCCAGCGTGGCCAGCAACAGAAACAGTCCAGGCGTAATCCAAGCCACCAGGTCGAATCCATGTTCTGGGGGTGCTGCGAGCACGGTAGGTCCATACTTCTGTACAAAATTTTGCAGAATCAGTTGATTGCTGTCGCCGCGACCCAGATCGGCGCGCAGTTCGGCTTCTTCCTGTGTTGAGACTGTACATCCCACATGATTGCATTCCAGCAGCACCTGGTTACAGCCGCAGGTACACATCAACTGATGGCCAATCTGGTTATAACGCGCCGCGGTATCGCCTGCCCCGGCCATAAAAATAACCAGCAGACAGGCCACCGTCAGCTGGCCCCAGGTTCGCAGCAGCGAACGATCAAATATCCGCGAGGGAAGAAAACGACGCATGCGCTAATCCCCAACTCCGGCAGGCAGTGCGACGCTTTCTTCCATCGGCTTTCGCGACTGTGCCGCCTGCTCCGCGCTCATGTTCGGAACCAGCGCAAGCAGCGTCCCGAGCGCCATCACCAGGACCCCAATCCAGATCCAGGCCACCAATGGGTTGATGAAGACTTTGATAATCGGTTGATTGGTGTCTGGATTGGCCCCCTCGTACACCACATACAGGTCGCGCTCCAATGTGGAGTGGTCCGCCACCATCGTCTCCGTCTGCTGGCTGGCATGGTAGAAACGGCGCTCCGGTGCCATCTGCAGCAGAAATTTTCCGTTCTTATATACGTTCAGCAGTTCATATTCGCTGTCGTAGTTCGCGTTCGAGTCCTGCGTGTAGCTTTGGCACACCAGACGATACGGCCCAATCGTCATCGAGTCGTGGAAACCCATCTCCTGCTCGGCGGATTGGTTGAATGCCGATCCCGCTAGCCCGATGAATACAATGGCCACGCCAAGGTGCACCATATAACCGCCGTACCGCCGGGTGTTGCGCCGGGTTAACTGCACCAGGGAAGACAGCATATTCTTGCCCGTGTGGCGCTGGATCACACGGGACCCACGCCAGAACTCGGTGACAATCGCTGTCGTTACCAAGGCACCCAGCGAAAAGGTCATCAGAGAATACAACGTACCGATGTCCTGCCAGGGACGCATGCCGGCCGCCATGAGGATCAGGGCCGTCGCAACTCCGGCAATCACCGGCCAGAGAAAGTTGCGCCGTACGCTCTTGAACGATGTGCTGCGCCAGGCCAACACTGGCCCGATACCAGTTAACAGCAGCAGGAAAATGCCGATTGGCACGGCAACGCGGTTATAGAACGGCGGCCCTACCGTGACCTTCGATCCTTCCACATATTCCGAGATGATGGGAAACAGGGTACCCCACAGAATGGTGAAACAGGCCGCCAGCAGGACAAGATTATTGAATAGAAAACTCGATTCGCGGGAAACCAGCGACTCGATCTTATGCTCCGACTGCAAATTGTCCCGCTGCAAAATATAGGTAAACAGGCAAACGGCGAGCACGATGACCAGAAAGGCCCAGAACCAGGTGCCGATCGATGACTCAGCAAAGGCGTGAACGGAACTGACCAGCCCGCTTCGCGTCAGCAGTGTGCCAAGAATCGACAGCATGAAGGTGGTAAAAATCAGCCATACGTTCCAGGACTTCATCATGCCGCGCTTTTCTTGCATCATCACGGAATGCAGAAATGCTGTTCCGGTCAGCCATGGCATCAGCGAGGCGTTCTCGACCGGATCCCAACCCCAGTATCCGCCCCAGCCCAGCACAGCATAGGCCCAGTGCATGCCAAGAAAGATGCCGCAGGTCAAAAACAGCCAGGTCACCATCGTCCAGCGCCTTGTGATGTGGATCCACTTCTCGCCCGGATACCGCATCATCAGAGCGCCCAGCGCAAAGGCGAACGGAACACTAAATCCCACGTAGCCCAGGTACAACATCGGCGGATGGATGACCATTTCCGGATACTGCAACAGGGGATTGAGCCCGAATCCGTCGGTTGGAATCGCTCCCTGCACCAGGGCAAAAGGTGGCGCCGGGAAGACGATCAACAATGTAAAGAAGACCTGAACAGCGGCCAGAATCGTCGAGGCGTAGGCGGTCAGCTTGACGTCGACCCTATGCCGCACCCGCAAAACGAATCCATAGGCCGCCAGCAGCCATGCCCACAACAGTAATGAGCCTTCCTGTCCAGACCATAACGCGGCAAACTTATACGGCCATGGCAGGGCGCGATTCGAATGGTGAAGGATATACGCTACGGAGAAATCGTTGGTAAACGCGCAGTAGACCAGCGCGAAAGCCGCCGCACTGAGTGCAATAAAGCTCCCAATCCCAGCGCGACGCGCCGACTCCGCCAGGCGCTCTGGCGCCAGACTGGCCTGCGGATGAACCGCGATCTGCCGCAGGGCAATTGCGCCCACCACCAGATTGTAGGCACACAATACCAGCCCGAGAAGGATTGCGAAACTACCGAATGCAGCCATGGTCCTCTACTTTGGTTCCCGTCAGATTGCAGCAGAGCGAACAGGCGATCCCGGTCTGCGCGTTGAAAGTTGCCATCCGGCGAGACAGAAAAACCCTATTCCCTTTGCATCTCTTTAGCTTAAAGTTTAGGAGATTCTGCCGCGCCGATACAGTGACCCCCATCACAATCATACAGATTCGAGCGGTCCCATGATTTCTGGCCCCCAGCCAAAAACCACCCACGATTGGATATCGGGAGCGCGTTCTCAGATAAGATGTCCGCGAACGCCCAGCACGGGGCAGTTCGCCCCCCGGATGATATGGGAAAGCGTGGACCACGGCGAGTGGTCCGCGAGCGTCGATTTTTCGCGAACCCCTACAATGATCAAATCCGCGGATTCAGATTCTGCAACCCGCAAAACCTCCTCGCTGGCGTTCCCCGCTTCCACGCGTATCTTCGGCTGACACCAAAGTTCGGCATCCGCAGGCAAAAGTTGTCGCAATGCACTGGCCAGGCGGTTCTCAAGGATTTCTGGCGAAACCTCATCAACTTTCAGTCCCGGCTTTCTTACATGGAGCAATGTCAGACGGGCATTCATTTCTTCCGCGATGGAAGATGCGTACTGAGCCGGCCGGAATGCCCCAATCTCAAGGTCCGTCGCGAAAACGACGGATTGAATGGAAGCAAGGTTTTTCTGGCAATGCGGGCCCAAAACCAGCACCGGACAAGGGACTCTTCGAAGAACACTCTCTGCGACCGACCCGAACGCCAGCTTTTCCAATCCATGAGCGCCGTGGGAACCAACCACAATCAGATCGATAGCCTGTGCCCGTGCAACCTCGTCAATCAGATCCGTCGGCTCGGCGAACTCTACAATTATCTGGTAATGAATCGATCCCATCTTCACTTGCGACACGATGTCATCCACCTGCGCCCGAGCCGAATCCAAATCGACATCCAGTAAATCTGGCGTTGTGCCTGGGCCGTAGAGTACAGGCGGCACTGCATGGACCAGGAAAAGAATGCTTCCGAAGTTCTCTGCGAGCGACACGGCGGCATTCAATGGTGGAACCATAGGCCCTGAAAAATCCATGCCGATTAGAATCTTGCGGAATTTCGCCTTGCAAGTTCCCAGATGCACATCATCACCGATCGAGGGAGCGGCTGTTTCAGGAATCTTATCCATAATTCCCTCCGCTAAATCGCCTATCTCTATACATACACCCAGGCAAGAGATGGCTTTAATTTCCACTTGGAGCCTAGCGCAAAGACGGGACGACTTCAGTGATTCGCGTCACATCTTAAACTGCGATGGGTCACTAACTCGAATGGAATGGACGGGCAAGCTCGAGTTGTACATCTTCATGCTTCGAATCGACGTTTCCGCCCCGGGTTCGGGTTGCTGGCAACAATAGCGAGCGCGTCGACGTTCGCGTACTGCAGTGATCTATCGCTTTGCCTCCCAACTTACTGTGTACGCCGGCCAACGGGGCGATGTATTCATTCAGGGAGACAAGAACCGATGAGACATTGACGGCTACCCTCCTCACCAACTACAACAAGATGGTTTCATCGGTGTTTTCTATGGATAGAACTGCGAGTCGTTCTCGAGGTGGCGCCGTCCGGAGGTCTCCGGCTATCTTTTCCAAACCTGCTTTGCTGGCTACTTCCGATACAGCGCTAACCGCCCTGGCGAAGGTCTTGCGCGCTTCACTGCAGAAATAGTCGGCAATCTCGAAGTCGCAGATCAAGGAACACCTCCCAAGACTGTGCACCGGCTTAGGGTGGCAGTTGACCGGATGCGCGTGCTTCTTTCAGACTTTCACAAGACTATAGATGACAAAGAACGGCTTTTCTGTCCGGCGAATTGAAATGGTTTCGACAACAGCTCGGCACCGGAGAACTCGCCGCACATGTTCCAGGCCGCGCACGGAAATTGGAGAAGTGCTCTAGACTGGAGACATATGCTAGGCGTTAATTGTCCTGTGCTGCAGTCCGCCGCCATTTCGCTGAGCTTTGTCTCGCAGTCGTTGGACATGGAAGAGATTCCTCCCGCAAGTATTACGATTGGAGTCCGGCTCCTTTCGTGAAAAACATTCAACCCTCTACCCCCACTTCACTTCCCAAGCGATGGCAACTTTTCCTCGCTGTCATGGGTCCTGGAATCGTCGTCATGCTTGCCGATACCGATGTGGGCAGCATCATCACTGCGGCTCAGAGCGGTGCCCAGTGGGGGTATCATTTGCTCCTGCTCCAGTTCCTTCTGATGCCGGTTCTTTTCGTGGTGCAAGACCTCACCGTCAGATTGGGTATCTTCACTGGCAAAGGCCATGGTGAACTCATCCGGGAGACTTTTGGCGCCGGTTGGGCTTGGGTTTCAGTGGTTGGCCTGGCCGTAGCCACCATTGGTGCTCTACTCACTGAGTTTTCCGGAGTGGCAGCCGTCGGCCAGCTTTTCGGTGTGCCGCGGGGGATCAGCCTCGCGTTGGCGGTCGCTTTTCTGTTATTTGTGGTCTGGACTGGGTCGTACCGTCGCGTCGAGCGAGTGGCCATTGCTCTCGGGCTTTTTGAGTTTGCCTTTTTCTGGGTCGCACTTGCCGCCCACCCCCGCGGTCACGACTTGATGACAGGTCTGCTTCATGCTCCGCTGTCTTCCCCGACATATCTATATCTAGTCTCGGCCAATATCGGAGCGGTTATCATGCCGTGGATGATCTTCTATCAGCAGTCAGCGATCGCGGACAAGGGGCTACGCCGCGAACACTATCGCGATGCGCGCTGGGACACGGCCGTCGGCGCAGTCGTTACCCAGTTGGTGATGGCCGCCGTACTGGTGTCCACCGCTGCCACCATCGGCAAGGTGAACCCCAACGCAAGCCTCAACACCATTGGCCACATTACCCACGCATTGACGCCCTTTATGGGTTTGGCCATGGGGCGATTGCTCTTTAGCCTTGGCGTCCTAGGAGCCGCCATGATTTCCTCTGTGGTAGTTTCGCTCGCCGCTGCATGGGGGTTTGGCGAAGTGACGGGGTTTAAACACTCTCTTGAGCACAATCCGCTGGAAGCCCCTTGGTTTTACGTGGTCTTCACTGTGGGCGTCCTCGCGGGTGCCGTCATGGTGGCAGCCATTCCCGATCTTGTGGCCCTCACCATATGGGTCGAGGTGATGAACGCCTTCCTTCTCCCCATGGTCCTTGGTTTCCTTGTGGTCCTGGCTATGAAAGCGCTGCCGCCTGGGCACCGGCTGTCCGGTACGTATCGTTGGATTGTGATCGGCGTCACCGTTCTCACTTCGGGCCTGGCCCTCTACGCCGGCCTGCGCGGCATGTAACGCTTCAGGGGCTGAGTCTGACTTCTCCCTCGCTCCCGTTGTCCCAAGTCGCGGAAGAAGTCCCATAGCCGCCGAAGATTGTCGCGGCTGGGGCCAGAATGGATATTTCCTGAAAATATTTGCTCGGACAAGGGCGATAGGGCCCTATCATGTAGCGAAATAAGTTCTGCATATCAAAGGTCTAGCTATGCTGCACTATCCCGCTTTGCCATATCTGATTGCGTTCGCCGCGCTGATGTTTGTCTTCCGCTCGATGCTGCGCCATCATGCTGGAGAGCGCTTGGATTCATGGCTGCTGGGCTGGACTTTCCTCTTTCTGCACTTCGCTGCGCAACTGCTGAATATAAGCGGCGGTGTTTGGGGGATGGGGATTGCGACGGTCTCTCTGCTTAGCTTAGATCTGGCTGGAATAGCCTTCATCCGGGCTTCTTCTCGCTTTGATCTTCTGGCCGCGCGATCGACGCTCCTGGCAACCTGGGCAGTAGCCTTGATGGCATACAGCACGCTTGCAATCTGGGGCGTCGAACGTGTCCTGCCCTACTACATCGCTGTCGCCGTGATGGCTACAAGTATCACTGCGCTGAATTATCGCATGAGGGCCAGGTGTTCCGCCGGAGACAACGTTTTCAGCTTTATGATCGGCCTCGCGTTGCCGGTGTTGCTGGGCGGCCTTATTCCGCGAGATCAGATGGGCTATGGAATCAACGCGACGATTTCCTGGCTGTATCTAGTTGCGGGTATCCGATATTGGCAGCGTTTCGAGCAGAAGAGTACGGGCGTTCTGACGGCGGTTCTTGGATTTTTGGTTGCCGCTGCGACTTTTCCGGTCGGCTTGTTGATTGAGCAAATGTACCTGCCACACCTGAAACTCGATACCGCCGTGCGAAACATTCCAAAACTGATCATTGCCGTCGGTGTCTTGCTGACGTTCTTGGAAGAGGAGATCGGGCGGACGGAACATATGGCTCTCCACGATGTGCTAACTGGACTGCCAAACCGGCGTCTGCTGGAGGATCGCCTGGAAAACATGCTGGAGCGCGCGGAACGAAACCAACTCCGAGCGGCAGTATTGATGGTGGATCTGGATGGATTTAAACAAATCAATGATGCCTATGGACATGCCGTTGGAGATGAGTTCTTGCGAGAAGCCGCATTGCGCCTGGGCTCTGTCGTTCGGAAAGCCGACACGCTTGCACGCACTGGCGGCGACGAATTCACGGTTCTGGTTTCCGATATCGCGCAGCCAAACGGTGCGGAAATCTTGGCGCAGAAGCTACAACAGGTACTCGATCAACCCATTCCTGTGCGAGACCTGAAGTTGCGTGTTTCCGGCAGCATCGGCGTAGCTCTATATCCAGATGACGGCAAGACGGCAAACGAGTTATGCGCCGTCGCGGATGCCGATATGTATCAGGCCAAACGGCACACCAAGACACCATCCGAATCGCCGTCCATAAGCACAAGCTCAGTTTTGCTCCCCGCGGCTAAGAGTCGTCGGGTATAGCTGGATTTAGACTGACCATGCCCATCGGATCAGTCGTAACTGCGTGTGGGCCACAGCTTCACTGGGCTTCCAGTCGTGTCCTTGTATTTGTCGCGCAGCCCTTTGAGTTGAGCGACGAGATCTTCCGCGATCGACTGATAGGCAGGATGGACTTTGTATCCCGACCATTCGAAAAGGTTTTCCATCTCGTCCGGATCCTTTTCCAGGTCGAACAATTCCCACTCATTCATCGTGTAATAACTGATCAATTTGTAGCGACTGGTACGAATTCCATAGTGCGGGAAGACCCAGTGAGGAGGCGCGAATTCGTAGTAGTGGTAATACATGGAGGTCTGCCAATCCGCTGGAGCGCTGCCTCGGAACAAAGGCACTAGACTCCGGCCCTGCATGTCCTCTGGAACAGGCAGGCCCGCCAGATCCAGTGCCGTTGGTGCATTGTCGATGTTCACCACCCAATCCTTACTCACGCTGCCAGGCTTGATATGACCCGGATACCGAATCATCCAGGGAACTCGAAGCGCCTGCTCGTACATGAAGCGCTTATCGAACCAGCCGTGGTCGCCGAGAAAGAATCCATGGTCCGTCGTGTAGATAACGATCGTATTTTCCGCGAGTCCGCTTTTGTCCAGGTAATCCAGCAGTCGCCCCATATTGTCATCCTGGGAACGCAGCGTTTCCAGGAAATGCTCCATGAATTTCTGATAGTTCCACTGTTTGCGCTGACGTTCTGTCAGGTCTGCCGGAGGATTGAAGTCCGGCATATCCGCGATCCGCATCCGGGCCTCTCTCGCCGCCGAAGCCCGCATGGAATAGTCGTCATAAAACGTGGCCGGCTCCGTAATGCGTGTGTTGTCGTAGATGTGCTCGTATTTGTGAGGAGGATCAAATGGACGGTGGTCGTTGAAGAATTGCATCATCATGAAGAACGGCTGTTTGAATTGCTGTATCCCCTCGATCGCAAAATCGGTCATGTTGTCAGTGATGTATCCGGGATAGCTTTTCTCATGAATTTCATTGCTGCCTAAACTGGTATTTCGCAAATAGCCGTTCGGGTTGTAATACGGTGCCTCCGGCACCGTGCTTGAATACGAAATAATCGAACCCTGTCTCCCCGGGATTGGCTGGCAAGTGCCACTTGCCCACCATCCCCGTCTGATACCCGTGGGCTTTGAAGATTTTCGCTACTGTCTCCTGAGAAGCGTCGAAAGTCGGGTGAGTCATACCACCCGTGGTAGCCCCCGGATTGGAAATCATTCCATTCAGATGGTCGTATTTCCCCGTAAGAAGCGTGGCCCTGCTGGGCGCACATAATGCATTCGTGCAAAAGCTGTTATCGAACCGCATTCCTTCATTGGCAATCCTGTCGATGTGCGGCGTCTTTATCAACTCGCTTCCATAGCAACTCAGCGCCTTGAGCGGAACACCCTCTCCGGTAATCCACAAAATATTGGGCCTTCCTGAGGGACGACTCCCGGCACCGCTCTTCAGCACATGCGCTGGGGTGGTCGTCCCTTGCGCTGAACCCGCCTGAGCCGACAGAAATGTTGGGGCGAACGCCGAACCCAATGCAGCGCCCCCTAGTCTTGCCAAAGCTTCTCTGCGACTGATCGAATCTTTCCTGTCGCTCATTATTTACTCCTCTTTCTGGTGTAGGTTCATTCCTGCACGCCTGCGCTGTACATCAAGATAATAATGGTGGCTAGCTGCATCCATCAAAGGACCTCGATTCGCGAAACGTCCATGCTTTCCATCCATTAGGGAGTGCTCCAGTCCCGAAGAGCCGGACAGGAGGCTCGTCAACAGATAAGGGTGGTCATAACCGAACGAGCACGGCTTGCTTTCTATTTTGTTTTGGACATTGCCAATCGGGCATAAATTACCTGTGCTCTCTTGAAGGTAGCGATTATCGCCTGCTGGTCCGCAATAGTCCTGAACCCAGCAAGGTTCTGGTAAAATGTAACCTCCTGCTGCATTAACCTCATCATGTATTTCGCATCTTCTGGAACAATTCCAGGATCGTCGCCTACTCGGACATAGACGGGGCTGGTATGCGCAAAGTGCACCGTTTCTGTCGGTTTTTCAAATGCGCGAGCCACAAACCACCCAGTATGATTGATTGGGATTGTGATATCCGCGCTCAGCTTGTGAACATCCGGCGGGGCTATGACCTGCTTCACTATCCTCCCCTTCCAGAGGATCTCTAAGCGGGCAATTGGGCCTAAAGAATATACTTCCGAATACACTCTTACAAGCCGGGTGGTGTTGCGCGCATCCGTGAAAAATTGAACTGTATCACCGGGTTCATGGCCATTCACAGTCAGGAAAAGCATTGGTCCATTGGTGGCAAAGCTATGACCCGCTTTGAGGGCATGGAACCACCCATTGTAACTGAACGTACCGGGAAGGTACACATATACTCGGTTGTAGCCCAAAGGGCTTGGCTTGACTCCTGAGGCCGTACCTGCCGAAACCGCTAGTTTGAAGCCGCAGTTGAGAAGCCTGTAATAAACGTCCATAGCCCAGTACATCCTGCCGCCGGGAGTACTGTACACAGCCTTGTTCTGGGAGATTGTTCCTCCCCCCAATTCGACGCCATACGGACTGAAGCTGTTATAGACAAGGCCGATCGAATCTACTTGGTGCAATGCCACAAGCGCCGCACCGTCCCGCCAAGTAATTTTCTCGGCATCAACATAGCCACCTTGCTTGTGGGTCTGTGTAGTAAATGTTGTGTTGGGCGGCGCTAATCCGTAACCGTAGAACTCGATCGGCTTCTGCAGGCCGAGTAAGTCGATCGCACCCGGCCCCTCTCCGTTGCGCTCAATCTCCGAGTCGTAGATAGAATAAACATGGGTTGCATCTACACGGCGAATGGCTGACATATTCGCCGGAGGCTGCAGTGATATAGTTCTGGATATAAATACCCAGTTCGTTATAGTAGGAGCAAGGTTTAGATCTTCCGACAAAAGAATCTCCGGCATTTCTCTCCAATTGCGATGGTTGTGCAAATCACCGGAGTACCACCCTCGTGCATTCATATTGAACCAACGGCTGAGTTCGGCCTTTTCGCGGAGAATCTCACCACCTTTGATTGTAAGTTGGCGTAAATATGGGCGATATTCCGTGCCTCGCTCTATTCGCAGAGTATAAGTGCCAGGCGGAAGTTCGATTTCAAAGCTTCCAGCATCGATGAAATCCGATTCGGGAGGTTTCACGTACGTAATTGCACCTGAGGGTGTCCACCCGTGACCACTGGCGTCGGTGAGATAACACCGTGCATCCACCTTACGCCCTGTTGCTTGATCGATAGTCGTAACTAGGAGATGACCCCATATCTGATTGCGCAGGCGAACGGCGCGCTGCGCCGATGTATTTGAGGCAGAAAAGCAAACAAGAACCGCTGCGAGAAATGTCCATTTCTTCATCGAATCCTCCGGTTATGAACAAACAGGCAGGTGAGTGATCGAACGACTACATTAGACTCTCATAAAGAAAAGAATTGGAATTAACCCTGTAAAATTTTGTCCACATAGACAGTCCAAACTACTCACTAAATCCGAGAGACTCCATCGGGAGGAATTCCCAATTGATTCGGAGTGATGTTCGGCTGCCAATTAATACTTAACTTCGCTTCGGGGATGGGGTATGAAACTTGCGCTATTCGTATCGAATTAAACTCATAGATTTCTGGAAGTGGCTCCTTTGAAGCGAAATGCGATGCCCGAGCCCAGGATCAGATGCAATGGATAAGTCCAAACTTCAAGACCGCTGTCAGCATACCCATCCATCAGCGCGCGCCGGCCGTCGTCGGCGCGCGCGATTGCGGTGCGAAGGCCGGACCAGCCCCGATGCAGCGGATAGAAGAGAGATCCTCCCTTATTTTGCAGAACTTTGCGCAAGTGAGGAGGTGCTCACATCCTGCAACTGCGCGGTTCCGCGGGCAACTTCGCTCTGATAACTTGCCAGGTGCGCCGTGATCGAATGCTGCCAGTTCTCGCCAAGAATTTTGGCAATCTTCGTTTTATCCTCGGGAGTGATTGCGTCTTTCATCTTGTACACCGCTTCGACCGCCTTGGGGAGTTCCTGATGAAAGTGCGTGAGCTCCTGCGAAGCAGTCTCCGGATGATAGGTCAAGCGGTCACCGGTCTGCATGACATCGACCAGCGAATCGGGCGACCATGCCAGCGGAAACGTTTGGTTTAGCGTGTCATAAGCCTCGCGCAAACGCGTCATATCTCCCGCGAAACCGTCCAACTCCGCGCGTCGGCGAATCAGAGCCATCGGTCGCTCCACATGGATCACGACTGGCTCGGCCGTGGAAATGCTTGGCAATGTGATGACCGTGGTCAAGGTGTTCCCTTCAAAATGCCATCCGGTAGCTCCGCTTACAGTCATGTACTTAAGCGCCATGCCATTTGCAGTTACCGACGCGGGTGGCCAGTCTCCAGGGAGCCGAAGTTCGTATGCACGAGCGTGCAACATTCCAGGGTAGCTGCCGCGCACAGGATCCACGGTGACGATCGTGTCCCCATCTCTCTGCCGCGCATGGATCGTGGTCCACGCGGCCTCATTCTGCTGGTATCCACGCCCGTTATCTCCTGCGTCCTCATACACCGTGTACTGCGAGGAGCTTCCGGGAGGTTGCGGAAACACCGTCAGGATCAAAGGGTCCACAGGCTTTTCGCCGATGTAGCTCATCGGCGGGGCCATGGGAACAATGGCGCCTTCCGGCACATACACGGGAATTTGAGAGATGGAGAATTTGCGCTCAACTTGTATCGGTCCAGTGAAGTGCCTGCCTGTTTCCCATTCAATCCAGTTTCCCTTGGGTAGCCAGATCGACTCTGTCGCCAATTGCGACACGGAATCCACTGGAGTGGTTACAGGGGCAACCAGCATCTCCCTGCCAAATTGATATTCATTTTTCGAGTTGTATGCCTCAGCGGCTTCCGGCCAGTTGTAATAGAGCGGCCGCAAAAATGCCACGCCAGTGTCATAGGTGCGGCGGGCTTCCGTATAGATGTATGGGACCAGCGCATATCTCAGTTGGAAAGTATTCCGCATTATGCCCGAATACGGCTCGGGATATGCCCAGATGCGACGCTCGGCTTCAGGATTTTTGGTGGTATGCGTGCGCAAAACTGGAGCAAATGCTCCAAACTGTACCCAACGCGTGTACAGCTCCGGATCGACCGCGCCAGGCATGTGGCCCCCGATGTCATGGCTCCAATAGGCATACCCGACGTTGGCCGCAGTCGCTGTAAACCAGGGCTGGAAAGCCAGCGAGGACCAAACCGAAATAGTGTCGCCCGAGAAGCCAATCTGATACCGATGTTCCCCCAGGCCGCCCCAGCGATTTAACATGAGCGGTCGCTTTCCCTCGCGCGCCTGGTCACTGAAGAAAACGTAGCCGAGCCAGAACGTCGGGTTTACGTTAGGGATCTTTGTATAGTTCTGCTGTTGCCAGTCCAGCCACCAAAAATTGACTCCCTGTTTTTCCAGCGGGTGCAGCACAATATCAAAATAGTTGTCGGCAAATTTCCTGTTCGTAATATCGAAAGGCACATATTTCTCGGTCGCCGGATCGATGCCCATGGCGCGTGCCATCTGCGGATAACTTGTTTCCCATGGCTCAATGCCGCCCGCAGGATGGAGGTTCAGCGTCACCTTCAGTCCTTCCCGATGAATGTTATTCAGGAATGCCGCGGGGTCCGGGAACAACAGTTTGTTCCAACCGTAGCCAGTCCATCCCAGAGGCTGACCGGACTGGTCCTTTTTCGTGCTCCACCAGCTCTGTCGGAACGTTGGATGCCAGCCCATATCGATCACCAGCACGTTCAACGGGGTGTCGTTTTGGTGAAAACCTCGAACGAGGTTATTGAGTTCCTGGTCCGTGTACGCCCAATAGCGGGACCACCACGTACCGAAGACGAAGCGGGGCGGCAGCGGAATCCGGCCCGCAACCTTTACGAAGTCGCCCAGCGCCTGTCTGTAGCGGTGCCCGTAGCCGAAAAAATACCAATCCTGATGGTCGCCTGTAGGCCGCGGGATTACCCATGGCCACGGGCTGTTTTCTCCTTGTTTGAACTGGAAATCTGTGGAATCGAATAGCGGACGATTGGAATCGTCAACCACCACCCAACCCTGTCGCGAAACCAGACCCTGGCCGATCGGCTCCTTGGTCTGATTGCCCCGCGCGCCATCCAGCGTGCGTGTCGTGCCTTGAAGGTTTCCCGTGTCCGGCGTACCCGGATGCCACATCACCTGTCTCCCATCCAACCGGAAACTTACCTGGAGATCGTTCGGCGTGAACTTCCCATTACCACCCGGCGCAAGCGTGTAGAGGAGTGTCAACTGGTCCGTTTTCAGAGTCAGTCTTTGGCCACGGACGCTCTGCGCAACCATGTGTGTAAAAGTCGGCACCGGCATGTTCCGGTTCAGAAAAACGAACGTGGCGTGATCTTCAAATTTTCCATCCGCTGCCCACTCCATGCGGATCATGCTCGGAGTCAATACCGTAAATCGGGCATTGCCGAGAATCACGACCGCCTTGGGATTCGCGACTGGATCGTACAGTCCGGCAGGATGTGTTTCTGCCGAAGAGAAATTCGATTGCTGGCCAGCCGGAGAGGGATTCGTCTGTCCCTGGCTTTTCAACGAGCAGAGGCCAAGACACAACAAGAGCGCGGGTAGGATGTATGTTTGGAGGTGACATTGAAGCTGCGTATTTCGAGTACTTCGAGGGATGGATGTCATCGGCCACCCGAGTATAACTCAGCCGAAGACAGCATTGTTCGTAGTCACGATTGCCTGCTGCGCGACCAAACCAGGCGAATATTTTTTGAAGCTGCTGGCTCGAATCAGAATGTCGGCGAGCCGTGCGCGGCATTCCCACTCCCATAGGATTTACACTCATTGTCATGATGCGTTTCCCTTCCCTGGTGCTGTTGGCCTCTGGTTTCTTCGCCTCCTGCGCTCTGGCACAGACAGCGCATCAGCCGCAACCGGAGCCTGTCCCGATGCCGCCGCCCATAGTGGCGCCGATTGACAAACCATATATAGGTCCGATCCGCCTGACAGTCGACCTAAGCAATAATGTGGACCGGGTCGAGAAGGTGCATGAAGAGATTCCGGTCGTGCCTGGCGCCAAACAGATGGTGCTGCTCTATCCGGAATGGATTCCGGGCGATCATGAGCCCGCGGGACCCATTGAGAGCCTGGCTGGCATCGTCACTACCGTGGACGGAAAGCGCGTGCAGTGGGTGCGCGACCGCGTCAACATATACGCGTTCCACGTTCCACTCGGAGAGAGTGCGAAGACCATCGGTCTGGATTTCGATTACCTGTCTCCAATTAAGCCCAGCGCAGGACGTATCGAGATTTCAAATGCCATCGCCGATCTCGAATGGAACGAGGTCGTGATGTACCCCGCAGGGTATTTCTCGCGCGACATTCCCGTCGACACCGCACTGAAGTTGCCGAGCGGGTGGAAATACGCCACAGCACTTGAAACCACCTCCACTCAGGGTGACACGATCCAGTTCGAGCGGACGCCGCTCAACACCCTGCTGGACTCTCCGCTGTACGCGGGCCTTTACTATAGTCGCGTCGATCTCTCCCCAACTTCAACTGACATCGTGCATCTGAACATCTTTGCCGATGCGCCAGAAGACCTTAAGATGACCCCGGAGGAACTTGCCGAGCATAAGAATCTCGTCATGGAGGCTGACAAGCTCTACGGCTCGCACCATTACAAGCACTATGACTTCCTGCTGCTGCTCAGCGACAAGGTAGGAGGAGTTGGACTGGAGCACCACCAGTCGAGCGAGGATGGCCTGCACGCAAACTACCTGTCTGATTGGCCTCACGGCATTACGGACCGGGACCTGTTGGCGCACGAATACACACACTCGTGGAACGGGAAATTTCGCCGGCCGGCCGACCTCTGGACGCCGAATTTCAACGTGCCCATGCGCGACGACCTGCTCTGGGTCTACGAGGGCATGACGCAGTACTGGGGCAACGTACTGACCGCGCGGGCAGGTATGCGGACGCCAGAGCATACGCGTGACCTCTTCGCCCGCGTGGCCGCAAACTTTGCCGTCAATCCCGGTCGCGACTGGCGTCCGCTTGTCGATACTACCAACCAGCCCATCATCTCGGAGCGCCGTCCGGTCAGCTGGGTCAGCTATCAGCGGCCGGAAGACTATTACACTGAAGGTGAGCTAATTTGGCTGGATGCGGATACAAAGATTCGCGAGCTGACTGGCGGCAAGAAATCGCTCGACGATTTCTGCAAGAAATTTCTCGGCGTCTATAACGGAAGCATGATCACCGACCAGTACACACTCGCCGATGTGGTGAACGACCTGAATGACGTCGCTCCCTACGACTGGAAGTCGTTCTTTCAGAAACGGGTCTACGACCTGCACCCTCCAGTCCCCATGAACGGGTTTACGCAGGGCGGCTACAAACTCGTCTACACGGACCAGCCGATTGAGTGGATCGAGAAAGAGCAAGCAATGCGCGGGTATGCGGATTTCTCCACTTCCCTGGGCATTTCGATGGGTTCGCGCCGCGGGCACGCCCCCTCCGGCATCATCTCCAACGTGTGGTGGGGCAGCCCCGCATTCAAGGCGGGCGTCACACCTAATATGGAAATCATATCGGTGAACGGTACGGCCTTTACAGCCAAGGTGCTCAAGGATGCGATCCTGGCGGCGGAAACGGATAAGAAACCGCTGCAGTTACAATTTCGCGACGGCAAGCAATTCAAAACGATCGCCATACCGTACTATGACGGCATGCGCTATCCGTCGCTCCAGCGTGTCGACGGCAATCCCGACCGGCTGGACGACATTCTCGCCCCCAGCAAGAGCCCGCTCCCGGCCATGTAATGGATCCGGCACGCGCCAGACCTTCTTGAGTTTTTGGCAAGGGTGCGAAGCGTGTCTGTGCGAGAGTGAACTTGCTGCTGAAGGGGACAGGCGCCGATGTAATTGACAAGCAGGGAGTCCATGGCATCCCAACGCCAAAGCCCAGATTTGTGACTGATGGTGCGCACACGGTCTAGCCGGATGATTAGGGGGTCGGGTCGCCCGCGGATAGCTGACGAGTGACCTTGAGAGCCTGTTCGAACATAATGGACCAGAGCATCGAAGTAGCCTTCATCCCGGAAGCCGACAGCGGTGGAGAAACAAGCAGCACTTTCACAATAAGACACCATCAGTTCTGCGAGACCTGCGTTCGCGAGGGCACATTTTTCTTGTCCTGGAGGAAGCCATGCTGGTCGTGGATTCCTGCCGTATCGGGAGCAATTGTGGATGCGCTGAGACAAGCCGCGCAACGAGGCGGGGATGCGAAGCTGGTCGACCCTTCGCCATCAAGACGTTGAAGATGGTCGGCATTCTGAATATGTTTACGGTGTATCCATCTGAAGCCAGCGCCGTAGCTGCCTGCGGCGGTTTAGCCGCGGACGCGCGGACGCGCCCGGATCCTTCTCAGGATCGGGTCGGACACCCACTATCTAACTGTGATGACGCGACAGAAGCAGCATCGCCACGAACAGAAGAATGGGAATCAGCGCCAGGGCTGAATACAAGAGCACATTGCGGGACACCGGCGACCGGGATTTCTTCCAATGGGTCAACTCGGCACGATCGGCAACACCGACCTGGTCCAGATGCTCCAGATCCAAAGCAAAAGCCTGGGCTGAGGGATAGCGATTTTTCGGCTCACGTTCGATGGCGCGATACAGCACCTTCTGCAGTTGAGGAGTGACGCTAGGCTCGGCGACGCGCGGCGGAAGAGGGTGGTTGATCAGGCGATCATTCATGACTGCCAACGGTGAAGGGCCGGTGAAAGGGGTTTTGCCGGACAACATTTCGTAGAGCATAATCCCCACCGCATATAAGTCCGATCGCGCATCGCCACGCTTGCCTTTGACCTGTTCTGGAGCGATGTAGTCCGGGGTGCCCAGCGCTTGCGTATATCCGGTGTAGGTCAGGCGCTTGGCGCCTTCGATCGAAGCGATACCGAAGTCGATCAGCTTAACATTGTCGTGATCGTCGACCATGATGTTTTCCGGCTTCAGATCGCGATGGACAACGCCGTGATTATGGATGTAATCGAGCGCCCGCAGGATTCCCAGCGTGATCTTGATGGCTCGCTCCGGGGCCAGCTTACCCTCTGCCGAGAGGATTTGGCGCAGAAGTCGGCCCTCGCACCATTCCATCACCATATAAATGCCGGAACGATGATCATCGGCGTAAATCTTCATCACATTGGGGTGGTTCAATGTAGTGCCGATCTCTTCTTCGCGCCTGAACCGATCGGCTCGAACCGGGTCCTGTTCGAGCGGCCATGTGGGGAATTTTGATGGCGACCTGGCGGCCATCACGCATGTCGATAGCGCGGTAAATAGAGGCCATGCCGCTGCCAGCCGCCGCCGATTCAATGCGGTAGTGGTCCAGTTCCTGGCCCGGCGAAACTTGCCTGGATCGCTGGGCTGGCCAAAGAGGACGTCCAGCATAATGACCTTCCGCGTGGAATGGCATGGCAGACGGACAGAGGCGACGAATTGCGCCCTATTGTGGCAATTTTTGCCGACTAATACCCGATTACACTTCGGATAGAATCCCGGCAGCTAGAGTTCGTCACCGCCTCTGCGTAGAGTAATTATTGACCCTTAGCGTACTTATAAATTCTTTATACACACGCTGATACCATGAGGAGGATCAGATGGAGAACGTAAGCCCGATGAGTCTTACTGCTTTTGAATCCGGCCAGGAATTCGACCACTACCGCATCGAAGCTGCGGTGGCCGAGAGCGGGATGGCTTCCATCTTTAGGGCAACCGATCTACTGAACGGACGCCAGGTCGCCATCAAGATTCCGCATTTTGCGATGGAGGCAGATCCAGCACTGTTTGACCGTTTCAAGCGCGAGGAGGAAATTGGAGTGGCGCTCGACCACCCCAATGTTATGAGAATCTTTTCCGACGACCAGCGCTCGCGGCCGTACATCGTCATGGAGTGGGTGAACGGTCGTCTACTGCGCCAGATATTGTCGGAGGAAGGCAAGTTGCCGACCGAGCGGGCAATCACGATCACGTTGGGAATCCTGAAGGCTCTTGATTATATCCATAAACACGGCGTGGTTCATCGCGACCTGAAGCCTGAGAACATCATGATCGACGACAAGGACAACATCAAGCTGATTGACTTTGGGATCGCTTCCAAAGAAGGCGCTAAGCGGCTGACCTATGCAGGCTTCACGCAGGCATTAGGGACTCCCAATTACATTTCCCCGGAACAGGTCAAAGGCAAGCGCGGGGATGCGCGCTCGGACCTCTATTCAGTCGGGGTCATGCTCTATGAAATGCTCTCTGGCAAAACGCCCTTTTCCGGCCCGTCACCCCTGGCGGTTATGAATGACCGCCTGATCAACCATCCCTTGCCGCCGCGCGAGGCGGAGCCCAGTATCAGCCCGCAGTTGCAGGAAGTGCTCTACCGCGCCCTGGAGCGCGAGCCGCGGAACCGTTACCCGTCAGCCCATGCTTTTGCACTGGATCTGGAACATCTGGGTCAGGTTGGCGTGGCGGAACGGATTGAGTTGACGGATTGGAGACACCGCCGCTCCACCCGGTCACGGAAGGTCCTCTATTACGCGGCTCTCGCGTTGCTTCCGTTTCTCCTGTTCCTGATCATGGTGCTTCTAGCGCGCCATCGCTAGGCTTAAAACATTTTCTGACGCCAGTCTCGCCAAATCTTCATGAATTCCTCATAGGTATTTTGCGTTCATAGTAGGTATCCGGCAGACAAAACATTCCGCCGCTGATTCCAACCAGGATCCAATGGCATGGAATGGCCGAGGCGCATCTGGCCTGGCGACTCCACGGACAAGACTACTTGAGTATCTCGAACCACCAGGAGAATGATCATGGCAGAAGAAAAAACCGCCCCGACAATGCAGGCCACACTCGGTCTGACAGGCTTAACCAGCAATGCAATGGCACTGATTGCCCCCGGCGCCTTTCTATGGTTGACGTTCTTCATTCAGGCGACGACCGGGGCGACCGCTCCATCGATGTGGATTGGGATCTTCGCTGCCCTGATGCTCTGTCTGGCGACGGCCGTCTCATACGCGGAGATATCCAAGCTCTATCCCGGTACGGGCTCCAGTTATTACTATGCCGAGCAGGCCATGCTCTCCAAGGACAAAGCATTTAAGTATGCGCGCATATCCAAGTTCGTCGTCGGTTGGGGCTCCCACCTCTACTACTGGGTCTACCCGGGGGTGATGGTTGGCGTTACCGGCATCTTCGTCGGCTATATCGTAGGCTTCCTCTGGCCGAACTTCATGAGCGGCTCCAACCCAGGACCTGTGTTCATGGGGTTGGTTGCGGTTGCATTTTCCTTCGCCGTGGCCTGGATCGCGCAAAAGGGAGCCAATGCTTCGACCGCGGTGAACCTGGCCATCAACGTGGTGCAGATCTCCGCGCTTGTCTTGTTCAGCATCCTTGCGATCGGTTACCGGGTAAACCACCCCGCTGGTACTGCCGCTCTGCAGTACGACGCAACCACGCAAGCGACGTATACCTATGAGTTCGCAAGCAAGCCCGATGGCACCGTCATCCGCGATGCCAGCAACGTTCCGCAGCCTCTGATGGACGCGGCCGGCAAACCTGTTCCTTTCCACATTCAATATCCGGAAATGGATTCGACCGGCAAATTGTTCATGAGTCACCCGACCGCCAAGTCGGTAGTCTCCGTGCACAACTTTAACTGGGTCATGATCCAGGCTACCGTCGCCATCCTGATCCTGGTCGGATTTGAGTCCGTCACGTCACTGGGAGGCGAGGCAAGAAACGCCAAACGAGATATCCCGATCGCGGTGATCGCTTCCCTTCTGATTCAGGGACTGGTGTGTTATCTCATCGAATATTTCGCGGCAAATTACTTTCTCAACTCGGGGTACTCCATGCAAAGTGCGGTCGGCTCGGCAGCTCCCATCGGCGACATGATGATCATTGTCGGCGATGCGCTGCTGGGCCAGGGACACGGCAAGTATTTCATGCTCGCCGAGGCGGTCACCGTGTTTCTGGCGTTGATCGGCACCACCCTCGCCTGCATGAATACTGGAGCCCGCGTTACCTACGCCATGGGCCGGGACGCGGAGGCGCCGGAGCACTTTGGCATGCTGCACGACAAGAACCTCACGCCGCATCGTGCGGTCTGGACGCTGGCCACCATCACGGCGGTCATCGGGGTTCTCTCCATTATCCTTTGCTTCGGCGATGCCGCCGCCCCCACCGACGCAACCATTCAGGCGCTTCCTCACGGCCTTCTTTCCAGTGTTGGCTACATGTCCCATGCTACGATGGCTGCACTTCCCAACTCACTGTTGATGGCGACCTTGACATCCAACTTCGGCACCTTCATTCTGTACGCCCTCAGTTGCATGTTGTGCATCATCGCCTTCCACGGCCGTTCGGACTTCAACCTTGTCAAACACCTGCTCATTCCCGCGTTTGGCCTGGTGGCCAACCTGGGATGTATGGCGTTCTACCTGATCGGACCGACGATGGGCTATGGCACGGTCAAAGAGCCTCTCGGCGCGCTCCTCATCGCCGGAGTCTGGGGCTTGTACGGCGCCTTCTATTTCATGCGCAGCTCGAAGGCCAAGGGCAAGGTCATGCTGCTTCAATCCAAGGATGGTCAAGTGATGGC
This sequence comes from Acidobacteriota bacterium, assembly GCA_021793405.1. Taxonomy (GTDB): domain Bacteria; phylum Acidobacteriota; class Terriglobia; order Terriglobales; family Acidobacteriaceae; genus JAKAAZ01. The sequence goes on from JAJYSV010000012.1 coordinate 57,896, forward strand.
CTCCGCGGAGAGCATTAAATGATGTCACACGTGTAATCTGAGCCGCACCATTCACTGCCAGAAAGTTTGCCGTCTGCTTCAGATCACTCTGGGGCAGACGGCAAAACCCCGTTTGCCTGCGTTGCAGGCATAGGCCCGAGGAACCATTCGCGGAGCAAAAAGCTTAGGGCGGCGATCCGAATGTTGGATGTAGTTTTTGGTCAGGCAAGCGACCCCGGAAAAATTCGCGGGAATAACGAGGACTCGATGGGTGCCTTCGTTCCCAGATCGCGGCAAAAGGCGCGCTCTCACGGCTGGATGTTTGTCGTTGCGGACGGCGTCGGCGGGACGGAGTTCGGCGAAGTGGCCTCAGCCCTGGCTGTGAAGGTAATGACCGAAGGCTTCGCCCAGGCGCAGGAAAGAGCGGCTCACGCCAGCCTGCTCCCGCGCTTGATCCAGCATGCAAATGCAGCCATTCACGATGAAAGACTCCAGCCGGGACGGCGTGGCAGGCGCATGGCGACGACGGTGGTCTCCTGTGCGCTACGCTATGACGAGGCATGGATTGCTCACGTAGGAGATTCCCGTTGTTATCAAGTGCGCGATGGCCGTGCAACTGCGCTCACGCAGGACCATACATTGGTTGTTGAACAGCGTAAGCTCGGGCTTATCTCGGCTGCGGATGCGGAACAGTCCGAAAACCGCCACGTACTCACCCGCTCGCTTGGCCCCGAACTATTTGTGACGGTTGAGACCAGAAAAGTCTCGCTCCAAGCCGGCGATTATCTTGTGCTCTGCACGGACGGACTCTATGGAGGCCTGTATCACGAAGATATTGCTCGAATAACTTCTCAGAAAAAGGACATTGAGGCAGTTGCACAGGAACTAGTGAATTACGCCGTCGAGGTCGATGGCTCCGACAATGCAACCGCACAGGTGATTAATATCCGTTCAATTGAACAGATGGCGATGTATCGCGGCCGTCTCTACCCACTTCATGGATCATAGTCGCGAACATCTATCGGACTCTGGATTTCGAGAGGGTGCTTCGAGCAGATGCCCAAGCGATGGATTCACATCGCCGACGCAAAAACTGCCGCCTCCGGTGCGTTTTTTGCTTCTGTACGGGGAGAGCCAGGAAAATCATGAACTGCGCCGCGACGGTCAACTCCACCATCAGCGGCACGCCGTGCTGGAGGCGAACCAAAATCACCACCAGTACCATCGAAAACCACTGCCATCGCGTCACGCTCAACCGTTCCAATCGGTCCTTGAGTCGGAGAAAGTTTCGCGGCGTAAGAGCGACTTTGCCGATATCGTCCGCGCGGGCATTAAAACAGGCAATCGCGAAAATCCTGAGAGAAGGAGTTCCAGAACCGGCGATTCCGGTCATCAAGAAACGCGTACAACTGGGACGAAATTTCATGCAACCCTCCGGGGATTCTGATGCGCCAGATCTTATTCCAATCGCGTCATTTTTGTAGATCGACCGGTGAACGCCTCTCGAATTCCACGAGTGCGGCCACCATTTGGCGCACTGCGCCCGAATCGATGGCTCGCGCAGAAAGTTCAATGCCAGCGCAAAAATCCGGTGCGATACCTGCCGCGACCAAGGTTGCTGCCGCGTTGACCAGGACAATGTCGCGCCTTGGACCGGCTTCGCCTTCGAATATGGCTCGCAGGATGGCGACATTCTCCTCGGCGTCGCCGCCCTGGAGAGAGGAGAGCGGTGCCCGTTTCAGGCCAGCGTCCTCAGGGGAAAATTTGAAGAGGTGAAATGCGCCGTCCTTCACCTCGGCGATCTCCGTTTCTCCGCTGAGAGTAATTTCATCCAAACCATCCGATCCGTGCACTACGAAGCCGTGTCGCACTCCCAGCTTGACCATGGTTTCTGCGACCAACGGGACTAGTTCGGCCGCATACACGCCCAGCACCTGCGCCGGCGCCAGTGCGGGATTCGTCAGCGGCCCCAGAATATTGAACACGGTTCGCCTCCCAAGCGACCGCCGGATTGGCTGGACTCGCCGCATCGCCGGATGCATCAACGGGGCAAACAAAAATACAAATCCTGTGGCACGCAGGCACTCCACCGCAGCCTCGGGAGCCAGCGCCGTGGGCACTCCCAGTGCATCCAATACGTCCGCCGAGCCGCAGCGGCTGGTAACGTTGCGATTGCCGTGCTTGGCGATTTTCGCTCCTGCGGCCGCAGCAATCAGTGCAACAGCCGTGGAAATATTGAACGTTCCGCTAGCATCGCCTCCTGTACCGCAGGTATCCACTAGAGAAGCGCGTTCGTCGTCTGGGAACGGCAAAGTTACGGCAGTCGCGCGCATGGCGTCGACAAAACCAGTCAATTCGTCGGCGGTCACCCTACGCGCCGCCAGCGCGGTTAGCAACTCCGCGATATACACGTCCGGCAAGATATTCTGGGTGTCTTCCAGGATCGTCTGCATCGCGGCGCGGGCCTGCTCGCGGCTGAGAGTCGCATGCTGTTCGGCAAGAATGGACAGTACGTTTGTGAGATCTGCCATCGGGGGCCGTAGTCGCTTCACTATTCCGCGGGGGTCGTCGGTTTGCTCGCCCCTCCCTCGTCCGATAGTATCGAAGGTTCGCTGTGTTTTGTTTTTTCTTGTCCGCGGATGGCGATTGGTCATGCCATCCGGCCCAGCGACGTGTCGTTACAATAAGAGATATCTTATGAAAATTCACGAATATCAGGCAAAAGACATTCTTGCGAAATACGGCGTTGCTGTACCCCGCGGCGAAGTGGCTAATACCGTGGAAGAGGCAGTCGACGTGGCTAAGAAACTGTTTGCTGGTGGGGCTAATGGCGTGGTGGTCAAAGCGCAGATTCACGCCGGCGGCCGCGGCAAAGGCGGCGGCGTCAAGGTGGCGAAAAATCTTGGCGACGCCGAGGACTATGCCAAAAAAATTCTTGGCATGCAATTGGTGACCCATCAGACCGGGCCGGAAGGCCAGAAGGTCAAGCGCCTACTGATTGAAGAGACGGCTGCGATTGATCGAGAGCTGTACCTGGGGATGGTGCTCGATCGAGCAGCGGCGAAGCTGGTGTTCATGGCCTCCCAGTCTGGCGGCATGGAGATCGAGGAAGTCGCCGCGAAGACTCCCGAGGCTATCTTCAAGGAGCATATCGATCCAGCAGTGGGTTTTCAGCCATATCAGGCGCGCAAGCTGGCTTTTGCCCTGGGATTGAAGCCAACGCAGATCAACCAGGCCGTACAATTCATGACCGGCCTCTATAAGGCGTGTGTCGAGACCGACGCATCGCTGATGGAAATCAATCCATTCATCACCACGAATGACGGAAAGTTGTTTGCGCTCGACTGCAAGATGAACTTCGACGATAACGCGATGTTCCGGCATAAGGACCTGAAGGAACTGCGGGACACCAACGAAGAAGATCCTCTCGAAGTGGAAGCCTCCAAGTTCGCGCTGAACTACATTCGCCTCGACGGCAACATTGCCTGCATGGTGAACGGCGCCGGCTTGGCCATGGCGACCATGGACATCATCCAATACGCCGGCGGCTCTCCGGCAAACTTTCTTGACGTTGGAGGCGGCGCCAACCAGGAACAGATCGAAAACGCGTTTCGTATTTTGCTTTCCGACAAGAATGTAAAGGCAGTATTCATCAATATCTTCGGCGGCATCCTGCGCGTCGATACGCTGGCGCGCGGTGTCGTGGAGGCAGCCAGAAAAATGAATGTCAAAGTGCCCGTGATTCTCCGCCTGGAAGGCACCAACGTGGAAGAAGGGCGACAGATATTGAAGGAGTCGGGCCTGAATTTCATCATCGGCCAAACCATGAAGGACGCGGCCGAGAAGGCCGTGGCTGCCGCGAGAGGGAGCAAATGAGCGTACTCGTCGACAAGAACACCCGCCTGATCGTGCAGGGGATTACTGGCCGCGAAGGCACGTTCCACGCCAAGGGCTGCGCCGAATATGGCACCAAGGTGGTTGGCGGCGTGACGCCGGGCAAAGGCGGGACCACTCATGAAGGCTGGCCGGTGTTTGACACGGTAGAGCAGGCCGTCAACAACACCGGCGCCAATGCCACGGTGATTTTTGTGCCGCCACCTTTTGCGGCGGACGCGATTCTGGAAGCGGAAGACGCCGGTCTGCCGCTGATTGTCTGCATCACGGAAGGAATTCCGACCCTCGACATGGTGCGCGTGTGGGAAAAGCTGAAGCATTCCAACTCGCGGCTCATCGGGCCAAATTGTCCAGGTGTGATTTCGCCCGGAAAATGCAAAATCGGGATCATGCCGGGCCGGATACACGCCGAGGGAAGCATTGGCATCATTTCTCGTTCCGGCACACTTACGTACGAGGCCGTCTTCCAACTGACTCAGCGGGGCATTGGCCAATCGACCGCCATCGGCATTGGCGGCGATCCGATCATCGGAACCACCCATGTCGATGGGCTTCGTCTGCTGAATGAAGATCCAGACACGGAAGCGATCATATTGATCGGCGAGATCGGCGGAACGGCGGAAGAGGCTGCTGCCGAGTATGTGAAGCAGCACGTGAAAAAGCCAGTCGTCGGGTTCATTGCTGGGCAGACGGCACCCCCGGGTCGCCGCATGGGTCATGCAGGTGCCATCATTTCCGGAGGGCAGGGAACGGCCGCCGACAAGATGAAGGCCCTGGAAGCAGCCGGCATTCACGTAGTCAAGTCCCCGGCATTGATTGGCGAAACGCTCGCCCAGGTCATCGGTAAGGCATAAGCAGTATCAACGTATTTCCAGCATCTGAAGGAGAGTTTCTTTGCAACGTACTTTCAGCATCATCAAACCGGATGCAGTCCGCAAGGGCCATACCGGAGCTGTCCTTGCCATGATTGAAAAAGCAAGCTTCCAGCTTGTTGCGATCAAGAAATTATCGATCAGCAAACGGCAGGCCGCAGGTTTTTATGCGGTCCATGCCCAGCGGCCATTCTTCAATTCACTGACCGACTTTATGTCCTCAGGGGCCATTTTCGTCATGGTGTTGGAGAAAGAGAACGCGATCGCCGATCTGCGCAAGCTGATGGGCGCAACCAATCCGGCGAACGCGGAAGAAGGTACGATCCGGAAGAAGTTTGCCGGCAGCATCGAGGAAAATACCATCCACGGATCGGATGCCGAAGAAACCGCGAAGTTTGAGATCGGCTACTTTTTCGCCGGCTACGAATTGGCATAGCACTCGAGTCCACCGCTCGCACACATCCGCCCCTGATCGAACCGACGGCACACTTGCCCGCCGAAGAGGTGGCTGACCTTTGCAGAATTGCCTGCGATCCACTGCGTTGTGCGCGTTGTGGGCGAGCAAGTGAAGGAATCCGATTGGCCCCCAGCGGCTGGAGCCGGCTGTGCCGGAATAGGGCTTAACCTGGACTGTAACTTGGCGAAAGAACTGCAGAGCGGAAAGGAAGGAGGGTTCAGGGCTGGGGGAGGGCCTAGTTTCCAATCCGCTCTAAGTTGCCATAGTCATCTTCGCGCGCTTGCTCGTCAAAGTACGAAAGTATGCATACTTTGGTTACTTATGGAACGGATTGTGTAAGTTCCAATGTTTTCTTTTAGATGGAGACGCACTGCCGGAAGTGTCGAGGTGGCCGAGCCGAAAGATCGGACCCACGGAAAATCCAAAGTTCTGCTGTGCCGTGCCGCCATAATGCGTCAGCAAGAGTTCCGGTTGCACGCGAAAAGCGATCCGAGGACTGTAGTTGTAATCGAATGTGCTGCCGATGGCACCGCTAAACGTCCACTGAGTCGCAAAGAGTCCGATCGTCTGAACATTCAGACCCGTCAGGTGGGCGGAGTCGAAAATGCCCCAGGCATTGCCAAACATCGCATGAAACGTGGCGGAAGCCCTGGCACGGCGAAACACGCGATATTCCGGACCCGCCATGAAGTAATACTGCATAATGCGTGGTCCGGTCACGGTGGGATTGTTGTAACAGGTAGATTGAAACGGTTTGCACGGTGGAATGGGCAGTCCGCCATTCGCATTTGGAAACACGCCGGAGGTACCAATGTACTGGCGCGCATCGGCCATAAGACCCCAGTGCCATCCCAGCCAGTAGCTTGCGGAAGTCTCCCATCCGCCTAGGTTGGACCGTTGCAGTAACGCGGGGCCAGCCAGAAAATTCGTATACGCGGCGCCGCCGTAGATGTCCCATCGGTGGTTGTAGTACACATCCGGGCCAGAGGGCGGCGCAGGCGGGATGTAATTTCCCGTGCTGACGTTGTGATTCTTCGGATTGTTGATCGTCGGGGTGGTACCGCTATTGTCGCCGTTGTCGCTGCTGGAATGTGATTGGGCCACCCCCAGCATGGTAGTTGCCATCAAAACAGCGCACACATAGGCTCCCAGCTTCAGGCGGGTAGCCGCCCGAGGAAGAAAGCAAAACAGATTCATCCTGATCTCCAGCATTCAGTGTATCGGAAGCGTTGGGTTTCGTCTGGCGCGCGGCTGCAAGAGATGGAAAAATCTTCAGGGTGCCAGCGGGTTCCGGTCCGATTGCATCAGGAGCGCGGATGCCGTTTTCAGATCGGCTTCTGTATCGACGCCGATGGTATCGTATTCTACCGGCTCGACGTGGATGGGAATTCCATTTTCGAGCAGTCGAAGTTGTTCGAGCCGCTCTGTGGCTTCCAATTTGCTGGTCGGCAAACCAGCAAAGCGATCGAGAATGTGCTTTCTGTAGGCATAAAGCCCCAGATGCTTCCACCAGAGAACGTTGTCGCCGCGACCATCTCGGTCATACGGAATGGTAGCGCGAGAAAAATACAGCGCCTTCCCAGCTCGGTCGACGACTACCTTGACAGCATTCGGATTAGAAATGTCGTCCGCAGGACAACGAGTCATCACGGTGGAAACGACAGCCTCGGCGCGCTGAAAGGGACGCAGCAGAGCATGGAAATGTTCGGGGCGAAGGAGTGGCTCATCACCCTGGATGTTGACGAAAATATCGTTGGCTTCGACGCACACACCTTCGTGCACCAGTTGTTGTGTCACGGCATGCACGCGGTCCGTACCACTGGGCAGATCGGACGATGTCAGGCGGACTTCCCATTCCTCGGCTCGGCAAAGTTCGGCCACTTCGTCTGCATCTGTGGCAACGATCAACCGATCGAAGGTGCGGGCCTGGGCAGCGGCCTGATATACCCACGCCAGCATCGGCTTGCCGGCGATCTCGCGCAAAATCTTGCGCGGCAGACGCGTAGAGGCCAGACGCGCCGGGATGACGCCGATCACCTGGGTGGTGTGCAGATCGGAAGACACGAACATGCAAGTTCGAGTCTAACCGAGTGTCCATGGAAAGCGAATCGGTTTGGCGCTCCTGGCCACGCGGACGTCATTTCAGGAATGCCTTTTACGCTACAATATTCTTGCTGTTGACTCTGGAGTGCTTTTCCCTGAACCGTCTCTCGCTGCAGGCTCGTTTCCGCAGTGCGATTCACAAAAATTCCTCTCTGGCGGCGTAGCTCAGATGGTTAGAGCGACGGACTCATAACCCGTAGGTCGGTGGTTCGATTCCACTCGCCGCCACCAATCAAGTCAATAAGTTCCCACGGTATCTCGGTTTCAGCGATCTCGCTTGGTTGTGCGGGGATTGCGGATAGTTGTTGTTCTGCTTGAGCATCCATTATGGGGAAAAAGTACCGGTGGTAGAGATTGTCTGGATCCCAAATGCTTCTGTCCGGAGACGGAAAGACCCACTGATCCGAGATATCGATCTTCCCTTGAGTTTGGCAGCGCGCAATTGTGCATCTCGCAATTCGATCAGTACGCGACGCAGCTCGCATGAAATATCAACGCGCCTGGTCTTTCTGCTCTTGGTAGTTGGTGTGCTCCCGGCGTACATAGTTGTGCTGGACCACATACGACAAGTCCCTGTCCCAGGCGCGGGAAGGTCTGATCGGGCCCTCAGCACGTACAGGCACAGCAGATACGATCTTGGTCGGGCATTGCGTTTGTACAAGAAATATTTCAAAGCTGAACGGGCCTCGATGGAAGCAGCGAAAGTCATCGCGGCGGCCATCGATCGCGACGAGAAAACTGTCTTCAGGATCATCGAAGACTATGAACCGGCAAGCCAGTTATCCCCAATCACCCTTGAGGCCGTGCTGGAGCAGAACATCGATCCGGCAGCCGCCAAGCATGCCAGGGTTGTCGAGAATCTGCTCCGGATACCGAGCCGAAGAAGCAAGAAAGCCTCAGCCGTCGTTGCCGGAGCTTTCAAAACGCACATGCTGCAAAAGACAAAGAAAGCATCGGTCAAGCCGGACCTGGAGGCATTCGCCGAGCGAATTGTGAAGCAGTTTGAAGACCGGTACCGAGCTGCCGCACCCCAGCAGAGGGATGCAGAGATAAAGTACATTCTCGAGCCGCTAGTCAACACGCTACGGACCCCGATCCGCGAACTGCGGCAATTCGGCCGTCCAACCCTGGTACCGAAGCCGCCGAAGCAAGGGGCAGCGTGAGCCCGGATTCCTCCGGCATCTCGTGGACCGATGGAACGCTCGACAGCCTGTACGGTTGCGCCGAGTGCTCTGTCGGCTACCGGCTGTGCTATGCCGTGGACCGGGTCTACCGGCATTCGTGCAATCCGAAACTCAGCGGCGACCGGCGCTTTGATGGCTTGGTAGAGAAGAGAATGGACGCTTCACGGGCAAACTGTTCTTCGATCCGCGGCACTTATATGCAGTACTGAAAGACCGGAATCCGAAAAGGATCTTGTTCAATGAATTCGCGATCTCCTGCACGATGCCCTGCCGATTTAGCTGCTTCTCAAACACGTCCGGGTTTGTTTTAGGGCAGTCCGTTAATTTGGACCGCGATGGTCTTGATGAGGCTGCGGCGCAGGTCGAGATTGCTGGCGCTGCTGCACCGTGCGGTTCTGCTGCTGCACTGTGCGATTCTGCTGCACGGGGCCTGCACCTCTCAAAGGACGAAGGCCGGTTGGACGAGTGGCTGGAGCTTTGCGACCGCCGTTGACGGGCTGCGTCCAGGCTGCTTGTGCCGGCTTTCCCTTGTTGACGTTGGCAAACTGGGCACGATTCCGCTGCGACTGCTGCACCAGTTGACGCTGCGCCGGGAGCGCTCCGTAACGCTGTGCGCGACTTGCTGTCATTTGCGATTGAGTAGGCCGAGCATTCAGACCGCCACGCCCGCCGTTATAGCTGATGCGGCTGCGATTGTTGAATCTGACATTGCGCGCGTAGACATTACGGATGCCGCGACCGATCCGGTTAACGGAACGGTTGTAATAGAAAGCGCCTCGGTTCCAGTAGCCGCCGTCGTAGCCAATGCCGAAGTAGCCGAACCCATAGTTGATGCCGCCATAAAAACCGATGTTCGGCCCCCAGTATCCGCTGTACCAGAGATAACGGCCGCCCCAGAATCCCCAATAGCCCGGGGTCCAGAGTGCGCCGATATAAGGAGCAAGCACCCAGGCCCCGGGCACCCAGTAGTACCCTATCGCAGGACTGAAGTACCAGTAACCGGGGGTCCAGATGTAGTTGGCGCCGGGGCAGTACGGCTGCTCATACTCCGGTATCGGCGGCGGTGGCTCGGGAGCATAGAGGGGCTGCTGATCTCCGTTGTCGTTATAATTGCCCTGGTCATACCCACTCTGATCGTACCCAGCCTGATCGGGCGGGGGCGGAGGTTCATTCTGGCTGTACTCCGCTGGCGCGGCCGGCGGCGCGTAGGACTGGTTCGACGAAGCGGAACTTTGGGATTGCGCGGCGACGGGCACTGCACCATAGTCGTACGCGGGAGTTGCTCCACGAGTAAGCACCAGGTTCGCGGCTGCATGACCACCTGAATCCGGAGCCTGCGTAGCCGTTTGAGCTTGAATTCCAAGGCAAACAGCAAGACACAAAAACAGTGCCAGCGATAGCGTTGTTCCAAGGCATGACTTTTTGAACGTGCTCATAGGAAATACCTCTCCGGGCACTAGGATGCAGATTTCGTGCCTTTCGCCACTTCTATTTCAAACACATTTCTTTCAAGCCCGGAGTTGTGATCGTGTGCACAGGGTAGGATTTGCGACCAGCAAGCTCGAATTTGTCAGGGCAACGGAGGCACAGTAGATTGATAGACGCCCAATCCGTTCGCTTGTGTATGACGTGAATAAGGAGATGACATGTTTCGACTGCCCCTATTTCCAGGAATTCGGCTGCGACTGAACGTCTGGCTTTCTGCGTGGCTTGTGGGATTCAGCACGCTGTTTTTGATGGCATCCGGAAGCTTCGCGCAATCCACCGCCAGCAATGCGCCGGCCCCGTATCTGAATTCTTCACTCCCCATTCAGCAACGCGTGGACGACCTGGTGTCTCGCATGACGCCGGAAGAAAAAGTTTCGCAGATGCAAAATCATGCCGCGGCAATTCCGCGGCTGGGCATTGCCGAGTACGACTGGTGGAGCGAGGCTCTGCACGGCGTTGCGCGTTCCGGCTATGCAACCGTGTTCCCCCAGGCCATCGGCATGGCGGCCACATGGGACGCGCCACTGATCCACGAAGAGGGTCATGTGATTGGGATCGAGGCGCGCGGGAGATATAACTCTGCCGTACGAGAGGACAATCATTCCATTTACTTTGGAATGGATTTCTGGGCGCCGAATGTGAATATCTTTCGGGATCCACGCTGGGGACGCGGTCAGGAAACCTATGGCGAAGACCCGTTTCTGGCCGGGCAGTTGGGGACGCAATTTGTCGAAGGATTGCAGGGAAACAATCCGACGTATTATCTGGCGATCGCCACTCCGAAACACTTCGATGTCCACAGTGGTCCGGAGCCCTTGCGCCACAAATTCAACGTCGACGTGTCGCCGCATGATTTGGAAGATACCTACCTGCCGGCCTTTCGCGCCACCATCGTCGAAGGCCATGCCGACTCAATCATGTGCGCCTATAGCGCAGTGGATGGGGTTCCCGCATGCGCGAGCAAGATGCTGTTGCAAAAAGTTTTGCGCGGCGATTGGAACTTTGGCGGTTACGTGGTCTCCGACTGCGGAGCGGTCGGCAACATTGCAACCGGCCATAAGTATGCGCCGAGTGTCGAGCAGGCCGCGGTAGATGCGGTGCGTGCGGGAACCGACCTGAGCTGCGGCGAGGAATATTCCACGCTGGTGCAAGCCGTGCGCGATGGACTCATCCAGGAAAGCGAGATTGACACGGCGGTGAAACGGCTGATGACGGCGCGAATCCGGATGGGAATTCTTGCTCCTGCGAAAGACCAGCCACTGCAATCTCTCGACCGCTCGATTGTCTACTCCCCGGAGCATGCCAGCCTGGATCTGCGCGCCGCCGAAGAGTCGATGGTGCTGCTGAAAAACGATGGTGTGCTGCCGCTGCGTGGCCGGATCAAGACGATCGCCGTGATCGGGCCCAATGCGGTCTCCCTGTCGGCGTTGGAAGGCAACTACAACGGCACGCCGATCGACCCGGAGACGCCGGTGGCTGCATTCAAGAGACTGGAGAAAGAGAAGCGCTTGCGCGTGCTGGATGTTCAAGGCGCGCCGTACGTAGAGCAATTATCTTTACCGGTTCCGCCGGATGTGTTCCACACTGCCGACGGAGCTGAAGGACTGCAGGCGAAATTTTTCCGTATTGCGAATTTTTCAGGGGCGAGCGTGACCAAAGCATCGGAAAACATTGACACCGACTGGGATGCGGCGAGCCCGATTCCCGATCAAATTCCACGCGACGCATTTTCTGTTCGCTGGAGTGGAACCTTTACGCCGCCGGCAGCCGGGGACTACAGGTTTCAGGTGAAAGTGAACAAATGCCGTCACTGCATCGATGTGGAAGAGTACACCGTTTGGTTCGACGGGAAGCAAGTCGCATCCAATGCAACGCAGAACACACAAAACACTGGCGAATTCCATGTAACCTTCGCCGATACAAAGCCGCACGCCTTCCGCCTGGACTACGTGCATCAGTCGCCTCTATTTAATGCGGGTGTCAGTTTCGACTGGTGGCCGCCAGTCGAAGTGCTGCGCCAACAGGCGGTCGCGGCTGCAAAGCAAGCCGACGTAGTGATCGCATTTGTTGGGATTTCTCCGCGTCTCGAAGGCGAAGAGATGCCAATCCACATCCCTGGATTCGACGGCGGCGATCGCACGGCGATTGACCTGCCGGATGTGCAGCAGCAGATGCTGCAGGCTGTGGCCGCCACTGGCAAGCCGCTGGTTGCGGTGCTGATGAACGGCTCGGCTCTCGCGGTGAACTGGTCCCAGCAACATGCCAACGCAATTCTCGAAGCGTGGTATCCGGGCGCACGCGGCGGCGAGGCAATCGTGAATACCTTGCTCGGCAAATACAATCCCGCGGGAAGGCTGCCGGTCACTTTTTATACTTCGACGCAGCAACTGCCTCCGTTTAAAGATTATTCGATGGCGGACCGCACCTATCGCTATTTCCACGGCACACCACTGTATGGATTTGGATATGGGTTGAGCTACTCGAAGTTCAAGTTCAAGAATCTGCATGTATCGACGACGAATCTGCGGGCTGGCGATCCGCTGACCGTGGATGCCGACATGACGAATACTTCTCAGATTGCGGGCGATGAAGTGGCTGAACTCTACATGAGCTATCCTCCGTCAAAGACCGCTCCCATTCATACACTGGTGGGTTTTTCCCGCGTGCGTATCGCCGCCGGGGCAACGCAGCGGGTGCACTTTACACTGGCTGCCCGCGCATGGAGCGAGGTGCTGGCCGATGGCGAGCGTGCGATTCTGCCGGGAAGATACACGCTATTTGTGGGAGGAAGCCAGCCGGGAGTGAATGCAGTCGGAGTTTCGGCAGAAGTGACGATCGAGGGCAACAAGATGCTTCCGCAATGACGCACCGCGAGTCGTTCGGGCGGCCATTTGGTTCCACTGCGTGATTGCAAGTGTGAAGGTGCGCTGCAGACTACAGCGCGCTGGCGATTTCTTCCAGGATGGCTAGCGCGGCCTGAGCGGGATCGCCTGCCCTGGTAATTGGCCTGCCGACGACGAGATTGCTGGCGCCGTCGCGAATTGCAACTGATGGAGTTGCAATTCGTTTCTGATCGCCAATTTCCGCGCCGGCCGGGCGAATGCCGGGAACAACCAACTGCGGGTCCGGGCCGAGTTCCTGACGCAGCAGCCGAACTTCTTCCGCAGAGCAGACGAGACCGTGGACACCGCTGACCGTGGCCATGCGAGCGAGTCGGAGGACTTGATCCGCAGGAGAAGCATCGATGCCGGTTGCCGCGAGTTGGGCTCGATCCATGCTGGTTAACACGGTCACGGCAAGCAGGTGCGGGGCGTTGCGCGATGCAGCCGCAGCTTCCGCAGCCGCGCTGAGCATCGCGGGGCCGCCAGCGGCGTGGATGGTGAGGAGCGATGCGCCCATCGAGGCTGCGGAACGAACCGCGCCCGCGACGGTGTTGGGGATGTCATGAAATTTCAGATCGAGGAAAACGGAGAAGCCCTGTGCCCGAAGTTCCTCGACGATGGCGTTGCCAGCCGCGAGATACAACTCCAGGCCGACCTTTACCCAGAGACAAATTCCTCGTAGTTGTGCGGCCAGTTCTCGTGCTTGTGCCGCCGAGGAAACATCGAGCGCAACGATCAAACGATCTTGAGCGAGACGATCTTTTGCCGCAGAATTGGTTCGCTCTCTGGAGTTGTCTTTCATCGTTGCGATTGCTCCACGGTGTGGGCGAGGCGGAGGACGGTGGCTTCGTCGAAATGCTTGCCGAGAATTTGCGCGCCGATCGGCAAGCCAGCCGACGAGTTGCCGCTGGGAACGGAGATGCCGCAGATCCCTGCAAGATTGGCGGTGACGGTATAGATGTCGGCCAGATACATGGCCAGCGGGTCGTCAGTCTTTTCTCCCAGGCGAAAGGCGGGCGTGGGAGCGGTCGGAGTGAGGATGGCATCGACATGAGTGAACGCATGCAGGAAGTCGCGGGTCAGTAGCGTGCGCACCTGCTGCGCCTTGCGATAATAAGCATCGTAATATCCGGCGCTCAACACGTAAGTGCCGAGCAGAATGCGGCGTTTGACTTCCTTACCAAATCCCTGGTCGCGGGTTTTGCGGTACATGCTGCCGAGCGAGGCTGCATCGGCTGCGCGCAAGCCGTACCGCACACCGTCGAAACGCGCGAGGTTCGAGCTGGCCTCCGCCGTCGCGAGCACATAATAGGTGGCCACTGCGTAGCGGGTGTGCGGCAGGGAAACCTTATGCAGCGTGCAACCGGCGGCGCGGAGCGCGTCGGCGGTCTTCTCGACAGCAGCGCGAACCTCTGGATCTAGGCCCTCAGCGAAGTACTCGTCGGGAATGCCAATGCGAAGGCCTTTCGCCGGCGCTTCGAGAGCGGCGGCATAATCCGGGACTGGCTGTTGTGCGCTGGTCGCGTCCATGGGATCCGGACCCGCCAGCACACCGAGCAGAATGGCCGCATCTTCGACGGTGTGAGCGAAGGGACCGACGCGGTCGAGCGAAGATGCAAAGGCAATCAGGCCGTAGCGCGAGACACGGCCGTAAGTTGGCAGCAGGCCGACCACGCCGCAGAAGGATGCGGGCTGACGAATGGAGCCGCCGGTGTCCGTACCGAGCGTGGCAACGGCCATGTTGGCGGCAACGGCAGCCGCCGAACCGCCGCTGGAGCCACCGGGGACGCGGTCGAGCGCACGCGGATTGTGTACGGGGCCGTAGGCGGAATTTTCGTTGGAGGAGCCCATGGCAAATTCGTCGCAGTTCAATTTGCCAAGCAGCACCGCGCCTGCGGCATCCAGTCGCGCGACCGCAGTGGCATCGTAGGGTGGGCGATAGCCTTCTAGAATTTTCGAACCTGCCGTAGCGGGCGCACCCTGCATGACCAGCACATCCTTGATGCCGATGGGCACACCGGCCAAACGGGGCAACGCTTCGCCGCGCTTGGCCATATCGTCGATGCGCGCGGCCTGCTCCATGGCGCGTTCGCGGCTTAGTGCGAGCCATGCGTGGACCTTCGGATCCTCAGCGGAAATGGTCTGATAATACGATTCGGCCAGGGCGACTGCATTCGTTTCGCCGCTCGCAATCGCCAGACGGGCGGCCCGGATGGTGAGCGGAGCGACCTGAGGGGCCGTGATGGAATCGGACTTCAATTCTGCCATGCTTTTCCCTTACGAAACCGTGTCAGTTACAAATAAACCCGATATGCAGCGACTCACAGACGGTTCTCAACGTTCTATCACCTTGGGGACTTTGAAGTACGTTCCGTCTGTTTCTGGCGCAGCGGCCATGGCGCGACTGCGATCGAGCGAAGCGCGAGGCGTATCGTCGCGCAGCACGTTACCAGATGGCGCAGCGCCATCCTCGCTGTTGGGATTTGCATTCCCGCCCCCGCTGCCAGATGCAGCACTCATGATTTCCTTGACCTGCGTCATCGCTGGAACGTCTCGGGTGTCGAGTTCATTCAACTGCGCAACGTGACCGAGAATGGCATTCAAATCGCGCAGCATCTCCTGCTGTTCGTCGAGAGTCAATTCCAATTGCGCCAGTTCGGCGACGCGTAGAACCTGCTCCAGCGGCACTGGCTCCAGCGACGTGAGATGGGCGGATGGATTCGCATTCTGAATGTTGGAGTGCATTCTTTTTCTCGATCCTTATTTGTAGAATGAGATGCTTTAGCCAGTATAGCGAGAACCTCGTGGAACACTGCTGGGAGCATGATTTCGCCGATGCACCGGCGAGAAAAGCGGTAGAATCTGTCTACCTTCCCGCCGCATGGAGAGCTCGCGTTCAAGCTGGTTCCATGGATATCGAGCGGAGAAAAAGCGGCGAAAAACAGCCAATTTCCTAAGAAAGCTGATAAAGCCTGAAGAAAACCTGTGGAAATGAGCTGTTTTCCATTGACAAATCCTGCGGAAAGCCGCAAGGTAAACGGCGGAAGGGTTTCTTAAGACCCGCATCAATGCTGTCGATCTTTGCATTCTGTGCGAAGCTGGACGGGTGACGATGAGGTCGGCGGAAGTCAAACAAACATGCAGTGGCAGACCCACTGCTGTAATCAGGAGGAAGACAAACTATGGCAGCAGGTATGACCAAAACGGCACTCGTTCGGCATCTGGCCGAGAAGCTCGAATTGACCAACAAGCAGGTAGCAGGCTTTCTGGATATGCTGGCGGAAACCGCAGTGAAAGAAACCAAGAAAGTGGGCGTCTTTGTCATTCCCGGACTGGGCCGTCTGGTGAAGGCGGAACGGAAAGCCCGCATGGGCCGCAATCCGCAGACTGGAGAAGCCATCAAAATCAAGGCCAAGACCGTGGTCAAGTTCCGCGTGGCCAAAGCCGCCAAGGATGCGATTGCACCGGTACGGAAGTAACGACCGGGAGTGCAGGACTCAGAGCAAACCGCAGTCAAGCGGCAACGATATATGACAGCCGACGCTGCCGGGGTGCAGGGTACAGTTCAAGACTGGCCCTGCGCCCGATTGCTTCCAGGCGGAAAGTTTGCGACGTGAGCGACGTCGATAGATTCGATTTCCTTGCTGGCAGAGTGATGTTTCCTACTCACGTTGCCGTCTCCCGAGCTTCCTTCAGCCAGGTATGAAGTTCCCTCTCAACCTGAGAGTGCGCAGCGAAAGCTCATGTGGGAAGTGGAGCTATCCGGGGTATTCGAGGTCCGGGCTGCGACGCGATAGCGATTGCAGTAGGATTTGTGGCAGAGAAACGACCCGCCTTTGATGACACGCGCTGTACCGCTGGGCGGCCCAGTGGGATTGATGCGGTCCGCTGTCTTGTGAAAGTCCGCGCTAAACCAGTCGGAACATAACTCCCATGCATTGCCCGTCACCGAATAGAGCCCGTAGCCATTTGGCGGGAAGGCGGTTACAGGGCAAGTACCGGAATAGCCATCTTCCGCAGTATCGCGATTTGGGAAGTCACCCTGCCAGATGTTGCAGCGATGTTCTCCGTTAGGCCGCAGTTTGTCTCCCCACGGATACAGTTTTTGCTCCAGGCCGCCGCGTGCGGCATACTCCCACTCTGCTTCTGTAGGCAAACGCTGCCCGGACCATTGGGTGAAGGCGACTGCGTCGTTCCAGGAGACATGCACGACTGGATGATCGTCGCGTTTCGATAGGTTCGATCCCGGTCCTTCGGGGGCACTCCACATGGCGCCGCGAACTTTGCACCACCACGGCGCTGCCTGAACTCGGTCCTCTACCATCTCATTGAATCTTGCCCTAGGAATGTGCAGCCAGAAGACGAAGGACCAGCCGTAACGCTCCGCGTCGGTGCGATAGCCGGTCGCTTCCACAAACTGACGGAAAAGCTGATTGGTTACCGTGGAGCGGTCGATGGAGAATGGGCGCAGAGTGACCGGGCGTACCGGACCTTCGCCATCCGCGGCAAACCCCTCCGCAAAATCAGTACCCATCAGAAAAGTTCCGCCTGGCAGAGAGACCATGCGGGAACGCGTCTCCGCATCCACCTGGCGGGGCGATACGGAGCTCTCCGCGGCAGACGATGCGGCGGGCGGTCGACCAGCTGATGGCGTACAGCAGCCGCCCTTTGGCTTCCGATCCGTCGCATTGGCTTCGCAGGGGTTCATCTCCGTACTTCAGTCTGACAGTTGAAGCGGCAGGACGGCAAGATCGCGTTTGCCTTATGCCTCAACCTTCAATTTGTCGCCAAGCTCCTGTTGCAGTTGCTTCAGTTGCCGCATCAGATCTGCCTTGACCTCAGTCGATGCTGGATCGGTGGAGAGGTCGTGCATTTCCCATGGATCATTCTGGATATCGAAAACCTGAGTTTTCTGAATCTGCGGATACACGATCAGTTTGTGCGTTTTCGTTCGCACCATTCGCTGGAACCCTTTGTAGTAGCTGAACATTGCCTCATAAGGAGGCTGGCCCTGGCCATGAATCAGCGGTGCGAGACTAGGGAATTCGACGGTCTGAGGGATGGGAATGCCGGCAAGATCGCACGTGGTTGCATACATGCAGTGCTGATACACCATTTCGTCGATTTGCTTTCCTGCGGGAATCCCCGGGCCGGAAATCATCAAGGGCATCCGAACGCTGCAGTCATACATATTCTGCTTGCCCATCAACCCATGCTCACCGACGGCCAATCCATGATCGGCGGTCAGGATGACGTAGGTGTTGGAAGCTTTGCCGGATCGCTGCAGCGCGTCGAGAACTCTCCCTATCTGTTCATCCATGAACGTGATCAGAGAATAATATTCGCGGCGATGCAGTTGAACGGCCTCGGGAGTTCTGGGAAACGGCGCGAGCATCTCATCCCGAATGTAGTAATCTCCCTGATCGAATGGATGCCGGGGTAGAAAATTGGGAGGAACTTCGATCTTGTCCTGCGGATAGCGAGCGAGATATTCCCGGGGTGATTGCCGCGGATCATGCGGAGAATTGAAGCCCAGATACATGAAGAACGGCGCGTTCCGTTTGGCGGCCTTGTTCAGCAAGTGATCGATGAAGCAGTCACTATATACGACGGCGGCATGCTTGATCCTGTCTGGAGTCTGATTCGCCCAGAGTTGGGTATGGATCCAGTGGCCCTTGAGGGATTCGTCCCATGGCTGCCAATTGTCTCCCGGCCGCGGACGGTCGTAGGCAGCGCCTCCCATCGGAGTGGACACCAGCATGCCCGGTGCCACCGGTCCCATTTCCTTGAAGCTGCGCTGCAGCACCGTTGTGTCCAGATGCCACTTCCCGCAGATATAGGTATCGTATCCAGCGTTTCCCAGCGTCTGGCCCCAGGTAGGGACTTCATCGATCCCCGCCTCGGCGTGGAACGCTGTCAGGCCGCTATTCAGCATGGTGCGACTGGGAAGGCAGACCGCTCCGCTCCACGACCCCTGGTGAAAGCAATGAGTGAAGGCGCATCCGGAGGCAGCGAGGCGGTCCATGTTCGGCGTTTGGACCTCCGGATTGTTCAGGCTGTGAATAGTGCGAAACATCAGGTCGTCGCAGATGATGAAGAGAAAGTTGGGACGGCCGGAGGCAGGTTCGGATGGATCCTGCGCCATGGAAAGCACCGGGTTGAGATTGCTGGCGGCAATCCCACTTCCTACTAGTCCAAGAAATTTGCGGCGATTCATGAATTTCCTCCTCCTGGTCCCCAAAGGTAAGCCGGTTCACCGAACATCGCATGATTGCATCTTGCGACGGAATCGATCCTGAAATCCTACCAGACATCCTGTCTACACAGACTCGGGCGACCAATCATTGTTGTTAGTGTCTGCGGCGATAGGCGCAAGGGCGTTGGACATTGGTTTGGTGTTATTCAGAAAATAATTGAATCCTATGTTTCACAATGATTCATTGTCAAGCCACCACAATGGAGAAATGTGAAGGGGCGTTTGTCCTGTACATCCAGCGAGACAAGCTCTCGACAGATCGATGCGGGACACCGTGCCCGAAGAATCATACAGAGAAAAGGAATAGCAAATATCGTGACGAACACCAGCGTGTAGATATGGGCGACTACGCCACCTGAATCTCGCACCCTGTTATCACCTCGTACCGCATTGAGTTTTCTACGGTCCAGGGGGATGATTCACATCGATCCAAAATTGAGAAATATTTGCCTTGACAGGTCCGTTTGTCAGACCCTATGATCCGTGACTGTCCAGAAACGCTTCGCATTCCCGTATTGAATTATTGAGGTTGCAGACAATGAATCGACAGCTTAGAAACTCCCATTCCCTCTCAGCAGCCAGGGTCCGCATCATGGCATTGGCGGCCTTGACTGGGATCGGTCTGCTGCTTAGCTCTTTCAGCGCGCATGCCCAGCTTTCCTCCGCCGCGATCAACGGCACGGTGCGGGACAGTACGGGCGCGGTAGTCGCGGACGCCCAGGTCAACCTACGGGAGGTGTCCACAGGCAGGGAGCGGACGACGCAATCCAATTCGGTCGGCAACTACGCGTTTATCGACGTGGCTCCAGGCAGCTACACGTTGGAAATTGTCAAAGCGGGTTTCTCGACGGCGAAACAGAATCCGTTTGTGCTGTACGTAAACCAGACGGCGACATTTAATTTCTCTCTCACTGTGGGTACCCAGGTGCAACAGGTCACGGTGGCGGCGGCTTCGGCCCAACTGGAAACTTCGACGGCAAATCTTGGCACGGTCATCAATCAGACTGCGGTCAACGCGCTGCCGCTGAATGGAAGGAACTTTACGCAGTTGCTGACCCTTACGCCGGGATCGAGCAGAGCGGATACTGGGCAGGGTGGGGGAGGCGGGTTCGCCATTCTTACCGGGTCGTTTGGATTTCCGTCGGTGAACGGACAGATGAACCGGAGCAATCTTTACTTGCTGGATGGGATAGTCGACCAGCAGTTTTGGTTCAGCGAGTATGCGGTGGAGCCGATTGTGGACGACATTGCTGAATTCAAAGTCCAGTCGCACAACGATCAGAGCCAGTTTGGCGGGGTGATGGGAGGAATTGTCAACGTTGTCACAAAGTCAGGTACGAATCAATATCACGGGGATGTATGGGAATTTTTGCGCAACGATGCATTCGATGCGCGCAATCCACTGCTGACCAAGAAAACCCCGCTGAAGCAGAATGTGTACGGCGCGACGTTCGGCGGCCCGGTCATATTCCCGCACTACAACGGGAGAAACCATACATTCTTTTTTGGAGCTTTTGAAGGTACCCGCATCAATTCCGCCAATGAACGACTCTACAATGTTCCCACAGCAGCGGAATTGAACGGCGATTTTAGCGGAATTCCGCAGCAACTGTATAACCCATACACGACCACTCCCGACCCGCTCAATCCCGGCAAGTTCCTGCGCGCGAAGTTTGCGAACAACGATGTCTCGTCGGAGATCGACCCGGTCATGCAGGCGCTGATGAAACAGATGTATCCCGCGCCTGTTCCGCTCGTCTCTGGATTCAATGGCGTTGACACTACACCGACGCTGACCCGCCAAAATAATTACAGCCTGCGGCTGGATGAGGACTTCAATCCATCGAATTCGATGTGGGCTCGCCTCAGCCAGCTCCATGCAACTCGGACCTCATCCGGAGGGTTTCAGGGGCTCGTCTCCGACAATATTAGCGACGCGCAGAACTGGGGTGTGGGCTACCTCCATACTTTTGGCGCGTCTGCGACTCTCCAAATCACTGCCGGACATGTGTGGCAAGAGTTTGCAAACCCAGTGGCATTTACGCACACTGTTTCTGCGAGCGGATTCAATCCATTCTTCGCATGTGGGTATCTCGGACCGCTTGCGTGCCAAATTCCAGACATCGGTGTCACTGGTTACGCGGGAGGGGGACCCAGCTATCTGGACAACAATGACGGCGATATTTACGAGTGGAGCGGGAACTTTACAAAATTGGTTGGCCGTCATACCTGGCAAGTCGGTGCCATGTTCAGCAACAACTCTGAAAGTGTGTTAAATGCCAATGGCAATCTTGGCTTCTCGGCCTTTCAGACTTCCGACCTCGAAAACCAAAAGAATACCGGCAACGCGCTGGCTTCGTTTCTGATCGGCGTGCCCAATAGCGGCGAACGGCGGAACAATCTCAAGCTTCCTAAAAACGGATGGGTCAATGGGGTTTATGTGGGAGATCAGTGGAAAATCACTCCCAAGCTAACGATGAACATTGGGCTGCGGTACGACTGGGATATCATGCCGAAGCTGGCAGCCAACCCTACACAATCGAACATCACCGGTGCGCTCAATCTACGCAACGGAACCTATATTCTCAGCAAAGATACCGCCGGTCTTGGTTCTTGCGCGACTCTGCTAGCTGCGCCGTGTATACCTGGAGGCGTTCTTCCCGCGCATGTCGTGCAGGGAACAAGCCAGAGCCTGATTAACAATCAGATTGATAACATCCAGCCCCGTATTGGCTTTGCGTATCAGATCGACCGGGAGCGTGTTCTGCACGCTTCCTACGATCGGGTCTATGATGACTGGTCCGGCATCATGCAAATGACACAGAACGAAGGAGCATTGTGGCCTTCGTTCGGACTCGATATCACGAGCAACCTGAACTCCACCACCGTGACTACCACGGCGGAGAACCCGCTGAATCTGCCAGCGGGCCAAACCCACACTCTTCCTCTTGCCAGTCCCTTTATTCAGTCGGCAAACTTCATCGCGCCGTATCTGAAGAATCCTTACTCTGACCAATGGAATCTTGGCATTCAACAGCAGCTTGGAGCGGTATCGTTGCTCAGCGTCAATTACGTGGGATCCCGAACGACTCACATGCCGTGTTGCGGCTTTTACAACGTTGCGGTTACACCCGGTCCTGGGGCACCTCAAAGTCGCGCCCCGTTTCCCTATATCACGCCTACACAGTATGAACAAAGCAATGGGTCCAGCAGCTACAATGCCTTGCAGGCTCAGCTGGATCGTAGATTGTCTTCCGGACTGGCCTATACGATCAGTTACACCTGGTCGAAAACGATCGATGTGGCCTGCGATGGCTACTTCGGCGCGGAGGGCTGCTTCATTCGCAATCCCTACAACCCCGCGGCTGACCGCAGTGTCGCTGGAATCGATATTCCACAGATGCTGACGGCCAACGCCACCTATTTTCTGCCGTTCGGCAAGGGGCAGCGGTTTCAAACAGGCAATCGTTTTGCGGATGCGGTTGTGGGCAATTGGCAGCTGAACGCGATCGCGACCCTCACCTCCGGGAATCCATATACCATCTCCCATGAATAGTTGTCTACTCATGCTTTAGTTGCGGCCTGTTTTCAGGAGGCCAAGACAAAATTGGGGAAGTCCTCGAACACCCAGTTATTTTTGAGGGTGTGATAGATGACTCCCAGGAATT
>JAJYSV010000072.1 GCA_021793405.1 Acidobacteriota bacterium
CGTACTCGCGGGCAATGGCCGCCGAGACAAAGGGATCATGGCCCACCAGATCCATGCCGAAGCCATGGGCGCGGCGCGCTACTTCCAGGCCAACCCGGCCCAAACCGACAATTCCGAGGGTCTTGCCGCGCAATTCTGTGCCTTGCAGGGATTTCTTTTCCCAACGCCCGGCATGCATGGTTGCATTGGCACGCGGTACCATCCGAGCCAGATCCACCATCAGTGCCAGCGTCAGTTCGGCGACCGCGACAGCGTTGGCGCCGGGCGTATTCATTACCACAATTCCCTGACGGGTGGCGGCTTCCGCGTCGATATTGTCGACGCCCACGCCGGCGCGTCCGATCACGCGCAGCTTCGGCGCTTTTTCGAGCAACGCGGCATCCACTTGCACGGCAGAGCGAACGACTAAGCCATCCGCATCGGCCAGCTCAGCAGCCAGGCCGTTCTTGATCTGGTCATGAGTGACCACGTTCCAGTCGGCGGCGTTCGCAAAGACGGCAACAGTAGCGGGAGAAACCTTTTCGGCAAGAACGACCTTCATGGCTGGTTTCCTATCGTTGTGGGGGCAGAGAGTCTTCCCAAGGCACGGGTCAATGGGCGTTCCACATGTGCAGCGACCATAGAACGCCCGCAAAAAAAACTATCGACCCACAGCAACCGGTTCCGTGCTGGCGGGGGGTGGGAAGGATGCACCTACAGTTTTGTCGACGAGCCGACCGCGGTCCGCGAACACGCGCTGCGCCGCGGCAAGCGCATCGCCCAGCGCGAACTTCGACGTCGGTAGCAAACTGACCGTGACCTGTTCCAATGCGCCAATCACCGCCAGGGTGTCCAATGGATCGAAGAAGCCGAGATGCGCGACGCGGAAGAGCTGGCCTTTCATTTCTCCCTGTCCATTGGCAACGATGGTGCCGAAGCGGGATTTCAGTTCCTTGACGATGCCGCCGGAATCCACGCCTTCCGGCGGCATTACGGCGGTCACGGCAGAGGCGGGGGCATTTGGCGCAAACAAGCGCATTCCTAGTGCGGGGACCGCTGCACGCATCATGGCGGCGCAGGTTTCGGCATTCTCGACCAGCAACACCCGCCCCTTCGCCAAGTCTCCATCGGCTTGTGCGGCGATGTAATCGAGCGCCGCTCCCAACGCGGCGATCAGCGCCACCCCCGGGGTATAGGCCGACTCGCCCTTGGACGCGACCTTCCGCTCCTTGCGCAGATCGAAATAATAGCGCGGATTTTTCGTCGTCTCCATGCGCTTCCATGCGCGCTCGCTGACCGCAAGATAGGCCAGGCCCGGCGGGATCATCACTGCCTTTTGCGATCCGCCGATCAGAACATCCACTCCCCAGGCATCCATGTCCAGGTGCGTCGTCCCCAGGCCCGTAATAGCATCGACAACCAGCAAGGCATCGCTGCCGCTGGAGCGCAGCAGCTCCGCCACCGCCTGCACGTCATGGCGAACACCGGTCGAGGTCTCCGTCGCCTGCATCAGCACGACGCGCGTGTCGCTGCGGAGTGCGGCCTGGACAACTTCCAAGGACAATGTCTGGCCATAGGGGGCACTGACGACGTCGGGCTGGCAGCCAAACGCCTTGGCGAGCCCGGTCCAGCGTTCGCCGAATTTGCCGGCAGTCAGTACCAGCACGCGGTCGCCCGGTGAGGTCAGATTGGCCACCGCAGCTTCCATGGCTCCGGTGCCGGAGCTGGTCAGCAGGACAACATCGTTCTGGGAGCCAACAAATGTCCGAAGCTGGCCCAGCACGCGTTGATAGAGGGCGCGAAATTCCGGGGTGCGATGATGCAGGTCGGCGGCAGCCATGGCAAACTGCGCCGCTGGCAGCAAAGGCGTGGGTCCTGGAGTAAAGAGACGAGTCTTATGGAACATGCCTCCATTCTAGTGAAAAACCAGGCGTTCTGCTGAACGCTTATAATCAGGGGTTTGGGCGCTTTTTCTTCCAGAGACTTGAGAGGTGCTTTCCCGTGAGCTTGACAGACAAGGTGCAGCAGGACATGGTGGCGGCAATGAAATCCCGTGAGGCGGATCGCCTTTCGACGCTTCGCATGATGAAATCCGCGCTGAAGAACAAGGAAATCGACAAACGTGCGCCGCTGACCGACGCCGAAGCCGGCCAAGTACTTATCACCATGGTGAAGCAGCGGCGAGACTCCATTGAGCAATTTACAAAGGGCAATCGCATGGATCTGGCGGACAAGGAAGCGGCGGAAATTCCCATCATCGAGAGCTATCTGCCAAAGTCGGCGTCGGAAGACGACATTCGCGGAATCGTGGAGGGCGTGATTGCGGAGATGTCCGAAACTGGCTTGCGGCCGACCGCAAGAGACATGGGTTCCGTGATGAAGGCAGTGCAGGCAAAATTTCAGGCCACGGGGTTGCGCGCCGACGGCAAGCAGGTCAGCGAGTTGGTAAAGGCCGCTCTGGCTTCGTCGTAAGTGAGATCGATCTGGAAACGCTCTCAGTCCTGGTTCACTCAACTCATATATTTGGGGGGCGAGAAAGGGTCTAGATGTCGACGATCATAATGGGTAAAACCACCATGACCCAGAGTAGTAGTCGTTCGTGCAAGCCAGCTTTGCACCTGCTGTTCATCTCGGTTATGTTCTGCTGTTACAAAATTTCGGTGGCGCAGGCGGTTTTTCCAGCACCGGCTTCTTTGCTGCAGGATGCCAAGCACAAAGAGCAGAAGAGCGGCGTCTCGATGCAGGGAGGCGTATTGGTCATTCAGACTGGGGTTGGAACGCCCACCTCGATCAATCGCCTATCATTCAGTGCGAACGGCGACCTACTGGCGGCCGCGAAAGATTATGGCCGCGTGGTGATTTTCGACGTGAAGGCCCGCTCGTTTGCTCGCGCGATCGACACTAAGCAGGGCATTGTTCAAAGCGTAGCTATTTCTCCAGACCATAAGCTGTTGGCCGTTGCTGGTGATCAGGAGAATGGGCGCATTGTTCTTTGGAATATTGAGACTGGAAAACGGACGACGAGTTTCGACGTCGGTGCTCCGGTAGTTAAGGAACTTCGTTTTCTTACCATGGATCGTTTGTTTGTTGAGGAAAATGGCGGCCCTACCTACATAATTGACCTTGCGAACGGGCGGCGTGTTTTTGAGGCGGCTTACGAGTTTTGGCCGGTACTTTCGGCCGATGGCAGCCTCTTGATTACGTCTGACTACCAAGGGTTCGTACTTCGATCTACTTCCGACTTCAACATCATCAGTAAGCTTCCCAAGCCTTCAAAAAATTCGTTCCCGCTGGCGTTCAGCCAGGCGCATAATTTGTTGATCGTCGAAGATCCTTTCAGTTCCGATGGTTTCGTCGCGCTCAGACTGAGTGATGGGACTCTTCTGCGACACGAGGGCTTGGTCAAATCGCTTGCGGCCAACCCGTCTGCCGGCTATTTCGGCTCAATCCAAGAGTCGACCGGGATCGTATTCGGGCATAGCGACGGAAAGCTCTGGGCCTGGAATCCAACCACCGGACGATACTGCTCCACGAAAACCCTTTACAGTGAGGCTGGAGCGCTGTCTCCAGACGGCGTTACGGTGGCTTCGGGTATCGATAACGGCTTCTTATCTGGCAAGTTTGAACCCACCGGTGTTCTGGTGTGGAATACCGCGGATGTATTGAGGGATTGTGGCATGAGCAGCCAGTGAGGCCGCGGTACAGGAGTTCGTGGCGCGAAAATGACGGCCGCGCCGATCCGGGCTTCTAAGACTTCCCCTCTCTTTGCCCGAGCGCCTTTTCCGGCATCACCACCACGATGGTTCCCTCTGGAATGGAGCCTTCCAGCAGATTGATCCTTCCCTCTTTGACAATTCCGCGCAGCGGTCGCACGGGCGGTGCCGCTGCACTTGTCGCGGCGTTGGAGGAGGCCGTCGTCGCGGTTTTCAGCTCCGACTTCCGCCGCATGCCTCGATCCATAGCCTGGTTTGCCAACTCATCGGCCTTCTTGTTCTTTCCCCGCAGCACATGCTCGATCTGAAAGGCTTCCAGCTTGGCGATGGAGCGCTTGGCCTGCTCGTACAGTGGACGAAGGTCTGGGCTTTGCACTCGATACTGGCCGCGGATCTGCTTCACCATCAACTCCGAATCGGAAACCACGCGGAGACGAGGGTGCCCATTTGCCAGCGCAAATTCCAGCGCCGCCAGCAAGCCGGAATATTCGGCAACATTGTTGGTGCGCATCCCCAGAAATTCGCTCAACTCGGCCAGAATGGAACCATCTTCGGCCTGAATTACCACCCCGTAGCCGGACGGGCCTGGATTGCCCCGCGAACCGCCATCGGTATAGGCGATGGCCCAGTTGGATGTAGCCGGTTTACGGCCGGAATCGTTTGCGAAGAATGAGGATTGGGCGTCGGCATGGATTCGATCGGGAGCGGGAGTCATGTGCCCAAGTCTAATGGATTCCAGTCTCGTAGGCTTGTCCAGGAAAACGGGGCGGCGCATAGCGAAGAAAAGGAGAAGAAACCCCTCTGCTCAACCCGCCCACTCGGTGTGGGATTGAAAGCAGACAATCGGCTTACCTTTGCGAAAAACTATCGTCTTATCAGTGGAGAGACATCTATGGAGTCGCGGCGATTCGCCATCCTTCCGCAAGAGACCTTCATTTCCCCACGGACTTCCCCCCACAGTCGATCCGAGGCCTCCCGGATACAATCAAAATCAAGAATGTACGGCGATAGTTCAGCGCGGGCAGAAGACGCCGAATTGATTCGCGAGGCGCAAAAGGGTTCCCGTGCGGCTTTCGATACTTTGGTGCGGCAATATGACCATGCCGTGCTGCGCCTAGCCTTGCATCTGACCGGCTCCGAACAGGATGCACAGGATATTCATCAGGAAGCGTTCCTGAAGGCATATCGTCATATCGGCAGCTTTCGCTTCGAGTGCTCGTTTTATACCTGGATTTACCGGATCGTCACCAATCTTTGCCTGGATCTGCTCCGGCGACGCAAGACGCGCCGTGAGGACCCCGCCGTAATGATCGACGCCAGCGGCGAGGAGCACGACACCATGGTCAACGTGTCGGACAACCGTGCTATGGCAAATCCGGCCCGGGAACTGGACAGAAAGATTCTGGCGGAGAAAATTCAGATGGCGTTGGCGACGCTGACGCCGCGGGAGCGAACTGTATTTGAGCTGAAACACTACCACGGACTACGGTTAAGAACCATTGGAGAAATGTTGAATACAACGGAAGAAACGGCGAAAAATACGCTGTTCCGTGCGACGCGTAAATTGCGTACGCAGTTGGCGGTAATGCGATAAAGGTGGTGAAGAAAATGATTCGTTTCAATTTCAGGAGCAGGCCATGAACTGCGAAAAAGCACAGCAATCGATTGTGCAATATATCTATGGAGAACTTTCCGACGAGAGTTGCCACAGTCTCGAACAGCACCTTACTGGCTGCGAGTATTGCCGCAGCGAGCTTCAGTCCTATGAGGCGCTCCGTCAGGAAATGTCCTTGGTTCCCGTCGAAGAGCCGTCCGCCAATTTTCTAGCTCAGAGTCGTGTCCGGCTGGACGATGCGATCGATCTGTTGCCTCCTCCCAGCCTGTATCTGCGATTCGAAACAGGATTGCAGGGCTTCCTCGCCCAATTGCAGGCCGCGCCTGGAATGGCGATGGCAGTGGCGATTCTAGGTCTGGGCATAGGAGCAGGCGGAGGACATTATTGGAAGCACGCCCGTGCTGCGCAGTTCGCTACCTCCTCGATTCCTGCCGCCGCCCCTGGAGCCTCGGCCACCTCGACGGCAACGACCGCTCCGCCATCGGTCTTCAATGTAAGCCGAATCGTCCAGCATCCGAATACGGACATGGTGGAAGTCCACTTCAACACCATGGTGCCGGCCATGGTGGAAGGTGCCGTCGACGATCCGGAGGTGCAGAAGCTGCTGCTGATGGCGGCGCAGAACGCGGTTGATCCTGACGTGCAAAGCAATTCCGTCGGGCTGTTGGCCGCGCAATGCAAGGCAGGTCATTCCTGCGGCGAGGGAACCGTGCGGACGGCGTTAATGGTGGCGTTACTGTATGACCGCGATCCTGCTGTCCGGCTGAAGGCGCTGGATGGACTGCAGCCGTATGTGGGACAGGATGTGCGGGTCCGCGACGCCGTACTTGAGTCGCTCATGAATGATCCCAGCCAGCCCGTACGGAGCCACGCGCTGCAGATGCTGGAGCCGGTCCAGGCTGATAGCAGCGTACGGATCGTGCTGCAGACCGTCTCGACCGGAGACGACAACCCGGCCATGCGCGAGGCTTCGCTGAAGTTATTGCAGTCCATTCCGCCCACCGAATAGCGAGGCCGGCGTCTGGCTGCGTTGAAGGGAGAAATTCAGCGAGTTGACAGATCCGACTTCCCGCGGATCAACGGACCGACGGATGGATCAATGAATGCGTCGCGTTCCAGCAGCCTGATAAGCTAGAGCGGGTCTGGGGTTCGCTTAACCGGCGTAACAGAATTCCGCGCGGCATTCTGTTACGACAAACTGCGCAGCCTGCTTCGTTGGCTGGAAGTTCAGGAACCATGGAACTGCTCGAAGGTCCGGGACCAAATCGAGATTGGGTTCGAAAAGAAGCCGCGAAAGCTCACTGAGATCGTGACGTACAAGCTATGAAACAGCCGCCGTTTCCATGCAGTGTTGCCTGTCTTGCGTTGCTCGCCATGCCAATGGCGACTCAGGCCCGTGCTGGCATGGGAGCAGTGAGCGGCATCACCAGTTTCCACCACCATACTGGATACCTTGGGGTGTATTTTGAAAACCTCACCCGCCAGCAGAGAATCAAGCTGCACGTAGCCGCGAATGAAGGCGTGGCTATCGCAGCGGTGGACCACGACGCGCCTGCCGGCAAAGCGGGTCTGCGTTCAAACGATGTCATCTTAAAGTTGAATGGCAAGAAGGCCCAACACGCCGCGGACCTGATCGAGGCTCTGCATAAGATGGACCCGGGCCAAACCGTCACTCTCGACCTCGTGCGCAACGGAGCCCCGATGCAACTGCACATCGTATTGGCGGACCGCAACACCATCGAGCAGGAAGCGTGGTCACAACATTACACCGTTCCCGATCCGAATGCGCAGGCCCCGGCACAGACAGGTTTTCTTGGCGCCGTACCTTCGGAAATCGGCAAGACGTTCAGTTCCAATGGCGGCCTGATGAGTTATATTCCCGGCACGCCTCCCTACACAGGCATGACACTGGACGTTCTGAATCCGCAATTGGCGCGGTACTTCGGTCTCACGAACTCAACCGGCCTACTGGTTAAGAGCATCGACCCGAACAGTCCAGGAATGCGCGCTGGAGTGCAGGCCGGAGATGTCATCTGCAAGGCCAATGATGCGCCTATGACCTCCCGCAGCAAATGGAACCACGTTCTGAGGGAAAACCGTGATGCGGCGATCAAATTGCGGATCCTGCGAAACCGGCAGCCGCAGACTCTGATTCTGACCCTGGCGGAAAAGAAATCCTGAATCAATTCGTTTTTGTCGTGTTGCAGGAGATCGGCTGTTCTATGTCGTCCGCGCATTGGGCGCTGGGGCCGTGTGGACCAGGCCACCGATCAGCGCCGCGCCGAGTGCCAGGGTAATCGCCACTGCCAGCAGGCCCGCGGAGAAAAAGTGAGTACGGTCCAGTAGCCAGCCCATCCAAACCGGGCCAACGAAACCGCCGAAATTGCCAATCGCGTTCACGACCGCAATCCCGGCTACCGAATTCTCCCCCAGATGCTCGGTTGTGGTGGCCCAGAACAACGGCATAGCGGAAAAGATGCCGAGGGACGCAATCGAAAATCCTGCCACGCTGACGACCAGAAGATGGCTCGAGGATGCAATATACATCCCCAGCGCAGCGCAGAGAAACGCGAGCACCAGATGCCATGTCCTCTCGCTGGAACTGTCGGAGTGCCGGCACCAGAGCACCATCCCTACGGCGCTGACAAGATATGGGAAGGAGATGATCCAGCCGGTGTGCGCGACGGTCAGCCCTTCCGAGGTCAGGATGCGCGGGATCCAGAAGCCGAGACCGTACAGGCCAATCATCAAGCTGAAATAGGCAAGCGTGAAGCCGAGTACGATACGGCTGCGGAGCAGATGCGTCCAGGGAAGATGGGCCGGCGCCGCGCCAGCTTCAGCGGTGATTGCCGCCAGCAGACGAGTCCGCTCGTCCACGGATAGCCAACGCGCATCTTTGGGACCGTTGGCAAGAACCCATGGCACGATGAAACCGACGGCCACGGCGACACCGCCCTCGATGAGGAAAAGCCATTGCCAGCCCCGCAGTCCCGCGACACCCCTCATCCCGAGAATGGTGATGGACAAGGGAGCGCCGACCACGGTGGAGAGCGGAATGGCGACAATGAAGAGAGCCATCAGGCCGCCACGCACGGACGTCGGAAGCCAGTACGTGAGATAGAGCACCACACCAGGGAAGAAGCCGGCCTCGGCGGCGCCAAGCAGGAAGCGCATCACGATGTAAGTCGGACCGGAGTGAACGAAGGCAAGGGCGAGCGAGACCAGTCCCCACATGACCATCAGGACGGCAATCCAAATGCGGGCGCCGATCTTTGCCAGCATGAAGTTACTGGGGACTTCGAACAGGAAATATCCGAAAAAGAAGATGCCGGCGCCGATGCCAAACACGGTGTTACTGATGCCGATATCGCTGTTCATCGTGAGAGCGGCGAAGCTGACATTCACGCGATCGAGAAACGCGATGAGATAAAGGAACATCAGAAATGGAATCAGCCGCAGCGCGATGCGACGGTAAATTGCCGTCATACTGACCGCGCTCCGTTCCTGTTCGACAATGGCGGAAGAAGAGTCGGGTGTTCTCATGGGTGGTCGCGCCGCACGCGTGTCGGGCATTCCCAAGTATATGCATCGTTTGGGTTCCGCGACACCGCGTCAGACGGTAAGCGAAGATCTGTTCCAGAGTTGCACAAGGATGCTCCGGGGCGGATCTTCGCGCCACTCAGCATCAAATTTCGGTGAGGCGTTTCGGTCGCTCCTGGGGCAGCCGGCGCACCAGCAATGGTGTGATAAAGAGAACCGCGAACAAAGTCGTCACCATTCCACCGACGACAACACGGGCCAACGGCTGTTGCGCCTGCGCTCCAATGCCGTTGGAGACGGCGGCGGGAAGAAGACCTAAGGCGGCGCACATACATGCCATCACCACCGGACGCATTTCCTCCAGACATCCACGAAGTAATCCCCGTTCTTCTCCCATTTCGTACTGAGAATGACGGACACCACGCAGAAAGACGACCGCCCCCAGCGTGTTCAATCCGAGCACCGAGGTAAATCCAACCGCTGCCGCGATGCTGAAGGGTGTATGTGTCAACAGCAATGAAAAAACACCCCCAATCATGCCGAACGGTATCACGGCCATGACGATCAGCGCATCGCGGAAAGACAGAAACAGAATGTAGAGCAGGCCGAGAATCATGATCAGGCTGACCGGCACAACAATGGCGAGGCGATGCAATTCCTTCTGCAGGCTGTCGAATTCACCTGCCCAGGTGTATTCGTATCCCGGCGGTAGTTTGATTTGCTCTTGCAGCCGGTCTTGCAAATCTCGAATCGTGCTGGAAAGATCGCGGCCGCGAACGCTGAACTTGATGGGCACATACCGGCGTCCGCCCTCGCGATAAATAGCAAAGGCTCCGTCGCGAATGGTGACATCGGCGATCTCTCCCAGCGGGACCATGTTGCCATCCGGTGTCGGCAGAAGAATTTTCCGGATCACATCGGGATTGTCCCGATCGACCAGAGGATAGCGCACCACCAAATCGAAGCGGCGATCGCCAAGAATCATTTGCGTGATGGGCGCACCACCCACGGCAGCCTGAATCGCATTGTTGATGTCCTGGGCCGCAATCCCATATCGGGCGGCTTTGGCACGGTCGATCTGGATGATCAGGTTGGGTTGTCCACCCACCTTGAAGATGCCGGCGTCCTGCACGCCCGGTACGGACTGCATGACCTTGAGGATTTGCTCCGACAGTGTCGACAATGTGTCAAAGTCATTGCCGAAAAGCTTGAGCGAATTTTCCCCTTTGACGCCGGACATCGCTTCTTCCACATTGTCCTGGATATTTTGCGAGAAGCCGAGTACGACACCCGGATATTTCGCCAGCTTGGATTGCATCTGCTCAATCAGCTTGTCCTTGCTGCCGTGCAGATAGGCAGGCCATTGGCCCTGCGGCTTCAGGTCTGTAAAAATCTCAGCATTGTTGAAGGTGGTCACATCGGTGCCGTCATCCGGCCGCCCAACCTGAGATACCGTTTGTCTGACTTCGGGAAATTTATCCAGCGTGGCGCGCATGGAGTCTGCAATCGCCACGGCCTGCGGGAAGGAAATATCCTGCGGCAGCGTGGCGCGAATCCAGAGATTGCCTTCCTCCAGCGCCGGCATAAATTCGCCGCCAATGAAATGGAAGACAAACGCAGTCAGCAGGATGCACCCAATTGCCCCCGTCCAGACAAGCCGAGAATACTTGAGCGCGAATTTCAGCGCAGGCTCATACAGGCGATGCACGTTCCGCAGAAGCCAGGTTTCCCTGCCTGTCGTTGGTTCTTTAGACGCGGTCAGGAAACCCAATACAGGCGCAAAAACGATGGCATAAATCAATGCGCCGATCAACGCAAATCCGTAGGTCATCGACATCGGCGCGAAAATTTTTCCCGGCACGCCCTGCATGGTGAACAAGGGAATGAAAGAGATCAGAATGATGATGGTGGCATAAATCACCGGCTTCGCGCTCTGGCTGACGCCTTCCACGATCAGATCTGCCGTGCTCTCCATTTCCATTCTGCGAGAGAGCCTGCGGTACACACTTTCCAGAACGACGATCGATGCATCCACAAGAATGCCGAAATCGATGGCGCCAATGGAAATCAAGTTAGCGGAGTGACCCGTCATCACCATCAATGTCAGCGCGAACAGAACGGCGAACGGAATTGTCAGGACCGCCAGCATCGTAGTGCGGAAATCGCCGATGGTAATCACGAGCACAAACGTCACCAACGCCAGGCCGGTCAGAATGATGTGTTTTACCGTGTCCGTGGTGACGTTGATCAGATTGGTCCGGTCATAATACGGCTTGATTTGCATGCCCGGCGGCAGCAGATTGCCGTGGTTCAGGCTGTACACCTTCTGTTTCAGCGCCTTCAACGCGGGCAGCGACTGCGCTCCTTTTTGCAACAGTACGATTCCTTCCACAATGCTGCTGTCATTGTTTCTTCCGATGCGACCCAGCGGGGGTTGATTCCCTCTCCTGACCGTAGCGACATCCCGCACCAGCACGGGTACGTTGTTGTGTTCGGCGACAACGATGGCCCCGATGTCGTCCACGGTATTCAGCAAACCCAGCGAACGTACGTTGACGTTCTGCGCGCCCAATGCCAGGTAATCGCCACCGACATTGGCATTGCTGTTCTGGATTGCATTCACTACCTGGCTCAGCG
Source organism: Acidobacteriota bacterium (assembly GCA_021793405.1). Taxonomy (GTDB): domain Bacteria; phylum Acidobacteriota; class Terriglobia; order Terriglobales; family Acidobacteriaceae; genus JAKAAZ01. The sequence continues at coordinate 11,485 of JAJYSV010000072.1, forward strand.
TCACGTTATGCGCCAGCAGCAGGTTTGGATCGACGACGACCTGGTATTGCCGTGTCGTTCCGCCAAAGGTGGTCACATCGATGATGCCGGGAACCTGCTTCAATTCCCTGGTAACCAGCCAGTCTTGCGTCGCCTTGATTTCGTTCGAGGAGTAGCCGGGACCCGTGAGGACGTAGCGATAAATCTCTCCGATCGGCGATGTAGGCGAGAGTTGCGGCTGCAGGTTGTTCGGCAATGTCAGGGTTTGCAGGTGGTACAGGACCTCCTCGCGATCATGGAAGTAGTCGCTGTCAAAACTGAAATAGAGCTTCACATCGCTCAACCCGAAAATGCTGGTGGAGCGAACCTGCTCCAGATGCGGTGAACCGTAAATGGCATTTTCGACCGGGATGGTGACCTGCTGCTCCATCTCCTCCGCGGACCAGGCAGGATTCTGCGTGATGATTTCCACCAGTGGCGGCGATGGGTCAGGATACGCTTCAATGTCCAATTGGGTGTATGCATAGCAGCCCACCAAAAGAGCGGCCACGAAAACAACTAGAACAATGACGCGGTATTGGAGCAGGGTCCGGATCAAGCTGTTCATATCACTCCTCCGCAGGCGTGCGTAGCAATGCGGCCCCGAGGGTGACAACCTGATCCCCATCGTGCAGGCCCTGCAGGACAACGACGTTCTGCTGCTGCATCTGGCCTACCTTGACGGGACGCCTTTCATATTTGCCCGGCGACGTCTGGACGAACACCGAATCGAAATTGTTTTCATGGATCACCGCGGCAGAGGGAACGAGAAAACCCCGGATCGTGGAACGGTCGACGATAATATTCGCGAACATCTGAGGCTTCAACTTCATCTGAGGGTTCGCCAGCACAACGCGCACTTTGACGGCGAGCGTGCTGGGATCGAGCGATTGGGATAAGTTGTCTATCCTGCCCGGTAAAGACAAACCTGGATACGCCGGAAAAGTCACACTCACCGGGCGCCCCACGTGAATGCTGGCCAGATCGCTTTGGTATGCGTCACCTAAGATCCAGACATAATCCAGATTGGCGATGGTAGCGAGCGGAGTTGCATTGTCCAGCGAGCGCTGCCATTCCCCTACTGCCGTACCGGTGTCCAGCACCGCTCCGGCGATGGGGGCGCGGATGGGAGCTTCATCGCTATTGTTGTTTTCTGAAAATCCCAGCTCGTGGATCAGTTGCCGCGCCCGTTCCTGCTCAGAATGCGCAGCGTCGTCGGCAGCCACCAATTGTTCATAGTCAGCCTTGGCCAGCACTTCATGCTGTAGCAGCAGCTTGCCGCGCGCCAGAGCCTCGTCGGCAAGCACAACCTGGATCTTCGCCTTCTCAAAATCGGATCGAGCCTGCGCGATATCCCCGCTCTGCAGAACGGCAATGACCTGACCCGCCCGGACCGCTTGGCCGGGGAGCACGGAAAATCGTACGATGCGACCACTGAGCGGAGGAAAGACCTGGACGACTTTGGTTGGATTGGCGACAACGCGCGCCGGGATGGTCAACTTGTCGACGACCGGTTGGCGATGGACCACGACGGTCTGCACGATGGTTCTTGCCGCGGGGGGCGGGGCGGAAGAAGCGGACTCCGAGCTACAGCCTGCTGCGCAAAGCGCAAAAAACATTGCTGCCAAAGCTAAGTTGGGCAATTTCATGGGAGAATCTCCGTCGCGGTTGCATAGCTGAGCTGATGGATACTTTGCCACACCTGAGCATTCGCATTGAGAGCGTCCAGATTGGTTTGCCGGTAATCGTGCAGGGCGTCCAGATAATCGAGCAGCGTGTAGCCGCCATGACGATAGCCAAATCCAAGGTTGTTCAATATGGTTCCGGCTTCCTGCAAATAGTGGGTGTTGTAGCGCTGGGCCAACGACTGCGCGGCCTGATATGCGGCCCATGCCTGATCGACATCGGCCAGGACCTGGTTGCGCGCCGCCATCTCCGTGAAGCGGCTGGATTGCGCGGTGAATCGCGTCACCTGCTTCTCTCCCTGATTGCGATCGAAGATGCGCAGCGGAATGTTGACGCTGAATCCGGCAGAATTGTAGACGCCGACTCGTTCATATTCGCCAGCCAGGGTCGGGTCGGCGGTTCCATTGGCATCGGCAAGCTTTACATTCGCGTCCGCGACCAAAATGGACTTCTGTGCGGCAAGATAGTCCGGCCGCGCCGTCAGGGCCTTCTGTTCCAGCTCCGGCAAAGACAGGTTGAGCACCGGAGGCTCGAGGGTTCCAACAATATCGAAGCTGCGTCTGGGATGCTCGATGCCGAGCAGTTGCTGTAGCTGGTCGCTGCTTTGGATCAAATTGACATGAGCATTCGAATAATCGGACTCGAAGGCGGCCATCTGTAAGTCGATACGGTCGAAATCGGTTTGGTTGATGGCGCCTGCCTGCAGTCGCACACGGCTCAAATCCACCGTTTTACGATAGCTGGTAAGGTTGCTGTCGGCCAGGTGCAGGGCCATCTTGGCGAGCGCCATGTTCGTGAAGGCCTGCTTTACTGCAAGCACAGTCTGCCGCTCCAGATCGTGGTATTGCTCTTCATTGACCTGAGTGGTGACGCGGGCGCTGGTCAGCCGCCAACGGCGCTTCTGCCCGCGCTCAAACAGGCGGGATATATTGCCTGCGTATGTATACGGACTGGATGGGTTGTTAGCAGGCAGCGTGGTATTCGTACCGGTCAGGCTGAAGACTGGGTTTTGGCGCAGCCCCGCTGTAATCTCTTCGGCACGGGTCGATTCGAGGTTCTGCTGGGCGGCCAGCAGCGTTGGGTTCTGACGACGCGCAAGCGCAACCGCCTGTTGCAACGTAAGCGGCGTAGCCGGTGGCGCCTGTGGCGTCTGCGCCAGCGCCGGTCGCCAACCGAGCAGCAGCAAAACACAGACCCCCAAGCGTACCATCCGGGAGTGCTTCATAGGTATTTCCTTGAAAGATTGAAAGCGGGAGACCGCACGGTCCGTACCATGGACCGTAAACGCTGTCAGCTATGAAAATATGGGAGGAGCGCGGCCTTGCGTGCTTTGTCGATAGAAACAATAGGAACAGTGGAGAACCTGGACAGATTCCAAAGTACTGGCGGCGAGAACGGGAGGACGCGACACATCCCGGATGGGGAAGAAAAGCGTTTCGTGGATCCCATGGAAAGGGGCTGGAGCATGGCCAGTCACAAAACCTTCGCACCGCCGCGCTATCCGATCACTGTCCGATGGGGCAACCATCGTCATCATATCGTCGGTCATGGAAATGACCGGAAGTAACATCACCACCAGAATGAGATACGAAATCCACACCGTCGAACGCGGATGGACGTATTCTTGGGACATGGCCTCGCGTCGGCCTCTGAACTTGAGCAATATCACGCCCAAAATAACAGAAGCTGCCAGCCATAGAAGATTAAGTAGCAGTTCCACAGAGTTAGTAATAATTGTATGACAGAAGCATGTGCCTCGAAGAATCTCCGGGCAAGGTTGATTTCCAGGCTGCTTCTCCATGCACAGATTCAGCAACGAAAGTCTTTTTAGTGCATCTAGTCTTACTGGACAGCCAGTGTCCGCTACAAAGGCAAACTATGGCGTGGGATGAATCCTTTACCTGTGACATCTGCGGAACGGCAAAGCTCGAATCGAACCACTGGTGGATGGTCACGCTGGGGAATGTGTTGTGCTTTGAAGAAGACCAGTCCGCGCGACACTTTACTCTGTCGCCCTGGAATAATGATGAGTCTCGAAATCCCAAGGTTCATCATATCTGCGGGGAGGGCTGTGCTACCAAGGCGTTGGAACGATTTATGTCTTCCGGAAATCTCGCCCCTGAAGGATCGAAGTTTGGCACGCGAGCAGAAGTTCGATGACCGCGGCTACATAACCATGGCCAGCTTCTCCAGTTCGGCTTGGATGCAATCGATGGATCGTCCGGCGTCTTCAAAGCGCGCAACTGCATCGCGAGCGCTCTGCCGCGAAACGCCATAACCGCGTCCCGCCAGAAAGCTGCTGATCAGATCCGCAGCCTGCCAGGTGTCCAGCCCATGCTGCAATAGTCCGTCGCGCAATTCCTGCAACTCCACCGTGGGAAATTTCTCGATGTGCGAGCCATGATGCATGGAGCCTCCGTCCTTCTCTGTTGCGTCCGGTCACGGTCGCAACATTTCCCGCTGGTATGTATGACTCATTCCCGCTTTGGTTTGTTGCTAAGAAATCGTACAAACTATCCAAATAGATGCGATCAATCGACCGGGTGTGCAGCGTCTTGCATAATTTCCTCCCACTGTTGGAGCGACGCGTGGCGCGCTCTTGCCTTGGTTATCGGCATCAATTGGACTTCCACAAGAGAACTTTGGTTATCGGAAGTGGTAGTCGCTGCCATACTTTCGTATTGCACGGCGCTCTGGATTCATGCAAGTCGAATTTTGTGAAGTGAAGCCAGACGCGCCGGTGGTCACCTGCATCCGTTACCATAGTGATAAACCATGACTACCACGACAACGCCCCACATATTGGATGGAAATGCCATTGCCGCTGCCATCCAGGCAGAAGTGGCAAAGGACATACAGCAACTTCATCTGCAAGGTATTCGACCCGGTTTGACCGTGGTACTGGTCGGCAATCATCCCGCATCCGAGGTGTATGTACGAAATAAGGTAAAAACCAGCGCCGCGCTCGGGATCGACAGCGCGTCCATCACTCCGCCCGCTTCTGTGACGACAGAAGAAATGCTGGCTCTGATCGCCACGTTGAATGCTCGTGAGGATGTCGATGGAATCCTGATCCAATTGCCGCTGCCAAAACATGTCGACGCGAAGCGATTGCTGGAAGCCATCTCACCGGAGAAGGATGTCGATGGCTTTCATCCCGTGAATGTCGGCCGCCTGCAGAGCGGCCAGCCGTCTCTGATTCCCTGCACTCCGGCGGGAATCATCCAGATGCTGAAGCGCACCGGGATTCTCATCTCCGGCCAGCATGCGGTAGTAGTGGGTCGCAGCGACATTGTTGGCAAGCCGATGGCCATGCTGCTGTTGCACGAAAATGCCACGGTTACAATTTGCCACAGCAAAACCAAAGACCTGGCCGGATTTTGCCGCTCTGCGGACATTCTTGTCGCGGCTATTGGACGGGCGGGCATTATTGCTCCTGCCATGGTGCGGCCCGGAGCAGTTCTGGTGGACGTTGGCATGAATCGCATCACATCCCAGGAAGACTTCAACCGCTTTTTTTCCGGCAATGCCCGGCGCGAAGCGACCTTTCGGGAAAAAGGTTCTGTCCTGATGGGAGACATCGACCCGCACGCCTTCGCGCTGGCCAGCTATTACACGCCCGTACCAGGCGGCGTGGGTCCACTGACGATTGCCATGCTGATGGCAAATACCGTCCGCGCGGCCCGTCTGCGTCGAGGCCTGCCAGTTTAGCTTTTCCAGGAGAATGCGTCATGCTGCGCGTCGGGCTTACTGGAGGATTGGGAAGCGGAAAAAGCACTGTCGCCAATATTTTCGCGCGCCAGGGCGTGTATGTTCTGGATTCGGACCAGATTGGCCGGGAGCTGATGCAGCCGGGCCAACCAGTGTATGCGGCCATCCTTTCCCATTTCCGCCAATTTTCGGATGCGCCCGAGCTGACCCTGGCCGATGGGCAACTCGATCGCGGCGCGCTGGCGCGTTACGTGTTCTCCACGAACCGTTTGGAGGAATTGAGCCGTATCGTGCATCCAGCCGTAATCGCCGAACAGGAGCGGCGCATGGAGGCAATATTTCGTAAGGATCCGGACGCCATCGCGATGGTGGAGTCGGCGCTGATTTTTGAGGCGGCCCGGGCAGGCACTGCACCCGGTTTGAGCCACCGCTTTGATGCGCTGATTCTGGTAACCGCGCCCGAGAGCGTGCGACTCGCCCGCTATGTAGCCCGAATAAGCGGCGGCAGATTGCTTTCAACGGAAGAAAGAATTGCTCTGGAGCAAGACGGTCGCAGACGCATTGGATTGCAAATGACAGATGCGGAGAAAATTCCGCACTGCGATTTCGTTATTGAAAACTCTGGACCAATCGAAAAAACGGAGGCAGCAGTAGAGGATATTCTGAGACGCCTGAAATGTAGGGAACGTACAACTGCGGGTCAATAAGCGGATTCAATAGAATAGGAACTGCATACGTCGCAGTGAGACGACGGAAATATGCCTACCTGAATCCAAGAGACAGGGATTTGCCTGGTAATTGAAGCCTGATGAAATGCATTCTGTTCCTGCCATAGCGTGTGAAGCCCACGTTGCGGCAACAGAGAATTGAGAGCCATGCACCATATGAAAGCACGCTTGCTGATTTTGACCCTCGCCATCCTCGGTGGCTTTTACATCGTCACGACGCACACAGCTTCGACTGGGAGTGGAGGTAGCTGGTTCATCCATACTGCCAGCACTGCTGCGCAGCCGAAAGCGGAAGATATGCCCAGCGGCTTGCAGATGACAGAGGCCGAGGCCGCTCCGGCGCTGCTGCCGAGTGAGCAAAACAATATTGAGGTCTACAAGAAGGCGCTGCCTTCGGTCGTGAATATCACTTCGAACACGGTGACCTTCGACTTCTTTTACGGCGCGGTGCCCGCGCAGGGTCAGGGCTCCGGTTTTATCCTCGACAAGAAGGGCGACATACTCACCAATTACCACGTGGTTTCGAACGCACAAAACGTGCAAGTCACGCTCTACAACAAACATCAGTACAAGGCCAGAATTCTGATGGTCGACAAGGGGCACGACCTGGCCCTGCTGAAGATCGACGCTCCAGATCTGCAACCAGCGACTTTGGCGGACTCGCGGGGTCTTCAGGTGGGCCAACTAGTCTATGCCATCGGAAATCCATTCGGCTTGAGCGGCACGATGACTCGCGGCATCATCAGCTCAATTCGGTCTGTGCGCGGACCCATGGGCAATCTGATATCCGATGCCATCCAAACCGATGCGGCGATCAATCCTGGAAACTCCGGCGGTCCGCTCTTGAATTCGCAAGGTAACGTGATCGGGATGAATACGATGATTGATACGGGCGGCGGTGCGAACCAGAATGCCGGAATTGGCTTTTCGATCCCGATCGATACAGCGAAAGCTGCACTGAATGACTTCTTCCGATATGGTAAGGTCCTGCGGCCGACACTCGGAATTAGAGGCTTGTCGATCGGTCCTGACATTGCAAATCAGATGGGATTGCCAGCCATTTACGGGGTCCTGGTGGAGCGCATCGTTCCCGGCGGCCCGGCAGACCACGCCGGAATCCATGGCGGCACGCAGCAGGCATACCTTGGCAACACGCCAATCTATATTGGCGGAGACTTGATCGTTGCCATTGACGGCGATCAAGTCACGAATGACCGTGATATCGCGGAAATTATGGACGGACATCAGGCTGGGCAGACGGTGACGGTGACGATCTATCGCGGCCAAAAGCGGATGAACATCAAAGTCATCCTGGGCAACGCCGGAAATTCGGGCGACGTGCAGGTTTGACCGGTTTTCTGGAAGAATTCCGCGCAGACTATGCGGACGACGGGCAAAGAACCTCTCCCGCCAGCATCGTCTGCGCGTTCGTTTGGCTTAGGCGACCTTAGCAAGCGATCCGTGGGGATCGATCACAAATTTCTTGGCTGCTCCTTTATCGAAATCCTGATAGCCCTGCGGTGCCTCGTCCAGGCGAATTACCGTCGCGTTGACGATCTTCGCTATGGGCAAGCGATCGTGCAGAATCGCCTGCATGAGCTGCCGGTTGTACTTCAACACGGGTGTTTGCCCGGTGTAGAAGCGATGCGATTTCGCCCAGCCCAGTCCAAACCTCATGCGGAGATTTCCCTGTCGCGAAGCCTCATCTTTAGATCCCGGATCGTCTGTGACGTAAAGGCCCGGAATCCCGATGCTCCCGCTGGCGCGGGTGATAGTCATCAGGGAGTTGAGAACAGTAGCAGGTGCTTCTATGCCATGCTGCGAACCATGTCCATGCGCCTCAAAGCCAACGCAATCGATAGCTGAGTCCACTTCCGGCACGCCCAGGATCTGCGCAATCAGGTCTTCCAGCTTGTCGCTCTTGGTTAGGTCAACGGGCTCGAAGCCCACCTTCTTCGCATGTTGCAGCCGTTCCTGATTCATGTCTCCAATCATGACCACTGCCGCGCCAAGAATCTGGGCCGATGCGGCGGCGGCCAGCCCAACCGGTCCGGCACCAGCGATATAGACGGTCGATCCCACTCCTACACCCGCATTCACCGCCCCATGAAAGCCGGTTGGCAAGATGTCGGACAGCATGGTCAAATCGCGAATCTTGGCCATCGCCTGAGCTTTATCTGGAAATTTGATCAGATTGAAATCGGCATACGGCACCATCACATACTCGGCCTGACCGCCGACCCAGCCGCCCATGTCCACATAGCCGTAGGCTCCGCCTGCGCGTCCGGGATTTACGTTGAGGCAAACCCCCGTTTCCCGCTCGCGGCACGTCCGGCAGCGTCCGCAGGCAACATTAAATGGGACCGTAACCAAGTCCCCGATATTAAGGTATTCGACGTCCCGACCTTTTTCGATGATCTCGCCGGTAATCTCATGGCCAAGCACCAGCCCGGCAGGAGCCGTGGTCCTACCCCGCACCATGTGCTGATCGGAGCCGCAAATATTCGTCGAGACAATTTTCAGAATGACGCCATGGGTAATCTCTTTGCCTGCTGGATTTTGCATTTTTGGGTAATCGATCGACTGCACCTCGACCTTGCCGGGGCCGAGAAAAACAACTCCGCGATTCTTAGCCATAAGAATTCCTTTCGGGTTAGTAAGCTGCCGCGCCAGCTTCGGCAACCGCCTGGTCCTGCGCGCCCATTCCACCACTGACGCCAATTGCACCGACAACCTTGCCATCGCGCTTCAGTGGAATGCCGCCGGCGAAGATCATGATCTTTCCGTCATTCGAGGCATGGATGCCGTAGAACTGACCTCCAGGCTGGCTGTGCGTGGCGAGATCTTTCGTGCTGATGTCGAAAGCCCGCGCCGTGTATGCCTTTTTGATAGAGATATCGACGCTGCCCAGCCACGCTCCGTCCATGCGGACATGCGCGACCAGATTCCCCCCCGCATCGGCAACGGCGATGTTCATTGGCTGACCGATTTCATTGGCTTTCTTTTCTGCCGCAGCAATCATTCTGCGAGCATCTTCGAGATGGATCATATTTTCTCCCATGAATAGTTGTCTACTCATGCTTTAGTTGCGGCCTGTTTTCAGGAGGCCAAGACAAAATTGGGGAAGTCCTCGAACACCCAGTTATTTTTGAGGGTGTGATAGATGACTCCCAGGAAT
>JAJYSV010000073.1 GCA_021793405.1 Acidobacteriota bacterium
TTTGGTGATGCAGCGTGAATCTACCAGAACTCTGGTCCTCAACCCCTCTGGAAAGACAAGCGATGCAGCCGCACCGCCCGGGTTATTTGCGCCTTGACAAAGCCTTCGTCCTTATCGAGGGCCACCCAAATTTTTGATTGGTACGGGACATCCAGGTTAGGGTGGCCATCCGCCGGCCTGAATAGTCCTACTCATAGCGGAGGGCTTCGGCGGGAAGGATTTTCGCGGCGGAAGACGATGGATAGAGCGTTGCCAGCAGCGATACGCCGAGCGCCACCAGCGCCACGATGACGCCATCCTGCCAGCGCGGGGCGAAGGGCAGATAATCCAGCGAGTAAACCTGCGCCGACAGATGAATGAAGCGGTAATGGCCGCCCGCCCAAGCCAGCGCATAGCCCAGGGCGAGTCCGATGGCAGTGCCGAGAATGCCGATCAGCATTCCCTGCCAGACGAAGATGCGCCGGACCTGTGAGGGGCGCACGCCATAGGACATGAGCACAGCAATGTCGCGCGTCTTCTCCATCACCATCATGGTCAGGGCGATCAGGATGTTCAGCGCCGCCACGCAGACGATCAGGCCAATCACGATGAAGGTGACCACCTGCTCCAGGCGCAGCGCGCGAAACAACTCGCGGTTCTGCTCCATCCAGTTGGTGGTCATAAAGCCCTTGCCCGCGGCCTGTTCGATCTCGCGCCCGATGCGGTCGGCGTGGTACAGATCGTCCACCTTGAAGCTGATGACGGAGACAATGTTCGGCTCGCCAAACAGATGCCGCACGTCTGCCAGCCGCGCCAGCGCGAAGGAAGAGTCGTACTGATAGAAGCCGGAATGGAAGATTCCGACCACCTTGAATTCCTGATACTTCGGCACCAGGCCAAATGGCGTCAACTCGCCCTGCGGACTGGTGACCAGAACGGTGTCGCCCACGCTAGCGCCAATCTGGTCGGCAAGGTCGGAACCAAGTACGAGCGGCGGCGGCGCGCTGGCTGGGCTGTTCGCATTGGCCGCAGTGACCGGGTCCAGCGGCGCGGCGCTGCCTTCGTGGATGCTGTTGAGCAACGTGCTTACGGTCCGCTCCTCGGTGGGCAGAATGCCTTTGATCAACGCGCCGCCGGAACGCGCGCCGCGCGAGATCAACACCTGGCCAAATAGCGCAGGAGCCGCGGCCGTGACGTGCGGCAGTTGTCGTAGGCGATCCAGCAGCGGGCGCCAGTTCTCAATGCCATCGCTGGCTACGCGCATCAGTTCCACCTGCGCCGTCGAGCCCAGCAATTGCCGTTGCAGGTCGCGCCGCATTCCATTTGTAATCGCCAGCGCGAGGATTAACGAAGCTACGCCAGCCGCCACGCCCACAATGGAGATCGTCGTAATGACGCCCACGACAGCCTGGCGGCGCTTGGCGCGCAGGTAGCGGCTGGCGATAAAAAGTTCAAAGCGCATAGGATGGTTCGCTCATGCCTTCACCCAGTTCCTAGAGCAGTATCGCAGTTCCTGTAATGCGGACACTGTCCTCATCCCGCCCTAGCTACGCCAGGATGAGGCACCCCGACATTCCACTATTGGTGGAAATGCTCTACTCGACGATCGCTTTTGCGGTGGCCACATTGCCAGCGCGGTTCAAGACCCGCACCGACAGAACATGCTGTTGCGGCGCGGTAGGCTGTACCGCCGTCGGCATATCATCACCCGCTGCCGCTTTGGGCACCGGCGCCGTGAAGTCGTAATGTTCCTGGAGAGAATCGCTCAACGCGCCAACCGGTTCCACATATTGCCACGGCCCGGCGTCCACGGAGTAGTAGGCGCGCGAAATTGCGGAGAGCGTATCCCGCGCATCGAAAACCACATGGATCGCCCCGGCTGAAGATGACGCCAGCTTCGCCTGTAACGGGGAAATCGCCGGCGGCATGGTGTCCAGCAGAAAATGGTCGCTGTCCATGAACCCGGTCAACGCAGTCCCGGCAAGATGCGAAGGCGCATCGCTGGCAACAACACGCAGCGTGTAGTAGCCGTTCGGAATGCGAGTCAGATCGAAAGAAAGATAGGTTTCTTCTATGTCCTTCCGCAGCAATTGCCAGTTGGCTTCCCCAGCGCCGCGATAGTAGACCGAGTAACTGAGATGGTCGCTGTTCTGGTCGTGCGCCTTCCATCGGGCCGTGGCCCACGTAGGCGCGCGCACCGCCGTCAGCGGATCGGAGCTTTGCTGTACGTCGTACACGACTCCGTCGGTCGTCTCCGCCGGGAAATTGATCTGTACTGTTTTGAGCTGGGCTTCCTGGTTGAGGCTGGCGACCACGCGGGCATGCATTTCCACCACGATGTCATCCACCACGGGGGCAACATTCTGCGGCAGGTAATAAAATCCGACCTCGCGCAGGGTGGACCCCGCGTTGAGCACCGCTTTCCATTGCATGAAGCGTGCTCGCGGAAATTTTGTCGCTTCGCCCTCCGGAGTCACGGGCAGCCAGTCGCTCCAGCCTTCGGTCGGCTGCTCGATATTGCCCACGCGCGCGAACAGTTTAAAGTGACCTGTGCCGCGCACTTCGGCGCGTCCCCATAGCGCACTGAATCTCGCATCACCGACCGGGCTGATATAAGTAGAGTCCCCGTTGGCGCCTGCGCTGCTTGCCGCCAGCCGATACAGTTTGCCGGTGTTGCTGGTGGCAACGTACACCGTATTTCCCGCCAGGGTAAAGGCGGTCGTCTCCATGGCCTCCAGATGCGCCAGATCCGCATAGGTGCCGTCCGTGGAAATCCGATAGAGATGCCCTTGATTGCCGGTGCCGGCCAGCAAACCGCTCTGACCATTGTTTTCACCGTGTTGCCAGGCCAGCGCGTACACCACATCGTGCGCGGAGGACCAAAGTTGGCGTGGCGCGCCATCGGGCGCAATCTGATAAACAATCGTGCCCTTGGGAACGAGGGTGCTGTCATTGGAAGATGCAATCGAGCCGGGCAGAAGAATCGTGATGGTTGCGGTCATTGTCGGGCTGCTGTGGACGTTCAGCGGCGGCAGCTTGGATCGGCCCTTGTCTCCAAGCGAGGCGACATACAGGTTGCCGTCGGGATCCAACGCCATGGCGGAAATCTCTTCCTTCGGCGACTCGAACAATACGAAGCCCTTGCCAGCCGGGCTGATGCGGTAGACCAGACCGCGACCGTCGGTGCCGGCGTAGAGCGTGCCGTCTTTTGCGAAGAGAAGGCAGCGCATATGTTGCTCGGTGCTGGAAAAGAATTTCTCGGGCGCAGCGTTGGGCTGCTTCAGGTTTACGCGATAAATTGCCGCCGGGCCTCCAGTGGCAACGTACATCCGGCCAGCGGCGTCGAACGCCAAATCCCAAATATAGTATGGCTTGGGAGCGAGCGCGCTGGAGTCGAACACCACCTGCGCAGCCGGTGCGTTCTTGTCTGCTGACGCTGCGCCCTGCTTGTACACCGGGTGCGGAGCATTGTCGATCGTCACCTCCGGGCCATTCGGATCGATGCGGTACACCTTGCCATTGGGCAGCGTGGCGGCGTACAACATTCCATCCGGCCCGATACGCACCACCTGCACGGAGACATCCTTGGTCTCCAGCAGCTTCGTCATTTTTCCATCGGGAGCGACCTTCAGCACCATCGCGGGCGAGCCGGTTCCCAGATATGCGTTGCCGCGCGCATCCACCGCGACCGACCACACAGCCGCGGCCGGCGTGGTCAATAGCTCCGTGGCTACCGGCGAGCTTTCCAGCCTGCCATCGCTCAGGATGGCGACGCCGTGCGGCGCGCCCTTCTCAAAGCTGTCAAAGCTCGACTGCTGCCAAAGCTGCGTGCCCTGGGCGAGCGCGGAAAAGGAAAAGGAAAAAAGAAGGAGGCTGAAAAGAGTGGTCCGCATACTATTTCTGAGTGTACCGAAAGGAACGGCTTCCAGCGCATTTCGGCGTGAAAGATGAAACGACAGAATGTGGGCGCCACGGTAATCGGCGCGCGCATTCTGTCGTCCAGTAAACTCGGATTAGCAGCGCCTTCGTTCCATGACGATACTCCAGCTCATTAGCGTTCTAGTGGCCATCGCAGCCCTGTTCGGCTGGATCAGCGCTCGCTGGCTGAAACTGCCCACCACCATCGGCACCATGTTTCTGACCGTGGTCTGTTCTCTGTTTCTGGTGAGTATCGGCGAGTATGCGGCGGGTCTGCGGCCATGGGCCATCGGCCTGGCCCGGCAGATCGATTTTGAACGCCTGATCCTGCACGGCATGTTGCCCCTGCTGCTGTTCGCGGGCGCATTCTTGCTGGACATCGGGGCGCTTGTACGCGAGAAGCTGACCGTAGCGTCGCTCGCCATTGTCGGCACGCTGGTTTCCACCTTCGCGGTTGCAGCCTTGATGCGGTGGACGCTGCCGCTGGTCGGCATCCATGCGCCCTGGCTGCAATGCATGTTGTTTGGCGCATTGATTTCGCCCACCGACCCGATCGCGGTGATGGAAATGCTCCGCCGCGTGGGCGTTCCCAATCACGTGGAGGCGCAACTGGCGGGAGAATCTCTGTTCAACGATGGCATTGGCGTTGTCATCTTTGTGACTCTGCTCGGCGCTGCGCACGGGGCGACTCCGACCGCGTCGCACATTATCGTGACCCTGCTGCTGAGTGTTGGCGGCGGCCTTGCGCTGGGAATTTTTCTGGCATGGATCGCGTACACACTGATGCGGCTGGTCGACGCTTTCCAGGTCGACGTTCTGATAACCCTCTCGCTGGCTTTAGCCGGCTATGCGCTGGCCGAGATCTTGCGCCTCTCCGGCCCGCTGGAGGCGGTCGCGGCGGCCATCGCGCTGCGGGGATTCAATGTGCATCATCCCGCCGAGCTGATCGCGCACGAAAAGGTGGAGGAATTCTGGAAGATGGTCGATGAGGTGCAGAACGCTGTTCTGTTTGTTCTGCTGGGCCTGGAGGTGCTGGCGATTCCGTTTCAGCGGGCATGGCTGGGATCGGGCGCGACGGCGATTGTCGCTGTCCTGGCCATTCGCGTCGCCGTGGTCGCCCTGGTTCTGCGGGGGCTGCGGCTCATCGGGCGCGACCATCGAAGTTCGGTGCTGGTGCTGACCTGGGGCGGGCTGCACGGCGGGCTATCTCTCGCGCTGGCCCTGGCGCTGCCTCTGACGGATGGCCGCGACTGGATTCTTGCAACCACCTATATCGTGGTGGTGTTCTCCATAGTGCTGCAGGGCGGCTCGCTGGGGTTTTTCCTGCGCCATTTTCACGCCGCCGAAACCTCGCCGCCCGCGGAACAGCCACAGGAGTTGTAGGGGGGCGTCTTCGTCTCCGGCTGGCCGACTACTTGTCCCGAATAGTGTCATTTTCGAGAGATGTATTCTTTGCCGGAAAGGTCTCAAGATCGACATTCTCTCACTTGGATATTTAGAGTGCGAAGTTGTTTCAGAGTGCAAGGCGATTCAGCTCTTTGACTCCAGTCCGCAAAGAGTCGATGCAGTGGTTTGGCAGTGCGGTTTCCTGCCGAGTCCATTGAAATAGCGTTGTCGCTGCTGGAGGGATCAAATCATTCCAATCGTTCCTCGTATTTTTGTAATCGGTTTTCTCATCGACTGTCTGTTTGGTGAGACAAAGAATCCAAGTCTCGACATTGCGTTTTGGAACCAGTCGTGCGATTTTCTCACGCTCAAAATCGACCGGTGGTTCTTGAGCATCCTTCAAAGCTTGATCGAGTTGTCTCCATCTATCTTGGACCGAATGATTATCTGCATCGATTACCACGATTAGTGCAGTTTTGACGTTCCGTTGTCGCAGGCGGTATGCGCTTACTTCCTTGTCAAATCTGCTTCGCACCCAACTTTCAGCGCTCCCCCCACCGGGGGTCGGAAGCGTAATCCTTATCTCATGGCCCAACCCGTGCTTCTTGAGATATCTGTAGATGAGCATTTTGTGATGGTCATCTTCCAAAAGCACAATGACCTGCGATGGCTTACTCATCCTCCCATCCCCGCGCGATCAATTCAGAGGGCTGTAGATTTCCACCAGGATCAGGCTTGAATTTCTCCGTCCGGACGTGGCCATTATCCTCTCGGAAAAAACGCAATCCATGTCTTATAGCCCATTGATTCAGAATTTCCGGGTGATGGGAGATAAGGATAAGTTGTCCATGATGATCATCGACCGCCTCCTCCGCCGCCAGGAGCCATGGCTGTATTTCACGCAAGGAGATGAAGTTATCCGGTTCATCGATAAATATCGTATGCCCCTTGGCTATCAGAAAGTGAAGGATCATGTATAAGGCCAGTAGGCATCGCTGACCATCGGAAAGTTCGGACAGTGAATAATTCGCTCGTTTCTTTGTTGAGGTCGTAAAATCAGCGCGAAGTTTCCTCACGCCATCCTCTTCAGACGAAAATCGCAGCGTCTGGAATCCATCAAGCGCGGCCTTCATGGACTTCAGGAAATTCAGATTCTCCGCGGGGTACGCTCCCATTAAATGGCGGTACCAACCAGCGATGTTTTCGAGTTCGTAGTCGGGCTGGTCTTCCTCGCTATCAGCACTTTCATTCATCGCGTTGTGATATTCGTCGATCCGGAAGCAATGTACAGATTTCATCCACTCAACGAAACGGCGGACGTGCGAGTTGCTCAATTGAGATAGATGTAGGGCAGATCTGACTGTCTCCAGTGGCACGGCCGTTGCTTGGTCGCTGCCATTTGAGAAAAAGCGAATTTCTCCCTTGGCCAGCTGAAAAACGGGTGCACCAGAAACTTTTAAACTTTCTAGACTTACTGACGGTTGCCTCGTCTCAGATTCAAATCGGATTTCAACCCGATATTCGTATTTCTGGCGATCCAAAATGGCCTCAATCTCTACGACCTGGAGAGGTTTGTCTTGCCAACGGGTGCGAGTGGACTGCGTAAAGGGATTCTCATCGCCCTCCATAAACCGTTTAAGATAGCGAATTGCGTCGAGTAACGACGACTTGCCGCTGCCATTGGGTCCAAGCAGCAACTGCTTTCGCTCCGGTCTGTACTCGAAGTTGACGAAGCTGCGGAAATTATCGATATAGATCCGAGTCAGCATGGCTACATATTATATGGAGAGCATCCTAAACGGGGAGCATTCTTGGACAGCCTTCGTACCTGCACCGCAACATCAGATCAATTTGGGTGTGCCCCATCTTGAATTCGAGATGGGGGAAATTCGCGCAAGCCAGAACATGTTGCTCGCTGCGGTTTCCTTGCCGGATGTGTCCCATCTCACGTCGTGAATGCGGATTCAACAGAACAATTAGTCCGGCCTGTCACGCGAACAGATCGAGGCTGACAGCGGCGGCTGTAACCAAGAACACCCCGCGGACGCACGGCGGGGCTTGCGGCTGAGGGCGCAGGAAGGCGACTGCGGCTAGGCGAGGGTCTTGATTTCGCTGGAGGTGCCGCCGGCGGCTGGGACGTAGCACTTCAGGGTGTAGTCCATCACCATGCGGTCGGCGTTGAAGCGCCAGCCTAATGTACGAATGGTGCGCTTCATGCGCTTGATCCATCCACGGGGCAGGCCGTCGCGATCACGCTCATAGAACAGCGGAATCAATTCATCGCGGAGCACGCGATAGAGGTCCGCGCCGTCGCGGCTGTCATGCACATCCATATTCGCGTGGGTTCTGCCGGTGCCGATGGCGAAGCCGTTGCGGCCGTCGTATGCCTCGGCCCACCAGCCATCGAGCACGGACAGATTGAGTCCTCCGTTGAGCACAACTTTTTGCCCGCTGGTGCCGGATGCTTCCAGCGGCCTCCGGGGATTGTTGAGCCAGACATCGACGCCCTGGACAAGATAGCGGCCGACATTGATGTCATAGTCCTCAATGAAGACAAGCTTGTTGGCGAAGTTGAAGTCGCGCATCATTTCGGCAATCTGCTGCAGCACCCTTTTGCCCGGTTCGTCATGCGGGTGCGCTTTGCCAGCGAAGAGGAATTGCACGGGGCGGTTGGGATCGTTGACCATGGTCGCCAGCTTCTGGATATCGGCAAGGATCAGGTTGGCGCGCTTGTAGGTGGCAAATCGCCGCGCGAAGCCGATGGTCAAAGCATCCGGGGAGAGCACTCTGCCCAGATTGCGCAGAGTCTCCGGCGACTCGCCGCGTCTTTCGGCCTGCTCTCGCGCCCGGCGGCGGGTGAAATCGAGCAGCCGTGATTTCAGGTTGAGGTGTGTTTCCCAAAGCTCGCCATCATCGACGTTTTCGATCTCCTCCCAGGTGCGCGCTGAACCGCTGCGCTCCTGCCATCCCACGCCGAGATGGCGATCGTACAGGCGACACATTTGCGGCGCCAGCCACGATGGCACGTGCACGCCATTCGTGATGTGGCCGATGGGCACAGCCTCTTCTTCCTTGCCGGGGAACAGGCTCTTCCACATCGCGCGCGACACCTCGCCATGCAGAGAAGAAACCGCATTGGCGCGGCGCGAGAGTTGGAGACCCAGAACCGTCATGCAGAATTGTTCATGCTGATCGCTGGAATGCTCCCGGCCGAAGCTCATCAACATCTCATGCGAAATGCCGAGCTGCTCGCGCAGCGGACCCAGGTGCTCGTCAATCAGATCGCCATTGAAACGGTCGTGACCGGCCGGCACGGGAGTATGGGTGGTGAAGACCACTTCGCGCGGGATTTGAGTCGCGGCAACCTCAAAGTTCAGCCCCTCTTCCTCCATGCGACTGCGAATCGCCTCCAGGACCGCGAAGCTGCTGTGCCCCTCGTTGAGGTGCAGCACTCCGGGAGAAATGCCCATCGCCTTGAGAGCGCGAAAGCCGCCGACTCCGAGCAACAGCTCCTGACGAATGCGCGTGCGTCCATCGCCGCCATAGAGGCGCGAGGTGAGTTCCAGATCCTCGGGCGCATTGCCGGCCACATTGGAATCGAGCAGCAGCAGATCGCAGCGTCCCACCTTGACTCGCCAAACCTTGGCGCGGATCAAGCCGGTGCGCGTTGCAATTTCCACGATAATCGGCTCTCCGTTTTGGCCAATGGCCGGCTGCATGGGGAGTTGATTGACGTCGGTTTGCAGATATTCCTCGCGCTGCCATCCGCTTTGGTCGAGTCGCTGGAGAAAGTATCCCTGTCCGTAAAACAATCCAATTCCGATCAGCGGAATGTCGAGGTCGGACGCGCTCTTGATGTGGTCTCCAGCCAGAACTCCCAGGCCGCCGGAATAAATTGGCAGGGACTCGTGCAATCCGAACTCCGCGGAGAAATAGGCGACGGGGCGAGGGCGCAGCACGCCCGCATTCGCCGCTCCCCAGGTGCGGTCCGCGCGGAGATACTCCTGCTGGCGGCGATAGCAATAGTTAATACGGCTATGCAAGGCCAGATCGGCCGCGCGGCGCTCAATTTCCCCCAGCGGGATTTCGCCCAGCAATGATATGGGATTTTGATTCAACTGCCGCCAGCGTGTCGGATCCAGATCGCGGAACAGGCTGATGCTGTCATGGTCCCAACTCCACCAGAGATTGCGGGCCAGGGACCAAAGCCGCTCCTGAACCGGGGCAATGAAGCGGTCCAGCGTGCGAGCTTCGCTGACCACGGGCGCAACTTCGCTGGCCGCCTCGACCAACATGCGAATTTCGTCCTCGTGAAAGACGCGGCGATCCTTGGTCTGAACAACGAGAACGCCTTGCAGCACGCCACGGTCGATGAGAGGCACGCCGAGAAACGAATGGTACACCTCCTCGCCGGACTCGACGAAGTATTTGAAACGGGGATCATTCTTGACTTCCTCAACGGCTACCGGCAAAACTTGTTCCGCGACCAGGCCGGTCAGACCCTCGTTGAGCGGCATGCGCAATGTGCCGATGCATCGCGGATGCAGGCCAAGCGTCGCCGCCAGCACCAGGTTCGATCGATCCGGCTCGAGCAGATAGGCGGAGCAGACGTCGGTCCTGAACCGCGTCGCGATCAAGGCGACAACATTCATGAGTGTGTCGGCGGGCTTGCCGCCTTCTTCCGTGAGGTTCGTGATTTCCTCTAGAGTCAAAACGTGGCTGGAGTCAGTTGATTTGTAGAACTGGGTCACTGAAATACCTCGCTTGTTCGATCTACTTCAGAAGAGTGCAGGCGCGCTTGCAACGATCCCTCAATCCACAATGCCTGGGCATCCGGCCAACGCAACCAGCGGGCCGGGGGAAGGGGATTCTCTGGATGATTCGCTCTGGAGAAAACTAATGATACCGTCAATTTCCGGAGAAGCAGAAACAATTTCGGTGACTGGCTGCGATCTCGCCAGTCGCGGCGGATGAGATGTGGAAAAATTCTCGGAGCGCGAACGTGGTGCTCCAGGTGACATCACGAGAGCGAGCTGCGCCGCGCTAATTTGCCAGCACGGCGCGATAGCGGACTTGATTTTTCTTCAGCTTGGCGACCGCGTCATTCGCCTTTGCCATGGGAAACGCCTGCGTAATGGCCTTGACTCCATGACGCGCTGCAACCGTCAGCATCTCCTGCAACATGCTGGGGCTGCCGCTGGGGCTGCCAGCGATGGCGCGCTGGCTGGCAATCAGCGGAAAGGCGTGCGCGGAAATGGGGCTGGGCGGTACGCCGACAACCGAAAGCGTTCCTCGCGGACGCAGCGCCGCGACGAGGGTATTCCAATCGGGGTCTTGATTGATCGTGGACAGAATCAGGTCGAAGGAGCCAGCCAGTTTTTTCATGGCTTCATTCTCGCGGGAGTTGACGAAATAATGGGCTCCCATGGACTTGGATTCCGCTTCCTTGTTCGGCGAGGTGGAGATGGCAGTGACTTCCGCGCCGAAGACGCGCGCGAATTGCAGCGCCAGATGTCCCAATCCTCCAATGCCGACGACGGCGACACGCGAACCCGGAAAAATGCCGGCGGTGCGAATCGGATTGTAGACCGTAATGCCGCCGCACATCATGGGAGCGGTCCCTTCACTGTCCAGCGCGTCGGGCACTGGAATGGCGAAGCGGGCATTCACGCGGACCTTTTCGGCAAATCCGCCGTGGCGATGGACGCAGGTGGCAACGCTCTGGGCGCAAAGATTTTCATCCCCGCGCATGCACCACTCGCAGGTGCCGCAGGAGTCGGCCTGCCAGCCCACAGCAACGCGCTGGCCCAGCTTGCGGTCCCGCACCTGCGTTCCCATGGCCGCAATTGTGCCGACAATTTCATGGCCGGGAATAAACGGGTACTGCGTTATTCCCCAGTCATTGTCGATCAGGTGCAGATCGCTGTGGCAGATGCCGCAATGCGTGACTTCAATCTCGACTTCATTGGGCTTCAACTCGCCAGCTTCGTACTTGAACGGCAGCAGTTCCGCGCCTGCCGCATGTGTTGCAAAACCATGGATCGTGCTCATCGGAATCAGTACTCAACTTTCCCAGGGGATGGTTCCAATAAAAAAAGAAATCTGTATTCAAAGTAGATCACAATCGCACCGCAAGAATCAGGGCTGCACGTCCAGCGTCACGATCTGCGATCCACTCACCGCAAAATCCAAAGGCTGCGAGCCGAGCGCAATGGCGGTCTCCCCATCCATTGAAAAAACTCCGCCGTCTTTGGCCGGCTGCAGGATATTCGCCATCGTCAGCGGCACCGCCGGCAGATCGTGGCCTTCCATCGTTGCCTGCGGCACAGGCGCCAGCAGAGTTACATAGAGGCGATCGTTGGGATGCAGTTGATTCATCCGGGTAATCGTTTCGCCCAGCCCGAGCGGCGGTGCGGCGGGGTTGGGAATCAGATGCAGCGTGTGGTCCAACGTGGTTCCGTCGCTGACCAGCAGGCGAACCGGTCCTGTCGCCAGCGTGAGTGGCAGCGCCACAGCCAGACGAACAACGCGCTGCGGTTCACGATATGGATGCAGCGTCGCTTCCACGGTCACATGCTCGCCGGCATGTACCCGGCTGGCGAGCACTCGAGCGTCGTCGAGTAGCGCGGAGTGTCTGCCCGCGGATTCGTCCAGAGTCAAAGACACGGCCCGAATGGAAGGCAGTTCCCGCTCATTTTGATACAGGCTTTCAAATCGCTGTGCCACCGCGAGGGCAACCGGCAAACTGGCAGATTGCTGGTCCGTCGGCGCAATCCAATCATCGATGCGCACCGGCGGATATCCCGCGATGTCGATGGTTCCGCGCAGCCGGTAGGTGGAAGGATCGTTGTAGCCGTTCGTATCCTCCATTGCCTGATACACGGTGGCCAGCAGCGCGGCCGAGGTGAGACTCGGATGCTCCACGATGGCGAAGTGATAGGTATGCGGCTGCGCAATACCGCCCAACTCCAACGTCACCGGAATCATGTGCGCCTGTTCGCCGAACACGCCCAGAATGCCGGACTCGCGATCCTGCGTGAACGATCCAATCGTTTGCGTCGTGTTGATGATCTTGATGGGAGAGAGCGGCGACGCCACGGTGGCGACGACCTGAGCCTTCGTCATGGGCAGCGATATGTCGCCATAGCGTGTGATGGGATGGCCGCAGGCCAGCAGCCGCTTCGGGTCCACATAAGTCACGGTGCAGGTTGCCGCCATACTAAAGTCGCCCGATACGATGATGGCGCTGATCGCCGATCCCGGGACCACTGGTGCGGGATCCGCTTCGTTCGGACTGGCGCTTCCGATGCCCGATACAGGCATGAGCCCGTAGGCGTGGAAGCGCTGCTGAAACATGCCGATGGCCTGCGGTGAGAAGCCGTCGAAGACCAGGGGCGTGTCGATCGGCTGCACCACGCTATCCGCAGGAGATGTCCACGGCAGTGGCGCCGAGGAAGAGGTAGAGGCGGGATTTTCGGGACGCGAAAGTCCCGTATCCAGCGAGGCGGGGGCGCTACCTGGCAGTAGCGTTTTGCTGGCGTACCTTCTTTCAAATCTATCGTTTTCCTTCATTACCTCAAGCATTTGTTCAATCGGAGTAATTCCGGCAATCGGCTGCTTTGTGAACTGACCGATACGAAAACCAATGGCACCGACCAGCTTGCCGTCGATGTAAACGGGGCTGCCGCTCATGCCGGCAACGACGCCTTCGTACTCCGCCTGACTGCCGGCCAGCCGCGCCAGAATCATGTCCTTGCCGGGACCAATGGCGTCATGCAGCACTCCGAGAATCTCCACATCGATCGGCTCCGGCCTACTGCCTTGAAACACGGTATACGCCGTGCCATGCAACCCGGCATGCACTTGCGACAAGGGATAGATCGGCTGAGCGATTAATGAACTGGCAGGCGCAGGCACGCTTGCCGTTAAACTCTGCGCTGCGGCAAAGGAACCAAACGCGACCGTCAGCAACAGGCAACCCGACGGGAAGAATTTCCGGAGAGAGATATGCACATTACTAGAGTAGTGTGGAATTCTCCGCTACGGAAGTGGGCAGATTACAGAGAGCGATAGTAAGATTCAGAATTGCTGCGCCACGTGGGATTCGGCCGTACGCCGGACCCTTGGCCTGAAACCCGGCGTGGAACCTCAGAGGATGCATGACGTTGACGCTTTCCACGCTGGCCACTGGCCTGACGACGAACCTGACCATCCTCGACTGGCTGATCATGCTGGTCTATTTCGCGTTTGTGCTAGGCACCGGTTTTGTGCTCAAGAGATATATGCGCACCAGCACCGATTTTTTTCTGGCTGGTCGCCGGCTGCCCGCCTGGGTTTGCGGGCTGGCGTTCATCTCCGCCAATCTGGGCGCGCAGGAAGTCATCGGCATGGGCGCGTCCGGCGCCAAGTATGGCATCGTGACCAGTCAGTTCTATTGGATCGGGGCCATCCCGGCGATGGTCTTTGTCGGCCTGTTCATGATGCCGTTTTATTACGGCTCCAAGGCCCGTTCCGTGCCGGAATATCTAAAGCTGCGATATGACGAAAAGACACGCGCCTGGAATGCCGGCTCGTTTGCCGTGATGACGGTTTTTTCCTCCGGCATTTCCATGTATGCCATGGCAATTTTGATCCAGTCCCTGCATGTTTTCGACGGGCTTTTCCTGCACTTCGGGCTGCCGTTGGGGTGGATCTTTCACTTCTCCATATTTCTATCCGCCATTGTTGTGCTCGGCTACATCTCGCTGGGCGGATTGACCAGCGCCATTTATAACGAGGTGCTGCAATTCTTCCTGATCGTGGCCGGCTTTCTTCCGCTGGTGTGGATTGGGCTGAAAAATGTGGGAGGCTGGCATGGCATCCAGCGCACACTGGGTCCGGCATATACCCACTCCTGGCGCGGACTGGCGCACGCTAACACCAACCCGCTGGGCACGGAATGGTACGCGCTGGTCTTCGGCCTGGGCTTCGTACTTTCCTTCGGCTACTGGTGTACCGATTTTCTTGTGATCCAGAGTGCCATGGCCGCCGAATCGCACTTGGCCGCGCGCCGCGTGCCACTGATCGCCGCTATCCCGAAAATGTTTTTTCCCTTCCTGGTGATTCTACCCGGCTTGATCGCTATCTCTATTCCGACAGTGTCGCAACATTTCACGGCCCAAGCGCAAACCGCTGCCGCGTCCACACGCGGGGGGCCCTCGTCAGCTGCTGTTGTTTCCATTCCCGAGGGCCGGGGATTGATTCCGGTCGAGCTGGATCCGATCAGCGGTCGCGTGCTGAGGGACAATAAAGGCCAGCCGCTGCTGAACTATGACCTGGCGATTCCCAACATGCTGCTGCACTTTTTTCCCACGGGAATCCTCGGCCTCGGCCTGACCGCGCTGCTGGCCAGCTTCATGTCCGGCATGGCGGGCAACGTGACCGCGTTCAACACGGTGTGGACCTACGACCTCTATCAGTCCTACATCCACAAGGGCGCGAGCGACGAACATTATCTGTGGATGGGCCGCATGGCGACGATTGGGGGAATCATCTTATCGATTGCGGCGGCGTATTTTGTCAGCTCATTCAACAACATTATGGATGCGCTGCAACTGGTTTTCTCTTTTGTGAATGCGCCGCTGCTGGCGACGTTTCTGCTGGGCATGTTCTGGAAGCGAACCACCGGCCACGGCGCGTTCTGGGGATTGATGACGGGCACCTTCGCCGCCGCTGTGCATACCGGCCTGACGCTGCCCGCGGATGCTCCCGGCGTCGGCATTCATGGCGGCTGGATTGCCGTGCTGCACGTGTACCCCAGCACCATGGCGCAGAATTTCTGGACCGCCATCTGGGCATTCAGTGTGTGCTCCGTGCTGACGATTGGGCTGAGTCTGCTGACCGAACCGCGCAAGGAAGAAGAGCTGGTCGGGCTGGTCTATTCGCTGACACCGAAACCTGCGGAGGGTCATTTGCTGTGGTATCAGAAGCCGGTGACTCTGGCGATCGCGGTGCTAGCGATGCTGGTGGTCTTGAACCTGGTGTTTTTGTAATCGCACGGGAAGGAAATCGCGATGGGACTCGATATTCGATGGCCGCTGGGGCTGCTGTTTTTCATTACCGGGGGCATGATGGCTATCTACGGAGCGGTGACGCACGGCAGCGCTATCTATGAAAAATCTCTGTCCGTGGATATCAATCTGATCTGGGGGCTGGTCCTGCTGGCATTCGGTTCCTTCATGCTGCTGCTGGCTTGGAATGCTCGTGGCCGCACATCCGGTGCGCCGCCGGTTTTACCATCCACCGAAGAACCGCAGCAGAACCGTCCTCGGGCGCATTGATGCGTTCTTTGTCGGGTGGGTTATTAGGCCGAAGCAGATTTTCGGCAGGCATCGGCCAGCGTCTGCAGGACCGTCTCTAATTTCTCAGCAGGCACGGATCCTTGCGCCATGTCCTTCGAGCCGCCGCCGCGACCGCCGTGCGCGGCAACGGTTTCCCGCAGCAGCGTTCCGCAGTCCAAAGTAAGGTCGCCGCTGCGCGCCAGAACCACGGTGGCCGGATCGGCGGCGGCCTGCCAGCTAATCAGTGCGATCGTTTTCTCCGCTTGCGCCGCGACCTTGCTCGCCAGCAATTTTGCGTAGGCAGCATCGGTTTGGCTTGCGGCAGTCAGTTGCAAACTCACGAGCCGTACGCCTGCTTGCACTGGACGTTGCCGGACCAGTTCCGCCGCCTGATATTGTGCCAAGTCATTGGTGAGCCGCAGCGTTTGTTTGGCTGCCTGTTTGGCGTCGGACTGCAATCGCGCAATGGCTTCCGGCACTTCTTCCAGTCCAACGGAAAGGTGTCCTGCCGCTTCGGTGAGTCTGCGAAAATCCCGGCGTGACGCGCGCATGGCGCGCAGTCCGCAAACAAACTCGACGCGTTGACCTTGTTTCACTTTTTCGAGGCCGCGCAGATGCAGGCCGCCAATCTGCCCCGCCGATCGCACATGAGTTCCGCCGCAGGCGTTGCGGTCGAAGTCGGCAATCTCCACGATGCGCAGATCGCCGTCGCGTGGAGGCAGCTTGCGCAACTCGCCCGCCGCCAGCCATTTCTCCGCCTGCCCGCGCGGAACCACACTAACCGTCACGGGACGGTCTTCTGCGACGATCTGGTTCGCCAGCTGTTCCACCTGGTCGAGCGTGGCCTCGGTCAGTTTGTCCACCGCTAAATCAATGGTCGAGCTGACGTCGCCGAGATGAAAGGAAACCGTTCGCGCACCACAAATCTGGATGAAGGAGGCAGACAGCAGATGTTGCCCGGAGTGTTGCTGCATGTGATCGAGGCGCCGCGTCGCGTCGACAACACCATGCACCGGAGTGCCGGCTGTGAGTGGTTTCGCGGTGTGGTGCCAGACCTCGCCGTGCTCGTCTTCTTCGACGCCGATAACGTCGGCGGTTAGTTCCGCGCCGCTGCGCGCGGTGGCGATCAAGTTTCCGGTGTCATAGGGTTGGCCGCCGCTGGTGGGGTAAAACGCCGAGCGATCGAGCGCCACCCGCCAGATCGATTGCCCACTGCCGCGCGATAGCTCCTGAATGTCCGTCACCACCGCATCGAAATTCGTCAAAAATGAATCCGCGTAATAGAGGCGTTCCGTCATGGTCTCCTGGGATTGCTGCCGCGCTACTGCGGCATGATGATGCCGCCGATGCGTGTGCGGCGCGGCAGCAACACGCCGCGATGATCGGTTTCGCGATCCTCTTGCTTTTCCGGCGAAGGGGAAGACGCGCCGGGATTTTTCTGCTCACGCGATTCCATCGGCGCGCCGCACTGGGGGCAGAATGTATCTGTTTGCATCATCTTGGCCTGCTCCCTCGATTTCGACTTGCAATCACGATGCATTCATTGTCGCCGATTAGAATGGAACTATGCCACCTCGTTTGCCCCGTTGTCCCCGGATGCTCGCCTGTGACCTGGACGGAACTTTGCTCAACGGCACAGGAGTCCTGACCGAAGCGACACGTGCCGCGCTGCATCAGGCTATCGACAGCGGCGTGGAGGTCGTCTTCGCCACGGGCCGGCGCCACAGTTTTGCCTGGCAGATTCTGGCCCCGCTGGATTTGCAGCCAGAGACGGTACTGATCAGCTTGAATGGCGCCATTACCCGCACGTTCGCCGGCGAGCAGATTCATCGTGCCGGGCTGCCGGTCGCGACCGCCTTGCTGCTGTGCCGCCAATTCAGTGCCTTCCGCAATTCGCTCATCTTTACCTTTGACCGTACCGGTCCGGGCGCCCTGGTGGTTGAGAATCTCGATACCTTACATGTCCGCCTGGCGCGTTGGTTGGAATCGAACCGGCATGAAATCGAGTGCGTGGTTCCATTGGAGCGCGCGTTTGACCGCGGCGAAGAGCCGGTGCAGGCAATGATATGCGGCACCCTCCCGATCGGGCTAGAGGCCCTCGCTATCCTGAATGCCGCGACGGCGGACGCAGAGCATTTGCGGCATGGCATTTCCATCCACCGCACGGAATATGCCGCCCGCGATCTTTCCATCGTGGACTTGATGCCGCATGGTTGCTCCAAGGGAAGCGCCATTGCGCGGCTGGCCACGGGGCGCGGTATTCAACCGTCGGAAATCATCGCCATCGGCGACAATATGAACGATGCGGAGATGCTGGCGTATGCAGGCCACGCGGTGGTGATGGAAAATGCGCCGCCGGAATTGCTCGCCATGGCAGCGGAAAACGATTGGATGGTCACGGGCAGCAATGAAGAAAATGGCGCGGCGAACGCGATATTGCGTATGCTGGAAAGGATGCAACCGGCCCGCAGCAGAAATATTCCCGCTCCAGTTCTGGCCGATTGAGTCATGGGATATTTTCACGCGACGACTTCCATGAAGACGCAGCAAAAACTCGCACTCATCAGCGCCCTGGCCCTGCTCTCAAGTTGCGTGGCCACCGCCCGTGCCGCCGAGCGCGTGATCCTGCGTACTGGATCGAATCTGATTTGCGATCACGCGAAGAATTTTAATGGCACGGTCCGGCTCTACATGACTCCGTCGGAGGACAGCTATCTCGATGTCGCGGCGGGTCAAATTGTTCGGACGGAGGGCGTTCGCGAGCCAGCTTCTCGTGTGTCAGCGGATTCCGCAGCGGCGCCAGCGGCGCAACCGTCTCAACTGGTAGACTTACCCCGGCTGCTCGACGAGGCTGGCGCGGCGCATCATCTTGACCCTGACCTGCTGGCCAGCGTGGTTCATGCAGAAAGCAACGGCCAGCCGGGGGCGGTCTCGCGGGCTGGGGCGCAGGGCCTGATGCAGTTGATGCCCGCCACGGCCGCAGACTTGGGAGTGCGAAACAGCTTCGCCGCGGAACAAAATGTTGCGGGCGGCACGGCCTATCTGGACGCGCTGTTGATGTATTACCACGAAAATATTGCCCTTGCGCTGGCCGCTTATAATGCCGGCCCGGCAGCCGTGGACCGCTATCACGGCATCCCACCATATGCGGAGACGCGCCGCTACGTGGAACGTGTGATCCATGACTTTAACCAGCGCAAATTGCGCGAAGCCCGACAACGGACTGTTGTCGCTGCTTCATGGTCTTCGCTGGCCGCAATTGCCGCTGAGCCAAGGTGACCTGACAAAACCCCCATGAAAAAACATCGATGGCTCGTGATGGCCGCTGTTTTCGCCCTGCTTGTGGTCCTGGTCTACATACAGTTCCGAACATTGCGAAGTTTTCAATGGTCGACCCTGACGCAGGCGTTCGACTCGATTCGCTGGATGCAGCTGGTGCTGGCGACTGCGCTGATCTATGGTGCCTATATCACGCGCGCATTTCGCTGGAGCGTGTTTCTGCGCCCCACCAAGCCGGCCACGCCGGCGCAAATGGTTCCCGCACAATTCATCGGCTTTACTTCGGTCGCCATATTGGGGCGTCTTGGAGAATTCGTCCGGCCCTATCTGGTGGCGCGCCGGCAACAAGTTAGTTTTACGTCGCAACTCGCAATCTATACGGTCGAACGCGTCTTCGATCTGCTGGCGGCCGCCGGCATCATTACCGTCACCCTCACACTCAGCAATTCCGTGCAGGTGTTGCCGCATCATGAGGAATTTCGCCGCGCAGGATATCTGGGTATCGCATTGGCGCTGCTGCTGGCCCTGATTGCCGTGGTGATCCGCTTCTTCGGGCCGAAGTTCGCCGACATTGTCGGTCGCATCCTCGGGATGGTTTCCAACAAGGCAGGCTTGGCGGTGCGGGAAAAAGTTCTCGCTTTCAGCCATGGCCTCGACGCCATAGCCGGATGGACGGAACTGCTGCTGGTGCTTTTCTATTCGTTCTTGACCTGGGGCCTGATTGCCCTGGGCTACGTTGTGGTGGTGCATGCTTTCCGGGTGCCGGAACTAGCGTCGATTCCCGCCGGTCAGACCATCCTGCTGATGGCGGCCAGCATGTTCGGTTCCTTCGCCCAGCTGCCTGCTATCGGCGGCGGGTCCCAGGTAGCTATCATCTACGTGCTCACTGAGATGCTCCGCGTCGGACCGGAGGCAGCCACTGCCTGCGCGCTGACACTTTACCTGATTACCTTCCTGACGGTGATTCCCGCTGGCCTGGCGTTTGCGCAGGTCGAGCATGTCTCGCTTAGAAACGTGGCGAAGGCGTCGGAAGTTGAAGAAGAAAAATTGGAAGAGGCGGGCAGCGGCGGAAACCCACAGCCCGAGATTGCTTCTTTGCCATAGCGCGGGCAACATCCATACACAGAAATCTACGCATTTGGGAGATGCAGGACCGAACTACCCTTCGGTTCCCAGTACAAATCGGGCCGCGACAAACTCCGACTATAATGGTCCTAGATATGGAATGAGTTGTATCTCTCATGTATTCAGACACGACAGTACGCAGACCGCAGGTAAGAAACCTCTTTTTTCCCATAGTGTTGGCTCTCGGTTCACTCCTGATACTTGGAGCGCTGGTCTGGCAAGCCATAACAACGGAAGGCGTTCCTAACCCTATCGCATTTGGGCACGGCTCGATCGCCCAAATTCTGGACATTGGCATCCTTGTCTTCCGAGAGGGCCTGGAATGCATTCTGGTGCTTTCTGCGATTACGGCAAGCCTGATGAAGTCGGAGGGTGCCTACTGGCGGCCTGTCGGCGGCGGTGTCACCGTTGGCTTTCTAGCAACGCTGATCACATGGTTCGTGGCGGTAGGCATCATTGACGACCTTTCGAAAAGCGTCAATGCGCTCTACATCCAGGCGGGCACCGGTCTGCTGGCGATCCTGGTACTTCTCGTCGTGATGAACTGGTTTTTTCACAAGCTGTACTGGACCGGCTGGATATC
>JAJYSV010000134.1 GCA_021793405.1 Acidobacteriota bacterium
GTCATCTATCACACCCTCAAAAATAACTGGGTGTTCGAGGACTTCCCCAATTTTGTCTTGGCCTCCTGAAAACAGGCCGCAACTAAAGCATGAGTAGACAACTATTCATGGGAGAGTTTATGAAAATTCTTCTCGCAATTGATGTATCCAAGTATGGCGAGGCGGCTGTGAGAGAACTTGTGCAGCGCCAGTGGCCTGCGGGTACTGAAGTGCGCGTCTTGTCTGTCGCACACCCGGCTCGGTATTTTCCAGACCCATTGTTGATGATGAGCGCGACTCACTTCGATTCCCTCAAAGATGAGCAGGAACGCGCTGCCCGAGATGTCGCTGCTGCGGCCGATGAGATTGCTAAGTGTGCACCAGCATTGAAAGTTACCACGCAGGTCCTCGAAGGCTCTCCGAAGAAAGTGATTGTCGAGGAGGCCGAGCGCTGGAAAAGCGATCTGATTTTCGTCGGGTCGCATGGCTATGGTCCCACAGAACGTTTCCTGCTCGGCTCAGTGGCCCAGGCAGTCGTGACCCACTCTCCCTGTTCCGTTGAAGTTGTGCGATGCCACGCGCCTGCCGCCGCCTGACGATCGACCAACTTGGGGCCCCTGAAGGATCCAGACGGGGTGGCTGGGTGCTCCGGACTTCGCGCTAGCCGCGGGTCGCCGCGGCGACCTCGATTCAGAATGACAATACGAGCCGCATTGACGACTGGTGTATTCAAGGGGCGATAGAGTCGTTCTGAGCGAAGAGAAGAATCCAGACGGCCATCGCCACATAACCGAAGAGAATATCCACTGGATTCTTCATTCCAGTCGCCATGGCAACTTTCGTTCAGAATGACAGGCTCCCACAATCAACTACATACACCAACTGGGAATTCGCCTTAGGATTGTGCACGGACCGCCCCATCCTTCGCCGTCACCGCGGGTCGCTGCGCAACACAGGTGGGGATCTAGGATGCTCGCCGTGCCGAGGTTGGTCTCCTCGCCTTACATCGCTTCCTTCAGCCCCGCGCGGATCAGCCAACGGTTCATGATCGCCATGGCCTGCGGATGCCGAACTCCATCCACCGCAATCCACAGCGCACACGCAAACGCCACCGCAATCGATAGCCACGCAATGGTCGTCAGCAAACTCGCCTCCATCCTTGCTGGTCCAGATGGACGCCGCGCTTACCGAGTTGCAGGGAGCGAACCTAATGGCTCAGCGCAATAATTGTTTCCTACTGCAACACCGGAATCCCCGCGATCCTGGCTTGCCATTCCTTCGGGCCAGTCTGGTGCACAGACGTTCCTTGGCTATCGACCGCGACCGTGACTGGCATGTCTTTCACGTCGAACTCGTAAATCGCTTCCATGCCCAAATCTTCAAACGCCAGCACGCGGCTGCCGCGGATCGCCTTCGACACCAGATACGCCGCGCCTCCCACCGCCATCAGATAAACCGCCTTAAAGTCGCGGATGGCCTCGATCGCAGCTGGGCCGCGCTCCGCCTTGCCCACCATGCCCAGCAATCCCGTCTGCTCCAGCATCTGCCGCGTAAACCGGTCCATGCGTGTTGAGGTAGTCGGTCCAGCCGGCCCGACGACTTCATCCCGAACAGGATCGACCGGGCCCACGTAGTAGATGAAGCGATCCGTAAAGTCGACCGGAAGTTTCTCCCCGCGGTTCAGCATGTCGGTCATGCGCTTGTGCGCCGCATCGCGTCCGGTCAGCAGTTTGCCCGTCAGCAGCAGCACCTCGCCCGGCTTCCACGTCGCCACCTCGGCCCGAGTCACCGTGTCCAGATTCACCCGCCGCGCCTTCGACACATCCTGCGTCAACTTCGGCCAGTGTTCCAGCGATGGCGCCTCCAGCACCGCCGGTCCGCTGCCGTCCAGCACAAAGTGCGCGTGTCGCGTGGCAGCGCAATTTGGAATCATCGCCACCGGCAAGTTCGCGGCATGCGTCGGGTAATCCAGAATCTTCACGTCCAGCACGGTGGTCAACCCGCCAAGGCCCTGTGCGCCGATGCCGAGCCGATTCACCTTGTCGTAGATTTCCAGGCGCAGTTCTTCCAGCCGATTCGATGACCCGCGCACGATCAGGTCCTGCATGTCGATCGGTTCCATCAGCGCTTCCTTCGCCAGCAGCATCGCTTTTTCCGCCGTCCCGCCAATGCCGATGCCGAGCATTCCCGGCGGGCACCATCCCGCGCCCATCGTCGGCACGGTCTTCACCACCCACTCCACAATCGAGTCCGACGGGTTCAGCATCACGAATTTCGACTTTGCCTCCGACCCGCCCCCCTTGGCTGCTACGGTGATCTCCACATTCCCGCCCTTGACCAGCGAGATGTTGACCACTGCGGGCGTATTGTCTTTCGTGTTCTTGCGCGCGCCGGCCGGATCGGCCAGCACCGAGGCGCGCAGCTTGTTGTCCGGGTCGAGATAGGCGCGCCGCACGCCCTCGTTCACCATCTCTTCGACGGTCATATCAGTTCGGTCCCACCGCACATCCATGCCAATCTTCAGGAAGACGCTGACAATGCCGGTGTCCTGGCAGATGGGGCGATGCCCCTCCGCGCACATGCGGGAGTTGATGAGGATCTGCGCGATGGCGTCCTTGGCGGCGGGCGACTGTTCCAGCTCGTACGCGCGCGCCAGGTTTGTAATGTAATCGACCGGGTGGTAATAGGAGATATGCTGCAACGCGTCGGCGACGCTCTGGATAAAGTCCTGCTGCCGTATCGTGGCCATAATGGGTGTTCACCTCGAATAAAATCGAACAGATGATTCTAGGCGCGTCGGGATGGGATGTCATGCAGGCTTGTATGGAATTCTCGACTGACTAATTCCAACGCTCGCGACGCCAATGCCAGACTCGCGCAAACAGTCCTCTGCGAAGCGTTTGGACTTTCCATAGTCTGCTGCGGGCCCGATGATTATTGTTTTGAGCACACCCGAACCCGCGGCCTTCCAGTCAAAGTCCCTATGCTTGATTAGAGAATAGTGGCGCGCCCTGTATTTGATTTCAGGTTGCGGGTTTGCGGTATGCACCTCCAGAAGACGGTATTCTCGTTCGTTCTCATACGCCTTGTGCTTGAAATACACAGATGCTCTCAATAGCTGTGCAGCGAACAGAAGCAACAGAGTCGACCAATGACCCAAGCGAATATCATTCACGTGGTTGTTGACGTATATCAAGGATGTATATGGAAGGGCGTTCGCGATCAGTTGGCGATGAATATCGCTAAGCTCATTGTCATCGTAGGTAACTGGAAAATAATCCGCTCCACCACTTGGACCTAGCGTTTCTTCATTTTTTATAAATGCTGCTTCTACCGCTTCCCTATTGAAGCCGAGCGAGTAGCCGCGACCGTTGTCCGCATAAGCACGCCATTGGCCGAGATCATTGCCACACATACTGAATGAGCAGACAAAAAAATGAGACGATTTCTCTGTTTCCTCTTCGCGCCACCCCCTGAAATCCCTGGCAAATTTGAGGTATTCTTCAGGCCCACTCTTTGCTGCATCCTCGAGAGTGTCCGCAGCCAGATTAAGACCATGCCGCAGCTCCGACGGATCATTTAAAGCATTTTGTCTGATGGTGTAGAGTAGTGGGAGGCGATGATCCGCGACATGAGCTGAGATGGCGCGACCGTATTCGGACGATCTGCGAAGAAAGCTGTTGGAGGCGCACGACCAGGGGCAGGC
>JAJYSV010000074.1 GCA_021793405.1 Acidobacteriota bacterium
TTTCACTCAACAAGCCATAGCCGGGATGGATAGCGTCGACGTCGGCAATCTCCGCCGCGCTGATGACGGCCGGAACATTCAGATAACTGTCGGCGGAACGTGGCGGCCCGATACAGATCGCTTCGTCTGCAAAGCGGACGTGGAGAGAGTTTCGGTCCGCCTCGCTGTAAATGGCCACCGTACGAATGCCCATCTCCTTGCATGCGCTGATAATACGCAGAGCTATTTCGCCGCGGTTGGCGATGAGAACTTTTCGAAACATAAACCTCAACTCAGTGAAAGTGACGAACCCATCAGGAATCTGCTACTCAGCCGATTCAGCATGTGCACACTACTACCGTGGACGAATGGCGAACAGCGGCTGCCCATATTCGACTGGTTGTCCGCTTGCCACCATGCGCTTAACCACTTCCCCGGCCATATCACACTCAATTTCATTCATCAGTTTCATCGCCTCGACGATGCAGACGACCTGGCCAGATTCGACGTTATCTCCCACTTTGATGTAGGGCTCTGCGCCGGGCGCGGACGCCTCGTAGAATGTGCCGACAATAGGAGATTTGATGATATGCAGCCCGGGTTCATCGCCTGCTGCGGCCAATTCCGGTGCCGTGGACGCACCGGCACTGACATGGGAAAGATGGGCCGGGGGAGCGACAGTTCCTGCCGTGAAAGTTGGACCTTGGGATTGGTGGAGCAACCGACTCAACTGTTCAAGATCCACGTGGCTCGCTGAACTACCTTGCCCGGCGAAGCTGAGGTGAACCTTCAGCCCCTCCTGTTCCAGTTCAAATTCGCCCACTTCCTGCTGTTTGAGGAATTCGATGAGATCTTTCAGGGATTGCAATTGTCCGACATTCATAATTTCGACGTACTCCTTACAGGCACTCGAGCGAATCTGTTCCGTCCTTGCAAGTATAGTGGCATTGGCGGGCGATGGTCGCGCAGGGGACCCAGAAATAGCAATAGAGCGGTCCAACTCCAGTGACTTGCGGGGGTTGGTGACTAAAGCTCAATCCAGGCTTTCGTCGCCGGAGTTAGTATTTCCGGTTCGCTGCGTGTTACCAGCACCATATCCTCAATGCGCACACCAAAGCGACCTGGTAGATATACACCGGGCTCAATTGTAATCACCATCCCGGGCTCCAACTGCTGAAGCTGCCGGGCGGCAATGCGCGGTCCTTCATGAATCTCCAAGCCTACACCGTGGCCGGTAGAGTGGGTAAAAAAATCTGCCAATTTCGCGCGCCGCAACACGCTTCGAGCGGCTTCGTCCACCTCGCCACAGGATACCCCCGGCTTGACTGCCGCAATGGCTGCCAGCTGTGCTTCGAGAACTGCAAAATACGCGTCGCGCTCGGCCGTTGAAGGGCGGCCGAGATGCACTGTGCGCGTCATGTCCGAGCAATAACCCTGGAGCATCACACCGAAATCGAGCACCACGAATCCGCGCCGGGGAAGGCTCTGCCCGGTGGCGTGTCCGTGTGGCAATGCGGAACGCGCGCCGCTAGCTACGATTGTCTCGAAGGACATACCTTCGGCGCCCGCAGTGCGCGCAGCGAACTCAAGATGCGCAGCGACTTCAACTTCCCGTTTTCCTGATTCGATCTGTGTCAGCAGATCCTCGAACAGAGAGCAGCCCAATTGTGCCGCGGCCCGAAGCCGAAGGATTTCTTCGGTATCCTTGCGTTCACGGAGCACGGCCACCAGAGATGGAACCGGCTGAAAGAAACTGCGCCGCTGTTTGCCGGGAATCCATCGGCGAAGCATATCCAGCGTCGCAACAGTGGTGTGCTCACCATCGAAAGCGCAACGACGCACGCCGTTGATCACCATCCACGCGCAAGCCTCCCGTAAGACAGGACCCTGTGCGATTACTACGCCGGCATGTTTTGTTTCTTGCTTAGCTTGCTGAATATAACGGCCATCGGTGAAAAGCACGGGCTTAACCGAACGTGTAGCGCGCGTGCCTTTGCGCAGTTCGGGACTACTCGGCAGAATTAGGGCTGCGTTCGAACCAGTGAATCCCGTCAGATAACGGACATCGCAGGGATGCGTGATCAGCATCGCGTCTGCGGTGGGACAAGCCGATTGGAGGGCGGCAGACAATCGTTTCAGTCGAACCATACGTTTCGGTTATAGCCTCCGTGGTGTGTATCAGTCGCGATTTCGACTCCGATATCAGTGTGTCTGATTTATCGTACTGGTCAACTGGCGGATCAGTTCGACTTCATGCTGGCGATAGGGCTTGCCGTCCGGATAGAAAACGTCATGGAACCATACAGGCGGCTTTTCCAGCACATATGGTCGCTGCCACGAATCCCACGGCAGATTGGTCTGCGTCTTGCCATTGACCAGGCCCCAATTGATGGCCGCCACACGATATTTCATTGCGATCGGGAGAATAGTATCAAAGGTACTGCCGACACTGCGGGCCATGTATTCCGTGCAAATAATGGGGCGATGATATGTCCGCAACTCGATGACATGCTCTTCAAAAACCTCGGGCCATCCATAGCTGTGGAACGATAGTACGTCCGACTCTCCGATTTGAATTTTCTGCACTGGCTTTAGCTGGGAGAAATCATTCCAGTCGCCATAAAAGACGCCGCTCGTTAAAGGCTGAATCGGACGCTGCGACCGCGCCCAGGAGAAAACCTGCGGCAACAACTCTGCCACCAATTCATTTTTGCTTTTCTCGCTATGGATCTTGCCATAGCTATTATCGTCGCCATTGTCAGGCTCATTCCAGAGATCCCAGGCGAGAACGCGCGGGTCATTCGCAAAGGCACCGACAACGCCCTTTACGTACACCTCCAGACGCGGATACTGAGCAGGATCGCGCAACGCGGCCATGCCGGGACCCTGTACCCAACCGGAATTATGTACCCCCGGAATGGGAGGACGTTGCGGACCGAGTTTCGGGTCGGGATCCCAGCAGGAATCGAACAGCACAAAGATCGGCCGAATATGATGCTTGGCGGCAATTGTGAGAAACGTGTTGATGCGCTGCTGAAAGCCCTGAGGGTCCTGCTTCCACAACAGGTCATGCAGGAAAACGCGCATCGTGTTCATGCCGATGGCTTGGGCCCAGCCCAGCTCCTGATCGATTTCCTGCGGATTGAACGTCGCCGCCTGCCACATTTCCAACTGGTTGATGGCGTCTCGCGGAATGTAATCGGCACCGACGAGCCATGGCTGCTGCGCATACCAGGCATTCGCCTGCGCCTCGCTCCAGCGATCTGGCTGAGTCGTTAGGATACCTGGAGGCGCTGGAGTGGCCGCAGTCGCCGGACCAGAGGCATTGGGTTGGGCATTCGCGCACACGGATATAAATAGAAGGGCAACAACAATCGGAAGACATCGATCAAGTAGTCGGCGCATAGTGCCTCATGGGTAGGAAACGCCTCCTACGTTACCACTGTTCCAAGGGAACTGGAATTCACGCAAGACGACCAGTTGCTTCAGGCTCGCCTGACGATGTTGAACAATGCGCTACGGCTGCCGTTCGGGCATTCTCGCTGCAATCCATTCCAGTTGGAGGGACGCACACGGGCGGTCGTGAGTTTTCGCGACGTCCGCAGAGTTGTCGGTACAATTGCGAATGAGCCTCTTCCCTCGACTGAGGAGGCCAATCGGACATTACCCATTGGCCGCTGCATATACAGCCATGAGCCGCCACACTCCTCTAGGCTTCAAGATCAAATTGCAAACAGACTGCCGAGATAGTTCGAGTAACCATGAAAAACAATTATGATAAATTCCCCGTCGTCCAGGTAACGCAGTCAGACGAGGATTGCGTTGCTGGCTGGGAACAGATTGCCGCTGCTCTTCAGCCATCCATCGCTGGACGCTTCCGGTGTGTCCTGGTGCTGGAATGTTATCCAGGTGTTGACCTTGAAGAGATTCGACGCGAGTTGCTGGCTCGTTTGCGCCCGGATGCGTGTATTTTGGCGGCGGATGTTTTGAAAGACGCAAAAGAGCTGGAAGCACAGTTTGCGCCCATCCTGGGAAACGACCCGGTATTCGCTAGAATGCAGCGCTGGACTATCGCAGATTTTTTCTCGCTTGAGCGTCTTCAATCGGCGCGCTCGCGGATGCATTCCCATGAAAATGGCTTGATTGTCGTCGTTGGGACAGGAGCTGCCGAGATTGCTCAGGAATGGGACATTTTGATCTATGCGGACCTGGCGCGGTGGGAAATTCAGAGGCGGCAAAGAGGGCACCGCATTGGGAATCTCGGAGCGGACAATTCTCAGGCGTCAGCGCGCGAATTGTATAAGCGGGCCTTTTTCATGGACTGGCGAGTTGCCGATGCGATCCGACTGGATGTGTTTGAAAAGATCGATATTTTTCTCGACAGCAATGTGCCGGATTCTCCGTTGATGGTCGCCGGAACGCTGTATCGTCATGGCCTGAAAAAAACATGTGAACGGCCATTCCGGGTTGTACCATTCTTCGATCCTGGCCCCTGGGGCGGGGAATGGATGCGCACCCATTTCGATCTACCCAAAGAGCCGCCGAACTTTGCCTGGTGTTTCGATTGCGTTCCGGAAGAGAATAGCCTGCGACTGGGATTTGGATCGCGAGCCATCGAAGTGCCGGCGATCACTCTGGTGCATCAGCATCCGGAAGATCTGCTGGGAGCAGAGATTCGAAGAAGATTTGGCGCTGAATTTCCCATTCGGTTCGATTTTCTCGATACCGTGGGGGGAGGAAATCTCTCGCTGCAGGTCCATCCGTTGAAATCTTTCATCCAGGAAAAATTCGGTATGCCGTATACGCAGGATGAAAGCTATTACATGCTGGACGCGGAGCCCGATGCGGTAGTGTATCTGGGATTGAAAGAGAATGTAAACCGCAATCGAATGGAGCAAGATTTGCGATCGGCGCAGGCCGGTGAACGGCCGTTTCCGGCAGAGAAATATGTCAATGCGTGGCCGGTGAAAAAGCACTCTCATCTTTCCATTCCAGCCGGCACCGTTCATTGTTCAGGGCGCAACGGGCTTGTTCTGGAAATCAGCGCAACTCCGTATATTTTTACTTTCAAGCTTTGGGATTGGGATCGCCTGGACCTCGACGGCAAACCACGTCCCATCCATCTCGATTATGGACTGGAAAATGTTCAGTGGGATCGGACGACGGAATGGGTGCGGGAGAACTTGATTGACCTCGTACATCCCGTTGCAAGCGGGCCGGGTTGGCGCGAAGAGTCGACGGGGTTATACAAATCAGAATTTATCGAGACGCGACGGCACTGGTTCACCGGGCCGGTCGAGCATGACACGCAAGGCACTTTGAATGTATTGAACCTGGTCGAGGGAGAGCAGGTTGTCGTCGAAAGCCCCACGGAAGCATTCGAACCTTTCACGGTGCACTACGCAGAAACCTTCATCGTTCCGGCGGCGGTAGGGAAGTACCGCATCTCTCCGCTGAGAGAAATAAAGACTCCGCTAGCGACTATCAAAGCATTTGTACGAGTCGAGCGGACGGAGCAATCGGTGGACCTGTGAAAGCCAGAGAAACAATGAATGGGACTTACACATAAGAGCATTGGAAAGCCGGATCACGAACGCGTGCTGGATATCTGTATATCCGCATTCACGCCCTATCACCGTTTTTTGGAAGAGACGCTTGGCATTAATATATTTGCCTTCAGATTTCACGATTGGAGAGAGCCGTACTCCGACTACCTCGCCAAGATATCGGATACGGATCCCGCGGTGAACATTCATGTTGTTGTAGATGGCGGAACGCTGGCTGCGTTCGTGTTCTCAATTTTGGACAGCGAAAGACAGATGGCCGAGATCGGATTGAATGCCGTTGATCCTGTATGTCAGGGAAAGGGCATCGGAAAGATGATGTATGAGTTCGCTCTGACTAATTTGAAGGAGAGGGGCGGCTGCTACCCGTGCAGCGCATGAGCATTTTGGTTTTGATAAGGCTTTTCCCGGGGTTACTACTTCTAGCAGCTATGACGAATCCCGTTTCTCCCGTCCGAATAGCTGGCCCTATCCTAGGCTGTTCACTTTAGTGCAGGCCATCCAGCAGAGGGATAGCACCCAGCAGACCAGCATCATTTCCTAATGAAGCGGGCACGATTAAAACCGTGCCGCTGGGCGTCCATGAAAATTTCCGCACATACTCCTGAATATAGGGAATGATCACGTCAGCGCTTCGCATGACACCTCCTCCAATAATGACGCGTTCCGGGCCGTACATATGGATGAGCCCGACGGTCCCGACGGCCCAGACATGCAGGCATCGGTCCCGTATCGCAGTGGCAATAGCGTCTCCCTCTCGGGCAAACTCAAACACAGAGCGAAAGTCAACGCGTTCGACTGTCGCCAGGCGGCTCTGCTCAATCCCTGGCCATTCCTTTGCGACCAGAGGCAGCGACCAGCCTGCGGCCTCCGCTTCCATACATCCCACAGCACCGCAAGTGCACGACCTGCCAGTGAAAAGAACAGGAATATGGCCGCCAACGGTTCCACCCTGTACTTGCTTGGTGCGGAAAAGTTTGCCGCCGGCCATGGCCGCTCCGCCGATGCCCGTTCCCAGCGTAATCATCACGACGTCGTCGACGCCCTTTGCCGCGCCGGCATACCACTCGCCCAGCAGGGCCATGCGCGCATCATTTTCCAAACCAAAGGGTATGCCAAATTCAGTTTGACACCACGCGGGTAGATCAATCCCCGTGGCATCGTCGAATTTGCCGTTGGTGGAGACTACCTTTCCGGTGGTTCGATCGACCATGGCGCAGAAGCCCATCGCCAGCCCTATGCAATCTTCGGGGCGCATTCCAAGGTGAGACAACATCTTGTCGATAATGGTTTTGAAGACGGGCAGCACTGGACGCAGCCCAGCACCATAGTCGACGGAAATTTCGTCGGTAGCGAGAATGCTCGCGTTCTCGACCACGGCGAGTTTGACGTGAGACCCTCCCATATCAATAGAAATGGCTTTCATCGTTTACCCGAGGAAGGGATTGTGGCGCTGGCTAGCGGTGACAAGTTCGAATCAAAGTTCACCCATCACTGTACACCAGCTGATTTCATAAAGTCACGAAGCCACTCTCTGGAGCGAGCCAGTCAGTCATCCTGCGTGGACGTTTACGCCACAGGTCCGATTTACTGGTTGGGGCAGCGTTCACTGTGCTGCCAGGTATCTCCAGAAGCATCATGAATGATGGGCCGGTATGAGACTGGCGAGTGTCGCGTTCGACAGAGTTTTATGATCCCTCGGGAACCAGCACGGGTTCGCCGTTTCGATCGAGCAGGCGCGCACTAAAGCCGTAACGCTCGATGGTTTCATAATCGTATCCTGCGTCGCTTGGTAAACACGCTGAAAATACCAGCGGAGTATCGCCGGTGTTGGCCACTCGATGAGCAGTGCTACCTGGAATGTAATGGACTGACCCCGGCGACATTTTCTCGTAACGCGTCGTTCGACCTTCATCCATCAACAGAAGCGCACCGGTTCCATGGAACGTGAAATAGTATTCCGCGCGATTTCGCACGTGATGGAAATGCCCCCTGGTCATGAAGTACTCGTTGCCAATCTTTCCTGGCTGGAGAATTGTGCCGGCCAGATAGAGGCCGCCCTCGGTCCCAGCAGCCACGGGGGTGTAACTCTGGACGCAATAGATCTCCAAGTCCGCAGGCATTCGGCTGGCCGCCTCACGATCGTAAAAAATGGAACGTATTTCCCCTAGTGTCTTGCGGGATTTGAGTACGCCGGAGCCAGTCAAAACGCCGTTCGTCCAATCCATCGAAACATCTGTCATGGAAACCCCTTCAGAAGTATGGACGCTGCCTGTTGCATCGCCACGAGATTGCAAGTGAGCAGCAAAGCTGCCGTTATGATGGTAGTCGATTGGAGATTGGAGTCAAAATGCCAAGCGAAAATCGGCAACCACTCTCTAGACAATCAACATGGGAACTGTCAGCCAACCTAAAAACAACGTGGCGGGTTGTAAAAAGTGAAGTAGAAGATATGTGTTGACGTTTAACCTGACTAAGTTGGATTTCTAAAAAATAACTTCTTCGGTGTCGGAAGGGATAGTATCATGAGGAAATCAAGGCATATAGTTCTTTCAATGCAACGTTATATATCACGGGGAAGTAAGTCGACTCGATTGTCTGATCACGGCAAATACGGTGTACCGTGCAGTAGATGCCTCTGGATGATTGTACTTTTTTCGGCGGTGACATCTTGCATTGCACAGTCCGCAAACCCGGCGCCTAAAGTCACAGTGGATTGGACCAAGGTACTGACGGTGTCTCGTTCCACCCCGACCTTCCAGGTCGTCGTCAATCCCATGCTGAACCGAGGATCTGTCGTTCACGATGGCGCATTCAGCGCGATCAAGCAACTAGGTGCGGATTACGTCCGGTATGTTCCGTGGCTTCCCTATCCGCGATTAGCGGTCGCTGAATTGCAACCGCCGTCGGCGGCAGGCACTTCATGGGATTTCAGCCTTATCGACCCGATGATGGAAGACTTTCAAAATGCTACATCCGATCACACCGCCATCATAAATTTCAGCACGATACCGGCGTGGATATTCAAAACAGCGAAGCCTGTGACGTATCCGAAGGATCCGAACCAAGTCTTTTGGGATTATACCCAGGGTACAGAGTTAGTCGACCCTTCAGGGAAAGAGCTGGGCGACTACTATGCACGTCTCGTGAGCTGGTATACCCGCGGCGGCTTTACTGATGAAAACGGTAAATTTCATCGATCTGCTCACCACTTTAGCTTTCCCATCTGGGAGGTATTGAACGAGGTCGATTTTGAACACAAAACGACGCCGGAGCAATATACGGCGAGGTACGATGCGATCGTGAGCGCCATCCATCGCGTAAGCCCAGACACCAAATTTATGGGACTCGCCTTAGGCAATCCATCAGCGAATCCCCAGTGGTTTGAATATTTTTTGGATCATGCGAACCATCGTGCCGGTATTCCACTGGACTACATCTCGTACCATTTTTATGCTTCTCCCTCACCCAGGGAGACTATAGACGATTGGCAGTATACCTTCTTCGATCAGGCAGATCGTTTTCTGGCCACTGTTCGCTTCATCAATGCAATTCGCAACCGCCTCTCTCCTGATACTAAGATCGATGCTGATGAGCTTGGTGTGATTCTGCCGAACGATAACGATAAGATTGCCGATGCCAGCGGTTATATTCCATCCATCCCCCCGGGATATTGGAACGCGGCCGGGTCACTCTATGCCTACCTCTATATAGGATTGGCTAAAGAGGATGTAGACATCATTGGCGAGTCGCAGCTTGTTGGCTATCCGTCCCAATTTCCAAGCGTCACCATGATCGATTGGACGAACGGAAAGCCTAACGCTCGTTACTGGGTGCTAAAACTGATCAAGGATAACTTCCAGCCCGGAGACAAGATCGTCGCGACTACGCTGAGGCATGGGGACGGTGTTACTGCACAGGCGTTTCTAACACCTAAAGGGAAGAAACTATTACTGGTAAATCAAAGAAACCGCCGCATTCAGGTTGAACTACCTACAGAAGCAAGCCGTGGCAGATCCGCCACTGTCGATGAGTCCACCGACGACGGGCCGCCGAGCATCTCCTATCCTGCCGGACCATCCATTGTGTTAGCTCCCTACGCCGTCAGTGTTGTGAGTTGGCCATAAAGAATGGATGATCCGATGCAATGTTTCCCAACTTAATCCCTGACCACATATCACTTCGCCGAACTTGCGCCGATATCCCCGCGCCTATATCCTGCGCGCTTACTGCTTCGGATCAAAAGCGCATCGACGCATCCCGGCACTTTCAGAACGGGATTGCAGCGCGCCATTGCGCCACCGGGAAACGCGACTACGAAGCCGCTCGGTGCCGCTTCACCGCGGGGGTAGTCGGTCGACAGCATCTGCGCTCCACTCTTCATGACGGCGTCGCGCCTTGTGGTGTCATTCATGCGCGCCTGCACCGTGTTGGCGTCCGTGCGGGTGCGCACCAGGTAACCCTCACGCACCAGCTTATTGATGGCTTTGCGCGTGGCATCGTTGGCCTCGGTAAATGCAGCGTCCGGCTGGCCCGGCGTACCGTTGGTGAACAGTATGCGACCCCTGAGACTCGGGTGCCCCTGGGTGTACACCGCCTCCATCGGCCTCTGGTCCATTAGGAAAATCACCTTGCCCCGCGCCTCGGCGAGGGTCGGCCACTGCCCTGCACGTGCGGCCGCGTTCAGCGTTGGATAGCGGCCGCGTACATCGTCCGGCGTGATCAACTCATCTGTCGGAAAGACGGAGCGGATCTCATTATCCAGCGCATCGAAGACCTCTGGCGTGAAGGGCTCTGGCTGCACAGAGGGGAAGTCCACCTTCAGGGGGGACTGCTTG
Organism: Acidobacteriota bacterium; assembly: GCA_021793405.1. Lineage (GTDB taxonomy): Bacteria > Acidobacteriota > Terriglobia > Terriglobales > Acidobacteriaceae > JAKAAZ01. The sequence continues at coordinate 10,382 of JAJYSV010000074.1, forward strand.
GTTTCGATAAGTAGAAAGATGGGCAAGTGCCGAGGATGCGCCTTGGACCAGGTACGTACCTGCGCCAGGCAGGCGATGAAAGGCTCACATACGCTGCGCTGATCGATGTCCTCCACGTGCAAGACCTTGAACCCCGGCTTGTCCATCACACCATTCTGGTCGTACGGCGGGTCAGGCGGCAGCCCGGCGGCAGCCACCATCTTTTCGCTGTAGGGATGGGCGTACAGTCCGCCTTTCGTGTCGGCAAACACGTCAATTTCCAGCTGACGCACCCCTTCGTCCAACTGCCTGGTCAGCGACGGATGCCGGTAATTGAGCGCATCGAAGGCCTTCGGGTTCTTCTCCTGCAGCAGCTTGGCCGTGCTGGGTGTCAGGCCCGCGTGGTAGCTGTTGTGGGTACCAATCACCTGAATTTCGTTGATGCGGACTTGATTATCCTGGGCGCAAGCGACCGCCGTGCATATCGTAAGACAAAAGATGAAGGCTAGCAGAGATCTTTGTCGCGAAAACATGGCTACTCCTAAAACATTTTGCTTGTAACTGTGATTATGTGCATAGGGACTGCTCAGCAGATTTAACTCGCGTGTCGATTTTATGTACGCGAGGTTCTCTCTCCAGCGACAGCAACACTAGAGAGAGAAGCGGTTCTGGAACGTGTGGATCAGCGGGCGATCAAAGTTTATGCAAAAGAAACTTTCAGGGCGATTGCGTAGTTGGATGGCTTCTGCGCCGGAAGTTCGACGCGCAGCATGGACGAATCCTGTTGGAACTGTACCTTACTCTGATATCCCAGCAATTCGACGTTCGCGATCTTGCCTGGCGATTGCGGACTGGACGTTCCCAATGCATGAATGACTGCCTCTTTTCCAGGCCATCCCAGGATAATCGCGTAGACCGCTGTATTCGCTTTGTTGCGCGTGAATCGAATGTCCTGGGAGCCCAGCTTACTTACGCTGGTGCCTTGAAAGGAGCCGCTTTTCACCGTGTCTGGGCCTTCGCCGAATATCTTCCATGGTCGTGTTGCGTAGATGGCCTCGCCATTCACCTGCATCCAGTCGGTAATCCCATCGAGCACAGCGATTTCCTTGCTGTCGATGGTGCCATCTGGTTTGCCAGGGATATTCAGGATGAACGTTCCGTTCTTGCTCACCGTGTCGATCAGCCAGTGGACGACATCCTGGGGCTGCAGATAGCCGCCGTATTTCCCCGGTTTATCGAAGAGCGCGCGATTGTAATGCCAGTCGCCGATACAGGTTTCAGACTGCCAAGGATACTGCATTATCTGACTGGTGAGACCGCGTTCGTAATCGGCCACCAACGCCTTTGCCAGGCGGTCTGGTACTTGTTTGACATTGATGACAGCTTCGAGTTTTCCACCGTGGGTCGTCAGATTGTGGTTGTAGAAGTACGAGCCGATGTTCATGCCTCCCCATCCCAGCGGAAGCAGCGAATTATCGAAGTAGAGCAGATCGGGATCGTGCTGATCGATCAAATCGCGAGTGCGGTCGTAGAAGTTCTTCACATAGGAAATGTCAGGCAGCGCATCACTGGGATGCTTGGCCCCGTAAAGTCGCTGCGGATCGAAACCTTCCCACCATTGACCTTTGCCTTCATCGGCAGTGAGATCGCCATCGTACGGCACGCCCGCGAGGGGTCCTGTTTTATCCGTACCGTGAGATGTCTGAAACCACCACCAGTTGCGCGCCTGGTGCACAGTGACGCCGAGTCGCAGCCCCTGATTGCGCGCGGCTCTGGCCCAAGTGCCCACAACATCACGATGCGGACCGATGCTCGCGGCGTTCCACGGTTGATGTTTCGAGTCCCAGGTATCAAAGCCGTCATGATGATTAGCCAGCGCGATGAAGAGCTTTGCCCCTGCCTTCTTGTAGCGCTGAATCAGCGCATCCGGTTCCCAGTTGAGCAGCGTCCACTGCGGACACAGGTCTTTGTATCCGAAGGTCGAAGGAGGCCCGTAGTGTTCCAGCTGAAACTTGTTTTGGCTGGAGCCCTGCATGTACATGTTGCGCGCGTACCAGTCTCCATCCTCCGGCACGCACTGCGGGCTCCAATGCGCCCAGATGCCGAATTTGGCATCGCGATACCATTCCGGAGCATCGTACTGCAGCAACGAATCCCAGGTGGGCTTGTAGGGGCCGCTTCCAGCCAGGTTGGCGATGGGAGAATTCATCGGCACGCCGTCCCAGGAGCCCCCGGGGATGGGCAAGCTGGGCGGTTTGCCCCAGCCGGTCGGCTGCCATGTCTGCTCGTTCAGTTTTTCCTGCGTGAACTTTCCATTCTCGAAAGCATAAAACAGCCTCTGACCGGCGGGCGTCGCACAAAACTTGGCATAGTCTTCGGTAAAAGTGTCCCAGGCGCGGAACGCAGGCGACTGTGCGGCATCATCCGCCTGCCCCATCGCCGTTGCAGCCGCTGCGGCAGCCATCAGTTTGCAAAAATCTCTCCGTCGCATCAATGCTTCTCCTCGAAATAAAGCCACTGCATTTTTCCAGACTATGTAATGACGCCCTTCTTGAGAATGAGATTGCCGTAAACGCGCAATTCACCCGTCATGACAACGCAGAAGGCATGGCCTGCGCGTTCGTAGAATGTGTTTCTTTCGATGCGGACGGGCGCGGCCGCATCCGGCTGATGGCGTCGCACAACCTGCATATAATCCGCTTCCACCGCCGGATCGAGTTTGTCGCCGGAAACCACCTGCATCATGATGAGTGGATCGGCATAGCGGTCCAGCACAAAGAGTGGAAGGATGGCTTGCAAAATGGTCTTGATGGTCAGACCATCGGCGCGGATGAGACGCTTTCCGATGCTAGCCCCGGGGAAATTCGAGTCGGCGAGCACGATTTCATCTCCGTGACCCATTTCACACAAGATCTTGAGTAGGTCAGGACTAACTACGGGCGAGATTCCTTTCAGCATCTAGAGAAGCTCCTCATCGAAACAGACAGCGACTTTGCCGCAGCGACCGGTGGCCATCAGAGCGTAGGCTTCGTCGACGCGGCCGAGCGGAAAGCGGTGGGTGACAAGGCGCGATGGAAACAGTTGCCAGCGCACGAGACGCTCGACCAGTTCTTCCATTTTCCATATTGACGTGACCCAGGAGCCGTAGATCGTCTTCTGGTCATGCATGAGATCGGCAGACGGCTGGAATTGAACTGTACCGCCTTCTCCCAGCAGGACAATGCGACCCCAGCGGCGGGTGGCGCGGATGGCCGTGGCGCGCGCGTCATGGTGACCGGAACATTCGACGGCCCGCTCGACTCCGCGCCCCGCTGTCAGCGCCAAAATTTCAGAAACATTCTCCGGGCCGGACGGAATAGCCTCATCGCATAGGCCAAGATCGCGCGCCAGTTGCAGTCGGCCCGGCAAAAGGTCAATGCCAAAAACTCGATGAGCACCCAATTTGCGGCACAGCGCGGCGGCAGCCAAGCCCACCGGGCCGAGACCCGTGATGAGCACGGAATCATTTCCGCTGATACCGATTTTCTCCAGCCCTTCATAGGCTGTGCCGAAGCCGCAAGCCACCTGCGCGCCGTCAGTGTAGGAGAGCGCATCGGGCAGAAAGACCAGGTCTTTCTCTTCCGCGAGAAGGTAGTTGGCCATGCCTCCATCCCGCTGCCATCCGTAGGCGCGGCGGTACTGTTCGCTGGTGCAGGAAATCATGTACCCCCGACGACAGTCGTTGCATAGGCCGCAGCCGGAGATGTGATAAACGATCACGCGATCTCCGACCGTGAAGCGACGGCAGCCCGACCCTGTCTTCACGATTTGGCCGCAAGGTTCATGACCCGCGATCACTCCTTGATAGCCTTCCGGCCCCTTTCCGAGATACTCACGGTAGATGGCCCGGATGTCGGAGCCACAGATAGTGGAGGACTTCATGCGAAGCAGAACCTGTCCCCAACTCGGCTCAGGCACCGCGAACCGGCGGAGTTCCGCGGTACTGTTGCCGGGAAGCACAGCTCCCTGCATCTCCGCTTCTGCTTGCTTATCGATTCTCAACATGGCTCCAGTTCCCATCATGGCGGTGTGATCGCTCCATTTTCGTCCCACAGATCGTGCCACGATTGGTTCTTCTTCCACAGAAAAACATCCCCTTTGATCAATCGGCAGCGGCGATCCGCAGCGGTGATCCTTCGCATCTCCTCCTGCGTGAGTGGATTCTCCACCACCGCACGAAGGTTTGCGGCGTAGTTGCGAGGATTGACCGAGAACGGAATTACGACCTCGCCCCGCTGCACCGCCCACTTGAGACAGATTTCAGCGGGATGAACCTGGTGCTGGTCCGCGATGGCGCGGATGACAGGATCTTCCAGCGGCGAAGTGTCCTCCGGCGTCCGGTCTCTTTCTGGACGACCCGGCGAACCAAGCGGACAAAAGCCGATGGGCTGAATCTGCTTTTCGAAAAGATACGCAATAAACTCGGGCTGCTGAAAATGCGGATGCAGCTCCATCTCGTTACAGACGGGGCGAACGTGAGCGTCTCTGAGAAGCAGTTCGAGTTTCGGAATGGTCATGTTCGAGGTCCCGATATGACGCACCAGCCCTAGCTCCACCAGCCTCTCCATCTCGCCCCATGTCTCCATGAATTCCGCGTGGATGTAGGGACGGGCATCCGGACTGCGCGAATCGACGTCGCAGCCCGGCGGATGAAAATTGGGAAACGGCCAGTGAACCAGGTAGAGATCCAGATACTCCAGCTTCAGGTCGCGGAGCGATTGCTTGCACGATGGAATCACATCCTTGACTGCGTGCTTATCGTTCCACAGTTTGGACGTGATCCAGAATTCTTCGCGCGACGCTAGCGTCTTCCAGATGGATTGCAGAGCGTCCCCGATTAGCGCTTCATTGCCATAAACCGCCGCGCAGTCGAACTGGCGATAACCGATCCGCGCCGCATCGAGAACTGCGGCGGCGATCTGCGTTCCACTCACGTGGTCGGAGCCAAAGGTGCCCAACCCGACCACCGGAATTTGTGCACCGCTCGCAAGCTCGCGCCTCGGTACCAATGTTGAATCAATTGCCTGTTGAAGCTGCGTCATTCGGAACCGAGTCTCCAATGTGATTATCGGGAGAGGAGAGAACGATAGGGAATGGCTAAAATTAGCGTTTTGATGGATAATCTTGACCTCAGATGAACTCTAGATTGCGGCTCCCCGAAAATGCGCAAACAGCGGCCACAACCATCGTAACGAGGCCTGCTTTCTTAGCGGAGCGCGTCGCACAGTGCCGTTACTTCTTTTTCGACCCAAGTGTCCACTCGGGTGCGAAGTTGATGATTCCCTGCGGCGGGTGCGAACGCTGCTCTGCGAACTACGTTGTGAGTCGCGAGAGTTTCCGATATTTCGCTCTGGAATACGTAGCGGAAGGGCATGGATACTTCACATGCAACGGACAGACAACCGCGCTGAAGCCGGGCATCCTGTTCGGCTATGCGCCGGGAAGCTCCCACGTGATTTCCACCAGCGCCGAGCAGCCGCTTCTGAAATACTTTCTCGACTTTTCTGGCCCGCGCGCGCGTGACATCTTTCGCAGCCTGCCGCTCAACGAAGGCGGCACAGCCTGGATACGCCAACCCCATGCAATTCGTGACCTGTTCCAGCAGATTGTAGATGCGGGACAGGAACCGCGATATCTATCGCAGAAATTGTGCTCTTCTCTTTTTGAGGTATTGCTGTTACGCATCGAGCAGAATGCGATGCGACCGGAGGAGGCAAAATGCCGCGCCTTTGAAACCTACGCCCGGGCATCTTATGAGTTGAGCACCAGCTTTCGTACCCTGCGATCGACTGCCGACCTGGCGCGGAAATTAAAAATTACGCCGGCATACCTGGCGCGACTTTTCCAGCGTTACGCAAATGCTAGCCCGCACAAAACGCTCATAGGGATCAAGATGGCTGAGGCTGCATCCCTGCTGGTGGGGACGGACGCGAGTGTGACGCATGCCGCTGCATACGTCGGCTTTTCCGATCCGTATCATTTCTCCCGGGTGTTCAAGAGCTACTACGGAAGCGCGCCCGCTCATTTCCGCGCGCATCCGCGCAGCTCCGCAGCACGCAACAGGCCAGGAGCAGCGCATGCAGAAGTGGTTGTAGCGACACAGGCGAAGCCAACCGTCGTTGACAACTCGACGATCCAACGCAGATACTCCTGACCCGCCTCTCCATATCGTTTGGCAACGTTGCCATACTTGTCTTCCACCTGCACCAGGATGATGGGGCCACCCTTTGGTGCCAGGCGCGGCGGGATGACTTCGGCCAGACCCTCGAAGAACTCTTCGAAACTATCAGGAGCGGCATCTCTGCGAACAAATCCTCGCTGCGCAAACCGAACTCGACGGGCTGCCGCAACTGGTAGTTCCCTTCCAAAATCTGGAGTAGAGATCCAAGCATTTTCTGCGTAGCTAACGCCTTACGTTCGTTGTGAGAGGAAGAGGAGCCGCAAGCTCAAAGATTGTCGTCATTGGAGTGCTGCCATCGGTTCGATCGATATTGGTCATAGGTGTCCATCAGATCAGTGCGTGCCTGCGGTAAAACCAGGATTTAACAGCCTGCACCAGAAAAAGATAAGTCACTGCAAGAAACGCGATGGCGAGCAACAGTGACATGGGCAGCGGAGTAAACCGCATGAACTTCCCAACTATGGTGTATGGCAGCGCAGTCGCGACACCGACGGCAGCCAACACGCTTATCAGCAGAGCTCGACTGGGCCGACTCTTGAGGGGGTTGGCTGACGTCCGGATAACAAATACGACAAGCGTCTGTGTCGCAAGGGACTCAACGAACCAGCCGGTATGGAATAGCCGCTGGTTTGTGGAGGCATGAAACACCCAGAGCAACACCGCGAAGGTTAGGAAATCGTAGAGCGAGCTGATAGGACCAATGATCGTCATGAACTGTCGGATGAATCCAATCTGCCATCGTTTGGGACGCTGTTGCATGGCGAAGTCGACATTGTCGCTGGGGATGCTGATCTGCGAGACATCATATAGAAAATTGTTCAGCAGGATCTGGCTCGGAAGCATCGGCAGAAATGGCAGAAACAACGAGGCGGCGGCCATGCTGAACATGTTGCCAAAATTCGAGCTTGTACCCATGATGATGTACTTCATGATGTTGGCAAAAGAGCGTCTCCCCTCGAGCACCCCATCATTCACGACCGCAAGATCCTTTTCAAGCAGGATGATCTTGGCAGCGTCCTTGGCCACGTTCACTCCATTCATGACTGAAATCCCAACATCGGAAGTGTGTAGCGAGGGAGCGTCGTTAATGCCATCTCCCATGTAGCCGACAACGTGCCCGCGTGCTTTGAGAGCGAGGATCACCTGATTCTTCTGCTCGGGAGACATCCGGACGAAGATGGCGCCGTTCTCCGCCTGATAGGCCACGGCCGCGTCATTCATGCTATCGACCTGGTTTCCAAGCAGGATCAGGTCTGCATTGAGTCCGATATCGCGGGCAATTTTCTGTGTCACGTATTGGTTGTCGCCCGTCATCACGACCACAGAAATGCCGTTCCCTTTTAGTGCCTCCAGAACGGAGAGAACCCCGTCCTTCGGGGGGTCAAGGAACGCCCCAAGTCCCACCAGCGTCATAGCGCGTTCGGCCGCAACGTTGTACATGGCCTGTTTTTCCACTGTAGCCATAGCCACCCCAAGAACGCGGTAGCCCTCGGCGCCCAACTTCTTAAGTGTGGATTCTGCCTCGGCCCGGCGGCTGTCATCGAACGGCTGCGCAACACCACCGATGGCGACCGTCTCGCAGATGGCAAAGACGCTCTCAGCCTCTCCCTTTGTAATCAGTAGACATTCGTCGGCATATCTAACCACTACAGAAAGACGCTTGCGGTTGAAATCGAAAGGGATCTCGTCGACTTTGTTGTACCCCTCAACCGAGGGGGATTCGTGTTTCAAAATTGCATCGTCAAGGGGACTCTTGATGCCCGTCTCGAAATGGCTGTTCAAATACAGGAGTTGCAAGACATTCTTGTTATCGTTGCCTCGGAAATCCACGTGTCGGTCAAGCACAATCTCACCCTCGGTGAGCGTGCCCGTCTTATCGGTGCAAAGAATATCGATACTGCCGAAGTCCTCGATTGCCGCCAGCTGTTTTACCAGAACTTTCTTCCTGGTCATTCGCTTGGCGCCTTGCGCCAATGTCACCGTGATGATCATCGGCATCATTTCAGGTGTCATTCCGACAGCAAGCGCGACCGAGAAGAGGAACGACTCCATCACGGGACGATGAAAAATAATGTTGACCAGCAGAACGAACAAGACGAGCAACATGGTCACCCATGTGAGCATCATTCCGAAGCGACGAACACCTCGTCCGAATTCCGTCTCTGGGGGCCGCATCGCCAGACGGTGAGCGATCCCACCGCAGACAGTATCTTTACCCGTACAAACGACGACCGCAGTCGCGATTCCGGTCTGAACGGCAGTGCCCAGAAAAACGCTGTTGCTGGCCTCTGCCACACCGTGCTTCTGCGATGGAAGTTCGTTCGGTGTTTTCTCGACCGGCAGAGACTCGCCGGTGAGCACGGATTCGCGCACGTGCAGGTCCTTTACCTCGAGTAAACGGGCGTCCGCTGGCACCAGATCTCCCGCTTTGAGCCGGATGATGTCTCCCGGCACTAGCTGGGCTGTCGGAAGTTCCTGTTCTCCCCCATCTCGTATTACGACTGCTGTGATCGCAATCTGCTTCTGAATCTCTTCCACCGCATGTCGAGCCTGGAATTCCATTGAGAAATTCAGGATCACACTGAATAGCACGATGGTGATTATGATCAGGCCGCCGAGGTGCTCTCCGAGCGCCAGCGATACGCCACTGGCAACGACGAGGATGATGACAAGGGGATTCGCAAAGAAACCGAAAAAGCTGAGCAACGACGTGAAGCGAGACTCCGC
>JAJYSV010000135.1 GCA_021793405.1 Acidobacteriota bacterium
TGGCCATCAACGCCATGCAAAAAAAGGGATCGAAAGGCTCCCTGCGCGGCAAGTTCAAACGCGCCGGGTGGGACGATCACTACCTATTCCGCCTACTGGAGCTATTTTGAAATGCGATTGCCCTGGGACCAACTGGCGCAGTCAGGATTGGGTCGATCTTCGTCCTGAGGAATGGATGGGTGCCGCATGTTGTCTGGGGGACGACGGCAAGACTGGAAACCGCAGCTTTGTCTCCGAACTCCGAATATGCCGAGACAGGCAGAAGCGGCGGTGAACGGCATGGTTGACGCGACTATTCCTCCTTGAGTGGAACCGACCCCGCCAAAACATGATATTGGGATTTCGCCTGCATCGTTTCTCCGCCGCCTGGATTCGCGAGCACAGGGAGCCAGATCGACACAACCGTTCCGACACCTTCCGGGAGCGAACACTCAGATCGCCGCCGTGTTTTTCAATTATCTGGCGGATAATCAAAAGACCCAATCCAGTGCCGCTCGATCCCTTGGTGCTGAAAAATGGAGTGAACAGCTTGGGCATGACAGCTCGAGAAATTCCGTGTCCGGAATCCGCTACGCGAAGACTGTATCCAGGTCGTCTCGATGCCAGTTTGAAGATGGGACGCACGGAAACGTACATTTTGCCACCGGGGGAGAGGGCATCGAGAGCATTCTCAATCAGGTTAATCAGGATTTGCCTCATTTCGCCTAGATGGGCGGTGATGATCGGATCGCTGCCAACAAATTTCGTGGTGACCGAAACCCGCTCGGATGCAATATGCGCGCGCTCCAGAGCGAGGACATCCTCAGCGGATCTGTTTTAAGCTCACTTTTACGGGCTGCGCCGACTCTCGGTAATAGGTGAGGGTGTGGTTGGCGATGGTGGCAACGCGCTTGAGTTCCTTTTCGGCAAGTGTGACCGAGGGCTGAAGATCCGAGGGCAGCCCCGGATGTGTTCCGATGAGATACATCAAGTTCATGACGGCTTCCAGGGGATTATTGATCTCGTGACTGATGCTTGCCGAAAGTCTTCCGACGGCCGCAATGCGTTCTGAAGCGACGAGGGCCTCGCGACTGGTATGCATTTCGCTTAGATACTGGTTCATTTCCTTGGCGAGCAGAGGAACCTTCCTATGAAAGACAATCGCGGTGGGCACGGACACGAGCGCGCATAAGATTTTGACCGAAGTTGAAAGGGGGTAGAGTGGCCACCAGATGGTCACGACTTCCATGAGATGGGTGAGGCCGCAGGTGAGGATGAATAAGCCGAAGGCAAGAAAAATCCACAAATAGGGGCGCATTTGGCTGCGCACCAGCCATGCCAGTAGAAACAAGGACTGAAACAGAACAAAATACGCGAGGAAGATTGCCATGTCCGCAGGGGCGTTGGTCCAAATGAGCCACGGCTGCGCAAGATAGCAAAAACGATGGGGCAGGTAACGCTCGGAAAACAAAACCGGACCAAGATAGATGAGCAAGGGTACACAGATGCCGAGCAGCAGCACGCCGAGTGCGATGCCAATCCGGAGGCGAGACTTCGAACTGATGCTGGAGTTGGACTCGAGTACAAACTGCTCCCATTCTCCCCTAACTAGAGTAGTGGGACTGCTGCGCCGTTAATAGAAACCATTCGCGCCGCGTCGGGAAGCCCTCAGCGCAGGATCATACGTGAGCAGGCAGCTCGCTCTATCTATATAGATGCAATCGTTCAGGCGGTTCTATGCAAAGATCCGGCGTAATGATGGATACGGTGCGGTGCAATCTGCACGATTCCGGGGTCTGGTTCGGTGAGGATATGTAGAATCCTAGAAGGTTCGCCATACTGAATGGGCGCGGAGAGATGGCCGAGAGGCTGAAGGCGGCGGTTTGCTAAACCCATCCATCTAACCAGCTGTTGTTCGGAATCAACAACTTACATCGTTGGAGAGTTGCCCGATTCGGGTGCTTTTTGGCAGTTCGGCATCCAAACATGCAACCAAACATACAACCAGCAATCCGGCTATCCGCCACTGGGGAAATCGGCCAAGAGTTCACGATTTCAGGCTGTCTTCTGCATCCTGCTTTCGCCATATCCCACGAAAGCCGCCTTCCTAGCCAGCAGACGCAAGCGCCGTTGACAATCCCTCTTGGAACCTCTTCTTCCGTCCATCAAACGTCGCCTTAACGCCTGCGGGAAAAGTGGCCCTGAAGTTGACGGTTACCTGGTTCGCGCCTTTCCAGCGCAGTCGGTCGTCTTGCTTTCTCTCCCTGATCAATTCGGCGATCTCCTCGACAATTGGCCCCGGTTGGGCTTTGCCCGTGTCTATTAATCCGGCTTTCCAGAAGGCTACCGCACCATTGCAAGACATGCGGAAGAATAAGGTCTTCACTGATTTCATAAGCAAAGCAGGACGGCTTGAATTCCCCTTAAGTGAAGTTTTCGATGTTCGCGTTTCCGATCATGCAATTCGGCGGCTGGAAACTTTGACTTCGAAGCCCTTCTTTATTACCGCTTCGCTGAATTATCCTCACGACCCGAATGTAGTTCCATCGCCCTACTATGAGATGTTTTCTCCTAAAGATATGGAGTTCCCCGGCAACTATGGGCTTCGCGAGACCCGCTTCGAGAAAGACTGGTCGAGGACAATCGTGGCCGGTGTTGGAGAGGCCGGATTACGCGAACTTCTTCGCATCTATTATTCATCGGTTCGGCTGATGGACGCTCAGGTAGGCCGCATTCTCGACAGTCTTGATCGGACGGGCACCACAGAAGACACAATCGTCGTATTTACAACTGATCATGGCGATATGGCTGGCGGGCATGGAATGTTCTGGAAGAGCACCCAAGCTTTTTATGAGGATGTTGTAAGGGTGCCGCTGATCATCTCCTACCCCCGCCGGATCAAACCAGGGACGAACAGGATGGCAGTCAGTTCTGCTGATCTGATGCCGACGATTCTCGAATTAACCGGCACAAAATACCCAAACGGCGTCGAAGGGCTCAGCTTAGCTCCTAACCTTTTAGGGGGAAAGGTCACAGCCATTCTAGACAATATGCATTCTGCGAGCGCATTACTCCGAACCCAGCGCACACGCGCCAGGTCGTACCGGGAATGCAGGGAAGCTATATGATTCGCGGCGAGGGCTGGAAATACATTCGCTATGCAGACGGCGGGGAATACCTCTACGACCTTTCGCAAGATCCCGGAGAGATTTGCAATTTGGTCGGCATGATGAAATATCGCGACAAGAGAAACGATCTCGAGAGTGAAATTAAGCAATGGTTGCAGGAAACCCATTGTTCCGAACTCTTAGGAACTTGTTGAAATTCGCTACAGCGCTGCGAATTTCAACAAGTTCTTAGGGCAACTCATGCGATCAGAATTGCACCTTTAGGGAAAATTGGACAAACCGCGGCAGATTGCTCTGGTCCATTGCGCCGGCGATTTTCCCAAAATTGGGGTTGTTCACGTCGGAGATGGGTCCATTATAAAACTGCGGTGAGTTGAAGGCATTG
>JAJYSV010000075.1 GCA_021793405.1 Acidobacteriota bacterium
TGAACTGGTCGCGTCGACTCAGCAAAGACTACGAACTATGCCACACCTCGGCGGAGGCCATGATCCATATTGCCTTCGCGCATCAATTGCTGCGCCGTCTTGCTTAGTTTCTGGACAGGTTCTTAGATTTGCAAGATCCTTCTCTGCGTGGTCGAAAGGATCGCATTGGACCCAGGCCGAGCGCCAAGAAAGATCCACCTAGGTCCAATGCGGCGATTACTACCGAATCATGTTGATGGTGGCCTGGGTTACCGTGTCAAATGTTGTCACCGATTTTGCGTTCGCCTCATAGGCGCTTTGCGCCACAATCAGATTGGAAAATTCACTGGAGATATCGACGTTCGAATCCTCCAGTGCTCCACCCTCCATGGTGCCGCGTCCTCCCGTGCCCGCCACGCCAACGGTAGCCGGGCCGGAGGCAAGGGTGGCGGAGAAGTTGTTGTCGCCGATGCGAGCAAGTCCCTGTTCGTTATTCACCATAGCCACCGCCAACTGGCCCACAGCCTGGGTCTGTCCGTTGGAGAACTGCACTGAGATCGTGCCGTCTGAGCCAATGGAAAAATTGCTATAGCTCCCGCTCGAATATCCATTCTGCGTGGTGCCTCCAACCGTCGAAGCCGATGCCACCTGGCTCACGGTTGGGCTGCCGTTCGCGTCGTAGAGATTCCAATTGAATGTCAGATTGCTGGCGCCGTCCGCCAGCCCCCCGAAACTTATGCCGGTCACGTTTCCAGCCGGCGTCGTCAACTGGCCGCTGCTGTTGAACGTCAAGGTACCCGTGTTATTGGCGGCTGAGCTGGCGTCGCCAGGCGGCAGCGAAATGTTGTAATTCCACTGATTTGGATTTATTTGGGTCAACGCGGGCACCGTGCCGGACAGTGTATTTCCGGCTGTGCCGGTAATCGTCAGGGTCGTTCCGCCGCCGCTGACCGCCGCCGTGACGCCCGGAACGTTGGCGCTGTTGATGGAGGTCGCCATTTGCGTCAGCGTCTCTCCGGCAGCGGGAATGGCGACGCTGGTGGGGGTGGTCGTGCCCAGCGTAATCGAGTTGGACGGCGAAACAATCAGATCGGAAGTCGCTCCCGCCGTGTAAGTATAGGTGTCGCCCGCGCCGGAATAGGCCCCGGCCAGCGCCGTCGTCGACGGGGTGAAGTTGACTGTCGCCACATGGCTCTGCCCCAGCGAATCGTATACGGTCACCTGGGCGGGAACGACGGTACCGACTGCGGCACTTGCATTCAGATTCGTCGCATTCAAGGAAAACTGCGTGGTGGCCTGCGGCTGTTGGGTGGCTCCCAAAGGAATCTGAATCGCGGCCAGCGGCGCATTCGTGTTGACCACCCCTTTGCTGGCGGGATACCCCATCACCGCTAGACCATCGGCGCTCGTCAGGTTGCCGTTCTGGTCCGTTTGAAAATCCCCCGCGCGAGTATACGCCGGGATTCCGCCGTTATTGAGCACGAAAAAACCATTTCCAGTCAAGGCAACGTCGCTCGGACTGCCTGCGGTGGTATTGATGCTGCCCGGCGTAAAGTCGGTTGAATTGGCCGCCACCTTGACACCTTGACCCGCCACCACAGGATCTCCGGAACCGGAAGATCCGACTTGTTGATAGAACAGGTCTTCAAACGATGTGGATTGCGATTTGAATCCGGTCGTGTTCAGGTTGGAAATATTGTTGGCGATTGTATTGAGTTCCGTTTGATCGGCGTTCAATCCTGTCAGTGGAATGGAAAATGATGCCATCGGTTTTCTCCTTGGAAATACTGGATGCCTGATAATGGTGCCCGCGCTCGTGAAGCGCCTCCTTGACTTGCTTTCCTGTCTGCCCAGGAAAGCAAGTCAAGCTGTTACACCCATCCGAGTCGGTTTTAGGGAATCGCACCACCCGCCCCAGCAGCACCAAGTGCTGGCAGGGAGGACGAACCGCCCAGCGTTGCCCCGGGAATTGAATGTTCGAGAGCCCGCATCACCTCCGGGCTGAGGGGTACCTGCGTGGGTGGCAGCACCTGCGTCGGCAGGGTGGATGCATGGGTGAACGCCTGCGCCACCGCGGTTTCAGAGGAGGTTGGAAGTTGTACGTTGCTGCCCAGCGGCAGAAGATGCCCGGCGGTTGCCGCCTGGGCTGTCGAGGCCAGCGTTGAAGCATTCTTCACTGCGGCCGCAGCGGGCGTAACAGCGGTGGCACTGTTGGCTGCACTGCTGGTCGGAGTAGTGCCAGCACCGGTCGCAGTGGTGAGCGTCTGGTTGATCTGGACGAGTTGTTCCAGACTATTCACCCCAACCAATTGCGTAATGTACTGCATCGGATCGGTCTGTTGCGTCGGGTCCTGATTCTGGATTTCGGTGACCAGCAGCGTTAGAAAATCATTGGCGGTAATCGTGGCCTGGTTGGTGGCGCCCGACGTTCCGCCGGAGTTCCCTGTGCTGGAGGAGGCCTTTGCGTTCACCCCCGTTGTCTGTGCCTGCGCTTGCGGCTTCGATTCGAACGGCGAGGCGATGACCTGTTTCACGTGATCCACTAAACTGAGCAAAAGCATTTGGTATTTTCCTCCTTTTAAATCTGGTGAGGCTTTCATGCACGAATGCTGAAATGGTGCCCTTCCATGATTGAGCCTGTTCCCTGAGTGGGGACGAGTCCGCCACCCAAGGGTGCTACCGCCCAGCCATTGAACGCTGGATTTACGATGCTGGCATTGTCGGTGGAACCAGGCGCATCGTTTTGGGAGAAGGGCTGTCCTTGCGATCCCGCTCCCTGCTGACCACCCCCCAACCCTGTCTCTACGTGAACCTGTTGAACTCCCGTGTGGTGATCCTGCAGATAGGTCGCCATGGTCGGAAGCACGGAAGTGAGCGCCGCATGACTCGCCGTCGAATTGGTTGATAGCGTGGCCGCTATCTGGCCCGCAATGCGTTCGGCCCGCACTTCCACCCATCCCAACGAGGGATCGGTGATGCCTACCGCAATCTGATGCGGCGCAGCATGCAGTAGCACCCCGCGCTCACCCGTTCCCGCACTGTCCAACGCAGAAAAGGCATCCGAGGGCGTTCCGTGGCTGGTCGCCAAACCGACGTTCGAGATCTCTGGATTTTGTGTGGTGTTCGAATGACTGGCGCCGAAAAAAACGCTGGAGGTATTAGAAATGTTTATGCCGGAGCCAGCGGCCGTTTCGTGCGCAGTTCCTATCCCTGGAGGTATTGCGGGCGTGGCCACGCCTGTGTTTCCTTTGGCAGTCGCAGTGATTGGCGAGAATACCGTTGCCGTGGAACCGCTGGTGCTTTTGCCATTGATGATCGAAGTCGAGGGTCCATTTCCATTGCTGGCTGAGTGGCCATTATTGCCTGCTGAATCCAGGGAGTCCGTACTGGCGCCGATGGATGTTCTCGCCTTAACTATTGGATCGGTAAATCCATTTGCCGGGCTGTCTTGAGCTTGTTCGGCAGCCTGATTTCCGCCTGCATTTCCAGCAGCGTCGACGAATTGATTGGCGCTCGACGCAGAATTCACGGCCGGAGCTCTTCCGGAGTTCCACATTGCTTTGGGCGTAGCATCGCTTCCTGGCCCCGTATGTGCAGCCTGCGTTTCTTGTGCCGATGCCGATGGAGGAACATTGGCCGTCCCTCGGACCGCAACGCCAATTCCATCAGCCAGAATTGGATTCGCTTTCGCACTCTCAGCAAAGGACGGATGCAAAGTTGCGCCCGCGGCATCGGCTGTATCCATTTGCGGTGTATGGGCTGACACAGCGGGAGCAAACGAATTCTTTGACGCGATTGCCCTTCCGGTTGGCTGCGACGCGATTGTGGCGCCTCCGGTCGTGCCCTTGCTCACTGACGTCAGTCCTAGAGCTTGTGTCACAGGCGCTGACGACTGGACCTTATTGGGCGCTGCTGCCGCAAGTGAGGTCGCAGGCGACGAAACATTGCCGGCACTATGTTTCGCTGGTGTAATTTTCGACTGATTTGGATTTTTTTCTGCTGGCGCTGAGGCCGCTGCACTGGCTTGCTTCAGGGTCGATGCTTCCCCGCTCCGAATGGAGTCTCGCGATGATGCTTCAGAAGATGGAGGAGCAGTTTCATCAGCCGCATCTACCCCGAGAACCTGGGGGTGGTTGTTGCAAACCTGGGTTGCCTGGATTGTGTTCGGCGCGGCATCGGGGGAGGCATTCTCTCCTAGACCGGATGCACTGTTTACAGAATCGGCCTGTGAGGGATTAGACTGCCTTCGGGAAGAGGTCGAGATTGTTGCCGAAGGATGCATGGCGGACCTGGGCACGGGAGCAGGAGAGAAGACTGCGCGCATAACCACTCCGAATTCACCGCCCTGGGAATCCGCGCCGGATCTGGCGCTGGCAACTTCCGGCAATACGGTCCTTGGCATCACGCCGTCAACGTGCGGTAGTGAACTCATTCGGGCACAATCTCCTGTTGAGGGAGAGCAATGCAGATGTCATGCCAAAGGTCACTTCTGGAGATAAGAGATCGATAAGGATCGGCTCAGAATCGCCGAAAGAGAATGTTTTACATTGCGCGAGGAGGGTCTTCCTCAAAGGTTTTTTTCATGTTCTCCTCCTGTAGTCGCTGTTGCGCTCGGCGTCGCCATATCAGAGTACGTTGCAAGAACCACTCGTCGGTCTTCGCTTGCTCACGGCGGTCCTGCTCCATCGCTTCTATCGCGGCCTGTTGCTCCAGAAGTTGTTCGGTCTGGCGAAGTTCGCGCCGGCGCTCGGTGTAGATCTCGATCATGGGTTCAAGACGGCGCAATTCGGCTTCGCGGATTTGTGTCAGGCGCATTCGTTTCCAGCCAGAAAATTCAAGCACGGCCTCTTCCATTAACCAGCTTTTTTCGTCACCATGCTCAGGCGGAACCTCGGTCGAATCGCGTTCGCTTTTTCCGTGGCCCTCCGGACCGGCATTCCCCTGTGGAGCCCAGCTTTCCGCAAGCATCGATCGCTGGTCGTGCTCAAGGGCAGCCTGCCGGTCGCAGGCCGCCGACGCCTGGCGCGCAAGTTGGGCCGCCCGTTCGACTTCGAGGCGAGCCTGGTCTTCCGCCAACTGACGAAACCGCAAGATGCGCCGTAGGGCGTGGGCCATGAAGCCGTGGACCTCGCTTTCTGATTAGATTTTTAACGCCAGCATCTGACTGAATGTTTCTTCAAACGACGATCGCTCTTCCGGCTTTTGCTCCAGAAACGCCCGGATTTTTTGGCGGGCCGCAAGTGCCCGGTCCAGATCGGGATCGGCTCCCGCTTTGTATGCCCCGATGCGTACCAGGTCTTCCGATCGCGCATAAGCGGAAAGCAGTTGCCGGATCAACGTCGCCCGATCCCGGTGCTCAGGTGTGGTGACAGCCGGCATCAAACGGCTGATAGATTCTAGGACCTCGACAGGGGGATACCATCCTTCCGAAGCCATTGCGCGGGAAAGTACGATATGTCCATCGAGGAACGAGCGTGCGGCGTCGACGAGAGGGTCCTGCAAATCATCCCCCTCCATCAACACGGTATAGAACGCTGTGATGCTCCCGGTGGCATATTGACCGGCGCGTTCGATCAGCCGAGCCAGTCGGCGAAAGACGGACGGTGTGTAGCCGCGCGCTGTGGGCGGTTCGCCAGCCGCCAGCCCGATCTCCCGCGCAGCCATCGCATATCGAGTTAGGGAATCGAGCACCAGCAGCACATGTTTCCCTTGTGCGGCATAAAACTCGGCAATGGAGGTCGCAGCCATCGCGGCCCGCATTCGCAGCAGCGGCGACTGGTCGCTGGTCGAAACCAGCACCACAGATCTTTTTCGGCCTTGCTCTCCGAGACTGTCCTCGAGAAATTCCCGAACTTCTCGCCCACGCTCTCCCACCAGCCCAACCACGGTCAGATCGGCGCCAGTATTCCGAGTCATCATGCCGATCAATGTGCTTTTGCCAACCCCGGAACCCCCAAAAATGCCCACCCTTTGCCCACGGCCAACCGTGAGCAGCCCATCGATCGCGCGCAGCCCGGTGTCGAGCCGAGTTTGAATAGGCACCCGATCCATGGGTTGAGGAATCACCCGCTCCAGCGGCCAGCTTTCCTTCACCCGAAGTCTCGGTCCGCCGTCGAGCGGGCACCCTTGGGCATTCAGCACGCGGCCCAAAAGATCATCTCCCACGTCGATGCTCGGCGTGTCTCCCAAGGCCGCCACACCATCGCCAAAACGGATCCCGTCAGGAGAATCAAGTGTCATGGAGAGGACATGCGATCCACGAAAACCGATCACCTCTCCGGGATGGCTATTCCCCTCCCGATCGAAAATTTCGCAGCACTCTCCCACCGAACAGAAGGGCCCTTCCGACTCGATCATCTGGCCCGTAGCTTCAATCACGCGTCCATGCCAGCGCCATGCCGGCCGTCTCTCCAGCCGGCGAAAATACGGGAGGAGGATGCGTTCCGAATCAGGCGCACTTTCATCCTCAGCAAACTTATTTTCCCCGACGGTTCCCTCGTCTCGGGGAAGCGGTTGTTTCCCCCTCCGGGAATAAACCTCCGCATCATCCTCGGCGGAATTCGGCTCCCAGCGATCTTTCGGCGAACTGACTGGCTCGGTATAGGGGGAGGATCCCTCCGGTCTGATCTCCGATGCCGACGCCCGTTTATTTTTCTGTTCCTTGCCGTTATCGAGGAGAGGATGCGCAGCAGGTTCGAAGAGAGCAATTGCATCCACTCCTAATCCATCCGGCAGCATAAGATCCGACATCGTTCCGTTTCTCCTTCCCGCCACGTGATACTCGCGCGCTTCTGCCGCATCTATGCTGAGTTCCGGCTTGCCGGAGCCGGATTCGCGCTGTTTTCTGTGGGCCGGCGATCGAGCAGATCGAAGAATCCCTTTTCAATTTCTTGCAGTTGTGCCCGCACTCCCAGTTCAATAGTGCCAAGTTCGGTTGCCAGCACGCATTCCCCCGGCGAAAGAGAAGGATCCTCCAGGACTCCAGGTTGGCTGCGCCAATTCGCCGTCGAACGAAAGAACTCCTTCCACCGGACTATCTCCGGAGGAGGAACACGCACGACCACGGTGGTGGACTCTCCCAGCTTTTCCAGCGCGACTCGGACTGCGCCACCCAGAAGTAGCGGATCCAGTTGTGCTTCGCGATGCAACACCCGCGCGGCAATTGCCAGGGCCAGCCGCACAACTTCTCCTTCAACGTGGTGAAAATAATTCTGCCGCTCGATACGGAACTTTTCCATCGTCTCAATGACTTGCGTTTGCAGCCGCTGCCGTTCGACGGCCACCTGTTCCTCCATGGCCTGCCGTCCTTCTCGGCGGCCTAGCTCCTGGGCTGCGGCAATTGCCTGAGTGGCCGCAGATTTTTCTTCTGCCCGACGCTTCTCCAGTTCTGCGACCGTTCGCTTCCAGTCTGTCTCAGACTCCGACTGGCGCTCTGCGGAGTCTTTGCCGTCTTTCATCGCGAACAAACCGTCAGCGTGCGAGGGGAAAAGAGCCACGAGGGGACGCGCGGGCGTCGAGCCGGTTGCAGAATCTCCCAAAGAGGCTGCTCCGTGGCCCCATGTCGACTGCGCAGTACGATATTGCAGTCGCTCCATCTGAGGCGCGTCGGAGGAATCCGATTCTTTCAGGTTCGCGGGAATTGCTCGAGTCGCTGCCGCCATTTCTCCTCTTTCACCCGTCGCTATTTTGGAACATCGTGTCTCAACATTGCATCTCGGTTGCGACATGCCGAGCTCTAAAAATTTCCATCGGATCGCTCAGACCATCATGTCGTCTTCTTTTTCTGTAGCGAGAATCAACTTGCCGTCCGCCTCCAGCTTTCTGGCAAGAGTCAGAATCTCCTGCTGCGCCTGCATCACCTCGCGTGTGCGGACCGGCCCCAGCACCTCTATGTCCTCCTGCAGCATCTCGACGGCGCGCGAACTGAGCGCTTTGAAAAGATGAGCTTTCAGTTCGGCATTGGTTCCCTTCAGCGCCAGCGCCAGTTGTTTCTTGTCTACTTGCGAAATCAATTCTCGAATACTTGCCGCCGGTACCGTAACGAGATCCTCAAACGTGAACATCAGGTTGCGGATATTGATGGCTAGCTGCGGATTGTCTTTCTCAATCTGTTCCAGAATCGCGCGGGCGCTCAAGGGACCCAGACGATTCAGCAGGTCGGCGACCGCCTTGAATCCGGAGTAGGATTTGCGGTGGGTATCTCCCAGCGACAGCAGCCGTTTGTGCAGGACCAGCGCGACCTTCTGCGCCATTTCCGGTGAGAACTGCTGCATTTCCGCCAGGCGCCGTATCGAGTCGACTCTCTGCCCGTCGGCCAGTTGCTGCAGCACCTGGGACGCTCGCTTGGGATCGAGATGCGCGAGGACGAGAGCGACAGTTTGGGGGTGCTCCCCTTCCAGAAACTTACTCAATTGGTGGGGATCGACATCCTGCAACATGGCGAGGTCGCTATGCTGCGCCTCTTGCGCATTCTTTACCTGGCTCAAAAGATCTGCGGCCCGCTGCTTTCCGAACGAGTCCACGAGCAGCTTGGTCGCGTATTCCAGACCGCCATGCACCATAAACTGCTGGGTCTCAATCAGCTGATGAAACTCTTCGAGTACTCCGGTTGCCAACTCGGGACTCACATCGCGGACAGAGGCGATTTCTTCGGTCAGCAATTGTAGTTCTCGCTCGGAGAGATGTTGATACATTGCCCGCGCCAGTTCATCGCCGATCGTAATCATCAGCACCGCGGCCTTCCGTAAAGGCGGCAGGTCGTGGTGCGCAGACCTGTCCCTGTTCTCCACGGGAATCGTCGGTGGAGGTGCGGCTTGGGCCGGGACCTGGGATGTGGAGGCCGCTGTCGACATATCTCCTGTCTCCTTCACTTTCCGCATCCTCAAAAAAACAGATCGAGCCGTCCGCATGCCGGGGGCCGCTGCGCCACATCAGCCTCAGGGCTTATGCGCCGAGCGGACCCAACTCTGCAGCAGCCGAGTGCCTTGCTGCGGCTCTTTTTTCACGTAATCCGAGATGCGGTCGAATAGCACCTGTGCGCGCGCCTGCTGTCTCTCAAAACTCAGTTCATCGGTCTGGTCCAGTTGAAGGCCTCCCACCGATGTCAGCAGTGGCGCTGGCCCGTGGGCCGCAGGCAAAGTTTGTACAGAAGAAGTCAGCTGTTTCAGCTGGCCCAGGACTGGCCGCACAATAAAGATCAGAACCAACACGAACACCGCGAACAGGACCGCATAGCGAACAAAACCCGTGCCATCGACGGCGTGTGCTATGAACCGTGTCGCCAGGCCCGAAGAGGTGGCTGTTGCATTGGTCGCGAAGCTGAGATTCTGCACAGTCACCTGGTCGCCGCGTGAAGTGTCGAGGCCAACTGCGGCCTGCGCCAATTGCTGTATTTCGTGCATTTCCGCGGGCGTGCGGGGCACCCAGCTGACATGCTTCCCGTCGGCGGACGTCACCATGCGATCATTGATCAAAATTGCCGCGGTCACTCGGCGCAGCTGGCCCGGGCCCTGCATCCGATGGCGAACCGACTTGCTGATGGCGTAGGTGTTTTGTTCCCGCTTCGTGTTTTCCATCGGTGGCGTTTGTTGCGGGTAGACCGGCGGCTTGACGTTTGGGGTATTGCTGGCCGTTCCCGGGACGCCGCCGGGTGCCGGTTGCCCATTCGGACCCGAACTAGCCTCGGCGTGATCAGTCGAAAGTGTCGCCACTTTGTTTGGATCGTAGACCTCGTCTATGTCATCTTCACTGCCGGAATCGAAATTGGCAGTCACCGAGGCACGCACGTTGTCTTCGCCGGCAACTGGAGTCAAGGTCTCCAGCAATTTACCGGTCAGCACCTGTTCATACTGCGCTTCTTCGGCGCCAGCCGTTTTTGGGCCGAATTGCTGACGCCCGTCAGCATCCACCAATGTGACTTGGCTGGCCTTCAGGGTATCGACCGCGCCAGCCACCAGACTGCGGATCGACTGTGCCTCTGCGTCATTTAAGGTGCGGCGAAGTTTCAGCACCACGCTGGCCTTGGCATTCCGTTGGTCATCGGTGAATAGCGAGTCATGCGGCAAGACAAGATTGACCCGCGCCTGCTCGACCGCATTCAAGGATTCGATGGTATGGTCCAGTTCCCCTTCGAGCGCTCTCTGATAGTTCACGCGCTCGTCGAACTCCGAACCCACCCAATTCGGCTTATCGAAGATCTCAAACCCGAGGTGTCCGCTGGAAGGCAGCCCCTTGCCGGCAATGGCCAGTCTCGCCCGGCTTAAGGAAGCAGAGGGAACACGGATGGTTGCGCCATCCGGAGTGAGGTCGTACGGGACGTTTGCCTCCATCAGTTCCTGTTCCACGTGCTGGGCGTCGCGCGCTTCCAATCCGCTCATCAGTACATGCATGTCCGGTCGGAAAGCCAGCCATATCATAGCGGCGCCGACGGCCATCAGTGCTCCCAGAGAAGCAAACAACCCCCAGCGCTGGCGAGAAGACATCGCCCCGAAGCGCGCGCGCAAGGCCTGCGTATTGGCGGTCAGACGCTCCTCGATGCCGGTCTTGGCAAGAGCAGTGGGTGTCGGCGGCGTTGTAGCCTTTTCGGTCATGCTGTGTCCGGTCATTGGAGTGGTCGCAGCCCTAGAATTGCAATCCCATCAACTGTTGATAGGCCGCTACCGCTTTGTTGCGAAAGGCCAGCATCATCTCAAATCCCAAGTTGGCCTTTTCTGTCGCGATCATGGCCGTGTGGACATCCACACCCTGCCCCGAAAGCAGACCCGTGACAGTATTAGCCGCGTTCGTTTCCAACTGTTGCGTCTTCTCAACCGCATCCTGCAATATGCTCGCGAAGGGAGTCTGGTAGGAGGGCGAAACCTCGCCGCCCTGCAGAACGCTCGATGTAGCCTTGTTGGGTGCGTCTGCATATGTCGCCGCCTGCTGCGCCGCGATCTGAATACTTGGAATCGCCGTCATGCCTGGTTTCCTTGCTCGCTTTCGTCTCGTCCGCCGCGGTTCCCGGTTTGCTGAATATCCTGCCTATTTCAAAAGATCCAGCGTGGAGGTGATCATGCCTTTCGCGGCAGTCACCGCGGAAACATTCATGCCATAGGCGCGTTGTGCCCCCATCAGATCCACCATCTCCGTCAGCGGATTGATGTTCGGATAATTCACGTAGCCGTTGGCGTCCGCATCCGGATGGCCGGGATCGTACCGGCGCAAAGCCGCTTCGGTGTCGCTCACCACGGCCGAGACCTTCACTCCTTCGCCTATCTCCGGCTGCTGACCAGACAATGAGCCAGTAGAAAGGAATGCCTGGGCGAAGTCCTGGGGCTGGTCCACGCCCTCAGTCTCAAACACAACGTGCTGCCGCTGGTAGGGTTTCCCGCTCTCTGTCCGCGTGGTGTTCGCATTCGCCATGTTCGCCGACACCACCTCGGCGCGCATGCGTTCCGCCTCCAGTGCCGATCCGCTGATGTCCATCGCTCCAAACAGGTTCATAGACAATCCTCTCGCTTGCGCCGCCCTGGATCGAACCTACTGCGCCTGAATGGCGCTGCGAATCACCGACAATTGTTCCTGCAGCAGCTCGATGCCGGTTTTGTAGTCCAGCTGTTCCTTGGCCAGATTGAGCCCTTCTCGATCCATGGAAACATTGTTGCCATCGGGGCGTTCCAGCAACCCATCGACTTGTTGCACCGCGGGAGTGCCGCCAGCAAGATCGGGGGCCAACTTTGCCGCCGGTTTTCCATTGCTGCCGTCCTGGCGAGCTGCCAGAGCCTGGGACGCTGCGGCGGAAAATTCGGATGCAAAATCGATGCCCATCGTGCGGTAATTCGGTGTATCGAGGTTGGCTGCGTTGCTGCTAGTCAGTTTGAATTGGGTACTCGTCAGATCGAGAAACTTTCCCAAAACATCGATCAGCGGTGTTGTGATTTCCATGGCATCCTCTTCGCTCAAAGCTTCTCTTGGAACTGCCTGTCTCCGCCCAATTCACAACCCAGAATCCTGCAGTGGGATTCCGGCCGAAAATTCTCCGTGCCGCGCCCTCAAGAGTGACTCTATGTAGCCGATGTGCAATAAGAAGTCTAAAGTTGGACCGACCAGGTAAGAGAATTCTCAGACTTTGCTTTCCCCCGGCAATCTCTCCCTCGACCTCACACGGATTTCTGCGGCTGTTATCCGCGGACGATCTTCGGCCAGGATGTAAGCGCGTTCGACCACGTGCGCCAGTTCGCGTACGTTTCCTGGCCATCCGTGAGCGCATAATCTCTCGATCGCCTCTGGATCGAATGTTTTCAAAGGCCCGCTTTGCCCCAGCTGCTCTAGAAAATGCATCGCCAGCTCCGGAATATCTCCGGGGCGCTCCGCGAGTGACGGAGTTTGAATGGGAAAGACGGCTAGGCGAAAGTAGAGATCGCCGCGGAACTTTCCCTCGTCCACGCATTGCAACAAAGATTGATGCGTCGCTGCCACAACGCGCACATCCACGCGCGTCGGTTCATTTTCTCCGATGCGCTGGAGTTCACCCGCCTCCAGAAAACGCAGCACCTTGGCTTGCAAAGCCAGCGGCATCTCGCCGATTTCATCCAGAAACAATGTCCCGCCATGGGCTGCCTCCATGCGACCTGTGCGCGCTTGTACCGCTCCCGTGAAGGCTCCGCGCGTATAGCCAAATAATTCCGCTTCCAGCAGCGCTTCTGGAATGGCGGCACAATTCAGGATGATAAAAGGCCGGTTGGCCCGTGCGCTGAGCCGATGCACGGCTCGGGCAACCAATTCCTTCCCACTGCCCGTCGGTCCTTCGATCAGCACGGTTGTCTTGCGCGGAGCCACCAGGCGAATAAACTGGGCGAGTCTCTGCATCTCGACGCTGCCACCGAGCAGCCCGGGCAAACCAGGGACATGCGGACTGTCGATTCTCTCCGTCGCCACAACTCGCGAAGCAAATGAAACCCCGGGAAGATTCTCCGTCTTGCCGGCGACCTCTTCCATCGCGTTGCCGAGAGCGGAACGTTCTGGAGCATCGGCCAAAATCCGCACCGGCTTGCTTGATAGAAAGCTTCCTGAAAGATTGATCCCGTGGGCCTGGGGTGAACGAATTCCACGCGGGGCCATGGATTGGGGCAGAGAGTCCCGATCGCCTTCCTGGAGCGGCCAGAGACCGGGCGTAGTTTCCTGCGCCCGCCGCAGGG
Source organism: Acidobacteriota bacterium (assembly GCA_021793405.1). GTDB lineage: Bacteria > Acidobacteriota > Terriglobia > Terriglobales > Acidobacteriaceae > JAKAAZ01. Next base: position 13,155 of record JAJYSV010000075.1, read on the forward strand.
CATACAGCAACTCTGGCCTGCGTATGGAACGAGGTTTCCCCAGCATCTGCTCCGCCTCATTGACGCAGATCAGATCCAATAACGGATATTGGATTCGAAGCTGTTCCGCGAAATCGTCCGCCTCCAGATCCGGCAGCCACGAGTCGAGCAAAAGGGCTTCACTCGGCGTCTCCTCTAAATAGCAGAGGGCTTCGGCGCCGCCGGCTGCCTCCCGTACCTTCCAGCGCATTCCCGTTAGAGTTTCAGCCAGCTTTTGACGAAAGGAAGCATCGGCACTTACCAGAACGGCGGTCCGCGATTCAACAGCGCGGGCCTCAACAAGTTTTTGAGATTGCATCTCTTCACTCCTCACACAACAACAGCAGGCAAAAATACAACAAATTGCCCGACACCAACGGTGTCAGGCCGCTTCCGGGGAAGGGTTACGCAGAACATATCCGTTTCCGCGCACCGTATGGATCAGTTTGTTTTCTGCACCTTCATCGACCTTGCGACGGAGGTAATTGATGTAGACGTCGACCACATTCGTGGTCACATCCGGATGCATTTTCCAGACGTGCTGCAATAATCCGGCACGGGAAACGCATTCGCCACGGTGTTCCAGCAGATATTCCAGAAGAGAAAATTCTTTCAACGTCAGTTCAATCAAGCGACCGCCTCGTACTACGCTGCGACTCGGGCGGTCAAGGACCAGATCGCCGCACCTCAGTTGGGAACCGACGCTCGACCGGAGCCGACGAGCCAGCGCGCGGCAATGCATCTGAAGTTCTCGCAATGCAAAGGGCTTCGCCAGAAAACTATCGGCGCCGAGTTCCAGGCAACGCAAACGCTCTTTAAGAGAATTGCGCGCCGTCAACACCAGCACAGCAGCGTCACTCGTTTTGCGTATAACCTGCAGAACGTCCAGACCATCCTTCCGCGGCAGGTTGAGATCGAGCAGCAACAGCGTATATTGCGCCTCTTGCCATGCAACCAGCGCGGCTTCTCCATCCTGGACCCAGGCTACGGTGTAATCTTCACTTTGCAGCGTGCGCATCAGTAGGTTTCCAAGCGCACGATCATCTTCAGCAATCAGGACTCGCATCGGCAGAAATCCCCTTCGGGAAGGCTCAATTTTTGCAGTTTCTTCGGCTTCTTGTGTATCAGTTTGATACTGAAACTATTACCACACTGGAAGTTAGCTAGGCTGCGCAGATTTCTTGCTTAAATGTGTCCTTACTTTGCATCACGGTGGGCTAGAATCCATAAAAAATTAAAGTGAAAGGAACCAGCGGTAATCCCATTCTGGAACAAACGAAGGAAAAATCCCCGTATGGAAAGCAACGAAACTGATGGTTGCGGCTTTCGCGCCGATAGTAGTCCACGCCAGTTCATATTTGGCGAACTGAATTTCTCGTCATCGGAGACAATCGGCTCTGTTGGAATCTTGAGCAACGTCGCTTTTTATCATCCTGCGGGGAGGTCGATGCGGCGAACGGGGCGATTCAGGCAAGAAGCCATCTTCGGCGGAGCAGGTCAACGGGTCAAGAAAAATTTCCGACGACAGTGCAGTTGGATTTGCATTGCTATGGCGGATAGAAGGCGCAAGTGCGCATTCTTGCGTCGGCATCTATTGGCGACAGAAAGCGATCCGGTCTGGAGGGGCTTCGCTGCGACGAACCTTTATCTCATACCGGTTCTGCCGCCGCTAATGTTGAGCATGATCAGAGGGGTCAAGCGGGGCTTGATAGGAGGTCGCGGTACCGGTAGACATCCGAGTGAATCGCTCATCCAGATTCAGCGTCGTCTCCGCGCCGCCAAGCCGGAACGGAACTGGCTTACCATCACTGTTCCTATGCAACAAACATGCCCCTCAGGAGGCCTTAGCACTGTGGGGCATGTTTGTTGCATGTTGTGGGGTTCAGTTAAGCTTTAGCCTGGTGCGGAATAGTACTAGCTGCAGCCGCTGGTGGAGCCGCATTCCACACATTTGTAACAGCTTCCGTTACGAATCATGATGGCGCCACAAGTATGGCAAGTGGGCGCATCCCCCATATCGACGAAACCACGCATGGCGTTGGCGGCATGAATCAAACCGCGATCTTCCATTCGCAGGCTCGTTTCCGTTTGGGGGTGGCTGCCATGCAGTTCCGGCAGAATCCCGCCTTGTGGAGCCGAGGTCGACCCCATGCCGCGCGTTGTCCGATGCTGCTCCGGCGCAAAGGCCTTCTCAGCTTCTGCGGCAGCCGCCTGTGCCGCAAGTCCTGCGAACAGCGGCAACTGCGTTCCCGATAGAAAGCGCAACTGCAGCCAGCGGAAGATGTAATCCATGATGGACTTGGCAAAGCCGATTTCCTCATTGCCGGTCCAGCCGGAAGGTTCAAAACGCAGATGCGAGAACTTTTCGCACAGCACCTTAAGCGGAACTCCATGCTGCAGCGATAAGGAAATAGCGGTGGCGAAGGCGTCCATCAAGCCGCTGACGGTGGAGCCTTCTTTCGCCATCTTGATGAAGATCTCTCCCGGCTGGCCGTTCGGGTAGAGGCCGACGGTGATGTAACCTTCGTGTCCGGCGATGGAGAATTTATGGGTCAGCGAAGGCCGCTCTTCGGGCAGGCGATGGCGCACTGTGCGCGGCGGCGCATTAGGATCTTGCTGGGTCAGCACCACTGCCGAGGCATTCTGTACGGTGGCGCGAGCCAGCGTCTCCAGACTGGATGCCGGCAACTGGACTTTCTCTGACGAATTGGCGGCGAGTTGCGTTGCCAGTGCTTCCACGGCGGCAGTGTCCATGGGCAGGCATGCGATGGCGCGCAGCAATTGCTCGGCAACTGTGTCCAGCGCTGAGTTTCCGCTGCTTACAGAGTCCGTCACATTCAGCGGCTGCGTGCCCTTCGAGCCATCGCGGTACACCGCGACTGCCTTCAGGCCTTGGCGCCACGATTCGATATAGGCTTCCGCAATGTCTTCGACGCTGGCATTGTTGGGCAGGTTCACGGTTTTCGAGATGGCGCCGGAAAGAAATGGTTGCGTTGCGGCCATCATGCGGACATGGCCCATGTAGTGAATGCTGCGCGTTCCCTTGGAGGCTTTGAAGCTGCAATCGAAAACAGGGAGATGCTCCGCTTTCAGCCCCGGCGCGCCTTCAATCGTGCCGGTCGCATCGATGTAGCTGACGATGGCGTCCACCGCCTCGTTGTCGTAGCCCATCTTGAACAGCGTGGCCGGAACCGTGTTGTTCACAATCTTGATCATGCCGCCGCCGACCAGCTTCTTGTACTTCACCAACGCAAGATCGGGTTCCACACCGGTCGTATCGCAGTCCATCATGAACCCAATGGTGCCGGTGGGCGCCAGAACGGTGACTTGCGAATTGCGGTAGCCATACCTCTCGCCGTGAGCGAGCGCTTTGTCCCAGCAATCGCGGCTCGCATCGATCAACTCATCCAACTGGGGAACACTGAACGGCTCCTGGCTGTTGCGGGAGCGGCCAATCTTATTGACTTCCGCGCGGTGCATCCGTATGACATCGAGGAACGGCTCGCGATTCACGTAGAAACCCGGGCAGGCGCCTCCTTGGCGATCAATGGACTGTGTCAGCGGGGTGGCTGCATCGAGGGCCGCGCATTGCTCTGCCACGCGGGAGGATTGCAAATACGCCTGGCCGCACATAATAGCCGTCAGACAGCCGGCGAAGTCGCGGCCAGCATCGGAATCGTAGGGCAGGCCGAAAGCCATAAGGAGCGCCCCCAGATTCGCGTAGCCCAATCCCAGCGGGCGGTAATCGTGCGAATTGCGGCCAATCGATTCGGTGGGATAACCGGAGTTGTCCACCAGGATATCCATGGCCGTGATCAAAATATCAACCGCGTGTCGATAGGCCGGAATATCAAATGTGCCTGCTGGAGTTACAAATTTCATCAAATTGAAACTGGCAAGGTTGCATGCCGAATCGTCCAGGAACATGTATTCCGAGCATGGGTTGGAAGCATTGATCCGGGCTGTGTTCTTCGATGTATGCCACTTGTTGATAGTGGTGTCGTATTGCATCCCAGGATCGCCGCAGTGCCAGGTATTCTCTGCGATCTTGTGCATCAAATCCCGCGCTTTGTATGTCTTGAATGGAGTGCCGTCCTTCACCGTGTGCGTTGAAAACTCATCGTCGTTCACCACGGCACGCATAAATTCGTCGTTGACGCGCACGGAGTTATTGGCGTTCTGAAAGAAGATCGAAGTAAATGCTTCCGAGTCCGGGCCGGATCCGTCGTAGCCGGCGCGCATCAACGTCCAGGCCTTTGCCTCTTCCTTCGACTTGCATTCGATGAAGTCGACGATATCCGGATGGTCGATGTTCAGGATGACCATTTTGGCGGCGCGGCGCGTCTTACCGCCGGACTTGATGACCCCGGCAAATGCATCGAAGCCACGCATGAAGCTCAGTGGGCCGCTGGCTACACCGCCGCCGGAAAGATTCTCCGTTGATCCGCGAATCGTCGAGAGGTTCGTCCCCGTGCCCGACCCCCATTTGAATAACATGCCTTCCGTCTTGGCAAGAGTCAAAATCGAGTCGAGCGAGTCCTTGACGGAATTGATAAAGCAGGCCGAGCATTGAGGATTCCGATACCCGGTTGCGGAAAACTCGACGGCGCACGTGTGCGGGTTCCAATGCCAGTTCTGGGCGTCGGAATCCGGTTCCAGCCGGTCGCACCCCACGTTGAACCATACCGGCGAGTTGAAGGCGACTTTCTGGTTCAGCAGCATATGGGCCAACTCATCATGGAAGATGGTCGCGTCTTCCGGCGTGCGAAAGTAACCTCCGGCCAAGCCCCAATCCCGAATCGTCTCGGCGACGCGCGAAATCAACTGGCGCACACCGGTCTCCCGCTGCGGCGTATCGATCTGGCCGTGCAGATACTTGCTGGCGACAATGTTGGTCGCAGTCATTGACCAGTCTGCGGGAACTTCAACGTCCTTCTGCTCAAAAATGCTGTTGCCCTTGGAATCTACGATGGACGCGGTTCGCCGCTCCCACTGAATTTCGTCGTAAGGCGAAACACCTGGACGGCTGAAGAACCGCTGGCATTGCAAGCCCGTTCCGGTTCCTGAGGAACTGGAAGTGCTTCTGGATACTGTGGCGGTCTCAACAGTCTTAGCGGCTGCAGCGGATGTTTGCGTCTTGGTTGTTTCGGCCATTTGGGGGCGTCTCCTGATATTGATTGTCTGAGCTGGTTTCGGTCCTCTGAAAGTTAGGATGCCGACCCTGCGCTCCTGCGTCGAAAGCCTATCTCGGCTTTCATGGTTCGAATCTTGCGGGTGTTGCTACGATGCACAGCCTGGGAGATAGGCAATTCATTGAATACCAACAGACTCGAATTTGTCTTGGCCTTCGAGCTTCGGGATCCAGCTCTGCGTCCAACATGTGAACCTCACAAAAAGCCCGTAGAGGGAAAGTACCGCTGTCAGTAGCGTCTGTCAAGCCCATACCGCTACTAATTGTGTTACTTTTGCAATTCGTTGCAAGATTGACACTTGATGGGACCGGTACCTCAATTCAGCAGATCCAATTTATGAAAAACTCCCGAGCCGTTGAGAATCGAACCTGCCCAGATCAGCTAGATCTGCTTCACGGTAGATATAATCCAGCGATACTGAACCTTTCGCAGGTTTTCCCCCAATACGAATAAAATCTGCATTGCATCATCTTTCGCTGGACACAAGCGCCGGGGAACCGCTCTAGTGTAGGGGGCTGATCCATGGCTCGCAAGGCGCAGGAACGGTGCAGATTCGGCCGCCCGCTGTGGAAGCGTGGATAACTGGGGCCGAATTGGGCAATCTGGAATTTGCAGTAATTCGGCTTCGGTCGAGGGGGCAGATGTGGGAGCGTCCAGTCAGGGCTTCCAAAATCGATGGTTTGCCAGGAAACCATCCTATAGAACCCAACCCATGCCAGGGCAATCGCATTTGAAATTCATCAGTTGAACCAGGGTTGGTACTTACGGTAGAGGTTGGCAGGCATGAAATTTCTTGCAGGGGGATTTCATGTCCAGCAAAGAAACAC
>JAJYSV010000076.1 GCA_021793405.1 Acidobacteriota bacterium
CTGCGCCGTCAGACCAAAGCGTGTAATCGACGTGCGAATAGCGATCACATCACTATCCGCTGGAAGTTCACCAGAAAACACGCGCGCCGGAAAATGAATTACTCATTTATGCGGTCACGGTACTAGGCCTTGACGTAAAAACAATTACTCGGTGGGCACGGCAAGGGTACCTGCCGGCCCATCCCCTTGGGGAGGGCAAACGGAAGTTCTGGCGCTTCCTCGAAAGCGAACTAAAAGAATGGTTGGGCGCCAAAACCAATCGGAAGGATAGAGATTGACTTCTCTGTTGATAGTGCCTGCCTTTCACGATGTAGACTCGACGACAGCCATCAGTGCGCGTGCAAAGGAGATTGTCCGTATGCAGGCGCAACGCTATCAAAGAGGTTCTCTAAGCCTAGTGAAACGCAAAAGCCAGCCCGATACATGGGTATTCCGCTACTACGCCGAACAGGGTGGTCGCCGTATTTATAAGAAGAAGATCATAGGTACGGTGATCGAATTTCCAAAGCGGAAAGATGCGGAAAAGGCCGTCACACAGCCGAGAGTCAACGTTAACGATGGAGCGGCATTCGCTCCCATGAACCTGGAACAGCTTGTCGCGCATTATCGGCGCGTTGAGCTTCCGCTGAAAGCCCATTCCACCGCTGAGGGATACAAGAATTACCTCACTTTGCACATCGTTCCGAAATGGGGCAACTCTAGTCTCTCAGCAATCAAGAGCGTCGAAGTCGAGAGCTGGCTTCGCAGCTTCAAGAAGTTGAACGGTCAACCAGGCAGTCCCGGGACTAAGACAAAGATCCGCAACCTGATGTCCGCACTGTTTTCGCATGCGATTCGGTATGAGTGGGCAGCTAGGAACCCAATCACTGCGGTTCGAACCTCCGCGAAACGGCTACGCACTCCAGACATTCTCACTGCTAAGGAATTCCAGGCATTGCTCCCTGAGCTTTCCCAGCGAGACCGCGTCATGGTGTTGCTGGCCGGAAGCACAGGCCTTCGCCGGGGAGAGCTGATTGCTCTTCGGTGGGGGGACATCGATTTCGATCTGAGTCAGGCGAACGTCACGCACGCCGTCTGGCACAACGTCGAAGGCGATACAAAGACTGAGGCGTCACGCAAACCTGTACCCCTCCCCGCCCTAGTGGTTGAAGAACTGAAGCAATGGCGGTTGGTCACGCTCTATCGCTCTGGTGACGACTACCTCTTCCCTTCCATCGCAAAGAATGGAAGGCAGCCGATCACTCCCGACATGATCCTCCGGCGTCACATTCGGCCGGCGCTCGAACGGGTTGGAGTCACAAAACGGATTGGCTTTCACAGCTTCCGTCATGGCCTCGGCACGATGCTGAGGCAGAAAGGTGTCAATCTCAAAACAGCCCAGGAGCTATTACGCCACGCCAACAGTAGGATCACGCTGGAGATCTATCAGCAGGCTGTGGGCGCGGAAAAGCGAGTGGCTCAAAACCTGGCTTTTGACGGTCTGCTTGAAGGGGGCTCGCTTCAGCACCCTTCAGCACCCTTCAGCACCCTCGGAGGCTATATGAAAGAAGTAGTCATTGCCATAAACCCAGGTTTCTAATTGGTTTATGGCGGGGACGACGGGGCTCGAACCCGCGACCTCTGCCGTGACAGCTAAACGGAAACGCGTAACTTATAGAAATCAGGAGGCGCGGATGGCCCGTTTTAGCTCCCTGAGACACCCTTGGCAACGCTTATTGGACCTTTATCGTCCCTACGACCTCTGCCTTGCCGACCTCTTCCCATGACCAACTTCAAGGGTGGCCTCGGCTCGTTTTGGGTACGACTTCCGGCGAAGATAGCGCAAACAAACGGAGAAGTTTCGGGCGAAACTTCTTCCGCAGATCGGCAGAGGACGTGGGCCCAATAAGACCTCTGCTTCGTTACCCACCTGCTCGGCCCTCACCGTAGAAGATCGAGAAAGCGCTTCTTCCGAAGGTCATCAATGATCTTTGCCGAGAGCTTCCACGCCTCACCCTGGATGCGGACAATCAGTTCCTCCCACACCATTGCAAATGCTCTCAAGGCTTCTTGTTCATCGAAATGGACTCCAGCGGGGAGGAGGGGATCAATATCTTCGGTCAAGCTGCGCTCCAGCTTTTGCAGCATTCGCTCTTCCGCCGCGGCACGATGAATGGGAGTGCCCTCAAGCTCAAGGTAGTGGTCGAAGCAGGTGAGGAGCTTGCCACGGTCCAGATTCAGTTGCTTCAGTCCTTCATACAAATCGAAAAGATCGCGGTTCTTGCGCCGCTGCAGGAGCGCCCGCAGCTTCGTCCCGAAGAGTTCTTCCGGCTCGAAGGAGACAATCTCCGTCTCCCCCTGATACCAGCGGCTATTTACGGAAAATGGATAGCTCTTGAGTCCGAGCAGGCAGACATGCTCGCGGGTATTGATCTCGACCTTGAGCTTGAACTTCGTGCTTGCATCCGCTTCGGGAGCGTAGCGGAAGACGAGATGAATGGAATGGCCGGCCTGCTCTCTTTTGCAGTCACCGAGCCACGATAGAGCTTTGCGCACAGCATCGACGGTTGCGCCAATCGGCTCGGCCTTCGTCTGGACCAGGTCGATGTCTTCGGAATAACGCAACGGCTGCGCGAAGAGCAGCTTGTGGAGCGCAGTGCCACCACGGAAGGCAATCTTGCCTTGCAGCTCGGAGGCATTGAACAGGTCACAGAGAGCGCGGCAGATGATGAGGTCCTGTTCTACCTGCCGAAGGTCGGGCCAAGGAGCCTTGGCCGTCCACTCCTGAAGGTATGCGCTGGGAATCAAAAATCCACCTCCACCGGCTCATGGATCATTAGACGCCACTTGATGTTCTTCTCGGCGTCTTCCGCAGAGGTTTCCAGAATCGGCCGGATAGCCGGATCGAGTGGCTTGAACGATTTCGCCTGGGCCGCGAACGGCTCCAGCGCCTCCGACTGCCGAGAATGGCCCGCAAGGTCGAGCAGATAACCCAGCCGGCGAACCGCAGAGTTCTCGTAGAACCCGGCGATCTTCGCCAGCTTGCGCGGGACCGCTTTGGCCCCGATGTCTTTGACGATCTGCGCTACTCCGTCGATACCGGATGCCTTGTGGAAGTAGCGGACGCAATCCAGCAGGGTCAGCTCGACTCCAGCGACTTTGGCGAAGCCCTCAGCGGTCTTTATCGTGTCCAGCCATTCTGGCCGATTCGCCTGCTCGAAGATTTCCGGCGACTGATAGATGAACTGAAGCCGGTGCCGTCCAATCTCAAGCAAGCGGAGCTGCTTTGGAACGACGATCTGGAATACCATCGCAGCCTGGTGGGATGCGCCGTGAAACGCTGCCGCGCGCAGTAGTGAGACGCGATAGTCGATGTATTGATGCTGCATAAGAGGGTCGATCCAGCGGACGGGATCGGGCACGCCGAGGCTCTGGTCTTCGGGGCGCAGAATCAGGTAAAACTCGTGGCGAGCATTGGCGAGCTTGCGCTTCTTCACGAGCCTTTGGGCGGCTGCGGTAAACGCAGATGGCGATAAGCCGAGACTTCTCCTGGCTTCTTCTTTGGAGAAGTAAGCGCGTCCTTGAGCGAGTTGCTGGTCGAGGTAGGACTCAAGCGATGCCATCCCCCAAGCATATACGAAATCCTGCATATTCCGTATATTTTTGCTTATGACTAGGGAAATGGAGCGCAGGGCGAGCTATTCTGCTTCACGGTGTGCTTTTCACCAGGCGCGCCGCTGACGGATCATAGGCATACTGAGTGATGGTGCCATCTTTGATTCGCTCGACTGCTTCGTTCACCACAAATAGCGGAACGAGAAACCACTCGCACGGCCTCACCGGATTACCGAAACGATCCTTGATTTCAATATCCAATTGCACGGGATCGAACACCCTATGAATGATGTTTTCGAGCTTTACGCGGTTGATGTTGTAAAGCTGATACGAGGCGATCACTTCCACCTCAGCCATAAGGAAGGTCGGGTCCAGGCTCGCGTTCGCAATGCGCGTCTCAACCTTGCCTCCAGTGACGCCGATCTTGTGGAGAATTTCGCGATTGGCTGCGACAACCGGATGCTCAGATTTGCTGCGGAGAACGTAGATCGTGCCGCTCGCCAGATCATCGTCAGCAGCTTTGTCCGCGAAACAATGGGCCGGTTTCAGGATTGGTGATGAGTCGCCCGGATTCGTCACGGTAAAGTGCCCGCTGGAAAGACCGCATCAACAGATTGCTCTCGGTTCCGTTGTCATAGATGACACGCAACCGGCTGTCGCGGCGGTCATATTGCGTTGTGAAATCCTCGCCTGTCTCTGCGACGTAGGCAACCGGCCTTTCGCTGGTACTACGGCGCACCAGCACTCACTTCCGATAGGAATTGCGGTCAGCCCGGAATGTTCAATCGGGGAGAAGGTGATTCCAGCGTGAACCAATTCGCATTCGATCGCCTTCAAGAGTTCATTGGTAGGCAATATTCGCAGACGCAGATCAAGATGGGGGAACGTCGTCTCTTGCAACTTCAAGGCGATGTGCCGCATTCGCAGGGAAGAGAATGGCGAATGAGCAATGGTGCATTCGGAGGCAACCTGTCTGCTGATGGACTGGCCCCGTTCAATCGCTCGGTCGAGGTCGGCATCCAGGCGTTGCAGAATTTGCTCGATATCTTTGACAAACGCCCTGCCAGCTTTAGTCAGAGAAACGAAGTGGTTGTCTCGACGAAAAATCTCAAACCCTACATCCTCTTCGCATTCCCGCACCCTGCGGCTGAGGGAGGGCTGAGCTACGCGAAGCTTCTCTGCGGCTTTGCGGAAGTGTAGCTCCCGCGCAACCGCAAGCACGTATTGAAGCTTCCGTATTGACGGAATGGCCGACATGCACAGTCATCCTGCACAGCAAAATCGCCCTGAATGTAAAAACGGCTTCCACACTTTGTGCGATGCAACTGAATACAACGGAGTTGCTTCCTCTTTGTTTTTCTGCAAGCTCCGATCCGTGCCTGAATATTCCCCGTCGATGCTCTCAAGGCATCAAGATTGAGCGAGAAAGTCTTGGACGTTTGTGGAAATCACGGGCATTCTCTGGAAAAGGAGGTCGGTTATGGCACGAGCACTTGCAGCGTTTCCTTCCCGTGCCGAAAACGATATTTCATTCGGCATAACTGAATTTGAACCTCTCCTCAATAGCCATCAAGCCGCGCGACTCTTAAGTATTCATCACAAGACCCTGCAAAAACTGGCACGGCGCGGGGACATTCACGGAACTCATGTCGGGAAGTTGTGGCGCTTCCGGGCCTCCGAGTTGAACGCATGGCTCGATCAGCGGTAACGGGTTAGCTGACATTCCATCACTGAAAGCTATCGCGGTCGCTCTGGGACCGGCTTCCATGAAGGGCGCCGGTTCCGCGCGTTCCGAAATGAGAACATCCTCGACCTCTGCCCCTTTCGGCGGTACGCTGGATATAAGCCATCCGTAGCCGCCTGAAACAGGAGAAGAAATGCTCAGGCGAACACGGTATCAACAAGGAAGCGTGCAACGCGAAAAACGGCGGAGCGGCCCGGACGTATGGGTCTTCCGCTGGTGGGAGTCTGGTTCTGATGGCACTAGCAAGCATCGGAAGGCAATAGTGGGAACTGTCCAGGTATTGCCAACTGAAGCGATGGCCCTCAAAGCAGCTCGTGCGTTGCGCATCGACGCCAACCAACAAACCCCGCAAGTGGACAGCGGGCCGAGCACAATCGCTGAACTCGTCGCTCACTATCGGTTGAAAGAACTGGCCGTGGAGAGCCGAGGGCGGAAGGCGTTCTCGACACGCGCTGGCTACGAATGCTATCTGGAGAAATGGATACTGCCCCGGTGGGGAAGTTTCCGGCTCGAACAGGTAAAGCCGGTCGCAATGGAAGAATGGCTGGACGGCATCAAGCGGGCAAGGGCCACACGGGCCAAGATTCGGAACCTGATGAGCGCTCTCTTTCATCATGCGATGCGGTACGAGTGGGTGGACACCAACCCCATCAAGCTCGTGCGTCAAAGCGCGAAGCGGGAGCGGGTTCCCGAGGTTCTCGAACTCTCAGAGATCCAGCTCCTCCTCAGCAAGCTCGAACTGCGGGAGAGGACGTTGGTTCTGCTCGATGCCGCGACCGGGCTTCGCGTCAGCGAATTGCTGGCACTGCGCTGGGACGACGTGGACTTCAAGGCTCTTGAACTGAATGTGACCCGTTCCATCTGGCATCAGGTGGGGGGGGGAGTGCAAGACGGAAGCCTCTGCCAAGCCGGTTCCTCTCGACAGCTACATGGCCGAGGACCTGCTGCGCTGGCGGCGCATCAGCCCTTATCCGATGCAAGGAGACTGGGTTTTTGCCAGTCCGTCCATGCAGGGCAAGCAGCCCTACTGGCCGGACAACCTGATGAAGCGGTACATCAAGCCGGTTGCGAGAGCAAACGGCATCCACAAGAACATCGGTTGGCATACCTTCCGCCACACCTTCGGCACGCTGCTGAAGGACAACGGGGAAGATGTGAAGACCGTCCAGGAGCTACTGCGTCACGCCAACAGCCGGATCACGCTGGATGTTTACACCCAGGCGGTGAACTCGACCAAACGTGCCGCGCAGAGCAAGGTTGTAAAGATGATGGTGCCGGGCGTGGGTAAAACGGGTGTGGAAACATACCCGCGAATTGCACAATAACGGGCTTATTGTACCCTTATTGTACCCGCGGAATGCTGTCACTTAGGCCCCATATATTCCGTAAGTCCTTTGGAATCTATGGCGGGGACGACGGGGCTCGAACCCGCGACCTCTGCCGTGACAGCAAACCTACCACGCGTAACTTATAGAAATCAGGGGCACGAATGGCCCGTTTGAGCGCCCTGAGACAGCCTTGGCAACGCTTATTGGACCCTTATCGAACCCGCGTCCTCTGCCCTTGAGACCTCTGCCCACGCCGCATGAATGCTGGCGATTTCGCGCAAAACCTCTGCCCAAAATCTTCCAAATTATGTAGATTCTACTCCAAACTTCTGCCGCAGATAGTTAGAGGTCGTGGGTCCCGCAGTTCATCAGACTACGATATAGACGAGTCCTACGTCGCGGTTGCCCAAGCCTCGGATAGCACTTCAGCTTGCTCCAGAACGGTCTGTGTCGCACGCTCCTGCTTGTCTGGTGGGTAGCCGTACTTCTTTAGGATGCGCTTGACGATCACACGGAGCCTGGCCTGCACGTTCTCTCGTTGTGTCCAGTCAAGACTGATATTCCTGCGGACGTTTTCGACCAGCTCTCGCGCAATGGTGCGGAGAGAATCATCTCCTAAAACCTGAACCGCGCTGTCATTGACTTCCAATGCGTCATAAAACGCGAGTTCGTCTTCGTTTAAGCCGAGATTTTCTCCGCGTTTCGCCGCTTCTCGCAGATTCTTCGCCAAGGCAATCAGTTCTTCGATCACCTGGGCCGTTTCGACCGCCCGATTTTGATAGCGCCGCAGCGAAGCCTCTATCAGCTCAGAGAATTTCCGTGCCTGAACAACATTGCGCCTTGAGCGCGTTCTGATCTCTCCACGGAGGAGTTTTTGCAGAAGTTCCACCGCAAGATTCCGTTGCGGCATCGACTGTATTTCAGCAAGAAATTCGTCTGACAGAATCGACAGATCAGGTTTCTTCAATCCAGCAGCGGCGAAGATATCTACGACATCTTCCGACACAATCGCGTTCGATACAATCTGGCGGATCGCGTGCTCCGTGTCAACGGGACGAACCTGCTGCGTTGGCGTCTTCGCCAATACGGACTTCACGGCCTGAAAGAATCCCACATCGTCCCGGATGCGGATGGCTTCTTCGTGCGGAACGGCGAGTGCAAAGGCATGAGAGAGTTCCGCAACGGCGCTGCTTAGCTTCTCCCGGCCCTCCTGCTGTGCGAGGATGTGCTCCTGCGCTCCAGGAAGCAATTCCACTTTGGCCGCCGGAGTTGCCGTGCTCCACTTCGACCAGTCGAAACCATCGAAGAGTTCGCAGCACTCCTCGTGTTTTCTGAGCATCAACTCCACGGCTTCGTGCTGGGGCCGCGTCAAGTCGCCTTCTCCGCCACCCTCCGTATAGGTTGAAAGCGCCTTCTTCAGCTCTTGCGCAATGCCAAGATAGTCCACCACCAAGCCGCCAGGTTTGTCGCGGAACACGCGATTGACGCGGGCAATCGCCTGCATCAGGCCGTGCGCGTGCATGTACTTGTCGATGTACATGGTATGCAGGCACGGCACGTCGAACCCAGTCAGCCACATATCGCGGACGATGACCAGACGGAGTGGATCGTTGGGTTTCTTGAAGCGTTCGGCAATTGCCTCCCGCCGTTTCTTGTTGCGGATGTGGGGTTGCCACTCCAGCGGGTCGGTCGCACTTCCCGTCATCACAATCTTGATCGCGCCCATTGCGTCGTCGTCGCTGTGCCACTCTGGCCGTAGCGCGACGATCTCGCGGTACAGTTCCACACAGATCCGGCGGCTCATGCTGACGATGAGGGCTTTCCCTTCCATCGCTTCGCACCGCTTCTCGAAGTGTTCCACCAGGTCTTTTGCAATGATCTTGACTCGCTTTTCCGTGCCGACGATGGCCTCGACCGCCGCCCAGCGTGTCTTCAGACGCTCCCTGTGGCTCAGCTCTTCCGTCTCGGTAGCTTCCTCAAAGCTGGAGTCCAGTTGCGGCTTCAGCGTCTCATCCAGATCGAGTTTGACGAGCCGGTTCTCGTAGTAGATGGGTACCGTTGCGCCATCGGCCACCGCGCGCTGAATGTCATAGACCGAGATCGTGTCGCCGAAGACCGCCGTGGTGCTGGCGTCGGTCTTTTCAATCGGCGTTCCTGTGAAGCCGATGAACGAGGCCCCCGGCAAGGCATCCCGCATGTGCCGCGCGAAACCGTCGATGAAGTCGTACTGGCTGCGGTGCGCCTCGTCGGCAATCACAATCACGTTGCGGCGGTCTGTTAACTCCTCCTGCTGGTCGCCTGCGTCCGGGGCGAACTTCTGGATCGTCGTGAAGACGATGCCGCCCGAAGAGACGCTCAGCAGTTGGCGGAGGTGCTCCCGGCTTTCGGCCTGCATCGGCGGCTGGCGCAGCGTCTCATGGCAGCGGGAGAAGGTGCCGAAGAGCTGGTCGTCCAGGTCGTTCCTGTCCGTCAGGACGACAATCGTTGGATTCTGCAAGCGCGGATCGAGCGCCAGCCGTCCCGCATAAAAGACCATCGTCAGGCTCTTGCCGGAACCTTGCGTGTGCCAGACGACGCCGGCGCGGCGGTCACCCTGGCTGTCCGCTGCGGCAATCGTCGCGTCGATGGCATGGTTCACCGCGTGGAACTGGTGGTATCCGGCAATTTTCTTCACCGTACCCGTCTTCTCTTCCTCGAAGACGATGAAGTAGTGCAGGAAGTCCAGCAGTCGCTGCCGGTCAAAGAGTCCCTCAATCACCACGCGCAACTGCGGAATGGTCGAGGGCGCGGGCTTCTCGCCTTCAATCGTGCGCCACGGCAGAAAGCGCTCAGGCGGCGAGGTTAGAGAGCCCACCCGGGCCTCCATACCATCCGAGATGCAGAGCAGCGCGTTGTGCACGTAGAGCGACGGAATCTGGTGCTTGTAGGTCTGGAACTGGTCGTAGGCGGCCCAGATGGTGGCCTTCTCGTCGGTCGCATTCTTCAGCTCGATCCCGGCGATGGGCAGGCCATTCAGAAAGAGCAGAATGTCGGGCCGCCGCACGTGCTGGCCTTCGCGCACGGTGAATTGATTCACGGCCACCCAGTCGTTGTTTCCGGGATGGTCGAAGTCCACCACGCGCACGGGAAAGCCGCCCAGCGTTCCGTCCCGGCGCGCAATCTCCACCGCGACGCCATCGGTCAGCATCCGCCAGGCGGCGCGGTTGCGCTCCAGCAGGCTCGGCCCGTCCACGATGGTCAGTTTGCGCAGCGCGGCCTCAATGGCATCCTGGGAGAGCACAGGGTTCAGCCGTTGCAGCGACTGGCGCAGCCTGCGCTCCAGCACCACATCGCGAAAGTCCGAATCGGTGCGCTCGGCACCGGGCATTCCGGAGGCAATCTCCGGGCCATGCAGAATCGTCCAGCCCCTGGCCTCAAGCCATTCGAGCGCGGCCTCTTCGACAACGGATTCGGTAAAAGAACCAGCAGGCATATGGCTCACACAATCGAAGAGAAAATCAAACTGCCAGTTCCTCTCGCACAGTATCCCGCTCACTCCATCGCACGGGTCGAATGTCATAGCTGAGGAAGGCATCGGTGACATCAGACTTCACTTCACGCTCCATATCGTTCAATAAAGCGTAAGCCTTCGACTCTGGCGGCCGTGTTTCGCGGGTGTCCTGCCATGCAAACAGCATATCCATCGCTGTGCTCTTGTCCGGCCTGTTGATAGGCTTCACAAATCGTTCCGGACTCTTGCGAGAACGAGGAATTACAAACTCAAATAGATGATCGTACCCCGTCTTGCCAGTAAATTTTGCGTTCTCAACAAAACGAATATCGTACTGATTCATCCAAGCCACAACATCCTCGTAAAAGAGGCTGGCAGTATGCGGAGCCGCGAGAAAGAAAAGGTCGTTTACTCCAAGCATGGCCTGCAACAGACTATGCTTCTTCAGCGGGAAGTTGTCTTCTGTCGCGCGAATTTCCAACGCTGTATCGTGCTGCTGGACTCCAAAGCCATTCAGCGTCATGCGCAGAAGCTCCTGCCGCTTCGGGCTGTCCAGCTTGCAACCTGACTGTTCCAGGTCGTCCAACGTGTAGCCGTCGTCCGTAAGTATGAAGTTGCCGTTCTCACGGCGAATATAAATCTGTAGGTAGTCGTTATGGCGATCCAGCATGGGCGTCGTCACTTCTACCCAATCGCCAATCTCTCGCAGGCTCGTCTTCTCTCTGAGCCACGCGAGGTATCCATCCATCATTTTCTGAATGTCCTGGATCATACAAACAGCTCTCGATCAAACTCGGGTGCAAGGGTCACGTTACAAAACCGGAGGAAATCTTCCATCAGCTTCCAAGGGTCAGACCCATTTGAGAAAGCATCGCTTGGCAATGGCTGGGCCCACTTATCGCCAAATCCTTCTCGAAATACGTGCAGGTGCGGCGAGGCAACTTCCACGCCGTCCGGATTGCGATGCGGCGCACCGCCAAAATCGATTCTTGCCAGCACGACCGTCTGTTTCGCGCGTGTCTGATATTTGCCCCGCAACAGATTGATTCTCCCACGTCCAATATCGAGCAGGAAGTACTCTCGCTGGTCCGCAGAGGCAAGAGAGATTTCGAGGCGTACTGCACCGAACGAGTGCCGGTCGTCGTTCAGCCGGCGCTTTTCCATCGCGAGCAGAATATCCGCCTCGGCCTGAGTCAGGTCAATCATGCAGCTTGATTTCTCCCTCAGCTATTGATCTTCCGGCGGCTACCCGCCTTGTATCGCTCTGGCGATCCCTCAACCAGTTCAAGCTGGTACATTCTCCTATCAAGCACGTCAAGAAAATCCATTTCGTGTCCAGATGGAATGCTAATGACACCTTTCGTGACCACCAGTTCAATCCCGTGGGTTTTACACACTTTCTTCAGCAGTGCAGATGAAATATTTTGTGTTTCTTGCTGACTTCGGATGGATGCCAAGTGCCTGGCCGCACGCGTATGGCTTCCCGCATAAGCTTCAATGGTTGAAAAATCGACAAAGGGCATGTCCTTCTGGATAGCTGCCACATTCTGTGGAACAGCCTCACGGATTGCCTCCTGAAGTCCCCCAAGGAATTCAAATCCACTTGGCCTTAGGATGTGAATGTAACTGGAGTCGATGAGCATATCAAAATCGTTGTCGAGCCTGAAGGTACGATCTTCCACAAGCCTTAGTGCGTCGGTCATGAACTGCACCAGACGGCTCTTCAAGACGCCTTTGAATTGGGTGGCACGCCGCACAGCCGTCAACCGCTTCCCCTTCGGCCCCGCAAATTTTGCAAAGTAGCAAAAAAGTTCCTCCGGCTCTGACAGAACATTCGCATTATGAGGCAAATTCTTTGCACTGTGCAGGTCCATCAAGGACGATGCCATAGAGTTGTCCGCTGCAATATAGAGGTGCTCATGCGCTGCATACTTCTCTGAGGGCTGGTACTCCTGCGGATCATCGACGATATCCTGCAATGCAGTCCAGGTAGCGCGAGCCATGTCCTGCAATGCCGACTGCACACTTCCATCCACTGGAACCAGCGTGAAGTTCTGCCCGTTATCGTTTTCGCGTCCAACGCCGAATTCAGTCGACTGTATCGACTCAAAATTGAAATCAAGGGTCACTGCTCAGCCTCCCAGAATACGGTGTCGCTAAGTCGATACGGAAAAAGCTGTTGACCAGCATACAATGTCGCCCGGCGCGTAATCAGTACCCGAGGATCTTTGCCAGTATGCGGGTTGCCATCTTGCGGCGGGTAAATCGTGAAAACGCGATAGCCCTTTACGGCAAACAGCAGGTTCATATAGTGGAGATTGAGATTCCAGAACAGAAACACAATCAAGCAAATCGCAACCAAGGTTGCAGAAAGATCACGCCAGTGCCCTAAGTCCGCAGTGTAAAAAGGCAAGAGCATCGAAAATAGGTACACCAGCAGATGATCGCGATGATCTTCAGCCCTGCCGACAATAATCTCCGCTGTCTCTTTGTTCTTCTTCGCCGTCCGCAGCTTGAGTAGCAAGAAGCAGTTCGGTATGACAATCATGACGCCGCAAAATGCCAGGAAGTATTTATTGGGAATCAGCGTATTCCCACGAATGGCCCACAGAACGAAGAGCGGGGAGATGCTGCTCAGCACCATCATCAGACGAGCAGGTTTCAAGCCCTCTCCGCGCAAAGTCTTATCCATTGCATACCTCCGCAGGCGCGGACTTTTCAGACTGTGAAGTCTTTACTCGCAATTCGCCGGAGATGAGCTTCGGGAGAAGTGTATCGCGCAGGGCTGCGAGAGTGCGAGACTCGACGTTACGTCGCCACGTACTTTCAATGGTCGGCTCGATCACTGGTGTCATTGCTTCCAATAATGCGAATGGAGGCACTGCTATTTTCGCTTCTGATAGATGCCGTCTCTGAATGTGGCCCATTGTCGTTGCTTTTCCAGCAGCGATATGACGAAACTCGTCTAGATGCTGGTGGACTGCCAGATAACAAAGCCACCGCGGATATTGGGTTGATGTGACTTTGAACAAGTGCTGATTCAAAGCGCCGAGACCTCCCGCCCAAAACACGCATTCAAGAGAACCAGACCACGAAAAGAGAATGTCGCCATCTTGAACGAGATAGTCGGGTTCAAGATCAGCATTCGCTCGATCAGCGCCGATCGTGTTGCCAGCGCGAAGTTGCGCAATTTTAATGACCGGCACAAACTTGCCGTCAATGGGTGGGTATTTTTGCAGCGCTAGGCCGTTCAAAAAGCGAGCGATCTCATCAAGGCCCATGACGCTCCACCCTGTCGGAATGTCGCCGAGGGCGGAGTTCTCAAAGGAGTCGGGGAAGAGGGCGGCGATTTCGGGGGAGAGTGTGGGCAGGGCGGCGCGGCAGACCTCGGCGTCCGTCCAGCGGGGATGCTCGCGGCGCACGGCAGCCTTGGCCCGCACCGGATCAAAGTCCACAAACCACGACTGGAAGAGCGCCCGCGCCATCGCCTCGAGCGTCTCGTTCATCTTCCGGTTCAGTTCGATCTTGTCGTCCAATGTCCCGAGAATCTCAGCGATGACCTTCTGCTCGTCGATAGTATCTGGCCATACGATTTCCAATGGGTGTAAATGGTTGCGGTTGAGAGTCGGATTTGCAGACCCAACGTCCAAGCGTGAGATGTACTTTGTTATCGCTACAAAAAAGTAGTAAATGAAGCGTGGATAATTTCCGTGAAAATCCTTAACCCATAAGGTCGTATCGTGCGGCCAGAAGTCAGATTCGACATAATATACGCTTCCAACTACTCCTTTTCTTCCAAGGACTACTCCCGGACCTTTGACCGCAGCTTGGTCGTGATAGCTGCTGATTCCACCAGATGAAATCACTGGCACGCTTCCGTCACGCTGCGTGGCTCTTGTGATGTCAATGCCTCTCTGCAAAGTGGCCTGTTCCCCGACTGTAGTACTGATCCACTTACTCGCCATCCTCAACCCCCTTGCGGCTGGCGTTCTTCTTACCGCTGCGCGTGGGTTTAACCTTGGGCGCGGGCAATTGCTTGATTTGCTCGACGGCGCGATCAAAGTCGCTGACGGGTTGGCTCGCTTCAAGCTGGCGGCGCTGCTCCTCGAATTGAGCAAACTGCGCGTGGGCGTGCTCCTCAGCCAGAGCATGGGAGATTCTCCCCGCCGAGGTGAGGACGTTGCGCTCGCTCAATCGCAGAAATGCATCCAGTTTCGTGATCCAGTCTCGCATGTACATGGGCCGGTGGCCGCGCGCCTGCAATTCTGCAAAGTCCAGGTAGGCCGAGACGATCAGATTGAGCGCTTCCATCTCTTCCTTGTTCAGGTAATTCTTGGCGACGGTTACATCGGCCTTGCGCACCGGCCCGACGGGCGCATTCTTCCATGTGGTCAGGCCCATGTGCGGCTGGCTGGCGTCGGCGCGGCGATGGACGATCTCCGCGGCGGTATGCCCATGCGCGGCCCAGTGCATCTTGTTCTGCACCGTTTTGAAGAACTGCTGGGTCAGCTCGGCATTGCCGTCGTAGTCGATGCTGGTGGCGTAGATGTCGGTGATCTTCTGGTAGAAGAGCCGCTCGCTGGAGCGGATGTCGCGAATCCGCGCCAGCAGTTCGTCGAAGTAATCCTGCCCGAGGGTGCGGCCGGCCTTGATGCGCTCATCATCGAGCGTGAATCCCTTGACCAGCAGTTCGCCGAGCCGGGCGGTGGCCCACTGGCGGAACTGAGTGCCGCGCGGCGACCGCACCCGGTAGCCGACCGCGAGAATCATGCCAAGGTTGTAGTGCTCCACCAATCGCCGTACTTGCCTGGAACCCTCCTGTTGAACTGTCAAGTATTCCTTGACAGTTGCCTCCCGGTCCTGCTCGCCCTCCTCTAAGATATTGAGCACATGGAGACTTATATTCTGCTTCGTGGTCTGGAACAGATCCGCCATTTGGAGCTGCGTGAGCCAAACGGTCTCCCCATCCAGCCGGACCTGAAGATTCAGACCGGCATCCTCATAGATAAGAACCTGGCCCGACGACGAATCGGGGCTGGCGGATGAGCTACCGGGTTTTTTACGCGCCATAGCCAAGCTCCTTGAGGTTGGCCGCGATGGCGGCATCGAGCTTTGCGGCCTCGGCCTGCTGCTGGCGAAGCGTGGCGGAGAGACGAGCCATCTTTTCCTCGAACGGTTCGCCGTCGTCCTCGACGGCCTCGGCCCCGACGTAGCGGCCCGGCGTGAGCACATGGCCATGCTTACGGATTTCATCGAGCGTGGCTGCCTTGCAGAACCCGGGCACGTCGGCGTAGCTACCCGCGCCTTTGTCTCCGCGCCAGGCGTGGTAGGTGCCGGCGATGCGGGCAACGTCCGCATCGGTCAGCTCGCGGTGGACGCGATCTTTCAGGACACCGAGCTTGCGCGCATCAATGAAGAGCGTCTCGCCGCGCCGGTCGCGGAAGCGCCCGTTCTTTTTGTACTTGGCGAGGAACCAGAGGCAGACCGGAATCTGCGTGGCATAGAAGAGCTGGCCGGGCAGCGCGACCATGCAATCGACAAGATCGGCTTCAAGGATGGCCTTGCGAATCTCGCCCTCGCCGGACTGGTTAGACGACATGGAGCCGTTGGCCAGAACGAACCCGGCAAGTCCGGTGGGCGCAAGGTGCGCGATGAAGTGCTGCACCCAGGCATAGTTTGCGTTGCCGGCAGGCGGCACTCCGTAGACCCAGCGCTTGTCGGTCTTGAGCAGGTCGCCGCGCCAGTCGCTGTCGTTGAAGGGCGGATTGGCGATGACGTAGTCAGCCTTGAGGTCGGGATGCTTGTCGGCGTGGAAGGTGTCTCCGTGGGCAATCTGCGCGTCGATGCCACGGATGGCAAGGTTCATCTTGGCCAAACGCCAGGTGGTGTAGTTGGACTCCTGCCCGTAGATGGAGATGTCGCCGATGCGCCCGCTGTGCGCCTGGATGAACTTCTCACTCTGAACGAACATGCCGCCGGAGCCGCAGCAGGGATCGTAGACGCGGCCTTTGTAGGGGGCGAGCATCTCGACCAGCACGCGCACGACGTGGGCGGGCGTGTAGAACTGCCCGCCCTTTTTGCCCTCCGCGCTGGCGAACTGCGAGAGGAAGTACTCATAGACGCGGCCGAGCATGTCCTTGGCGCGGTCTGCCGGGCTGCCGAGCGCGATGTTGCTGACGAGGTTGATGAGCTGGCCGAGGCGCTGCTTGTCGAGGCCAGGGCGGGCGTAGTCCTTGGGGAGTACCCCTTGAAGCGAAGGATTATCGCGCTCGATTGCGGCCATGGCGTCATCGACCAGCTTGCCAATGGTGGGCTGCGGCGCGTTGTCCTTGAGGACGGACCAGCGGCCCTCTTTAGGCACCCAGAAGATGTTCTCGGCGCGGTACTCGTCCGGGTCTTCCGGGTCTGCGCCTTCGGCAGCGAGAGCGACCAGTTCAGCACGCTTCGCCTCGAAGGCGTCGGAGATGTACTTGAGGAAGATGAGGCCAAGGACGACGTGCTTGTACTCCGCCGCATCCATATTATTGCGCAGAGCATCTGCAGCGGCCCAGAGCTTGGCTTCCAGGCCATCCATCGCAGAGAATGCAGCGAGAGTTACAGAGTCAGCCATAGTCTTGTTTCGGTTCGGGTTAATCTTATCAACTTCCCCAGATGACCTGCCGAATGGGCTACAAGCCGGGATACTTTGCTCTTCCAAGCCCGTCGGGCGGGGCGGACAAGGCGCTCCTGCCAGGCGGCAGGAGCCACACGCAGGGTGGGAGGACGGGCGCGGGAAATGGGGCCTGCCTTGCGGCAGACCCCGAAGCGATTCTGTGACTGTTACGCGGACTTCTTTGCTTTGGCCGGGACGGGCTTTGCGACGGGCTTCTTGGCCAGCTTCGCCTTCTCTTTCGCGGCAAACTCCTGCTTGACCTGCTGCACGATGGCGTCCACGTCCACCTTGTAGGTGGTGGCCGCATCGCGTAGGACTTGAGCGGCATTCTGCCGGGTGGCGGAATGCAGGATGGTGAGTTCCACGAGCAAACGGCTAAGTTCGCTTTCCTCGGCGCGGCGGAGGTAGGCGGCAAACGGCTTTGTAACACTCTCCTGGGAACCGCTGTCTTTGGCTTGCTTGATGCCGCGCTGACGGGCGACGATTTCCAGACGGCGTTCGTCCAACAGTGCCGCCAACCGCTCGACCACAAAAAGCAGGTCGCGCTTCATCAGGCGGACGGGAACCGCTGCGACGATAGCGGCAAGGGTGCGGATGCCGGTGGTCTGCGCGAGTGCCTCTTCGTGGCGGCGCTTCCGCTCTTCCGACTTACCCTTGTCGTCGCCGGATTCGCGCTGCTTCTTCGGGTGATGGATGGGGCAATCCGGCTGCGCGCACACTTTGTGTATCTCGCCCTTCTCGCTGCCCTCGGTAACGATGGCCTCGGTGGTGTACTTGCATGTCTTGTACTCCGGTCGGACGGCCTCTTCCTTCGTACTGGGCTTCTCCTGCCGGATGGGAACGTACTTGTTGCGCGGCAACGTGGAACTGCCTTCCTGCTGCTTGCCGTAGGCCGTGCTGATTTGCACGATCTGCGGTTTGGCGGCGATAGCCTTGGAGACGTGTGTGTCCACCTTGCTTTGGTAGCAGTCGGGCGAAGTGCAGGCGTCCTGCTTGCCAAGCTCGGAGAACAGTAGCTTGTTGTGGCCCGTCCGCTTGGGGCAGTCCACGCAACTCCCCGCCGATGGGACAAGCTGCGCGTCCCGCTTGTCGAAGGGCGCGTCTTTCAGGATGAGCAGAATATTCGACTCAATCCAGAACTGGAGATTGCGAACCGGCAGCAGAATGCGCTTGCCCTTTCTGTCGCCGCCGCTCCAGTCCTCTTTGAAGCAGGCGGCGAGTGCCTGCTCCTGCTGCGCGGGTTGCAATTTCGCGAGCAAAAGCGCGTGGCCCACGCCGATTTCGTCTTTGTAGAATGCCTCGACGACTGTCGGCGTAAGCTCGGTCAGCTTCAAACGGGCTGCGACGTAGGCGGGATTTTTGCCCGTGCGGGCGGCAATTTGCTCGATGGAGTATCTCGGCTGCTCCAAATTGAGCAGGGCGCGGAAGCCGTTGGCCTCCTCCATCGGGTGAACGTCGCGGCGTTGCAGGTTCTCGACGATGGACATTTCGAGTGCCTCGGCGTCGGTGAGGTTGACGATGCGGACGGGCACAGAGTCCACGTCTGCCATCCGCGCGGCGCGGTAACGCCGCGCTCCGGCGACGATCTCGAAGCTGCGTTCATTCAAAGGCCGCACAAGCAAGGGCGAGAGAACGCCCTGACTCCGTATGCTCTCGGCCAGTTCCTTCAAGGCTTCGTCCTCAAAAATCCTGCGTGGGTTGGTGGTGGACTCCGTGAGCACGGCGATTGGCAGGTTGCGGTACTCGGTAGCGTTGACGATGGTGGCATTCATGACGATGGCTCCTTTCGAGCGGTTGGGCACACGATGGGTGAGTGAGCGGGCGCCTTCGCAGCACCCGCTCGTAGACGGAGCGGGTTAGCTGGCAACGGCGAATTCCTGCTGCGGTTCGGGCTGGTCTTCTGCCGTCTCGAAAGCAGGCGGCTCCAGCGCGGCG
>JAJYSV010000077.1 GCA_021793405.1 Acidobacteriota bacterium
TCCTCCGCCGTGCGATACACCCGCTTCGCCCGGCCACCATCCACACCAACTTCAATCGCATCGCTCACAAACAGATCGTCGCCCACGCACACGCTTATGTCCATACGGCGAGAGCCGGACGCTTACGGAGGAACTGGTGAAGCTGGCCAGGCAAAAACCGCGCTATGGCTATCGGCGATTGCATGCGGTGCTGGAGCGCCGCGGTCAGGCGGTGAACGTGAAGCGAGTCTCTCAGTTATATGCCGAAGAAGGACTGGCGGTACGTCGACGTAGGCGCAAGCGTCTGATCCGCGAACGGGTAGCTGAGCCACGGCTGATCCGCGCCAACCAGGAGTGGGCCAGGTGTCAATGCACGTTTTTTCCCTGATCGTATTGCGGTGCTAGGAGAAATAAACTTTACGACACTTCGAAACCTCGCACCACTATGGGAGATGTCCGGAGTTCTCTGTGATCGGGTGCACAATCGGCAAATGAAATTCCTCGGTTCCTTCGTGCAAAGGATAAGTTCGTCCCGACCATACGAGTTCTCCGGTCAAGCCTTTTGGCAGATCGATGGACGCCAGCCAAGAACCCTCAACCCTGCGGTAAGAGACGTGAATATCTCCACCCGCATGTGGCATGGTCGCTTCCAGATGTGTCAGC
Organism: Acidobacteriota bacterium; assembly: GCA_021793405.1. GTDB lineage: Bacteria > Acidobacteriota > Terriglobia > Terriglobales > Acidobacteriaceae > JAKAAZ01. The sequence goes on from JAJYSV010000077.1 coordinate 643, forward strand.
TGTCCCAGGTGAGGTTCTATTTCGACGCGCGCAAATCCCGGTGCAGCGGGTCGGATGCCGGCCACAATTGTCAGTAGGTCGTAGTTAGGGCTGGCGCTCCAGGCATGGCTGTCGGAGCGTGTGGGTTCTGGGGTCTCCGCCCATGTGCTTAGCCCCATCTTTAACATATTTCTCCACGGAGTCAGTTCATCCAAATAAAGATTTCCAAGTCCGGCGTGCTCCAACGCGCGACTGAGATAAAAGCGGAAGTAATAGGTGATCTGCGACATGGGCGGGACTGGCTTGCCATCCACGGTGGTTGCGGTGTCTGCCCGCGAGTCCAGGATGCGTCGCAGGACCGCCGCCTGCTGCGAACTGGGCACAACGTCCAGCCAGACAGCTAGAATGTTTGCTTCCTGGCTGTAGCTGTTTTTCTCCGGGGTATCGGCAAACACGGCGTACCGCGCATCCCAGTTGGAATGGTTGAGGGCAGCCGCGGCTTTTGTAAAAAGCACTTTGTACTCGATCGCGCGCTGGGGATTTCCAAACTTTGCTTCCATGTCGGAGGCGTCGCGAAGCGCTTGCATATACTGCAGAGTCAGGAAAGTCGATCCGCCATTTGTATCTTGCGGCGGTACTCCACCCTTATATCCGCTAGTCCAGTCGCCGAACTCCCACCAGCCCACTTTTCCCATGAGTCCATCTGGACGAAGGTGCGCGGTATACCAGTCGATCACGCCACGAGTATGCGGCAAAGTCGCACGCACCAGATTCGGATCGTCGACGTACATCCAGTAGTCGTGCAGCATATCGACCCATAGCAGGGAGAAGGTTGGGATGAACTGCGGCAGCGACGATGGGTAACGGCTCTGGGTGAGTCCGTTGGGAACGCGGGAGTCGTCGATATTGGTGATCGCTTGGCGCGCCAGCCGACTGTCCCCTGAGTCGACGTAGGAAATGAGCGCTTCGATGCGTGTGTCTCCCACATACTGCAGACGCTCCCAGTAGGGAGTGTCCATGTAGGTTGTGTGGACGCAGAGCCGCGCGGTGCGCCATCCCGTGGTCCAAATGGCATCGAGGTCGGGAATATCTCCGGAGATTTTCGCCTTCATCTGAAACGGATAGGCGGTGAACCATGCCTTAAGGCTCTCCAGCCGAAGCGGTTTAGACTGTGTCGTTACGTCGATCTGAAGATAGCGCCATGTGCGCCAGTTCAGCGGAGCGAAAGCGCGCTGGCTGCCGCCTCCACTGATGAATTCATCGTAGAGACCCTGGATATGCCGGCCGGCAATTTGATTGCGATTGCCCTTTTGTCCATGGGCGTCATACAAAGCTTCCGCATACGTCAGTCGAATGTTCGTACCGCGTCCTCCGCTGAGAGTCAGGACAGGATACGCAGTCTGCAGTACGCGATTGTCCAGCAATAAGGTGACGTGCGTGTTTGCCGGAATCGTGATCGGCTGTGCGGGAAATGCCGGCAGCGCAGGCAGTCCTTCCACCCGAACTGGTGTTCCGGCAGCGACCATACGGTGCTCCATCGGAGGCAGCAGGTCCGGTACAGATTCCCAATTTGTATCCAGCGACATTGCACCGCGCGTGGCTGCATGACCGATGATTTCCGGTTTCCGCCATTCGCTGAAACTCTGTGAATCTGGCAGGTCCCAGTTCCAATCGAGCTTCCGTCCGTCGATTCGCTCTCCGGAGCCGGCACCAAAGTAGCCGGCGAATTTCTCATCCGAAACCGATCCCCAGCCCGGCTGTTGTTCCACCCGCCATGACGAACCCGTGTTCGCGGACTGCTCGGCTGCCGTATCTCCCTGGAGCAGAAACCCGGTTCGGCTGCTCATCTGCGCGATAGGGGCCTTGGTGCCAAAGTTCCACACAATTGCCGCCAGTGTATTGTTTCCGGGGTGGAGCAAGGGCGCCAGATCGATCGTCTCAAAACGCCAATGGAATAAATCGCCTCGCGCCGGACCTTGCCCTGCGAACTTACCGTTTACGTGCAGCAGGAATTGATTGTCCGCGCTGACATGCACCCAGTAGTGGGCGGGCAGGGAAGTGATGTTCAATTCTTTGCGGAAGTAAAAAACTCCTGCGTCCTTTTGTGGAGCATCCGGGCATGCGATCCATTCCGCAGGCCACACAGCGGAGGCCAGAGATGGATTCAACGGGCGAGAAACCTGCCCGCGCAGCGGGACCACAAGGCAGCTTAAACAAGCAATCGACAGCAGGAATTGCCTCATGAGCGTAAAGGATAACAAATCCGAATCGAACACGTGTGGCATCGCTGTGGCGAGGAGGGCATATCACTTCACGACAATGGAACAGATGAACATGTCTCTCACCGTTCGCTGCAATTGGAGCAAGCCGGTACGGTTGCCGTCAGAAAAGGGTGCGTTGAAGGGCCTCGTTGCTGGCCTTGGTTGGCCGTCGGTCGTCGAACACGGTTCTGCCCCCAATCGACGAAGAAATCTGTCGCTCATACGCTAGAGCTTTGTTGAAGTCAGCGAGGGCTGGTGTCCGGCCTCGACACTTCGGGTCAGTTGATCGAGCCGTTTGAAGCCCTGAACTCTTTCTGTATTCCCCAAATGCGCAGCTTCGAGCGAGCGCCGCAACACTGCCAGCGACTCGTCATAGGTCTTGAGCGGAACCGGAAACGGGTGACCATCCTTGCCTCCGTGAGCGAACGAGAACGTCGCCGGATCGGAGAATCGGCTGGGCGCACCGTGAACCACTTCGGCTATCAGGGCAAGAGATTGTAATGTTCGAGGACCGAGACCCTCGACCAATAAAAGAGAAGCGAAGTCGCGAAGCTCCTGCTCGTGCGCGACCGCCAGTACGGCTCCGAGACGCTTCAAATCCACATCCTTCGCTCGAACATCATGATGTGCAGGCATCGACAACTTTCGAGCCTCGCTGAGCGATGCCTGGACAGGTTCGTTCGCAATCTTGAGCAGCGCATGTTGGGCTCTGGTTGCGCGAGCGTCTACCAGGTTCAAAATTTCTCCCTGCGGCTTGCCTACAATCGCGGTGTGCGGATTGGAGACAAAGTCCCGCACGGTCGCGGAGTGCCAGTGATAGCGTCGGGCGGAGTGATTCTCCTGATTCATTCCCTGCTGTACCACGCACCAATCGCCAGATCTCGTGACGACGAATGCATGCAAGTAGAGCTGATAGCCATCGGCGACGGCGTTGTTGTCCACGCGAGCGGTGAGCCTGCTGGTTCGCGCAAGCGCCTCTCCGTCGAGGCCCGTGATCGCGCCAAAGGAACGAAGCTCATCCGGCGTGCGAATCGAATGTCGGCCACGCCCTCCGCATACCATTAATCCGAGTTCAGCAAAGCGGGGGGTGAGCCCACGCTTCAGCGCTCCCATCACGGACGTTGTAATGCCGGACGAATGCCAGTCCATGCCCATCACCGCACCGAAAGCCTGGAACCAGAACGGATCACTCAGTCGAGTCAGAAACTCACTTGCGCCGTATTCCAGAACGATGTGCTCGGCAATCGCTGTGCCGAGTTCCGTCATACGGGTAGCGAGCCACGGCGGCACGCGGCCGCCGTGCAGCGGAAGGTCGGCTGTTCCTGATCGTTTCATCGCTATGCTCCTTGGCCGCTCTATACGTCCATCTTCGCTCTATCTTCGCTGATGATCAAATGTTTGGCAGGAAGTGTTCTGGAGCCTCAACTCGCCGCACTTTCGACGGCGGCTATGTTCAGCTTCCGGCTACGGATCAAGTGATATCAAAACTACGGACACGTTCCACGATGCCACGTTTCGCGTCTCGCCCCGAGCGAATGGGCTGCAGCATGATGCTGATGAGCTTTGGCCGGGAAACGTCTTCTTCCATCCCAAGGGTATGGCAATGGAGCGCTATTGCTGTCTCCGGCCTGTGGCAGCTTGGGTCGGTACGGCGTAAGGGATGGTGTCAGTTGATAGCAAACCAAATCAACCATAATTTTGCCATTTGGCCAAATTATGGTTGATTTATCACAATGAGCCGAAGTCGAAACGTCGGATACGGATCGGCATGATGATGTAGCGATAGCGGAAATCGTCCTTGGCGTCTTCCGGGCGAATTCTGATTATTGAATTATTGATAGTCAGTGGGCGTTTCGGCAGAGCCTTCTGTTAGTTCATTTCAACCAGAGCCTCGGCAGCGGTCATTTTTCACTTATGCGTCCAGATATCTCACTGTATTCGTCCGATATTTCATCTTATTCGTCCAGCACTACACGAAGAAAAGCCACCGTGCCCGAGTCAATTTATTCGCCAACATTGGCGAATTTTTCCTCCAATATGGAGAATTTACCAGCCAACCTACAATTCTTGGCCGCGCTCAAATGTCCAGGTTCTTCACGTCCAGCGCGTTATCTTCAATAAATTTGCGGCGGGCTTCGACGTCTTCTCCCATCAAAGTGGAGAAAATCTGCTCGGATTCAGCCAGGTCCTCAAGCTTCACCTGCAACAGGGTGCGGCGCTCTGGATCCATGGTGGTTTCCCACAGCTGCGAATCGCTCATCTCGCCCAGACCTTTGTAGCGCTGGACTTGATAATCCTTGCGTCCCTGCTCGATGACGTACTCGAACAGCTCACGCGGGGATTCCTTGGTGACGGGATCCTGAGCCAGCTTCGCGGCTCGCTTAGGTGCCGGCTGCTTGGCAGACGCTCCTTCGGCGGATTCCGTAGTAGCCTCGACGTCGGTATCCTCGCTGACGGTTGCAGCCTTCGGGGCGGACTCGATGAGGAACGGCCCTTCCAGCGGATCTTTGATCTGGATGTATTTCGACATCATCTGTCGATATTCCGGAGATGTCGCCAGTGTCCAGTCGATACGACGCTCGGCCCCTTGAGCATCGGTAAAGGACAAGGAGTACGTCTGATGTTCTTCGTCGTGGACGGGCTGGCCCACGGCCTTGAACTGATACTTCTTGGCCAAGGCTTCGAGTTTCGTGTGCAGCTTCATCAGCTTAGGTGGCGGCGCGCTTGCAGCGCCCTCGAAATCCGCGCGCTTGACCAACTCGAGCTTGGCCAGCAGAGCCGTGACTTCCTCATTGCGCAGCCGCTTGTCGACCTTGTCGAAGAAGCCGAGATATTCATTCAGATGGCCCATGAAGCGGGTGAGTGCGGCACCTTCCAGCGTGGCCGCCCCGGCACCGTAGCGTACCACCATTCCATCGGACGCACGCTTCACCATGACGTTGACGAACTCGCGGTCGTCCTTAATGTACTGCTCGAATTTACCCTTCTTGATGCGATAGAGGGGAGGCTGCGCGATGTAGACGTGACCGCGCTTGATCAACTCTGTCATGTGGCGGAAAAAGAATGTGAGCAGCAGCGTTCGAATGTGCGAGCCGTCAACGTCGGCGTCCGTCATCAGGATCAGCTTACCGTAGCGCAGCTTGCTGGCGTCGAAGTCGTCCTTGCCGATGCCGCAGCCGAGCGCGGTGATCATCGCACGAATTTCTTCGTGGCCCAGCATCTTGTCATAGCGCGCCTTCTCTACGTTGAGAATTTTTCCCTTGAGGGGAAGAATCGCCTGGTAGCGGCGATCGCGACCCTGTTTGGCTGTGCCGCCGGCCGACTCGCCTTCGACCAGGTATAGCTCGCAGCGTTCCGGACGGCGTTCGCTGCAGTCCGCCAGCTTGCCGGGCAAACCGCCGCCATCGAGCGCGCCCTTGCGCCGGGTAAGATCGCGGGCCTTGCGGGCTGCTTCGCGGGCGCGGCTGGCTTCAATCGCCTTATTGATGATGCGGCGGGTGATCGGCGGATTCTGTTCCAGGAACATCCCCAGCCGCTCGTTCAGAAACGATTGCACCGTGCCGCTGATGTCGGAATTCAGTTTTCCCTTGGTCTGTCCTTCAAACTGCGGCTGCGGCAGCTTGACGCTGATTACGGCCACCAGGCCTTCGCGGACGTCGTCGCCGGAGAGATTTTCCTTCAGGTCTTTGAACAGACCCATCTGCTGGCCGGCCGCGTTGATGGTGCGCGTCAACGCCGTGCGAAAACCGGAAAGATGTGTTCCACCATCGACGGTATTGATGTTGTTCGCGAACGTGAAGACAGTCTCCGAGTAGCCGTCGTTATACTGCATGGCGATTTCCATCACCACGTTGTCGCGCTCCGCCTCCATATAGATGGGTTTGTCGTGGAGGGTCTGCTTGCCGCGATTCAGATGCTTGATAAACTCGGCGATGCCGCCGCTGTACTTGAAGTCTGTATGCTTGGCTTCGCCGGTTTTCGGATCGGTGGTGCGTTCATCGGTCAACGAGATTTCCAAGCCCTTGTTCAGGAAGGCCAATTCGCGCAGTCGCTGCGCCAGTGTGTCGTAGTTATATTCAGTGACGGTGAAGATGGTTTTATCCGGCAGGAAGTGAATCTTGGTCCCGCGCTTTTTGCTGGTGCCAGTCTGGTGCAGTTTGTCGAGCGGGATGCCGCGCGCGTACTCCTGCTCATACGTATGGCCGCCGCGCCAGATCTCCACTTCAAATTGCTCGCTCAATCCATTCACGCAGGAAACGCCAACACCGTGCAGTCCGCCCGAGACCTTGTAGGTGGACGCGTCAAACTTCCCGCCGGCATGCAACTTGGTCAGCACCACCTGGCACGCCGATACTCTTTCCCCATTCGGCAGTGTCATTTCATCCACGGGAATGCCGCGACCATCATCGACAACGGTAATCGAATTATCCATGTGAATGATGACTTCGATGCGCGTGGCGTGGCCGTCCATGGCTTCGTCGACGGAATTGTCGACAACTTCATACACCAGATGATGCAGACCCATCTCACCAGTCGAGCCAATGTACATGGCGGGCCGCAGGCGCACAGCCTCCAAACCCTCCAGCACCTTGATATTGTCGCTGGTGTATTTGTCGCTGGCGTGCTGCCGGGTTGCGAACTGCGCAGCGGAATTCGCCAGTTCACGACCGGGCACGAGAATCTCAGTGATTTCTTCAGTTACGAGCGCTTTCTCTGCCATGGGACTCCGAAAAACAATTAGGGGAACAGCATCCATTTCAAGGAGATGTCCGTTCTTAAAAAGATTCGGCCCGTACATTGGGCAAAAGCTTGATTCAGAAAGGACTTATCCCACTATGGACTACGCCTTATTTTACCATGTGGCAGGGGGATACAGGGAGGCAGTTCCTTGGGGGTTCCCGTCGACCTTAGCTGTGGGAAACGCGGGAGAAATTCTCAGATGACCTGGAGCGGCGGCGCACATACGTCATCACAGTAGAGATCGTCAAATTCTTTCCAGGCTTGAAGGCGACCCGAGCGCGGGGGGCGGGGGAATCTAGAGATACAAATCGAAGGACGAAGGGAAGTTGCACAGGATGTGCAGCAGATTGCATATTTTTTTGAGCCCAAATGGTTACCTTGGTCACAAATTGAGTAAATATTGAGGTATATTATTGATATGAATAGACTTATCCGATCCAATCAGTATACTCGATCTTGTCAACCATCACCAAGCAAGAAATAAAAAAACTCTAGTTACTAAAGGACACCCTACCATGAAAATCGCCGTTCGCGCCCTCGTTCTCGGAATGTTGATTACTGGTTTTGCCGCCGACCACATGCTGGCCTCTAAATCTACCACCGTCAGCCCGAACACCACCATGGTTGCCAGCAACAGCGCAATGCCAATCCCGTCTTGCCAGCCCGGATCGTCGACTTGCGGTGGTTTCTAAGGCGCTGCGATATCGCTGTGCAAGGTTCCGTAGCGTAACAAAAGTAACATAAATATATTGTCTGCTGGACGCAATTTTTTTGTTGCAGGTTGGCTTCGTCTGAGGTATTCTTCAACCTCACCTGGAGCAACCTTATGTCCATCGCTTTGTTACGCATCGCACTGCCTGCAGCCACTGAAATCTTGTTCCTGTCAGCCGCAATGGTCTGCGTCCACAGAGCGCAGAAGAACAAGATCTATCCGGCGTTCTGGCAATTGCTGACGTTCCTTGTCGCGTCTGACTCAATCTACCTGCTGGATGCAGTCGGCGACGGACTCCACCTGATCACGGGGCCTCACGCCTACTCAGTCTATTTTTATACCTATTGGGTCTCATTTGGTATCACCGCGATTTTGATCCTTCGTGTCCTCCACGAAATGTTTCGACACGCGGTTCGCTCCATCCCAGGTGTTCAAAAGCTCGGAGAACCCATCTTCTTCTGGGCAATCAGCATCTCCGTGATTCTGGCCTTTGCGTCGGGAATTACCCCCCGCACCAGCGGCATCACACTACTCCTTGCAGCCGCGCAGGTGCTCATGCGCTCGCAAAGTGTTCTCGCCCTTTGCATGGTTACATTCCTCGCCTTTGCCTCTCGGACACTGGGAGTGTCATTTCGGAGTCGCATCTTCGGTATTACCTTTGGCTTTGGGATGATGGCGGTTGGGGATCTCGTTTACACTGCGGTTTTCACCTATCACTCCAGCTTGGCTAGCGCGGCGAATATGGGACAAGAAGGTGTCTATCTGGGTGCGATCGCGCTTTGGGCAGGGTACTTCCTGCAGCCGGAGCCGGCGCGTCGTCTGGTCACCATGCCTGTCACCTCACCGTTGATGCGTTGGAACGATATTGCCCAGACCCTGGGCAATCCTGCTGGCCAGATTGCTGTCAGCTACCCGCCAACGTTCATGACCGATGTCTTCGACCTGGTGGAGAATGTCATGGGGCCAGCTGGTCAGCCTCAAAGAGTGGCCAATCCGTCCAGTCCGATTGCCAGCTAAATCGTGCTGCATACAGAAAACTGGCTAACCCTTCGGGGTTAGCCAGTTTTGTTTGGTAGCAAATATTTTGGCATGCGGTTCTCGCGAGAAATTTACGCCTATGCGGCCACGGGCGAGTGACGCCGAACGATCGCCGGTCTTATGCTTCCGCGGGAAGCGGATCCACGGCGACGAAGCGTCCCGTCCGCCCGCGGTCCACGAAGCGGACGCGTCCATCGATCTTGGCAAACAGCGTATCGTCACTGCCCAGCCCCACGTTCAGACCCGGCTTCAGGCGAGTGCCGCGCTGCCGCACGATGATGGAACCGCCGGTGACAACCTCACCACCGAATACCTTGACTCCCAGGCGCTGCGAATTCGAATCGCGTCCGTTGCGGGAACTTCCCAATCCTTTTTTATGTGCCATCGTTCAATCCTTCATTGCTGATCTTGAAATGCAAACTTGTTCCATCCGGTATGCGGGCGTAACTGCCGCCCATCTAGCTTGCAGCGGTGAAGCTCTGCCCGTCGACCTGGATCTCATGAATGCGGATCTCGGTGTACGACTGGCGGTGCCCCTGCAGCTTTTTGTACTGCTTCTTACGTTTGAAGTGGAAGACCAACACCTTTTTGGAGCGGCCTTCGTTCAGCACAGTAGCGAGCACCTTGGCGGAGTTCGGCTTGGCCAAACCTGCCCCATCGGGGCTATCGGTCGAGGCAGCGAGCACGTCGGTGAATTCGAGATTGCCCTCTGCCTGCGTCAGCTTTTCCACCCGCACTACATCTCCGGGCGCCACGCGATATTGTTTTCCGCCGGTGCGAATGATTGCGTACATAGTTGAAACCTCCAGCACCATTGGGCTTGGCCCAGGCGCAAAAAAAATTTTCAGGCGGAACATGCATACCCTGGAATCGCGGTGAATCCGCGGAAATAGGGAAACTTCCATGCGCGCTGCAGAACGCAGGCGCGCGGCAAATCGCCTAACCAATCAAGAATACTGGGTTTCGGCGGGGCGCGTCAACCGTTGTTCAGCTCGCAGATCGGCTTAGTGGCTGTCTTTCCGCGGATTGAAATAGATATACCGCCAGAATGGCGATGATGGGTTCGAGAGGGTCGCGGAACCGGGCATGGACTGTGACGAAATAGTAAATCAGCGGGAGCAGTGCAAAGGCCCATGCGAACAACCATGCAGCGGGAACGCGTCGCTTCAGCGCCAGCGCCAGACCAAAAATTCCGGCGAGGCTGGCAAAGGCAAAGTTGGCGACCCGGACCGGCTCGATATACCAGGCGTCTCCTGTCGGATGGGGAACGCTGATCCAGAAAAAATACAGCCGATTGATGGAATTCCGCACGAACAGTCCCGGATCGCTGCGAATGTAGTTCCATGCCAATCGTCCTCGCATCTGCGCATATGCCACTTCGCCCATTCGCTTGTAGAGGCGAAGCTGGTCCGGAGCCTCGTAGGGATGGTTGTATTCCATCAAAAAGCCCATGGCGCCGGGACCATTGCCTAAATAAAGTTCCGCGCCAAAGTTGGCGCGCATCGGAATAAAGCGATGAAAAACCATCGCGTTGCGCAGTACCCATGGGGAGATGCAAAGGATAAAGACCAGCGCGGCGACCGATGCAAAGGCGATCTGTTTGCCGAAGTGGCGAGTGCCACGGATCACCCATAGTCCGCAGGCTGGGAGGAAAAGCAGCAGCGAAGGGTTGCTGAGGGCGAGCAGACCCCACAGAACGCCAAAGATCAGCCACCGCCGCAGCGTGCGCCCATCGCCCACCGGAAAGTCGTTAGCTGCTGTGGTGTCACCCGGAATTTCTCCGATCCGCCGCATGCGCAAGGCGAGCACCAGGATGCAGGTCAGCAGGAAAGTGCTGAGCGTCATATCCCAGACCCATCGAACGGCGTATTGCATGGCTGCCGGGTACAGGGCCCATATCCACGCTGACCACAGCGCGACGCGGCGATTGAAACAGCGGGAGGCAATTTCATAAGTAGTGAGCGTGGTGAGGGCGGAGAAGAAGCTGTTGATGGTGAGAATGACCCACGCGGAACGCAGTGTGTATACCCCAAAAATCTTGAACACGCCTGCCAGCAGCAACGGGTAGAGCGGCGGTACCCACGTGGTCGGGCCAGTGTGGCCGATAAATGGATCGGCATATCCGTAGCCCGTCGCCAGTGCCTGAGCAATGCGCCCCATTTCATAGCCAAATTCGAAGTGATCCTGGCCCGTGCGGATGTGATAGGTATGGGCCAACGTGAGGTACAACACGCGCACCAGGAAGGCGACCCAGAAGACGGTCCACGTCGATTGAAATCTGACCGACGCTATTCGATCTCCGGAAGCGGCTGGAGGGCAAGGGAAACTAGGCGTGGCCTTCACGGGCATCCATTCTTACCTCTCATTTTGCTGTGCAGGAATGTTCGAGTTCTCATGGTAGCCCGTACATAGACTTGCAATGCGCCTTCATACCCAATTCCAAAACTGACTGTCACAATGGACGCATCTGGATTGCTGATTGAGCATGATTTCTGTACACTTATGGTTTGGGCCTTGGGAAAATATTTCTGTCATTTCAGTAATGCCGGCGTCGCGTACCGCGGTGTGCAGTTCCCAGCCCCACGTAAACATTTATTTTCAAGATTAGGATACAGATCATGGCACAAACATGTGAAATTTGCGGCAAGAAGCCGCAGTTCGGCAACAACGTCTCCCACGCGCACAACGTGACCCGTCGCCGCTGGAATGTGAACCTGCAAACCGTCAAAGCCAAGGTGAATAGCGCGAGCAAGCGCATCCGTGTTTGCACGGGATGCATCAAGTCCGGGAAAGTGGTCAAAGCCTAGGAGCGGTCGGATAAGGACTTTTTGCGGGTGTGACCCGCAACAAGTCTTCTGTGGTTCATCCGCCGATCCTATTTGCGACTGTCATTCCCGATTCCCGCTCTCGCCTTGCTCGAAGTCACGGAACCATCCAGCGCAGCTGCACACTCTCTCCATTCCCATTCCGCGCGAATCTCTCTGTCGATTTCCCCGGCTTCTTTCGGAACGTGGAGTGATGCGGGTCCAATCTGCATCTCACAGTATGCGGACACGTGGTTCCAATGCTCGAATTTTTGAAGGCTCGGTGACCCGGGGGAGGACTGCACGCGATTGAAGCCGTGGATGCTGATGGTGCTTTCCATCGTTGTTTTCTGGCAGACAGGTCAAGCCGCATCCTTTCATTCCAAGGGCCATTCCCCGGAGCGCTCTGCGCAGAGCAGGGTAACGCGCATTTCCATGCACAATGTTCTGTTCCGCGTTACAGACAATGTTGTGTTGCAGATCGATAGCCTGGATGGTTTTCTGGAACCCTCTCGCCGAAATGGAATGATCTCCCTCGATGACAAGAATTCCTTCTCCATGGAGATGCAGAATGCCACCGTCAGCATTTCGTCCAGAGATCTGGCCGCGCTGGCCAATGGGTTCATCCTGCCTCGCGCCAAAACTCCTCTCAAGAACCTGGGACTCACCTTCAATCCGAACCAGTCGATTTCTGTGAAGGGGGATATTCATAAAGTGGTGGATGTCCCGTTCTCGGCCGACGCCACGATGCATGTGACTCCGGATGGCAATATGCGTATGCGTCTGTCGGATATGACGATTGCGGGAGTTATCCATCAGAATGTGCTCGATTTGCTGGGGCTCAAGGTTTCCAAAGTCGCCCAGCCGAAGAGAAAAAAAGTCTTTCAAATCGTCGGCAACGATATTATTTTCCCCATCGATCAGATGTTTCCGCCGCCGCGTGTTACCGGTCATTTACAGGCTGTGAATATTTCCGATGATCAGTTGCATCTCGTGTTTGATCAAAGCCGCGGCAGCGTGCCGGCGGAGGAATCGGGTCAGGGAAGTCATACAGTTCCGCCGGTTGCTTCGGGAGAGTCCATTTATTTTCGCGCCGGCACGATGAAGTTCGGCCAGCTTACGATGAGTCCAGTAGACCTGGAGCTGGTCCCACCCAAACGCGGAGCTCACAAGTTTTTCGAGTTTTCCGTCGATCACTATTATGAGCAACTGGTCGCAGGATATTCGAAATCCCTTCCCAGCAAAGGGCTGGTCGTCTATATGGCGGATGAACGAGATCTCGAGAGATTTTCGCAGGCAAATCAGAAGGCACTGCAAGGCGGCGATGGGCGCGACACGCATGACGGTGTGCAATCCGATGCGAAATAATAGACAATAAGAAGCAGCTTAAGAGACCATCCAGATACATTGTCGGTAAGCTTGCTGTGAGGCAGTTCCGCCCGACACGATCGTGCAGCGACACCAACGTCTTCGGCTGCGACTTTATTTGTCCTGCGAAGGGCGACCGACAACGCATGGTCAGCGAGCAGCGGTACTGATAGTCTCAATGGGAGCGTTTTTCAGCGAACATGAGACGAGCGAAAGAGAAGTAAATCGAATGAGAATTGCAAGTGTCGCTAGCGCAATGCCCAAATGGTATTACAGCCAGCAGAAAATATTTGAAACTCTGTGCCAGCACTGGAAAGACAAGCTCGATAAGCCCGACGTTCTGGAACGGCTTCATCAGCGAGTGAGCGTGGAACGGCGCCACCTGGCGTATCCCATTGACGAGTACGCCTCGATTGCAACCTGGGGGGATGCCAACAATCGTTGGATCAAGGCAGCTGTCGATCTGGGCGAACGGGCCATTACCGGCGCACTGGAGCGGGCTGGCCGCAAAAAAGAAGAGATTGGCGCCATCATCATTGTTTCCGTCACTGGCATCTCCGCGCCATCGCTTGACGCCAAGCTGAGCAATGTAATGGATCTGCCGCTGGACATGCGGCGCACCCCGATTTTCGGGCTGGGTTGTGTCGCAGGCGCCGCCGGTATCGGTCAGGCAGCGGATTATGTGCGCGCCTATCCGGATCGTATCGCCGTGCTGCTTTCTGTCGAGCTTTGCTCGCTGACCTGGCAGCGCATGGATTTGTCTGTGGCCAATATGATCGCCTCCGGCTTGTTTGCCGACGGCTCCGCGGCAGTGGTGGTCGCCGGGGACCAGGTCGAGTCCAAGGGCCCTGAAATTATCGGACATAAGTCGAGCTTCTATCGCAATACGGAGCACCTGATGGGCTGGGACATTTCTGAAGAGGGTTTTCAGATCGTCCTGTCGCCGGAGGTGCCGGATGCGATTCACAAACACTTTCCTCACGATGTAGATTCCTTCCTGGCGGAGTACGGGATGAAGCGCGCCGACATTGGCACCTGGATCATGCACACCGGCGGCCCAAAAGTACTGGACGCGTCAGCGGAAGCCTTGGGATTGCCGCGCGAAGCTTTTGCTCCTTCCTGGGACAGCTTGCGCAACAACGGAAACATGTCGTCGACGTCCGTTCTGCTGGTGCTGGAAGACTATATATTGAATCGTCGGCCAGCCGTCGGTACCTATAGCATTCTGGCTGCCATGGGACCAGGGTTCTGTTCGGAATTGGTGCTGCTCCGCTGGTAGAAATCGCTGCCGGTTGCGGCCGCGCAATGTCGTCGATATCTTTGACACTATCGGAAGCGGTTGATACGCTCAGATATCGGCGTTTTTACGCCATCCTGTCAGGCGATTCAATGTAGCAACTCATGCGTCCCCGTCGTCTAGCCCGGCCTAGGACACCGCCCTTTCACGGCGATAACACGGGTTCAAATCCCGTCGGGGACGCCAACAAAACAAAAGAGTTACAAGAAAATCTCCAATTTGATTGCCGTCCGATAACGTCCAATAAGACGGCGCTCATTCCGAATTCCCCTTTTTCGGCTCAAACACGAGCCTCGCAACCTTGCTCTGCGCACTGCGCTTGATGTCGGTCACAGCTTGCGCGTAGAGGTTCATGGTGACGCTGCTGTTGGCGTGCCGCAGCAACTCCTGCACCGTCTTCACGTCCTCCCCGTGCGACTTCAGAATCGTCGCAAACGAATGACGGAAGGTATGCCATCCCACCTTGCCAGTTATTCCTGCCGCCTTGAGGGCCGGACGGATGTACACCCGGAAAAGGGAGTAGGACCAGTACGGAAGCTCGCCCTTGCTGGCCGGACTGGCAAAGACCCAGTCGTCGTCCATCGGGTAAGGCGACCGTCTGCGCCACAAAAGCAGAACCTCGGCCAGCTCGGGATCGAGCGGAACCGGTTTCTGCGATGCTTCCGTCTTGCAGGGACCGACGCGCTGCAGCGAAATGGAACGGGTAACGTGCAGTTCGAGGTTCTCGAAATCAACATCCGACCACTTTAGCGCGAGCAGCTCGCTTACCCGGAGTCCAGTGAGAATGTCGAGAAGCACGGCGGTCTTGCCCGGCTCCTTGAGATATTCGAGCAGCGACTTGAGCTGCTCGATGTTCAACACAAGCGGAACCCTCTGCCGCTTCGCGCTTTGGCGCACATGCGTAATCGGGTTCTTGTCGTGCCACTCCCAGCGAACGGCGTGATTGAAGATGGCGTGCATGAGGTTGCGTATTTTTGCCTTGCTGCCGTTTGCCAGCGGAAGTGACTTCAGCCATTCTTCAACAATGACTGCCTTCACGTCCTTCAAACGGTAGGAAGCCCATCTTGGAAGAATCCAGCGCTCCAGATAGCCTTCATTCGTCCGAATCGTGGCAAACGTTTTACTTCCGCCCTCGCACAGTTCCTTTTCGCGATAGTGCTGCGTCAGCGTGCTGAAACTGATCGCGTCAATTTGTGCGCGCGGGGTTTCCGCGTTGATGTTTACCCTAAGAGCCACAACCGCTTTCTGCGCCAATGCATCGGTGGGATACTCGTGACGAGAACCGATGATGCAACTGCGCCGTCTGCGTGTACCGTCAAGTTGCGTTTCATACCAGCGGTATTCCCAGACCTGATCGCCTGCTGCGCGCTCGTAGAGCCTCAATGAACCTTGCTGAAAACGAATCCGCTTCATGGATATTCTCCTGTCAGCGGAAACGGGTGGCTCATTTCAAGCGTAGCTCATCCCTGACCGCTTCGCTATTTGTTTTGCACGTCTCTTAGCTGGCAATCCTGGAGTTCATCCACCGATCGATTGCGGACTTGCGAAAGCGCCACAGCCTGCCGCATTTCACGGCGGGGATCATGCCCTTGCGCGCCCAGCGATGCAGACTCTTTTCGGAAATTCTGTATTGAGCCGCTACTTCATGGCTGTCATACAAGGGCTCAAGATGAACCGGGCGATTCGTCCGCGATCTCACCGACCCTGCAGGCTTCTTGTCCATACAGCACCTCACAGTCGTGATATAGAAAGCCTGAACTGACCATTGCTACCCGTCCAATACTTCCTGTCTATGGCGCCATGCCTTCTGTCTATGGACAGACCAGAAAAATCGGCGTTTTGAGGGGGTGCGATAGCTTCTGTCTATGGCCGCACCAGCGCGTCGCTAGTCGGGGAACAAAAAAGTGCCCGATTGACAGCGACCGAAAGCTCATCGAATCTGGAACAGAAAACGAACGAAGCAACAAGATAGATCTGCATCTCCTGGAGTTCTTCACCGCGTTGCCTTTGGTTTTTGGAGTGCCGAGGCATGTTCGATCTTGTTGAGTTCCGCCATCTGAAGTACATCGCGGCCATCGCGGAAACATTGAATTTCACGCGCGCCGCCGAGCGTCTCTTTCTGGCGCAGCCCTCACTCAGCAAGCAGATCAAGGACCTCGAAGATGGCATCGGTATTCAGATATTCGTGCGCCATCACGATGGAGTACGCATCACAGCCGCCGGGCAAATGATTGTTTCCTATGCGATCGAAGCGGTGAAGTCGCGAAACGAGATCATCCAGGCCGCTCACGCAGTCCATTGCGGAGAGATCCCGCCCCTGAGAATCGGCTTCTCCTGCTTTGTCCAGCAGGAAGTTCTGCGCTCTCTGAGTGATGCCTACACCAGCCTGTTTCCTGGCTGTCCGATGCAATTCTCCGGCGGCGATCCAGCGCAGATTCTTCGGCGCATGGAGGAAAACAGCCTCGACGCGGCGGTTCTTCCGCTTCCCATCAGCGGCGAGCAGTGGACAGTGGAGCCGGTTGCGTCGGCTCCATTGGTCGTCTGCATGCGCGCCGATGATCCGCTGGCGCGGCAAACTGAAGTGCAGCCTTCAGAACTTGCGAAGAGATTGAAGATATTCCGCAATCCTGATGCGCACCCGGAGGCACACGCTCGTCTGATGGAAATGCTGGGAGAGATTGGAATAACGCCAGAGGTCTCCTGCCTGGCGGCGACACCGGCGGACATTCAGTGGATGGTGCAGAGCGGGAGCGGGGTGGCGCTGATCGATCAGAAAACGCCGCTCGATCCAAGCCTCACGACGCGGCCCATAGCAAACGTCAACTGGAGCGCGGACACTGCCTTCGTACATCCCCTCATTGCCGAGCACCCCGCGCTGCCGATACTGATTCGTCATTTCAGGAAAGTGAATGGCATCAAGCCCGTCAAACACACTCACCGCAGGAAACATGCGAATGACCTTCAGATGAAGTTGCTTGCCTGAGCATCGAAGCGATCCGATGCATTCTCCGACTCCTCTACGAGCGTAGTCCCCTATTGGCCCAATTGCCTGTCCGATGCTGGCCGGCTTCCTGAAACGAACCCATTGAATTGGATTAGTGGCTTTTCGCCTAGCCGGAGCTAGGATGGGCCGGCCGCCCCGTTGGCCCTCTTCATGGCGTCAATGGCTTCGATTTTCTGCTGAAGCTTCCGTGAATGCCGATAGCTCAGCCAAACAGCAAGGATGGCAAGAATAGAAACAATAAGTAGATTGATTTCGCGAGGAGCGGCGTTGCTACCGTCTAAAGGTTGCCACATCATGAAAAACAAACCCGCAAACAAGGCAAGCAGCCGGGACCAGAGCGATCCGCCGCGATTGAAGTTGCGCTGCCGGACAAGCTCAGCTCGATAGATTTCTATGCAGGGTGTCTGTCCAGCGGCATCTGAATTCGCCAGCACCTTTTGACGGTCACGGTTGTAAAGCCAGATTTGGCCGACCCAGAAATTCATCCCAAGAACGAGCAGCAAGAGGCCAACTCGCGTAATGATTGCCTGAGTAGTAAAGGTAATGGTCTGCCCGATGTTTTGTACCAGTGAGATTGTTAGTGTAGCGCAACGGATGAGTTAGTAAGTCCGTCACAGTCGGGGGTGTGGAGAAGTGGGAAGCGCGTAGCGGGTGTAAATCATTTTGTGTAAACGATCTTTTCTAATGAAGGAGAGGAGATCGTATGGAGATGGACAAGGAGTTAATCGACCAGCTGCTGGCTGGGTACGAGAAGCCGGAGGATTTGATCGGCGAGA
>JAJYSV010000013.1 GCA_021793405.1 Acidobacteriota bacterium
CAACTCGGATGGAAATCACAACCTATAATTTTCATTGAAGGCTTCTCCTGATCCAGCAGCTCATGGTCCTCAACCAAAAACTACTGCTTCATCGTAGAAGCCTTCGTCCTTATCCCATCAACTCAAGCTTCCGTTGCTTGAGTGGGGGCGGAAACGCAAAAGCAACCGCAGATCCTTCGACTCCGTTTGGCGTTGCCTAAAGCATTTTCACTGTTACTGTGATGCGAATATCGCTCTATCCCACCCTAGCTACGCTAGGATGGGGCACCCATGACATTATGTTATCTGTGAAAATGCTTTAGGCGACCGACCTTCGCTCAGGATGACAGCCCGCCGCGGCGGGCGTTGGCGCGATCCTTTGAGGCCGGACCAATCGACCGGATCAGGGATGCGCTGGGGCGGCGTTGGGCGGAACGGATGGGGTGGTGGACGGATTGGCGAAATAGCCGGCTCGGGTGCGGACGGTGAGCTTGCCGAGGCCTTTGGCTTTGGCATCGAGGCGGATGGCGCGATAGCCGCCCTGGCTGATGGGCTGGGTGGGATGATAGCCGATAATGTATTGATGGCGAATGTCGCGCGCCACTTCCCCGGCGATGGCGTCGACATGATCGAGATTCTTCGGAAAAAACGCGATGCCACCAGTCTCGTCGCTGAGGGTTTGCAGGGCTTTGCGCGCCTGACGGCCGCCTTGCCCGTTGGGCTCGTCATACAACAGGCCGATGGAGTAGACGATGGGGCCGTTGAGGTCCTGGACGCGGCGGACGGTCTGGGCCAGAGTGGTGCCGGAACTATTATCCTCTCCGTCGGTGATAATCAGGATCACCTGCTTGGGGTGCTGCGCGTGTTTCGCGAGATGGTCCGCTGCGGCGATGACGGCATCGTAAAGCGCGGTTCCGCCCGCGGAATCGATGTGGCTGAGCCCTTTTTCCAGAAGACCGACATTCGAGCTGAAGTCCTGATCGAGGTAGGCCTCGTCGGAGAAATTGACGATGAAGGCTTCGTCCTGCGGGTTCGAGGCTCGCACAAGGTCGATTGCGGCACGGTTGACGGCCGCCCGCTTTCCCGCCATGGAACCGGAATTGTCCACCAGTATGCCCATCGAGACGGGGACATCTTGTTGGCTCAACGAGGAGATCTTCTGGAGGACGTTGTTCTCATAGACGCTAAAGTCCTGGCTGGTCAGGCTGGTCACCAGTTTCTGGTGGCTATCGATGACGGTGGCATAGAGAACAACTTCGCTGACAGATGTTCGGAAGGTAAAGGTTCCATTGGATCCGGCCTGGACTGCGGAATGGCCGGTGGCTCGATTGGGAGGCGCAGTTTGGGCGGGCTGCGTTGCGGAACCGGAGGGCTGCTGGGCAAACGCAGGTATGGAGGGAAGCGAGATCGACGCGACGACCGCCAGCAGTAATGCAAGGACGAACGACTTCGAATTGCGAGCAGACATACGGTCCTTATGCGAAGAAGCGGCCCCTCAGGGGTTGCAGAGTACCAGGAATGTGCCAGCGCGATTTCGTCCGTCGCAGCGGACGAGAACTGGAGAATCCCAGGTCTCAAAATCGAGATCTGGAGACCAACATCTCGCTGGGTACACACCTCTTGATGCAGGTCAGAATACTAGGATGCACTGAAAGCCGCGGCGTGTGTGTGTTTCCCCGCGCGAGGCTTCTTCCACCATAGTCCTACGCGCGCAGTCGAGTAGGCAAGCGCGCCCACCGTATCGCTTGTCCTTTCTTTTCATGCCTGAGGCGAGGGCCTGGCGAAAAAAGGAGCCAGCCGCTGCGATAGAATCGGGGATAACAGAGTCGCACATTCTCCGCCTGATTGCAGGCTGCGCCTGAACTGACAGGAGTTCGCACCACCATGGCTCGCATTTATCCGTTTCGTGCCTTCCGTTATAATCCCGGCCTGGTCCACGCCGAAGACGTTGTGACCCAGCCCTACGACAAAATTTCGCCGGCAATGCAGCAGTCGTATTACCATCGCAGCCCATACAACCTGGTGCGGGTGATCCTCGGGCTGCCTGAGTTGTTCGATTCCGAAGAAAACAATGTGTACACGCGGGCGGCGGAGAACCTGGCCGACTGGCGCAA
This sequence comes from Acidobacteriota bacterium, assembly GCA_021793405.1. Taxonomy (GTDB): domain Bacteria; phylum Acidobacteriota; class Terriglobia; order Terriglobales; family Acidobacteriaceae; genus JAKAAZ01. The sequence goes on from JAJYSV010000013.1 coordinate 2,094, forward strand.
AGAGGGAGTTCTGACGCAGGACAATGAGTCGTCCATTTATGCGTACTCTCAACGCTACGAAGTTCCGGGCGCGCCGGGCAAAACGCAGGAGCGGCGAGGATTTATTGCGCTGGGCGAGCTGGTCGACTACAGCCAGGGGATCGTCTTCCGGCACGAGCGGACGTTGGCCAAGCCGAAGTCGGACCGCTTGAATCTGCTGCGCGCCACACGCGCCCATTTTGGACAGATTTTCATGCTCTATTCCGATCCAGGACTGACGGCGGAGCAACTTCTCTTTGCCAACCCCCCGGCGCCGGACATTGACGTGACGGATGAATATGGCGTGCTGCATCGTGTCTGGAAGATTTCCGAGCCGGGCAAGATCAACCTGTTGCTGAGCGCCATGCAGAACAAGAAACTGATCATCGCCGATGGCCATCACCGGTACGAAACCGCCTTGAACTATAGCCGCGAACGCGCGGGGAAGGCATCGGGCGCACCGGCTGAGCGTCCAGCGGGCAATCTGCCGCAGCCGCCATATCCAGAAGCGGCCGCCATGATGACGTTCGTGAACATGGATTCCAAGGGCCTGACGATCCTGCCCACGCACCGGGTGGTACACGGGTTAAAAGAGTTCGATGCGTCGGCGTTTCTGAGACGCGCGTCGGAGTACTTCGATGTGCAGGCCATGCCCGCCACCAGCGATATCGCGGAGGTGTTGCGCCAGCTTGCGGAAGCGGGAAAAACAGGCACCAGTTTTGTTGCGGTCACGCGGGCGGCGACTCATCTGCTGAAAGCGAAGAAGGCGGCCGTCGAAGCCCGCCTGACCGATCAGCCGGAACGGCAGAGGAGACTGGATGTGGTGCAGTTACACTCGGTGGTGCTGGAGGACGTGCTGGGAATTTCAGCGCAGGCGGTGCTCGACCAGAGCCACTTGCGCTATGTGCGGGAGGCCGTCGATGCCAGGCAGCAGGTGCGTGCGGGAGATGCGGACATTGCGTTCCTGATGAATCCGGTGACGCTCGATCAGTTGCGGGAGGTCGCGTTCGCGGGGGATGTGATGCCGCAGAAGTCGACCGACTTTTACCCGAAGCTGTTGAGCGGCCTGACGATTTATGCGTTGGATTGAGCGGGTGGAAGAAACAGCGGCGAGGCCGCGGACGAGAACAGCGAAGCTGCGATCCTGCGGACTGGAAGGGGGGATGCGGTTCGCGCTGGCTGGGGTGTTGAGTCTCTGTTTCGTCTCGATGGCTGGCGCGCAACAGACTTCTGCGCGGCCCGTGGCAGTGCCGCCGTCTTCGACATCAGTACCGACGACGCCAGTGGGATCGCAGTCATCTTCAGGGACAGCCCCGCAGACCGTGGCGCCGACGCCTGTGCAGCCACGCCCGCCCGAGGTGCGATTTCTCGTGCTGCTGGACCCAGCCCATGGCGGCACGGAAAGCGGAGCGACGCTGGGTATAGCGGGACCGGAGAAAAGCTACACACTTGCGCTTGCGATGCGGCTGCGCGCGATGTTGAGCGCGCACGGAATTCACTCCCTCCTCACGCGAGATGCCGACGTGACGCTGGAAAACGATGCACGGGCGGAGATCGCCAATCGCGCCCATGCATCCGCCTGCATTCTGCTGCATGCAACCTCGAGCGGAAATGGGGTTCATTTGTTTACTTCCTCCCTGGCGGCCGTTGCGCAGGCAGATCCTCGACGGGCATTTTTGCCCTGGCAGACAGTACAGGCTGCCTACGGGACGCAAAGCCTGCGTTTGGAATCGGACTTCGACGCGGCACTGACCCGCCAGCAGATTCCGGTGCTGGCGACTCGAACGTCTCTGATGCCACTGGACAGCATGGCGTGCCCCGCAGTGGCCATCGAGGTAGCGCCGCTGGACGCAAATACGCCGCTGACCGATGCGAGCTATCAGCAGAAGATACTCGAATCTCTGGACGAGGCATTGATCGCCTGGCGTGGCGAGTGGAGGCAGCAGCCGTGATTCCCCGCTATCAGAAAGTCATTTTATGGATGCTGCTGGTCAGCTCCGTGCTGATGGCTGCGTACCTGATCCGTATGCGGGCGCGGGCGCAGGACCAGCTTGCCGCAGTACCCGACGCCGCGCCCATGCCCGTTCCCGTGGAAGCACCGCCGGTCGAAGCGACGCTGATGATTGCGAATGACGAAGATGGAACGCTTGCGCCGGTACAACAGCAGCTCGCGCTGCCGCAGGAAACGACTACGCGGGCGCGAACTCTGCTGAACGATCTGTTTGCGGAATACGCCCAGCCGGGATCGCCTCATCCGCTGGCTGCTGTCTCCGCGATCAGCGACGTGTTCCTGTTGCCGGTGCCGGAGTCGACGCCGCCGGGTTCGCAGGAACTGGCGGTGATCAATCTGAGCGCGGGTTTTGTCGACCATCATCCCTCGGGGATTCTGGTGGAGACGCTTACGCTGCTCTCCATGCTAGGTACGCTGCACGCGAATTTGCCGCAAATTGCGCAGGTGCGGTTTCTGGTCGATGGCCATCCAAGAGAAACGCTGGCTGGACACGCGGATTTGACCCGGACCTACCTGACGGCCAATGATGTTCCGAGCGTGGCGGCCCCCGATGGCGCAAGTCCACACGGCGAAACCTCGGACCAGCAGAAGCCAGCGGGGAGCCAGCCTTGAACGACCGGAAAACGAGGGATGAGGCGAAGACGGCCCCGATCCGTATTGGCGTCTTCGACTCCGGATTTGGTGGCCTGACGGTGCTGCGGGCGCTGCTGCGGCAGATTCCCGGCGCGGAATTTTTTTATCTTGGCGATACCGCACGTCTGCCCTACGGCTCGAAGTCGCAGACGACGGTGGCTCGCTACGCGGTGGAAAGCGCGCTGCTGCTGGAAACCTATGGCGCGGAGTATCTCGTCATCGCGTGCAATACGGCCAGCGCGCTGGCTCTGGATGCGATCCGCTCGGCGGCGCATGTTCCCGTACTGGGCGTGATTGAAACGGGGGCCGACAGCGCGGCTGCCGCGAGCGTGAGCGGCGACGTGCTGGTGCTGGCCACGCAGGCGACGGTCGAGAGCCATGCGTACGCGCACGCATGCGCCGCGCATGGGCTGCGCAGCATGGAAAAAGCCTGTCCGCTGCTGGTGCCGCTGATTGAGGAAGGATGGATCGAGTCTCCCGTGACGCGGGAGGTGCTGCGTATCTATCTGGAAGAAGCTTTAGCGGTAGCAAGCGAGGCTGGCCTCTTGCCCGACACGGTGCTGCTGGGATGCACGCATTATCCCTTACTGCGCGCGCTGCTGGAGGAAGCTTTACCGAAGGGCATGACGATTCTGGATTCGGCGGAAACAACTGCCCATCGCGTGCGTCGAGAATTATCGGCTCTGCCGGCGGCACACGCCAAAGAATACGATGCGGACCTGGGGCGCTGTCATTTTTTCGCCACGGACTCTGTCGACAAATTCCGCACTCTGGGGAGCCGCTTTCTGGGCCAGCCCATCGAGCGGGTGGAGCTGATCGATCTCGGCGGTTAGCGGTTGGCGCTGGTATTCTGCGTAAGGCACACTTGCGAACATAGGATCAGGGAGGAAGCATGTTGCATCTGGAAGGTCGCATCGCGGTTGTTTTCGGTCTGGCGAACAAGCGCTCGATTGCATGGGCAATTGCGCAGAAGCTGCACGAGTCAGGCTGCAAGCTGATCATCAGCTATCAAAATGATCGGATGAAACAGGAAGCAGAAGGCCTGTTGACGGAGCTGCCCGGCGCCGAGGCCGTGCAATGCGACGTATCGAACGATGCCGAAATCGCGAGCGTCTTCGCAAACCTGAAGGCAAGGCATGGAAAGCTGCACGTTCTGGTGCATTCTGTCGCGTATGCGCCGGCAGAGGAGCTGAAGAACGATTTTGTCTACACGACTCGGGAAGGCTTTCGCATCGCGCATGAAGTGAGTGTCTATTCACTGATTGCGCTGTCGCGCGCGGCTGCGCCGCTGATGACGGAGGGCGGCAGCATCCTGACCCTGACCTATTACGGCGCGGAAAAAGTGGTGCCGCATTACAACGTGATGGGCGTGGCCAAGGCGGCGCTGGAAGCGACGGTGCGATATCTCGCATCGGACCTGGGAAGGCAGAACATTCGCGTGAATGCCATCTCCGCCGGGCCGATCAAGACGCTGGCGGCGCGCGGCATTGGCGGGTTGGGCGAATTGCTGAAGCTGCATGCGGATCGTTCCCCGCTGCATCGCAATACGGAGCAGGCGGAGGTAGGCGGAGCCGCCGCGTTCCTCGCCTCCGATCTCGCGTCCGGCATCACCGGCGAGGTGATCCATGTGGACAGCGGCTATAACATTATGGGTTTTTGACGCGGATTCACCGTTCGTTATTTACGGCGTGGAGTCATTCTGAACCCCTCGGCTTCGCCCAGGGCAGGCTCCGCAGCGCGAAGTGAAGATTCGCGACGATATGCACATCGTAAACGCTGCCATCACCCTCTGGATTCTTCGCTACGCTCAGAATGACTCGTCTCAGGTTTGCATTCCACCTGCGCTCGATCCGCTATCGAAGCGGTCTACTCAGGGCGTAGCGCGAGGGTGATTCTGCGCTCGTCGCCGCGCAGGGTTTCGATGACGATTTCTCCGTCGCTACGCGCGACGACAGAGGGAAATTTTTCGCCCCACTCGATCAGCAATACACTCTGTGGCGTGATCAGATCTTCCATGCCGAGTGTATCGAGTTGACGCTGATTTTCGATCCGATATAGATCCAGGTGATAGAGCAGGATGGTCGCGCCCAGGTTGGCGTGCTCGACACTGCGGCCCGCATATTCATGGATCAGGGTGAAGGTGGGGCTGGTGACTTCATCTGGCTCGGCGGCTCCCAGGGCGGCGGCAATCCCCTTGACCAGCGTGGTTTTGCCCGCGCCTAAATCTCCGCGGAGCAGCAGCACCTTGGGAGGATCGAGGAACCTGGCCAGCTCGCGGCCCACCTCGATGGTCTCCTCCGCCGAGTGCGTGGTGAAGACGCGGACATTTCCGTCCATGTGTTTTGCGTCGCTCACCGCTGTCCCTCCCGCAACCAGGTGAAGTTGTCGCGATCGACAGGCGTCTGGATGGCCTGCGAAAGATGGTTGAGTATTTCCGTGGCCAGCATCGTATGCTCGTCGTGATCGCGCACGAATAGGTCCGCGGCCGCGCCATGCAGCCACACCGCGCACTCCACCGCTTCCTGGATACGCTGCGGAAACTGCGCGATCAATGCCGCGACAATGCCGGTGAGAATATCGCCGCTGCCGCCCTTGGCCATGGCGGGATTGCCGCTGGTGTTGACCACGATGCTGCCGTCGGGGTGCGCGACCAGCGTGCGCCAACCCTTCAGCACCAGTGTGACATGATGTTCGGTGGCGAAGTTGCGGGCGGTGCGAAGGCGGTCGCGCTCGACATCGGCGATGGTGCAGCCGAGTAACCGCGCCATCTCTCCAGGATGCGGCGTGAGAACCAGCGCGCGTTTCGATCCGTCGAGCAACTCGGCGTGACCTTCGAAGGCATTCAACCCATCGGCATCGAGCACGGTGGGTAGTTCCGAGCGGCGGACGAGTTCGCGGATGAATTCCGCTGTCTCCGGCGCGCGGCCGATGCCCGGCCCGATGGCGAGGGTAGAGATTCCGTGGAAAAGAGCGGTCCACTGCCTGGCATCGAATCCTTTCAGGGAAATGCCGCCAGACGGGGACTCTTCCAGCAACAGCGTCATCATCTCGGGAGCGAATCCGGCGACAATGGCAGCGACGCTGCGAGGGATCGCAGCGGTGGTCAGGCCCGCGCCCGCACGCATCGCGGCCATCGATGCCATGGAAGCCGCGCCCGCCTTGCCGGGCGATCCGCCGACCACCAGCACGTGGCCGAAACGGCCCTTGTTGGCGTCGAGGGCGCGCGGGTGCTCGATGATTTTTTTGGATGCGCCGGTCCATCTAATGGAGCACGAATTTCCATTGGTTGCCGTCCGACTTCCGCCGGAGATAGCTAGCTCGGCGGGCGAGCCGATCTGCGCGACCGCGACGGGGCCGCGCGTCAACGCTCCAAAGACGTGGGCGAGTTTGGGAGCTGTGAATGTAACGACGGCGTCGGATCGAAAGGCATCGGGTGAGGACATCGCGGTGGAATCGGCGTCCCATCCGGTGGGAAGGTCGAGGGAAACTACCTGTGCGGGATAGCCGGCAATTTTGTTTTTGAGGGCCGCAGTCACTCCGCGCAATGGCGGATGAAAGCCGGTTCCGAAAATCGCGTCGAGAAATAATTCGGTCTCATGGAAACAGTCTTCGAATGGAGTGCGGTGCAGATCTGCTTCGGTCGCCAGCAGCATGCTGGACTTTTTGAGTATCTGCGGCAGCTTCTCAAACATCGCTCGAGCATCCTCGCTCAGTTGTTCGAACGGGGACAGCAAGAGGAGGCGCACCTGCTTACCGCCAGCCTCCAGATGGCGCGCGGCGACGAGGCCATCGCCGCCATTGTTGCCTTTTCCGCAGAGCACGAGGATGCGTTGCGCCGAAGGAAATTCGTGCGCGACAAACTCGGCGACCCGGGAGCCGGCATTTTCCATCAAGGCTTGCCAGGAGACGCCCACTTGCTCGACGGTGCGTTCATCGCACTGACGCATTTCGGCTGCGGTCAAAACATCCATGTTGCCGTTGTACGCGAAGGGCCGTAAATTATGCAATCTTCCTGTGCGAAAGAATCCCAGGTCTCAAAATCGAGACCTGGGGCACCCGGCGTTCAGATCTGAAGATGACGTGTGGGCGAGTCGCCCAACTCTGTCATTGCATCAAGATCGATGCCGTCAAGTAAAAGAACGGCCTTATAGGCATCTAGCAGCGCAGCGTGGATGCCTTCGAGGTCTCGCAGCATGATGAGTCTGCCTTCTTCACTATTTCTTCGAAAATTGTGTGACGGGTAGAACGAGTGAAAGAGGCGATTACGCTCCTTAAGAGCCGTCGATAGCAAATCATTCAGCCTATCAAGTGACTGGGTGTGGTTGTTGAGGCTCTTTAGTAGCTGGCCGAGTGTTTGGCGATTGACGGAATCCCGAACAAGTCGTGCTCTTTCAGGGTTGTCACTGCCTACTAGCTTCTATTATGTGATGAAATAAAAGCATGTTGCCAAGCTGCGTTTCTAGCAACTGCGCCGCTTCCGCTGCGAAGCCGAACTTGCCGTAAACGTCTTCCAATGCAGGCATTGCCGGTCTATCCCCAATCGTGTTTTCTATAGCACGACTTTTACCCATCTCAGAAAGTGCTGTGCCCGGTCGTCTGCCGCGTTCAAACTGTTCGGGTCGTTTTTCAAGAACGACAGCCGCTCAACCCACTCTAACGCTCGCTTCACAAAGGACCCGTTTTGGGCTGGGAGATATGAGAGGGTCTATGCAGCCGGCTAGGTGCCGTGGCGGTCCCAGAAGGTGGCGGGCGTGACAATGGGGTAGCGCTCGGCAAGCGAGAGCAGGTCTTTGTCCCCAGTGATGAGGTAGTCGGCCTGCGCCGCCCGCAGGGTTCCCAGAACCGGTCGATCGGCCCGGTCACGCAAGGTTGCATCGGATTCGGGGGCGGGTTCGACGATGTCTGCCAGGAACATGAAATTGTCGGCAAGATCGCGAATCTCCGCAGAGCTTAGCAAAATGCGGGAAAGCCGCGGCAGCACCCGAACCATCTCATCCAGAATGTACCGCGACAATACGACATCCAGCCCTCCCTGCCGCCAGACGCCGAGGATTCGCCCCGGAACACTCCCTGGATAGGCCAAGCCGGAGACCAGGACATTGGTGTCCGGAACCACTCGCATTCGCGCGGTCAAGATCGCCGTTTCCGTGGTTGCCGTTTTCGTGGTTGCCGTTCCCGCGCGACCGCCGCGTCGATTTCCGCCATGCCCTGCTCGACCGGCACATCCGCGTAGGCCTCGGCGATCCGACTGCTCAATGCATCGAACCGCTCGCGCATGCGGCGAATGCGGGCAAAAAGCTCGGCATCAACGAGAACGGCCACCGGCTTGCCATCCTTGTTGATCACAATGCTGTCGCTCCGATACTGTACCTGGTTGAGCATTTCGCCCAGATTCTGGCGGAAGTTGACGGCAGAGACTTCTGTAATCATTTGAGACCTCCAGCCATAATGACCGATACGATCATTATGATCCATAGGAACTATATAGTCCAGATCTCTCGATTCACCCAAGAACCTCAGCACAGATCCACGAGCCTGTTGTCGCGCATCCTCCCAGGTGGGATCTTGCTTAGAACCGCGAGCGGAAGCGGTTGGCGCGGAGGAATTCTTCGCGGAGTTCGGGCTGCTTTAGATTTTCGCGGATGGAGGCGAGACGCTGTTCGAGCGCCAGCAGAGCGGCGGCGATGGGCTCGTCGTTGGTCTGGGCGATATCTCTCCACATCGAGTAGGGGCTGGCGCCGAGGCGCGTCATCTCATGCATGGCCCGGCCGCCGATGGCGCGGAGCTGGGCGGAACTGCTGGAGAGACTTCCCTTCTGATCGGCATCCTCCGGGAAGGTATCTTCGAGGAGCGCAGCCAGGGCTGTGCCCAGCATCTGCGGCAGATGACTGGCCCAGGCGCAGATTTCATCGTGGCGAGCGGGCTCGAGATCCAACATGCGGCAGCCGATGCGGGCGATCCATTTTCGCCAACTATCGGCGAGCAGCTGGCCTTGGGTCGGCGCAGCGGGCGGATCTTGCGTTGGATCGAGGGGCGTGAAGAGCCAGACCGCGCCGTGAAACAGGTCAGGGTCGGCGTGGGCCGCGCCGAAGACTTCCTTGCCCGCCATGGGGTGGCCGGGAAGGAAATACGCCGCGCCGGGAGAAGAGAATGACTCCGCAGCGAGGGCACAGATTTTTCGCTTGGTGCTGCCGACATCTGTAACCAGCTGGTGCGGGTGCAGAACGGGGGCGAGGCGCTCGATCCATTCGAGAATGCCAAAGACGGGCGTGGCGAGGAGAATGCAATCGCATTCGCGGGCGGCGGCGAGCGGGTCGGTGGCGACGGTGTCGATGGCGCCTTTTTCGCGGGCAATCTCGGCCTCTTCAGGGGCGCGATCCCACCCTGTGATGCTGCCGGGGAATCCGTGCGCGTGCAACGCCAGCCCCACGGACGTGCCGATGAGGCCGGTGCCGAGAATGGCGATGCTCTGGATGGATTCGGCCACGGTTTGGGAACCTCTGAATAAGTCTCTCAGCGGCTAAAGCCGCTCAAAGTTTGACGCGGTGATGGCACGACTCAAGTCGTGCCCTGATACAAAACAATATTTTCCACGCAGCAACGTCGTGCGCGGATGCAAAGCTGCGTTCTCTACGCAGCAACGTCGTGCGCGGATGCAAAGCCGCGTTCTCTACGCAGCAACGTCGTGCGCGGATGCAATGCCGCGCCCAATCGGAGGTCCCTTTGTCTACACCCTACTGCTGTGCAATACGGCTTCGCGGGGACGCGGTCCGATGTTGCGTCCCACAGCAGTGGCGATGATACGCAATTCTTCCATCAACTGTTCAAATTGCTTGGGGAATAATGACTGCGCGCCGTCGGAAACAGCCTTGTCGGGATTGGGATGTACTTCCAACAACAGGCCATCGCAACCGGCAGCCACGGACGCACGCGCCATGGCGGGAACCATATCGCGCCGACCGGTGCCGTGAGAAGGATCGCCCAGGACCGGCAGATGGGAAAGATGTTTCAAGACAGGGACGGCGGAAATGTCCATGGTGTTGCGGGTGTAGGTTTCAAAGGTGCGAATGCCGCGTTCGCATAGCATGACATCGTAATTTTCGCCAGCCAGGATGTACTCGGCGGAAAGCAGGAGTTCTTCGATGGTGGCGGCGATGCCGCGCTTGAGCAGAACCGGCTTGCGAATGCGGCCCAGCTCGCGCAGAAGATTGAAATTCTGCATATTGCGCGCGCCGACCTGGAGAACGTCGACGTAGGGCAGCATCAATTCAATTTGAGAGATCTCCATGACCTCGCTGACGATGAGCAGGCCGGTGGCATCACCGACTTCGCGCAGCAGGCGCAGACCTTCGAGGCCCATGCCCTGGAAGGAGTACGGAGAACTGCGCGGCTTGAACGCGCCGCCGCGAAGAAATTTCGCACCTGCAGCGGCGACTTGCCCGGCGATGGTAAACATCTGCTCCCGCGACTCGACGGAGCAGGGACCGGCCATGACCATGACTTCCTCGCCGCCCACCGACACTCCGTTGGGAAAGCGAATGACGGTGCCTGAGGGTCGAAAGCCTCGGCCCGCGAGTTTGTAGGGAGAGGTGATGCGGTGAGCTTCGGCGACGCCGGCCATCACCTGAAAATCCTGCACATCGAAGACAGCGGGCTGGCCGACGCCGGCGAGTACCGTTTGCTGCGTCCCGGTGGTGCGATGCACGTTGAAACCGATTTCGACCATCCGCGCCAGCACGTGCTGGATCTGTTCCTCGGTGGCGTGTTCCTGCATGGCTACAATCATTTCCGTTCTCGTTTCGTCTAATTTTTCGTTGGGTTGGTATCTGTCGCACGCCTGTCTGGCGATAGCGATGCCAGTTCATCTTTCTGCAGCGCGCGCATGACGTCGATGATGCGCTCGTAAATATGCACGAGTTCTATATCCGGCAACGGCCCTGGATTGGTCTTGCGAACGTTTTCAAAAATGATCTTTTCCCGGTTCGGCTCATACACCGGCAGATCGGTCAACCGTTTGAGGCGTCCGATGGCCTGCGCGGCCAGAGCGCGCTCGCTGATCAAGGCGACGATCTGGCGGTCGAGCTCATCAATTTTCCGACGCCATTCTGCAATATCCATGTAGCACCTCAAGACAGGTTGACGGAGATGCCTGGGAGCGCTCCGCGGGATTCGCCTGCTTAGAGCATTTTCACTGTTACTGTAATGCGGGCATCGTTCGATCCCATGACATTACACTTTCCGCGAAAATACTAAAAAAAGATAATGATGTTCATCCTAATCGACTGCGAAGAATTTTTCAGGAAACCGCGCTTTCGCTGGGAACCGGCGCGCGCAGTGCGGCGATAAATTCGCCGACCGCGGAGGGCGCCTGCTGCGGTGTGGATCGTTCGATGAGGGCAACGATGGCGCTGCCAATCACGGCGGCATCGGCAAACTCCGCCACCGCGGCGACGTGGGCGGCGTTGGAAATGCCAAAGCCGAGGGCAATCGGAAGTTGAGTATAGCGGCGCAGGCGGGCCACCAGGTCGCGGGCGTCGCCGGCGACTTCCTGCTGCGTGCCGGTGATACCGACGCGGGAGATGGCGTAAATGAATCCTTCAGAAACTTCCGCGATGCGGGCCAGACGATTGTCGGGACTGGTGGGCGCGGCGAGGAAAATCGGCTGCAAATGATGGCGGTGCAGGACGGCGCGATATTGCTCCGACTCCTCGACAATGAGATCGGTTACGAGGACGGCGTCGACGCCCGCTTGTTCGGCAGCAGCCGCAAATTTTTCCAGACCCATGCGAAGAATGGGATTGAGATAGGAAAAGATGACCAGGCCGACGCGGGGACGCTCTGTGCGCAGAGCGCGGGCCAAGGCGAGGACATCGTCGAGGCGGGTACCGTTGCGCACCGCGCGTTCGCTGGCACGCTGGATGACGGGACCGTCGGCCAGCGGATCGCTAAAGGGCACGCCCAGTTCCAGCACGTCGGCGCCGGCATCGATGGCGGCGAGGGCGATTTGCTTGCTGGTGGCGAGATCGGGATCGCCGATGGTCAGATACACGACCAGGCCGGGCTTCTGATGAAATTCAATGGTCATCGATGAGCTCCTGGGATCAGGCTCCCTGCAACTTGAGTTCGCGCGCCAGGATTCCCATGTCCTTGTCGCCACGACCGGAAAGATTGATCAACAAAATGTCGGACCGATTCATTGTTGGGGCAATGCGAATCGCCTCGGCTACGGCGTGGGCGCTTTCGAGCGCGGGGAGAATTCCTTCCATGCGGGCGAGGCGAACGGTGGCTTGCAATGCGGCGGCATCGGAAGCGGATACATATTCGGCGCGGCCGGAATCGTGCAGCGCGGCGTGTTCCGGGCCGATGGAGGCATAGTCGAGACCGGCGGAAACGGAATGCGTATTCGCAATTTGTCCCGCGTCATCCTGGAGCACATAGGAATACGTGCCTTGCAGAACGCCGGGAGAACCGCCCTGAAATCTTGCCGCATGTTCGCCGAGCGCGGGACCGCGACCGCCGGCTTCAACGCCGATGAGCCGGACATTTTGATCGGGGATAAATTCATAGAACGCGCCGATGGCATTGGAGCCGCCGCCAACGCAAGCCAGCACGGCGTGGGGCAAGCGGCCTTCCGCTTCCAGAATCTGCCGACGCGCTTCGATGCCAATGACCCGGTGAAAATCGCGGACCATGGTGGGATATGGATGGGCGCCCAGCACGCTGCCAAGAAGATAATGCGTGGTTCGGACGTTGACGACCCAGTCGCGCATGGCTTCATTGATGGCGTCTTTAAGGGTCGCGGAGCCGGCAGTCACACTGCGCACCTCCGCGCCAAGCAGGCGCATGCGATAGACGTTCAGCTCCTGGCGGCGCATGTCCTCCTGGCCCATGTAGACGATGCATTCCATCCCAAACAGCGCGCAGACGGTCGCGGTGGCCACGCCGTGCTGGCCCGCGCCGGTTTCCGCAATGATGCGGCGCTTGCCCATGCGGCGGGCGAGCAGGCCCTGGCCGAGGCAGTTGTTGATCTTGTGGGCTCCAGTGTGCAGCAAGTCTTCGCGCTTCAAATAAATTTTCGCGCCGCCCAGCGATTCGGTGAGCCTGGAAGCGAAGTAGAGCGGCGTGGGGCGGCCCGCATAGTGATGCAGCAGGTAGGAAAGCTCGCTCGCAAACGCGGGATCGCGCTGCGCTTCCGCGTAGGCAATCTCCAGTTCCTGCAAGGCGGCCATCAGGGTTTCCGGAACATAGCGGCCACCATAGGCGTCGAAGCGTCCGGGAACGGTCGCAGCAACGGGCATCTCAACCTCGATCTGATTTTCTTCTAACATTTTCATCTTTCTAAGGTCTATGACCGCATCATGCCATTTGCGCGGAGGGCCGGAGAATCCCAGGTCTCAGAAGCGAGACCTGGGGCACCCGCATTTCAGGCTCGAATTGATTTTGTTCTAACATTTTCATCTTTCTAATGGTTGGCCGATTTCAGAAAATTCCATTGCGGCTGCTCGGGCCGCGCGGATGAATTCTGTGAGGCGTGCGTGATCTTTGCGACCGGGAGCTGCTTCCACACCGCTGGAAACGTCCACTCCCCAGGGCCGCAACATTTGGATGGCCTGGCGGACGTTCTTCGGGTGCAAGCCGCCGGCGGCAATTAACCGAAGCGGCGCGGAATGCTGAAGAAAGCTGTCTTGCGCCGACCGCCAGTCAAACGGAACGCCCGTACCGCCAAGTTTGCCGACTATTGCGGTATCCACGAGAACAGCACTCCGGTCCGGGTCGGCTGCAGTCTGCGAGCAAAGAGCGCGCAGATGGCGGGCAAAGACGGTCGAATCTCCGGGGTAGTGGACCACCTCGACCACGCGCATCCGGTGTTTTTTCAACCGCGCGCGGAGATTCGCAGCGTCGTCAGCAGAGGATTCGCCATGCAGTTGCACGCCGGTCAAGCCCGCCGTCTCGCAGACGACAAGGATTTCCTCGATCGGCGCGTCCACAAACACGCCAATTTTCTCGATCGAGGATGGAAGTTCCTTCGTAATCTTGCGGATGGCTTGCGGCGTAATGCGGCGCGGGCTCGGAGCAAGGATGAAACCGATAGCATCGGCTCCGGCCAGCACGGCGAGCTGGGCATCTTCCAGCGATGTGATCCCGCAAATTTTTATCCACATGGCGGCTACCTAAGCAGGAACCTCACGTTGGGCGGACGAAGCGGTCAGAAGACTCGCCAACGCCTGGGCTGGATCGGGCTGGCGCATCAGCGACTCACCAATCAAGAACGCGTCAAAGCCGGCCGCCCGCAGGCGCGCGATATCGACGGCGGTGTAGATGCCGCTCTCAGCGACGCGCACGAGTTGCTGCGGCAAGCGGTTGGCGAGTTCAAGCGAAGTTTCGAGACGAACTTCAAACGCATGCAGATTGCGATTGTTCACGCCGATGGCATCGCAGCCGAGATCGAGGACGCGAGTCAATTCTTCGGTGTTGTGCACTTCGCACAACACGTCCAGGCCCTGGGCGTGAGCGGCGCGGGTGAGATGCCTCAAGGTGGATTGTTCCAGTGCGGCAACAATCAGAAGAATGGCGTCGGCACAGGCCGCGCGGGCTTCCAGGATTTGAAATTGATCCAGAATGAAATCTTTGCGCAGGCAAGGAATGGTGACAGCTGCGGACGCCTGCTCCAGATTGGCGAGGCTTCCCTGAAAGAAATGCTCTTCGGTGAGGACAGAGAGAGCGGCGGCACCCGCTTTTGCAAGGCTGGCGGCAAGAGAAGAGACCGGAAAATCCGCGCGAATGAGGCCTCGGGAGGGTGAGGCTTTTTTCAGTTCCGCGATGATGGCGGGTTGGGCAAGAGCATGACGACGCAGGGACTGGGCAAATCCGCGAGGCGTATGCGTGGCGGCACGACGCTCCAGCGCGGCAAGATTCGCGGTCTGCTTGCGCAGTTCCAAATCGCGCCGTACGGATGCCAGAATTTCATCTAAGTGCGTGGCCATGGGCAATAACCTGCTTGAAGACTCTAGTGTATAGTGAGCCGCCCACGGCTTCCAAAATACCTCAACTATCGGTGGAGGATTCCAGCCTATCCGATATAGGGTACTGCTCTTAACTTTTCCTTCTTCTCTCATTACCGATGATGAGCATGGGTGCGATACCAGACAGCAACTAAGTGTGAAGCTGCGATGGGAGGAGGCGTCTCGTGGCAAAAAGCCATTCCGCGGGCGAGGAAAACCTGGCGGTTGAGGAAGCATCCAATTTAATTAGGGAAATGAAAACGATGATTGCGCGTGGCCTGCGAGATCCGTCATATCGAGATCTGTCGAGCGGATATTTCAGATCGCCGCCCACGTCCAGTAGTTGGAAGAATTCCCCAACCCCCTTTGAAAGGAAATACGCCATGAAATTGACCTCGGCCAACATTCAAGATCTACGCGCTCTTTACATCAACAATCTGAAGAAGGCGCTTGATATGGAACAGAAAATCACCAAGGCGCTGCCTGATCTGATCGAAAAATCGAGCGACTCGGAACTGAAAGACGCGTTCCGCACGCATCTGGAACAGACCAAGGGGCATGTTTCCAAGGTCGAGAAGCTGCTCGAGAAGAATGCGGGCCATGCCGAGACGGAAACCTGCAAGGTGATCCAGGGGCTTACCACAGAGGCTTCCGATACGATCAAGGATGTCACCGATCCGTCGCTCCGCAATATTGCTTTGATTGGCGCCGCGCAGCAGGTCGAGCATCATGAAATTGCCGTTTATGGAACGCTGCGGCGCTGGGCGGAGATTCTCGGCTTGAGCGATGATGCCAGGCTGCTGCAGTCGATCGAAAAAGAAGAAGGCAACGCCGATCACATCCTGACTCAAATCTCCGAGCGCGTGAATATGCAGGCAGCCGCGTAAAGAAAGAGTGAAACAACCCCAAGAGCGGTGGTGCGCTGTGCGTTGTGCGCTGCCGCTCTTGAACTTTTGTTGGAGACTCCATCCTGCCGTATCGTCCGCTGCACAGACCGCCTATTTGCGGGGACTTTTCCTTTCTCATCCCCTAGAAACATCCGTCGACGTATCCTGATTGAAGGCAAGAATTTGCTGCCAGCCCAGTTCCTCGAATTCGGAAGGAGGGGAATGAGTCTTAATGGGCTCCAATTCCGTCTATTCATGATTGTCACCGACGTTCTCCGTACATTTGAAACAACTGTGACGTGAAGCAACTGTGACACTATGCCATGGTCGCAGCAATAGGGAAAAATCTGCTGGAAGGCAAGATATCGAATGCAAAATGAAGAAATAGCACAGCAAGCTCCGGCTTCGCATGTCGGGCTTGAGCATCAATTGCCCGCTCCGCCTCCTGAACCGCACCGCTCGCATACCGTTCGCATTCTGGTATGGGTTTTCATTCTGCTGGTGTTTGGCGTGCTTTTCTGGCTGGTGCTGAATCACAAGGAAGTGGCGAAGGCGCCGACGGGAAGAGGCGCGCTGATGGGAGGACCGGTCACGATCACGACCGCGACCGCGACGAAGGGCGACATTGGCGTGTATCTGAATGCAATTGGGACCGTAACGCCGGTCTACACGGACACGATTACGAGCCAGGTGACGGGACTGGTGACGGCAGTGGAATACCGAGAAGGACAATTAGTGCATCGCGGCCAGCCGCTGATCGAGATCGATCCGCGCCCGTACCAGGCACAACTGCTGGCCGCGCAGGGAGCGTTGGAGCGGGACACAAATCTGCTGGCGCAGGCAAAGATGGACCTGGCCCGATATCAGACGGCATGGACGCGCAATGCCATTGCAAGGCAGATACTGGAGGACCAGGAAAAGCTGGTACTGCAGTACGCAGGAACGGTGAAAGCCGACCAGGGAACGGTCCAATACGACCAGGTGCAGGTATCCTTCTGCCACCTGACCGCGCCGATTACGGGACGCGTGGGATTACGGCTGGTGGATCCGGGCAACGTAGTGCAAGCCAACAGCACAACGCCGTTGGTGGTCATCGCGCAGACGCAGCCCATCACGGTTGTTTTCACGATTTCCGAGGACTCGGTGGGCGATGTGATCCCGCAGATGCGCCGCGGCAAGTCGCTGCCTGTGACCGCGTATGACCGGGGCAACCAGACAAAAATCGCCACGGGAACATTGCAGACCATGGACAACCAGATCGACACGACGACGGGAACGGTGAAGCTGCGGGCGCTGTTCCCGAATACGAATGGCGCACTGTTTCCCAACTTATTCGTAAACACCAAACTGCTGGTTCGGACGGTTCAAGGGGCGACTTTGATTCCAAGCTCCACGATCCAGCAGAATGGCGACATCTCGTTCGTGTACGTGATCCAGAACAAAACGGCTTATCTCCGGGATATCCAGACGGGAGTTTCGGACGCTGGCATGACGGCGGTTACGGGGATCAACCCGGGGGATATGGTGGCTGACAGCAGCTTCCAAAAACTGCAAAACAACGCGAAGGTAGTGATCTCGAAAACGCCGGTTCCGGCCAGTACGAGCGGGCGTAACGTCCCATGAATCCGTCTCGCCCCTTTATTTTGCGACCGGTGGCGACTTCGCTGCTGATGGCCGCCATCATGCTGGTGGGTATTGTCGGATATACACAGTTGCCGGTCTCTGCCCTGCCCGAGGTCGACTACCCGACGATCCAGGTGGTGACGTTTTATCCGGGAGCGGGCCCGCGCGTGATGGCAACGACGGTGACGGCTCCATTGGAGCGGCAATTTGGCGAGATGCAAGGCTTGAGCCAGATGACCTCCACCAGCTCCGGCGCCACGTCGGTGATTGTGCTGCAGTTCGATCTGAGCCTGGATATCGACATCGCCGAAGAAGAGGTGCAGGCGGCGATCAACGCAGCGCAGGGCTACTTACCTTCCAATCTGCCGGTACCACCCATCTATAACAAAACGAACCCCGCGGATGCCCCTGTGCTGACGCTGGCGATCACGTCGAATACGATGCCGCTGTCGCAGGTGGAAGACCTGGTGGACACGCGGCTGGTGCCGAAGATTTCGCAATTGAGCGGGGTGGGTCTGGTAAGCATCAGCGGCGGCCAGAAGCCAGCCGTACGCATTCAGGCGAATCCGGCGCAGCTGGCGTCGTACGGCATCGATATGGAGGCGCTCCGCACTGCGCTTACGCAGGCAAGCGCGAACGCGGCAAAGGGCAACTTCGATGGCCCCAAAAAGGATTGGCAGATCGACGCCAACGACCAGTTGGTCACCAGCGGGGACTACCAGGATATCGTTGTGGCCTATCGGAATAACGCTCCCGTTCTGCTAAAGAATGTGGCCAAGGTGGTCAACGGAGTCGAGAACACGAAGCA
Organism: Acidobacteriota bacterium; assembly: GCA_021793405.1. Classification (GTDB taxonomy): domain Bacteria; phylum Acidobacteriota; class Terriglobia; order Terriglobales; family Acidobacteriaceae; genus JAKAAZ01. The sequence goes on from JAJYSV010000013.1 coordinate 20,076, forward strand.
AGCGGCCTGGATGGACCAGTCGCCGGCGGTAATTGTGAACATACAGCGCCAGCCTGGCGCGAATACGATCAACGTGGTCAAAAGCATTACCAGACTGATGCCGCAGCTCAAGGCGAACCTTCCCGCCGGGATCGATGTGACCACGCTGACAGATTTGACGACGGGCATCAAAGCTTCCGTCTCCGACGTGGAATTCGAACTGATGCTGACGATCGTCCTGGTCGTCATGGTGATCTTTCTATTCCTGCGCAATTTGTCGGCGACGATCATCCCCAGCGTTGCCGTGCCGCTGTCCATTGTGGGCACGTTTGCCGCCATGTACCTGCTCGGCTACAGCCTGGACAACCTGTCTCTGATGGCATTGACAATCTCTACCGGATTCGTGGTGGACGATGCGATCGTGATGATCGAGAACATTTCCCGTTTCCTCGAAGCAGGTGATCGTCCGATGCAGGCGGCCATGAAAGGCGCGGAGCAAATCGGCTTTACGATTATGTCGCTGACGGTTTCGCTGGTTGCGGTGCTCATCCCGCTGCTGTTCATGGGCGGGATTATCGGTCGTTTGTTTCGCGAATTTGCCGTCACTCTGGCGGTCACCATCATCATTTCCGCGGCGGTTTCACTTACTCTGACTCCGATGATGTGCTCCCGCATCCTGCGACACCACGCGCCATCCAAACAGGGCCGCTTCTACCGGGCATCGGAGCGGGTTTTCGAGCGCATGATCGCGTTTTATGGACGAACGCTGAAAGTGGTCCTGAGATTTCAGACGACCACGCTGTTGGTGGCGGTGGGAACGCTGGTCCTGACGGTATTTCTGTACATCATGATTCCCAAGGGCTTTTTCCCGGTGCAGGATACCGGGGTCATCCAAGGCATATCGCAAGCGTCGCAAACAGTTTCCTTTCCCGCAATGGCGGAGAAGCAAAAGGAACTCGCCAAGATTGTGCTGCAAGACCCGGCGGTAGAGAGTCTGTCCTCATTTATCGGGGCCGACGGCACGAACACGACGCTGAATAGCGGACGCATGTCGATCAATCTGAAACCGCTGTCGGAGCGCAGTCTGAGCGCCTCCGACGTGATCCGGCGGCTGACATCGAAGCTCGGAAAGGTGCAAGGGATCAAGCTGTACATGCAGCCGGTACAGGACATCACGGTGGACGACCGGGTGAGTCGCACGCAATATCAGTACACGCTGGAGGATCCGGACTCGAACGAGCTGAATGTGTGGACGAACAGGTTCGTGGAAAAACTGCAGCAACTGCCGCAACTGGAAGATGTAGCCACCGATCAGCAGACGGGAGGGCTGGCAGTCACGCTGGCGATCGACCGGGTTACTGCGTCGCGACTCGGAATCGCGCCGGCGACGATCGACAACGCGCTGTATGACAACTTCGGGCAGCGGCAAATCAACACGATGTACACGCAGCTGAACCAGTATCACGTCATCCTGGAAGCGCAGCCGCAGTTCCAGCAAGATCCGGATAAACTGAGCAAAATCTACCTTCAGGCGGGAGCGTCCTCGGGCGCATCGGGGGCCGGAGCAGTGTCTACCTTCGCAGCTTCGGCGTCGGCATCAGCCGGCTCGAATGCGATCACGACGGGCGTGCGCTATACGCCGTCGTCCGGGATACTGAATCCGCCCACGAATGTCTTGAACGCCCCAAGCACCGGGGCCGCCGGGTCGAGTTCGGCGAACACGGTCACGAGCACGACTCTGAGCAATGCAGTTCCACTGAGCGCATTCAGCCATTTCGTCAACGACACGGAAGCGCTCTCGATCAACCATCAGGGACAATTTCCGGCGGTGACCGTCTCGTTCAATCTGGCGCCGAATGCGGCTCTGGGCGACGCCATCACCGCCATTGAGAAAGTGCAGAAAAATCTGCATATGCCGGTCACCGTGCAAGCGGCCTTTCAGGGAACGGCGGCGGCATTCGAGGGTTCGCTTTCCAATGAAGCACTGCTGATTCTAGCGGCGCTGGTTGCGGTCTACATCGTGCTCGGGGTGCTGTATGAAAGCTTTATTCATCCGATCACGATTCTTTCGACGCTGCCTTCGGCGGGCGTGGGCGCCCTGCTGGCGCTGATTTTATTTCATCAGGACCTGAGCGTGGTGGCCATCATCGGGATCATTCTGCTGATCGGCATTGTGAAGAAGAACGGCATCATGATGGTCGACTTTGCGCTGGAAGGAGAGCGGCAACACGGTAAAAATGCAACTGACGCCATCTATGATGCTTGCCTGCTGCGTTTCCGCCCCATCATGATGACCACGATGGCGGCGCTGCTGGCTGGGATCCCACTGGCGTTCGGCAGCGGGTACGGGTCGGAAATCCGGCGACCTTTGGGAATTGCGATGGTGGGCGGCCTGCTGTTGAGCCAGGTGCTGACGCTGTACACGACGCCAGTCATCTACATTTTCTTCGACAATCTCGCACAAAGATTTTCACGCTCTTCGCGCGAGCCAAAGATCGGCAACGAGCCGCAGACGGCGGAGCCGGCATGAACTTCTCAGAACCATTCATCCGACGACCGGTAGCGACCACGCTATTGACGGTTGCCATTGCGATGGCCGGTGCCATCGCGTACACCGTGCTGCCGGTCTCACCGCTGCCGCAAATCGACTTCCCCACCGTCTCGGTTCAGGCGGGGCTTCCTGGGGCGAGCGCGCGTATCATGGCGTCATCCGTCGCAACTCCACTGGAGCGGCAGTTCGGCCACATCGCGGGCATCACCGAAATGACCTCCTCAAGTTCGCTGGGGTCGACCCAAGTCACGTTGCAGTTCGACCTGAGCCGGGATATCGATGGGGCTGCGCGCGATGTACAGGCGGGGATCAATGCGGCGCGCACGTATCTGCCGGCAAACCTGCCGTCGAATCCCACGTGGCGCAAGACGAATCCGGCGGACGCGCCGATCATGATCATTGCCCTCACGTCGAACAAGTACGACAAGCAAAAGCTGTATGACGAAGCGTCCACGATCCTGGAGCAAAAACTCTCCCAGATTCCCGGGGTCGGACAGGTGGTGGTGGGCGGAGCTTCGCTGCCGGCCGTGCGCGTGGACGTGAATCCCACGCAGCTCAACAGCTATGGATTGACTATAAGCAACGTGCAGGCGGCGTTGAGCCTGCAGAATTCCGACCTGGCGAAGGGGCAGCTTTCCGACGGCGCGGTGACAGCGGACATTCTGGACAACGACCAGATTTCCAGAGCGGACCAATATAAGCCGCTCATCATCGGCTATCACAACGGCCTGGCGGTTCGGTTGTCCGACGTTGCCACAGTCGCAAACGCTGCGCAGGACATCCGCAATGCCGGATATCTGAATGGAATTCCTTCGGTCACGGTTATTATCTTCCGTCAGCCCGGCGCCAATATTATTACGACCAATGAGCTGATCCGCAGTCAGCTGCCATTTCTGCGGGCGGTGATGCCGCAAGGGATTGACACCACAGTGGTGCTGGACCGCACCACGACCATCAAAGCCTCCATCGAAAACGTGGAGCAAACGCTGGTCGTCTCGGTCGTCCTGGTAATCCTGGTGGTGTTTGTGTTTTTGCGCAACTGGCACTCTACGCTGATTCCCGCCGTCGCCGTTCCGGTATCGCTGATCGGCACCTTCGCGGTGATGTATCTGTTCGGGTACAGCCTGGACAATCTGTCGCTGATGGCGTTGACCATCTCCACCGGGTTTGTCGTGGATGACGCCATCGTGGTGATGGAAAACATTTCGCGCCATCTGGAAGCAGGGATGGCGCCGCTGGCGGCGGCGCTGCAGGGGTCGCGGGAAATAGGACCGACGATTTTCACCATCAGCATGTCGCTGATCGCGGTCTTCATTCCGATCCTGTTGATGGGCGGAATCGTGGGTCGCCTTTTCCGCGAATTCGCCATCACTCTATCGACCGCCATTCTCATCTCGATGGTCATCTCGCTGACCACGACCCCCATGATGTGCGCCTATATTTTGAAAGAACCCGCAAAGCAGAAGCATGGGAACCTGTATCGGGCGAGTGAAAAGGTCTTCGACGGAATGTTGGCGCTTTATCGGCATTCGCTCACCTGGGTGCTGGACAATCCGTTTTTAACGCTGGTCGTGCTTTTGTTGGTCATCGCGCTGAATGTGGTGGTGGCGATCAAAATTCCCAAAGGATTTTTCCCGCAGCAGGACACAGGAGCGCTCATCGGCGGCATACAAGGTCCCCAGGATGCGTCGTTTGCCGTGATGGACAACTCTGTGAAGCAGTTGGTGAAGGTGATCAAAGCCGATCCCGCGGTGGCGAACGTGATGGCATTTGTGCGCTCTGGCAATGGAGGTTTTATTTACATCGCTCTAAAGCCACTGAATGTGCGCAAGGTGGGCGCGGAACAGATCATCAATCGTCTGCGGCCCAAGCTGAATCGGCTCCCCGTCGCCTCAGCATTTCTACAAGCTGCGCAGGATTTGCGCATCGGTGGCCGCATGAGCAATGCGTTGTATCAATACACGCTGCAATCGGACAGTGTGACGGACCTGTCCCATTGGGCACCCATCCTGCTGACAAACATGAAGAAACTTCCGGGCTTTCAGGATGTGAACACGGACCAGCAAAATGGAGGGCTGGAGGAATTTGTCACCTATGACCGCGCCACCGCCGCCAGACTCGGCCTCACTTCACAGTCCCTGGATTCCAGCCTGTACAGCGCATTTGGCCAGTCTGAAGTGTCGATCATCTACACGCAGTTGAATCAGTACTACGTAGTGTTGGAAGCAGCGCCGCAGTTCTGGCAGTCTCCAGAGGGGCTCAATTACATCTATCCCTCCGCCAACGTGGGCGGCGTCGTGCCGCTGAGCGCCGTCGCTATCGCCCGGGCGAACACGACTCCGCTGCAGGTGAACCATACCGGCCTGTTTCCTTCGGTCACCCTATCGTTCAATCTAGCCCCAGGCTTGTCGCTGAGCGATGCCACCCAAATGATTGCGCAAATGCAGCAGAAGCTAAACACACCTTCCACCCTGCATGGCTTCTTTGCGGGCACGCTGCAGGCATATCAGCAATCTTTGAAGACGGAGCCGATCCTGGTGCTTACGGCGCTGCTGGCTGTATATATCGTTCTCGGCATTCTGTATGAAAGCCTGGTGCACCCGTTGACGATCATCTCCACGCTACCGTCCGCGAGCGCAGGAGCGATGCTGGCACTGATGCTGTTCAAGATCGACCTGAATGTTATTTCGATTATTGGAATTGTGCTGTTGATCGGCATCGTGAAGAAGAATGCCATTATGATGATCGACTTTGCCCTAGTGGCCGAGCGCGAGGGAGGCATGAGCACCTCCGATGCGATCTTTGAAGCGTGCATGCTGCGCTTCCGCCCGATATTGATGACTACCATGGCGGCCATGTTCGGCGCATTGCCGCTGGCGTTCGGCACAGGCACAGGCTCGGAGTTGCGGAGGCCGTTGGGGATTACCATCGTCGGAGGATTGCTCGTCAGCCAGGCGCTGACGCTGTATACAACTCCGGTCATCTATCTTTATATGGACCGTTTACGGCTGCGAATGATGGGGAAGCAGCGTGACACACTGCATGACGCGATGGGCGAAGCCACATAGAGCATAGAAGAGTTCAGAATGCGGTCGCCACGAATCGCGATTCGCCAGTGTCGAGAGAACCAAGCAAGGCAGGAAGCACCTTATGAAGAGAACGTCGATTCCGAAGAAGAGGACGATCGGGCAGCCGAGGGCTGCGGATCGCCGATTCAGAAAACTGTCTGTTTGGGGAGCGGCGCTCCTCAGTTATGCACTGACGGGCTGCACGGTGGGACCGAAGTATCACCCGCCAAAAACACAGGCACCGACTGTTTATAAAGAGACTCCCGCTCCGCAGCCAGGCGCTGGCATCTGGACGCCTGCGCAGCCGCAGGATGCGATGCTGCGCGGCAACTGGTGGGAAGTATTCCACGAACCGGAATTGAATGCGCTTGAGGATCAGCTGAATATCAACAATCAAACGATCAAGCAATACTTCGAGAATTTCATGGAAGCGCGGGCGCTGGTCGGCGAAGCGCGCGCGCTATACTTTCCCACCGCGACGGCGACGCCGTCTTTTTCCCGCTCACTCTCCTCGGGCAACCTGACGAACTCTACAACCGCCAACGTCGGGAAGCTATTCACGCTCTATCAGCTTCCCGCAAACGTCTCCTGGGCGCCGGATGTGTGGGGCAGAGTTCGAAATACCGTGCATATGGCTGAATACAACGCGCAGGTGAGCGCAGCCGATCTTGAGAATGAGCGGTTAAGCGAACAGGTCGCGCTGGCTGAGTACTTCTTTGAAATCCACGGGCAGGACGCGCTGGTGCGTCTGTATGCGCAAACTGTGGAAGCGGACAAGAAAACACTCGCGTTGACGCAAACCCTGTACGAGACCGGCGTGAACGATAGAATCTCCGTGGTGGAGGCGCAAAGTACACTGCAGAGCGCCGAGTCCGCGGCCACGAACCTTGGCATCCTGCGGGCGCAATATGAACATGCGATCGCGGTCCTGGTGGGCAAACAGGCCTCAGGTTTCTCGATTCCCCTCCGGCCTCTCACCGTCGCTCCGCCGCCGATTCCGATTGGAGTGCCGTCGCAGTTGCTGGAGCGCCGCCCTGACGTCGCGGCAGCGGAACGTACCATGGCCGCGGCGAATGCTCAAATCGGCGTGGCCTATGCTGCTTTTTATCCCAACCTGATTCTCTCCGCCAATGGAGGCACGCAAAGCTCGGCGTTTTCCCACCTGCTCGACTGGCCCAGCCGCTTCTGGTCGGTCGGGCCCTCAATCTCCGTGCCCTTGTTCAATGCCGCTCTGAACCCAACGCTCCATGAGTACGTCGCGATCTACAATGCGGACCTTGCCAACTATCGCCAGACGGTGTTAACCGCATTCCAGCAGGTGGAAGACTCTCTGGCTCAAGTCAGCATCCTGTCGCGGCAGATTCAGCAGCAGAGGCAGGCGGTAAGCTCCGCGCAGGACGCCTTGAATCTGGAAATAGGACGCTATGAAACCGGCGTCGATCCCTATATCGACGTGGTGACGTTGCAGACTACGTTACTGAGCGATCAGCAGATCCTGTCCAATCTGCAAGTGGAACAGATGATGGGCGCGGTGGAATTGGTAGGCTCTTTGGGCGGAGGCTGGGATACCTCGCAACTGCCGACGCCGAAGCAGGTGGCCAAGGGACCGGCCAAAGCGGAGACTAAGATTCAGCAATAAACTAGACAGAATTCAGCCGCAGGCGAACCGTTCAGAAAGGCGCGAGGGCAATCCATGGAAAACGTCAGCGCCGTTGCGGCTGCCAGCGCTGGTCGCCTGCGGCGCACGCTCACATTGTCGGACTTGATTCTGTATGGCGTGATCGTGGTGCAGCCGGTCGCTCCCATGTCGGTGTTCGGCGTGCTCAGCGACCGCAGTCATGGACATGTGGTCACAACCATACTGATGGCGATGGTGGCGATGCTGTTTACGGCCATCAGCTATGGGCGCATGGCGCGAGTGTATCCGAGCGCGGGTTCGGCTTTCACTTATGTCGGCCAGGAGATCAACCCGGCGTTGGGATACATCACGGGCTGGGGCATGGTGATGGATTATCTACTGAATCCTCTGATCTGTACCATCTGGTGCAGTCAGCAGGCGCATGTATTTGCCCCGCATGTTCCGTATTGGGGCTGGGCGATTTTCTTCGTACTTTTGTTTACCGGGCTCAACGTGCGGGGAGTCAAGACTTCGGCTCGCGTGAATGCGGGCCTGGCAACAGGGATGGGAGTGGTGATTGCGATATTTTTCGTAGTCGCGGCCCGTTATGTTTTTGGGCACCCGCATGATGGGGCTGCTTTCTTCCTGCAGCCTTTTTACGATCCAAAAACGTGGAGCTCGAAAGCGATTCTGGGCGGCACTTCAATCGCAGTGCTGACGTATATCGGTTTCGACGGCATTTCGACATTGTCGGAAGAGGTGGAAAATCCGCGGCGCAACATCTTGCTGGCGACGGTGCTGACGTGCCTGGTGATTGGCATTCTTTCCGCCATCGAGGTATATGCCGCGCAGCTGATCTGGCCGGCATGGATGCCATTTCCAAATGTCGATACGGCCTTCGTTCACGTGGCCGCGCGAGCCTGGCATCCGATGCTGGCAATTGTCGGAGTGACCCTGCTGGTGGCCAACTTCGGCTCCGCCATGGGGGCGCAACTGGGTGCTGCCCGCCTGTTGTACGGGATGGGCCGCAGCGAGGCGCTGCCGAAATCATTTTTCGGAAAAGTCGATCCGGAGCGGCATGTGCCCCGCAACAACGTGATTTTTGTCGGCCTGATTGCGCTGATCGGAGCATTCATCATGAGCTTCGGACTGGGCGCGCAAATGCTGAATTTCGGCGCCTTGATCGCGTTCATGGGCGTGAATGCAGCGGCGTTCATCCATTATTTTGTTCGAGCAGAGGAGAAGAAGCTGACTCACTTTATTCCTCCAGTCGCAGGATTCTGCATCTGCCTGCTGCTGTGGGTGAACCTGAGCCATACTGCCATCTTCGCAGGCGTTACCTGGATGGCGATCGGCATCAGCTTTGGCGCCTGGAAAACTCACGGATTCCGTAAGAACCTGATCAATTTCGAACTGCCGCCGGATGAGGCATAGCGGCAAGCCGCGGCGGCACGCGCTGACGATGGCGGCCTACGCAGTAAAAAGATACAAAAGACCGTTTCCGGGATTACCATGCTCGATGGGTGTTTGCGAATGCCCATCACGGAGAATTCAAAATGCGAACGACAATTGCCCGCCCTTGGGTGGCCGTATTTCTTCTGTTCACCATTTGTATTGTCCCGAGGATGTTTGCGCAAAGGGCAGGCGACTCCGTACAGGTACAGATCGCCAAGAACAATGCGATCGAAAAAGAGCTGGAGTCGGTGGCGATCATCGACCGCAAGGTCATGATCCCGATGCGCGATGGGAAACGCATGGCGGCCGACATCTATCGCCCAAAAGATGAGTCCAAGAAGTACGGTGCCATATTTGTACGCACACCCTACAACTTCAATTATTGGAACATCGCGCTGGGCGCGCCGCGCGATATGAGCGCGGAACTGAATGCCGTGAAGCGCGGCTATGCCTATGTGGAGATCAACGAGCGCGGCCAATTTTTCTCTGAAGGAAATTACGACATTCTGGGACCGCCTCTCAGCGATGGGTACGACGAATTCTCATGGATCGCGGCGCAGCCGTGGTCGAATGGCAAGGTGGGCACCATCGGATGCTCCTCGACAGCGGAATGGCAGTTGGCAGTGACTGCGATGGGAAACCCAGCGGACGCGGCGTTTATTCCCGAGGGATTCGGCGCGGGTGTGGGCCGCGTGGGTCCCTATTACGAGCAAGGCAACTGGTTCCGTGGCGGCGCGGTCCAAATGCTTTTTATCGACTGGCTGTATGGAGTGCAGAACCAGGTGAGACCCATGTTCCCGCCGAATACATCCCAGGCGGAGCTGGTCCGCGCGTCCAGAGCATTTGATCTTGCGCCCCATTTCCCGCCTGTGGACTGGTCCAAGGCGCTCTGGCATCTGCCTGAAATGGACATCATCCAAGCCGTACAAGGGCCGAGAGGAATCTTTGCCGATCCGATGCCAGTGGCCACCGGCGGGGCCATGATCGAGCGTGCACCCAACGATCCTGCGTGGTATAAAGGCGGCCTGTGGAACGACAGCATGAAGATCAATGTGCCGGGGTTGTGGTTCATGTCCTGGTACGACGTGTCGATCGGGCCAAACCTGGCGGCTTACAATTTCGTGCGTAAAACAGCCCGACCGGAGATCGCCAACGAGCAGTATGCAGTGATTGCGCCGACCGGCCATTGCGGCTATACCCGGGCCACCGAGCACACCGTAGTTGGAGAGCGGGACATGGGCGACGCGCGACTTGATGTCGACGCGCTCACCTACGGCTGGTTCGACCATTTTCTGAAGGGCGAGAACAATCACATCCTCGAAACCCTGCCGAAGGTCCGCTATTACGTGATGGGGGAGAATCGATGGGAGACATCCAGCACCTGGCCGCCGGAAGGCGCACAGCCGATGAAATTCTATCTTTCCAGTACCGATGCAGCCAACAGCCTTTACGGAGACGGATCGTTGTCCGTGGCCCCGCCGACTCGCGACCATGGAGATCGTTTTACCTACGATCCCACGAATCCAGTGGTATCGCACGGCGGAAATGTTTGCTGCGAAGGGAACGCTGATGAGCCCGGGGCTGTCGACCAGCGCCAGATGGAAACTCGGCGCGATATTCTGGTCTACACGTCGGCCCCGTTCAAGCAAGGGATTGAAATGAGCGGGCCAATCAATGTCACGCTGTATGTTTCTTCGGACGCGAAAGACACGGATTTTACGGTGAAGGTAGTCGACGTGGACCCGAATGGGCCTGCCTACAACCTGGACGAAAACATTCAGCGCATGCGCTATCGAAATGGGTATACCAAGCCACTGGCGTGGATGGAACCTGGCAAAATATACAAGGTGACATTTCAGCCAATGCAGACCAGCGACTATATCGTCGCCGGTCATTCACTACGCATTGAGGTGTCGAGCAGCAACTTTCCGCGCTTTGATCGAAACCTGAACACGGGGGGAAATAACTACGATGAGGTGAAAGGAGTGGTAGCCCACAATGAGGTGCATCACTCCACCGCGTATCCTTCGGAAATCACAATTACCGTGGTTCCCCACCCGCATCCGATGAACTGAGCGACGGGCGTGGCCTATTCCTGGACAACTGCCTTCACCAGATTGCGGGGATGGTCGACGTTGCGGCCATGGAGGATCGCGATCTGATACGCGAAGAGCTGGAGCGGAATCACCTCGCAGATGGGCAGCAGATATTCACTGCATTGTGGAATGAAGACGCAGTGCTGGCTGAATTGCGGGACTTCGCTGTCGCCCTCATTCGCCAGCGCGAAGACGAGCGCGCCCTGCTGGCGCATATCTTTTAAGAGCTGCACCACCTTGGAGTAGCGCAGCAGCGAATCGCGATCGTTGGGATCGTGCGTTGCCACCACGACCAGCGGAGTCTCCGGCCCGACCAGGGCATTCGGCCCATGTTTCAGTTCGCCGGCCGGATAGCCCTCGGCATGGGTGTAGGACGATTCCTTCAGCTTGAGCGCGCCTTCCCGCGCGATGGCGTAATGGATGCCACGACCGAGGAACAAGAAGGCCGTGGCCTCGCGATAGCTCGCTGCAAGGTCGTGGACCTGCTGCTCCCACGCGGGCAATGCTTTGGCGATCAAGTCGGGAAGCGCCCACGCGTCGCCGCACATGGAATCAGCGACGTTCCGCGTGATGCGACCGCGCTGATGAGCGAGCGAGAGCGAAAGCAAATAGAGGACGAGCAGTTGCCCGGTAAAACTCTTGGTGGCGGGAATCGCTTCTTCCGGTCCGGCACATAGCGGCAGACTGGCCTGCGCCTCCGTGGCCATGGAGGAGTCATCACGGTTGGTGATGGCCGCGGTTTGCAATCCGCGCGAGCGCGCCTCACGCAGAGCGGCCAGAGTGTCGGCGGTCTCACCAGATTGCGAAATGACGATGACCGCCGGATTGTGCAACGTGTGGGTCGAGCGATAGCAATACTCGCTCGAATACTCGACATCGACGGCAAGGCCCGCGATATCTTCCAGCATGATTTCTCCGGCGAGACCGGCGTGGCGGCTGGAACCACTTGCGGCGACAACAATTCGCTCATGACCGAGCAGCGCGCTGTGGGCAGCCAGCATGGGCTCTCGCGCCAGGCTGCCATCGCGCGTGTAATAGGCGAGCGTGTCGGCGAGGGCCTGCGGCTGTTCAAAAATCTCGCGCAACATGGCGTGGGGGAACTGCCGCGCTGCACCGAATGGAGGAACGTCCTTAGAGTGGATAGTCATAAGAAAAATGGAGGCGTCATGCAGACACAGAGAAACAGAAATTCTGATTTCGGATTGGCTGCGTCACTCCGAGCCCGCCTTTGCCTATTCTAGCGATGGATTGACGATTGCGACGGGAGTACCTTACTCCAACGCGGCTTCGACCTGCGCCGGGGGGCGAATCAATAGAAATAAAAATATAGTCGCAAGCACGGGCAGAAGCCCGGCGGCAACGAAGGCCGGCCGATAGGAAAAGCGATCGACCAGAATGCCGACCAGAAGCGTGAAGCCGGCACTTACCATGCCGGCCGCCAATCCGCTGAGGCCGGTGACGGAACCCACCACCTCCTGCGGAAAGAGGTCGGAGGGCAAGGTGAGTCCCATGGTGGACCAGCTGGCGTAGCCCCACAGCGCCACGCAGATGAGGGCGAGCGCGAAATATACATTGTGCACGCGGGCAGCGGGGATTCCGGCAAGGATGGGCAGACAACTCACGAGGCAGATCCACGTGCGCGCGCGGACGACGGACACTCCACGCCGAATGCAGTAGCCGGAAAGCCAGCCGCCGGTGAAGTTGCCGAGGTCGGCGGCGACAAAAGGAATCCAGGCGAACAGGGCGATGCGTTTCAGGCTGAAACCGCGGGCATCGCTGAGATATTGCGGCAGCCAGAAAACGTAGAACCACCAAATAGGATCGGTGAGAGCGCGACCGAGAACAATGCCCCAGAGATTGCGATTCTTTGCCAGGCGTCGCCATCGCGCCAGGCCGTGATTGCTTGTGACAGGCTCCGCATCGCGGCCGGCTTTGATGAGAGCGACTTCTTCCGCGCCAACGCGAGGATGACTGTCCAGCGGATGATAGACGCGCAGCCACACGGCCAGCCAGACAAACCCGAGCAGCCCAGATGCCGCAAATGCCCACCGCCAGCCGAACGCCAACGCGATGAGAGGAATGGTCAAGGCCGCGAGCGCTCCGCCGACGCTGGAGCCGCTGTCGAAGATCGCGACGGCGAGACTTCGTTCCTCGCGCGGGAACCATTCAGCGACAACTTTGCTGGCGCCCGGCCAATTGAAGCCCTCTCCGATTCCCAGCATGAATCGAAAAAAGGCAAAGCCAAAGACGGAGCTGGCCAGGCCCGTAAGGATATTCATCACCGACCACCAGATCGCCGCCGCAGCCAGACCGACACGGCTGCCCACCGCATCGAGAACAATGCCGCCAATCAGCCATGTGATGGCATAGGAGATTTGAAACGACCCGATAATTTTCGCGAGGTCGGTGTGGGTCAAATGGTATTGCGCCGTAATCATCGGCGACAACACGGAGAAACTTTGACGACTGATGTAGTTGGTGACGGTGGAAAAGAAGAGGGTCCAGACAATCCACCAACGCGTTTTGCCCGCACGTCCAGATGGCTTGGGCAGCAAAGCACCGGACCGCGAGTTATCCAAGGTTCACCTCGTCCAGAGCAATCACACCGTTCCCATAATGTGGTGAGATCAATTTACATGCAGCCGTTCCTTGATGGAACGGTTGCGCGAAGATCAATTTCCCGGCTTACACCAACTGTGTGATTGGTCCGGCGGCGTCTCAACGGGAACTGCCCAGAACACCTGGAAACCACTTCACGGCATTGTCGTGATAGAGCTTGCGGAGAATCGATTGCGGGAGAGCAAGTCCCTGCACTCGTTTATCCCTGTAGAGGATGGTGTCGTTCGTGGCAAGATACCGCCAGTCGTCGGCGTATCGATTCTCCCACTCTTTCATTGTTTCCGGAGCATTGCTCTTCGGAAAGAGTTCGTTATCGGTTCCATAAATCAATCGGTCCTGATATTTGGTGATGAAGGCAATAATGTCCGCGCGGGGTTGCAGTTCGACGTAAGGCATACGGGCTGCCATGTCCACGGCAAAGTTGGGATATTTGTCCAAATGCTGCGCCAACTGGGCGAAATCCGCTTCCATGCTGCCTAAGTGCGCGCCTACCACGCGAAGGTTCGGATTCGCTTCCAGCAAATGATCGCGCGCCACGAGAATCGCCGCTTTGGACGGCGCGCCCTTGATGGCATACATGTAGAGCTCAGGATGCCGCGTGTAGTAATCGTAGTCGGGTGATTCGGGATTGGGAGCTTCCCAAATGGTATTCGGGTCGGCGAGATGGGCGATCAGCGTTTTGTTGTGGGCTGCGATATCTTTGAAGATAGGCTCAAAGACAGGATTATCCGGCATGACGTAGTTCCCTTTCGCGTCCTTGATTTCCATGCCGACGTTTTTCCAGATCTTTACAGCGATAGCTCCTTGCGCGAAATCCCGATTGAGGCCGCGGATTGCCTTCTGAGCAAAATTGGGTTGGTTGAATTTAAACGGATCGAAGGTCGTACACAGAACCATGTATCCATCGCTGCCACGAACAACTTTCCAAGCGTCCGCGCGCTCCTTGGATAGGTCTTTCTGCTCGGGATCGTAATCGTCCACCACAAGAATATCCACGGTGTGCAGGTTGAGTCTTTTGAGCAAAGCATAGAGCGCCGGAGCGTTCTGGAACGCGTGGGAATGGGTATCAATCGCTTCGAGGGCGGTAAACTGCCGCAGTTCCTGGGCGGTAAACGGACCGCTGACAGGCACAATTGAAGCGGTTGCGGCGGGCGCGGAGGTAGGTGCTTTCGACGCCGGTTGCTTGCTGCATCCTATTGCCGCCAATACCAGCGCCAACGAAAAAGCGATTCTTCTCACGCTTTGCCTCCTTATGCCACGTCGGACACGTACGCATGTAGTTCACGCCGAAGAGGTGTTTCAAGGACACCACGGTACGATCCTTATCGTCAATAGCGGCTCGACGAGCGATTCTTAAACTGGGTGCTCTCATGAACACGGATAGCGATCTGTCAGGTGTTGTGGGTATCTTCACTCGATGGAGCGCGCAAGATTTGCGCGATCCAGTGTGATGCCTGATATTATTTTGACTAACCAGTTAATCAATGGCATCGACACCCACAAACCGAACGCGGCACGACCGCGCCGACCAGACACGGAAGAGAATCCTGCACGCCGCAGTGCGGGAGTTCAGCACGCACGGCCTTTCCGGGGCGCGTACTGATCGCATTGCGGATTCGGCAAAGGTGAACAAGGCATTGCTCTACTACTACTTCAAGAGCAAACAGGGCTTGTATGCGGCGGCGATTGAAGAAGTTGCAGGGAGGGTGATGGAGAATGCGCTGGCGGAATTTGATCAACAATATACCGCCGGAGAACGCCTGCTTCGATCGGCCCTGCATCATTTTGACCGCATTCTGACGCAGCGGGAATTTCAAAGTCTGATGCAGCAGGAGATGGTTCGTTTTCAAAGCGGTAAGCGAGGATCGATGCCCGTCCTCTTCAAGACGGCCTTCATGCCCCTGATGGAAAAAATACGCGAGGCCACGGAGGACGGGATGCGGACGGGTGAACTTTGCAAGCTGGAATGGCTTCAAGTGATCTATTCGATGTTCGGCGCCAATGTTTTTTATTTTCTGAGCGCGCCGATGATGGAGTTTGTACTGCCCATGGAGCCGCTCTCTCCGAAAGCATTGAAGGTGCGGCGAAAGGCCGCCGTGCGGTTTCTTGGCACGGCATTATTCACGGACCGCGCAGCCGGCATAAAGTTGGCAGATCGAATTCTTCGAGACATGCCCATGCCCAGGGCGAGGAATCTACAGGAGCGGATGGAAAACTTTCATGTTCGGAGAAAAGCCTTATGAACGCTCGCAACCGGATTTTTATCTTATTGGGAGTGCTGTTCATCTTTTCGCTGTTCTGGTATTTCTTTACGACGAATCGGTCCGGCGATTTGCAGTTGATCGGCATAGTGGATGCCAATGAAGTGATTGTCAGTTCTCGGATCCCGGGGCGGATTGAGACGCTCACGGTCGATGAAGGCGACGACGTACATGCCGGCGAACTGATCGCCACGATCCAAAGCGATGACCTCGCGGCGGCGACCAAGGCAGCCGAGGCAACGGCCGCCAGCCAGAAATATCTGTTGCAACAGGCCCGAGACACCGAGCGCCAGGTCGGAGGCAGCACCTCCAGCCAGGTAGCGAATGCGGAGGCGCAGCTGCGTGCCATGCGAGCCACTCTGATGCAGGCCCAGGCGCAGGAACAACACCAGGAAGCCGATACTTCGCGCTCCGTTGCGCTGGCGGCGCAGGGAGTCGTCAGCCAGCAAACGCGAGATGAAGATGTCGCTTCCCTGCGCGCAGATCGGGCCGCTGTCGACGCGGCGAAACAGAACGTAGCAGCCGCGGCGGCATCGCTGAAGACGGCAAAAGCGAACACGATTCAGGCGGCGGCGCAGGCAAAGACAGTTGCGGCGACGCACAGTCAAATGAAAAACGCGCAGGCGCTGCTGGACCAGGCGCAGGTGGAGCTGGGATATGCGAACGTGGTTTCGCCGATTGCAGGCAAGGTGAATGTGAGAGCGGCACGGCAGGGCGAAGTGGTTGCGGCGGGAACTCCCATCGTGACCATTACGGATCTGACGCAAACCTGGGTCTATGCGCCTCTGCCGGAGACGGAGGCGGATTCCGTGCAGTTGGGCGACATGCTGCGCGTGGTGATGCCAAGCGGCGCGACTCTCCAGGGCAAGGTGATCGCTAAATCGGCGGAAGGGGCCTTTGCGACGCAACGCGACGTGAGCCGGCGCAAGCGGGACATTGAAACGATTCGCCTGAAGCTGCTGATCGACAACCCAGGCATGCGCTATGTGCCTGGAATGCTGGCTGAAGTCTATATCCCGAAGAGCAAGCTGGTCGCGCGATGAATACCGGCAAGCCAGCGATGGCGATTTCTGTCGAAAACATTGTGAAGCGCTACGGAGATTTTACGGCCGTCGATGGCATCACGTTTCATGTGGACGATGGAGAAATCTTTGGGCTGCTGGGTCCGAACGGCGCCGGCAAGAGCACGCTGATCCGCATGATGACGACCTTGACTCCAGCGACCAGCGGACGGGCTGTGGTTGGCGGTCATGATGTCGCACGGGAGCCCGACGCGGTACGGCGAACGATCGGAGTGATTCCGCAGGCACTGACCAGTGACATCGATCTGACATTGGAAGAAAATCTTTCGATCTACGCCAAGCTCTATGAGGTGCCGAAGGCAGAGCGCGAGCGCAACATCAACGATCTGCTGGAAGCAGTGGATCTGACAAAGTGGCGCGGGGCGCAGACCAAGACGCTTTCCGGCGGAATGCGGCGGCGGCTGGAGATTGCGCGGGGCCTGGTGCACAATCCTCGAATCTTCTTCCTGGACGAACCCACGACCGGACTGGATCCGGTTTCTCGCGTAGCCGTTTGGGAGATGCTGAACCATCTGAAAAATACGCGCAACCTGACGATCCTTCTAACCACGCATTACATGGACGAAGCCGATCGCCTGTGCGACCGCATCGCGATTGTCGATCACGGCAAGCTGGTTGCACTCGACAGTCCCATGGCGCTGAAGGCCAGCGTTCCTGGAACCAATGTTGTGGAAGCGCAATTCGCTCAGGAATCGGCCGAGTGGCCGGCGCGACTGAAACAATTGTCCGGTGTGACGTCCGTCGAATCGCAGAGCGCTGGGATGTACCGACTGCTAACTTCGAATGGCTCTCTGACTACGACGCAGCTGGTAGAGATGGCCGTCAGCAGCGGCAATACTCTGAAGTCACTGAGCGTTCAGAACACCACGCTCGACGACGTTTTTGTTCACTTCACGGGGCGACAACTTCGTGACGAGCAGGTGAAGGCGCTGGGGTTTGTGATGCCGCCACGCCCGGGGATGCAGCCATGACACGAATGATGGCAATTGTTGAGCGGGAGATGCGGAAGTTCTTTCGCTCGCCGACGTTGATGATGGTTTCGATGGCGTTGCCGCTGGTGCAACTGGTCATTCTGGGCAACGCATTCGGGGGCAAGATTGTAGGCGCACAGGTGGGCGTCGTCGACTACGATCACGGCTCTCAGGCGCTCAAAGTTCACGAGGCGTTCAACGCTGTTGCGGCAAACATCCGGACCTTTACCACTACCGAATACGAAGATGAGCAGAAGGCGCGCGAGGATGTGCGCACCGGAAAGCTGGACGCCGCGGTGATTATCCCACGGCAATACTCACGACGGGTGCTGGCTGGGGATTCGCCGCAAATTGGCCTGGTAGTGGACAATACCGACCTGACGACGAGCGGCGGTATTGAAGCAGAGATGCAGTCTCTGGTGGACGCATTGAATGCTCCGGCGATTCAACCGAAGGTGGTGCAGCAGATCGCACTGGAGATCGTCGAACTGTACCCGTACGTTGAATACATGAAATATCTGTTGTCCGGTTCCATCGCGCTGGCCATGTATGTGGCCGTCATGATCGGCGGGGGGATGCTGTACATCGACGATAAAGCGCGGGGCGTGCATGAAGGCTATCTGGTCACGCCGATCACGAAGCTCGAGTTGGTACTGGGGTTGAACCTTGCTGGAACCGTTAAGGCGGTCATGTCCGGCATCTCGCTGACCATGATTGGCTCGCTGCTGGCCGGGCTGGGTTCCATTTTTCATCCGGCGACGGATCTGCTGCTATTGCTGCTGATCGTTTCCACCTCCATCGCATTCAACGGCATGATGTTTTTGATGATGGTGCGGGTGGAAGACCCGCTGGTGCCGCGGGCCATCTTTGGAGTTTTGAATACGCTTCTGTTCTTTCCCAGCGGCGCCATCTCTCCGGTGAAGGGGTTTCCATCCTGGCTGCGCGCTATTGCCGTCGTGGATCCCTTTACCTATGCGGTCCATGGCTTCAAAGCCATTCTGCTGAAAGATGGCGGATTCGACGCGATCTGGATGGACCTGCTTTTCCTGTTTGGATTTGGAATCGCGACACTGCTGATCGCGACACCGCTGTTCAAGCGGTCGCTCTAGCTGCGGGCAGACTGCCAACACCAACATCGAACTTCTGTAAAAATTTCGCCACAACCACCTGGCGCCGCCAAGGGACGCGGAAGTGCGCGTGCGTCAGATGTCCGTCCTCCGCAATCTGGACATTTAGTATGGGGGTGGTGTTACGCCCCAAGCTCGATTCGGGGAGGGTCCGACCTGAATATCGAGAATTCCGCCGGCCCTGATCTCGGTCTCGCGAAGCCAGGCGCGAGACAGCGTTCTACCATTTAAGGTAACGGACTGAATATAACTATCGCGGACTGGATCTCCCTGTACGTCAATTCTGAAATTTTTTCCATTGCTCAGATGAAGCACAACATGCTGGAAGATCGGTGTCGCGAGAAAGTAGAACGGCTGTCCCACTGTCACGGGATAGATTCCCACGGAACTCAACACGAACCACGCGCTCATTGTCCCGCCATCGTCATCCATCTCTGGCAATAGACCATCTGGCGTGGCACGGAATGCCTTCTGGATCACAGGCGTCGGGTAAAAATTGTGCGATCCATAGATGTTCTTCATCGGCTCCAGCAGGATGCGGTGCACATACTCCTGCGTCCTCCACGGTTGGCCGAGATAGTCGAAGAGATAGGGATAATTGATGTCTGGCTCATTGGCAATCGTGAAGAGGTTATCGTTGAAAAACTTATGCAGCGATTCTACGGACGCCTGCTGTCCACCTTGCAACTTTGTCAGCCCAGCCAGGTCATACGGGACCGTCCAGCGGTACTGCCACATTGTGCCCTCGTAGAGATACTTATCATCGACGACTCTGGGGTCTTTGGCCGGCAACCAGTTCCCGTCTTGATCCTTGGCGCCAAAAAAGCCGGTCGCGGGGTTCCAAAGCGTGCGATAGTCGGCGGCTATCTGGTGATATTTGCGAGCGTCGTCCGGTCGATGTAACATCGCTGCCCATTCGCCGACTGCCCAGGCTGCATAATCGTCGTCCAGCGTTCGGGCGGTGTGTCGCGGCTCATAGGGAAGTCCGTGCCTTCTCTGGTTGAGCCGGACTGCCAGCGCATCCCGTACCTGCAGGAACGTCTGGCTTGTCGGCTGGCAATCGCCTTTTCTGATCGAATCGACAAGATATTGCTCCGCCCCTTCCATGCGGGTGTTGGGACCGGGCCAATAGCCGACGGCCTGTTCGGAATATCGCTGGGCAAAGATTGCGGCAAGCGAATCACACATGTCGTGGGCTCTGGATTGATCGAGCAAGGACACCAGAGGCATCTGCGTACGATATGTATCCCATAGCGTCCAGCTACTGTAGTAGCGGAAGTTGTCGGATCGATGAATCTTCTGATCCGTCCCTCGATACTCGCCATCGAGGTTCGATACAGCGGCCGGCAGCAGCATGGCGTGATAGAAGCTGCTATAAAAGACCTTTTTCAGTTCCGTAGGACCATCGACAGATATCTGGCCGAGCGCCTTGTTCCAGGCATGACGTGCGGTATGCCTCGCGGCATCAAAATCCCAACCTTGTACTTCCTTATTGAGTTGTGTTCTTGCGTGTTCGGTATCGATCTCAGAAAAACCTATTTTCACTACGACGGGAGTCGGCGCGTTTTTTGCCAGATGGAGCTCGGCAACTACATTTTTTCCTTGTGCGGATGTGCCGGATTGCAGAGCGCCGTCGCGATACAACTTCATCGATTGCACGGGAACGCTGAGGGCCATGTAGAAATAGAGCTTGTACCATCCCAGGTTCCACTTTTCTCCGTTGCACATTTGCCGGGTCTGGATGCTTCCCTCAAAGGCCTGCCCGGTAACGCGCGAAATTTCGGCGGCGTCAACGATCTGAGAGCCTCGGCGGAGGTCAAGCAGGAGTATCTCTGGAGAGCCGGGCGGAAAGGTGTACCGGTGGAGGCTCGCATGCTGGGTTACGGTGAGCTCCGCACGAATGGAAGACGGGACGAGCGTGACCGCATAGTAGCCGGGCGTGGCGGTTTCCGATGCCTTGTCATATGGCTGCGCATATTTTGCAGGGTCCAGAGAGGCCGGATCCTCCGTGAATGGCAGGATGGATAGTATTCCGCCGAGCCCCTCGCAACCAACGCCGCTCATTCTGAAATGCGAGAAGCCGATGATTTTCTTATCTTGATAGTTGTAGCCTGCGTGGGCATCGTGGTTCAGGGAGCTGGGATAGGTATCCGGGCTTGCCGTCACCATGCCAAAAGGCAAAATCGGTCCGGGAAACGTTTGTCCATGGTCGCCGCTGGTACCGACAAAAGGGTTTGCCAGCTCAGCGGGCTGCTGCGCCACCAGCTGTCCGGCCAAGACTGCAAGGATCGCGAGCCAAATAGTATTCCTCAGGTGGCGTGTTCCATTCGTACCAATTCCCAATCGCACTGAATCCTCCGTTCCAGTTGATCGTAACCCACGCGGACCCAGGTTACTGGCTATCGTTATTCGTATGCAGCGAATCGACGCCTGGGTGGTTCAGGGTGCGGAACGTTGGGGGCTCATCGCAGAATGGTACAAGAAACGTGTCCGGCCATTATCATTGCACCATGCAAAACAAACTTCGCTGGGGAGTTCTCAGCACCGCTTCCATCGGCCTCAAGAAAGTCCTCCCCGCCATGCAACAGGGCCAGTACACGACTGTCGCGGCCATCGCATCCCGCGACCTTGCGAAGGCTCGGAAGGCAGCGGCCGCGCTCGGTATTCCCACGGCCTACGGCTCGTACGAAGAACTCCTCGCCGACCCTACGATCGACGTCGTCTACAATCCCCTTCCCAATCAGCTGCACGTCCCCTGGACCATCCGGGCCGCGGAAGCAGGTAAACACGTTCTCTGCGAGAAGCCTCTCAGCCTGACCGTCGCTGAAGCCGAGTCGCTGCTCGCGGTTCGCTCTCGTACGGGGGTTAAGATTGGCGAAGCCTTCATGATCCGCAGCTACCCGCAATGGCTCCGCCTGCGTGAGTTGCTCGACGAACGACGCATCGGAGAACTTCGCTCCATCGTCGGCTTCTTCAGCTACTTCAACGTCGATCCGTCGAACATCCGCAATCACATTGAATTCGGCGGAGGCGCTCTGATGGACATAGGCTGCTACCTTGTCCACGCATCGCGATTTGGATTCGCAGCACAGCCCACGCGAGTCGTCGGCTGTATCGACCGGGATCCGAAGACGCGAATCGATCGCTTGACGTCGGCGATTCTCGATTTCCCCGGCGGTCAATCTATCTTTACGTGCAGCACGCAGCTGGTTCCCTACCAGCGGATGCAATTTCTGGGGACTCGGGGACGCATCGAAATCGAAATCCCATTCAACGCTCCTCCCGACCGGCCAACTCGCATTTTCATCGACGACGGCGGCGACCTTTCCGGAAGCGGCATCACCACGGAAACGTTTCCCGTCTGCAACCAATACACGCTCCAAGGCGATGCTTTCTCCAAGGCCGTTCTGGACGGCGGCGAAGTTCCCGTGGCTGTCGAAGACGCGATCAAGAACATGGCCGTCATCGAAGCAATCTTCCATTCCGCCAACTCAGGACAATGGGAATCGCCATTGCGATGAAGGATCAAGAGTGCTGAATGAAAAAACTGATTGTATTGTTCATGCTCCTTGGGACGGCAGCTGCTTCAGAAGCGCAGATCACGGCGCCAGCAAGAGGCTTACAGGGCCACGCACAAATGCGTGGCATTCTTCAGTCCATTGAAAATGGAGACATCCAATCTGCCGGAGGTCATTATCTGGTAACAAGAAAAGACAGTCGCTTGCCGGTGGAAATGATCTTCAAGTCCTGTCAGGGTGTTGGCATCCATCGCGAACTCAATCAATGGTGGGTTTTGCCGATCAGTGCGGCCGGCAGTCAGATTGAGGTCAACACCAACCTTTGGGTGCTGCCTGAAAATCCACTCTCCCCGGAAAATTCCTGGTACATCAAACTGCAACGCGGGGAATCGATTGTCGCCCGGCTTGACGATGTCTTGACCGTCCGCGTAAGTGGCGACAAGTTTGAACTGTATAAATCAGAAGCACGCCCTCACAGCGATGCATTTAACAATCGTTATTCTTTCCACATCAACGACGGGGAGGCGCTTGAAAACGCCTTGGCCGGTTTTTACTGGGGAACCATGTTGCCGTCGGTCGTCGAAAAGACGAAGGCGAAGAACTATCCCTATCACGACGGGTATGTGGTCAGCACGCTGAATCCCAAATCCTATGCCGGCACGTATCCGGATGTCGATCATGAATTTCAGATCAAAGGCCGTCTCGCGATGGGGTCTGCGCTCGATCTGGATATTGTCAGGCGCATGATTGCACTTCAGTTCAAGGTCATGAACGACGATCCCGAAAAGCTATTTCGCATTCCCTGCTCGGTTCAGCCTTCGGGCCTGCGCGAATACCACGTTCGCCGAAACAGTCAGGACAGGAGAACAAATGCTGAAATGTTTCTGTTGACGGGCAATATTGAAGTATTGGAAGAGTCCTGGCGCTATTATCAGGCCACGAAAGACACTGCCTGGCTTCGCAGCAATATCGTCAATCTGGAAAACGCCGCTTCTTTGACCATCGCAAATACGGACCAGTACGGACGTGTATGGTCCGATGTCTATTACGAAGACCAGGTGATCAAAGATGGGCGCGTAACTCAGGCAGGAGCATTCGCGGCCTATACATTTGGCCTGCTGGCCGGCATGGAAAATATTTTAAGCCGGAAAGAAAAGTCCATCTACTACTCCGGCTATTCAAAGAAGATAGCCGCCATGCTGGTCAAGCCTCTTCCGATGGGATTTTGGGATGAAAAAAATCAGCGATTTATCGATTGGGTCGATCGGAATGGCCAGGTTCACGACCATATTCATCTATTGTCCAATGAACTTCCTTTTCTTTTTGGGTATGCATCGGATGCTCAGGCCAATGCAGTGCGGCGTCTGATCGATGCAAATTTCGCATCCTTCGAAAGATTTCCCAGTTTCGTGGCGGCGGACGTTGCCGACTATACCAGATCGGAAATTGGAACCGGCGGCCCGTACGATCTGAGCGCTGCCGGCAGATATTGGTATTGGGACGCGGCTTTCTGGGCATCGCGCAATCGGGGCGACATACTCTTCAATCAACTCAAGACGGTGGCCAATGAAGCGGCGCAAACCGATTACTTCATGGGTGAACGATACGACATGGACCATGTGTATTATGTCGATGGAAAGAACTGGCATGGAGCCGAAATGTATTACGAATATCCATGTGTGTACGCTTCGGTACTCATTAGAGACTTATTAGGGTTTACGTCTGCCGTCGATGCCGATGTATCCATCCAGCCGCACATCAACGGCTATGGCAGCGTGGAGTTCAGGATTCCCAGGTACGACGTGAAATATACATATGGCGCCAAAGGGTTTGTGCTGAAGAACTTTTCCGGTAAAACGAGACGCTTCAGGATCGATCTGTCCGGTCTCTACTCCGGCACAACGCGATATAAACTCGTGCGGAAGTCAAGCCATGAAATTGTGGGAGTAAGATCGACGGTTGAACTGTCTTCACAGGAAGAAGCCAGTTGGATTCCGATCCACGTGAGGCAAACGCTCCAATGAGGAGCGGTCAATTGGGCGCCGGAATTCCTGGAGAGATTTTCTTATGGTGTTCGACCACATCGCCTCCGGCCCTGGAATCACTGCGACATCGAGGATGGCAGGACGACATCCACGATGCTGACGATATTTTCAATTGCGCCGCGATCGTTCAGGTTTTAGCCTTGCATCTGTTATTTTCGCGCGAATTCGTCGAAAAAAGTCATCGCGGACAGAGCGTTGCCGTTGTCATCAAACAGACCCTCTGTCTCTGCCGTGGTGAACTCGTCGATAGCGTCTCTGTTGCTCCGTCAAAAGGTCATAGCGAATAAAGCCACGATGCACGGGGTCGGAGAGCATATATGTTGAATCGCAGATCATTTTTGTTGACGGGGAATAAAGTACTCGGCGCTCTTGCCATTTCAAACGTGGCCCCATCATTTGCGAGGAGCCAGGTGACTTCCGGAGTTGTCTCGATCCGTCTGAAGAGCGCTCCTCCGCTGGCGAATATTCCAGATAACTTTGTCGGACTTGGATATGAAATGTCCTCCGCCGCGCGTCTGGGCCTGCTTTCGGTACAGAATGCACGCTACGTGCGGCTGATTAAGAATCTCGGTCGAAAGGGAGTGCTGCGATTAGGAGGCATCGTCTCAGACTTCTCAAGGTACGCGCCGCAAGGCCAGATCGTCGCCGAGCCGAAGCACACTGTTGTCACACGGGCCAGCCTGGAACAACTCAGCGCCTTTCTGAAGGAGATTGGATGGACGGCAATCTGGAGCGTGAATTTTGGCAATGGAACGTTGGAAGAGGCCGTTACCGAGGCGCGCGCCGTTGCTTCGATACTAGGAAAAGGTCTCTATGCGCTCGAGATTGGCAATGAGGTGGACAGGTACGGGCACGGTGAGCACTCGCAGCGCAAGCCTCCCTACAACTATGACATGTACCGTGCAGAATATACGGTCTGGCACAATGCCATCTCCAATGCCGTCCCGGGGGTACGCTTCGCGGCGCCGGATGCCACCTTCTCCGCCGTTGAGTGGGTAGAGGAAATGTCAAAAGACGCCCACGGCGACGTACAGTTGCTCACGATCCACTATTATCGCAACGGTCAGCGGAGGGGTAGCGTCGAACAGTTGGCGGTGCCGGACCCCATGCTGCAAAGCAAGCTAAAGCGACTGAAAGCGACTGCCCGGCAAAGCGGCATTCCATGGCGGATGTGCGAGACGAACTCGTTCTCCGGTGGGGGAAGGCCAGGAGTAAGCGACACGATGCTTGCTGCGCTTTGGACCTTGGATTACATGCTGCTGCTGGCACAGTACGGCTGTGCCGGTGTAAACATTGAGACTGGCGTGAATCAGCTCGGCTTTGTGAGTTTCTATTCTCCGATCCAGGACGACGGCAAGGGTAACAACACCGCAGGCGTGCCCTACTACGGAATGCTGGCCTGCGTTACGGCAATGGATGGCTCACCTGAAGTGTTACCCATCGACATGGATCTCCATGGCATGAACATAACTGCGTACGCACTCGGAACAGCGGGGAAACCGCGCTCTCTGGTGGTAGTGAACCGCGATCCTTCGCAGGATGCGGAGGTCGTGTTCGCCGATCTGAAGATGGGCAGCGTGCATGCCATGCGCCTGTCCGCCCCGTCTGAGTTCTCCCGCGCGGACGTCACCTTCGCGGGCGCCGCTGTGGACGCTGGCGGGCATTGGAGACCTAGGAAGGTTGAGTCGATCCGCAACGGAAAGGTCACCGTGCCGCGTATGAGTGCAGTGGTTTTGCTGCATGCGATTTGAGCAAAGACGAACGAGGTGTACCAGCCCTACCCTGGACAAACTGGCGGACCGCGGCATCGGTTTTGACCGGGCCTACGCGACGACTCCACTCTGCGTCCCGAGCCGTACAACCATGTTGACCGGTAGATGGCCGGAGGCGCATCACGTCCGCATGAACCTGGATGCCAACGATGCGTACTACGAAAAGAACGTGTACCAGGTAGCCAAGGGAATGGGCTATCAGACCGGGCTGGCAGGCAAGAACCACACTTTTTTGCGCAAGGGGGACCTGGATTACTGGAGGCCCTACATGCATTGGGAAGGATATAAAGGCCCCGATGCACCCAAGGCCTACTACGAATATGACCAGTGGATGCGCGGGTTGGATGCCGAAGCAGCGTCGACTCCGACTCCTTTTCCAGTTGAGGTGGGATATCCGTACAGGATTGTCTCGGACGCAATCGAATTTATGGACCAGGCTGGAAGCCAGCCCTTCATCCTCCAGGTCGGCTTTCCTCTGCTCCAGTTCTTGCTTCGTTTGCAGTCCATTGGGAGGTGCACCGTCGGCAATATCAGATTTAACCTATAAACACCCTATCCCCCGACACACTTTCAGACTACGCATTCGATTCTCTGCCGCCCGCATCGATCACCGGAAAACATGTGAACTCTTCTTGATCCACCTGCCAATACGGCATATAGACCGTGCCTGGATTTCCCTTCACTGTGAAATGAAGAGGAGAGCCCGGCTTCGGTGTGAGTTGATGGATGAGTTCGTCGGGATGCGAACCACTCGGTATGTGCAAGACTGCATCTTTCGATCCGACTGCCGCATAGAGTAGTGGTCCGTATGTCAGCGAATAGCGCTTGTGTCCCGGTATCTGGTCCGCTCCTGTGTACTCCGCGATCGAAAATCCTGCGGGCAACGTAAAAGTCACCACGTCTCCACTGGACCAGACGCGGTCGAGCGTCAGAAAGGATCCTGGTTGCCCCGCCACGGGGGCTGACTTGTTCACGACGACTTCCATTTGTTTCGTGGCCCATGATGGCACTCGCACACGCAGCTTCATGGATGTAGGTCGTGCTACAGTGACGGTCAACTTGACATGATGCTCAAATGGAAACTTCGTTTCCATTTGGATGTTGAGCGACTCACCATTGAGCTTCCATGAAAGAGTTGAAGGCTCAAACAAATTTACATAAACTCCATCAGGCGCGATCGAATAAATATGTTCCGGCAGCGAGCCGATTAACCTCGTTCCCTGTCCTTCGCAGCAGGTATTGATCCGCGTGCCTTTCTCTTTGTTGCCGACGAGGATTGTGTGATAGCGAAGGCCATCAGTTCCGTCCTGATTTGCCATCGCGACGTTATAGATAGATTTTTCGATCTCGGTCGCGTAACGCTCCTGATCGGGAGCCATCAACTGAAATCGCTGGCTGAGGAATGTCCAGAATGAACTGCCACAAAATTCTCCGAGCTTTTGTGTCAACGAGTTTGAATTCGGTGGATCATAATTGTACTCAATGATGGAAATGGAGCCGCCCGGCTGCTCCCAGTGCTGGTTGTACATGTCCCAGGCGGCTTTTACTCCGTCATACCATCGCGTATCACCGGTGGCCCGGTACATGTCTAGATAGGCTTCCAGGTTTGTGAGCAGATAGCAGTGCGGACGGTCATAGGGATACTGCCAGATTTGATCTTTATCCTTGCCAGCCAATGACTTAAGCCAATCGGCTTCAAGAAAATAGCGTTGAATTACCTGAACATCGGCGGCCTTGCCGACAGGCGTAAAATGCATCCGCGTATTTGCGATCATTCCTTGCCCACCCTGGACTGCCCCTCGCATCAGGTTCGGCAAATACTCGCATTGATTGAACCAATCGTAATTTCCCCGCAGCAATTGAAAAGCCTGCGGATTTCCAGCATATCCAGCTTCGATCAGACCATGGGTAAGCCAGGCACGTGTATAAGCGCCGCGCTCAGAATAAAAAATCGTATCTTCTGGATATGCCATAACATATCCGTTGGGCTGCTGACATTCCGCAATTCCTTCAACAACAGCATTAAATCGGCTACGCAACTCTGGATCGTCTATCCAGCGCAGGGTGTTACCCGATCCCATCAGAAAACGCCCAGCGTTGGACCCAGCCAGATCGCTTTCCCAGAACTTATTCGGCACATGGGAACTTGGAGGAACAGGCTTGCCCGCCCTCTCACGAAACTGCAACAACAGGTCGTTCACTGTGAAGGAATCCAGCAGGTACGCAATATTGTTCCGCATGGTGGTTTCGAAAAGGCCGCCATGCAGCGTCACCCCGGACAGTGGGGCCTGCGCGGCATACTCAACCTTCCTCCATGTCGCGGCATCGGTCACAAAGTCTGCCCGGTCTCGATGAACATATTCCGTCTCAATCCGCTCCGGCCGGGTAAGTTGCTGCAAATCTTCCGGATAGCTGAACGTCGCATCCCCAGAAACATGCCGCCCCACCGCATTGTCTTTACCGTTCGTGAGAACGGAAATTCTGGATAAAGCAAACCAATAACTTCCCGGTGCGGAGCGAGGAGGTATCAACTCTGGCGAGTCGACATTGCTCCGCGTCCACTCTGGTGCAGGGAACTTCGTTACTGTTAATCGAACATAGCGTGCCTTCCCCTTTGAACTGGAAATACTGACAATCCTGTCTTGTGGATTGGAGAAATCCTTCTGAGTATGATCGACGATAACTTGAGGGCTGCGAAAATCAGCATCGTTCGCCGACTCAAGCTTGAAGCGCACTGGGAAGCCTTCGCCGGCGTAGTACGCATCTTGGCCCGGTATCATCCGTTCGTTTGCAGGAAACAGTCTTACCTCTTCAATGAACTGCGGCTCCGCCAAGTCAATCTGTACCCAGGACACTGTATCCGCGGCTTTGGCTGGTCTGGAGCGGTACGGGCGATAGCGAAACGTCGGGGTCGCAGCAATTCTGTCCTCCGTCAGGCAGACGACCGCGCCAGCCGCAATGGGCAAGGCGTACAGCGCGTCGGACAGCAGGACATCTTTCAGCGCGAGTCCTCCTCCAGCAGCAAATGCGGCAGATTGGATAAATTTGCGCCGACTCACACCTGAGTTCTTATCGCCCGATATAGCTCTTGACGAGGGTGCTTCTCTTTTTTGGCGCATATGTAATCCTTCAAAGACAATATGTTCTTTCTGGAAATAGTTTTTCATCCAAACTCTAGTGAAGGACGAGAACTTTTGTCAATCGGCGCCCACCATCACTCGTGGAGCGCGTATTCAAAGTGCCCAATTGCAGGATCTCGCAGGATGCGATCCTGTCGTTCTCTCCACCCCCTGACAATTACATTTTCCATGCTCTTTTAGCGCGATCCTGATCTCCTACTAGATGTTGTATTGAAGGAGTTTTTCTATTGACACACATGCAATCCCTCTGATTTACTTGCTTCCGTTATCAAGGCACCTGCTTTAAGCAAGGCCTATGCGATGCATTTAATCGGTTCGACGAATCGCACGAAATAACTAACTTCAAAGCCAAGCCGGAAGACGTTTTGAAGCCGTTGGCGCTCCAGGCATTGGGGAATGGGAGCAAATATGCAAAAGCGTAAACTTAGCAGTTCCCCCGCAATTGTCGTTTGGCTGATGTTTGTCGTGACGACGGCCTTAGCTCCGTTGCCCCTCACGGCTCAAACCTCTTTGGGAACCTCGAGTGTTGGGGGAATGGTGTTCGATCCCTCTGCCCTTGGCGTTCCTGGCGCAGCCGTCCAACTGTTCGACACGCAACGCGGCACAACGCGTAATACAGTGACTAACCAACAGGGCGCATACCTGTTTACCGCTGTACTGCCCGGAATTTACACATTAAGGGTTCAACAAAAAGGATTTCGAGAGGCGAGTATTCAAAATGTGAGAGTAATCATCGACCAGCTCGCCACAGTAAACGTGACACTGCAGGTCGGTACGATCTCGCAGTCCGTGACCGTAAACTCGGCAGGCTCTACGCCCCTGCTTGATACGACCACAAATTCCTTGGGGACAGTTATGAGTAATGTCCACGTGGAGCAACTTCCCTTAAACGGCCGGGATTTTTTACAGCTTGCTACCCTTGTGAGCGGCAGTCAGGAGCCGACGGGGGGATCGGATATGGTTACGGCCCAGACCGGACACAGCAACATGACCATCAGCGTCACTGGTGCCAATCAATTTGAGACAAGCTATTTCATCGACGGCATAGCGACACGAGGATCGCGTATTGGAAACTCCTCGATCAATGAGTCGGTAGCCGCCATCGATCAATTCAAGATCGAATTGGGTTTCTTCATGCCCGATCTGGGCCCGAATGCAGGGATCGTCGATGTCCTGACGAAATCGGGAACAAATGCTTTCCACGGGGAAGCTTATGAGTTCCTACGTAACACTGTTATGAATGGAACAAACTACTTTGCTACAAAACCACAAATA
Organism: Acidobacteriota bacterium; assembly: GCA_021793405.1. Classification (GTDB taxonomy): domain Bacteria; phylum Acidobacteriota; class Terriglobia; order Terriglobales; family Acidobacteriaceae; genus JAKAAZ01. Next base: position 50,653 of record JAJYSV010000013.1, read on the forward strand.
TTACAGCGCAATCAATTCGGCGTTTCAGTGGGCGGCCCGATCATTATCCCGAAACTGATAAATGGACGTAACAAGCTCTGGTTTTTCACCAACTATGAGGGTACCCGTCAGGTAACGCAAACCGTGGCGAGCGCATACGCGCCGACACAAGCAATGATGAATGGCGACTTCAGCGGCGAAGCGTCAAGCATCACCATATACAACCCGTTTAGTTACGATGCAGCGACAGGCACTCGGGCCCCATTTGCAGGCAATATTATTCCGCCAAATCTAATCAATCCAATTTCCACAAAGCTCCTGTCTTACTATCTGCCAGGCACAAACTATAACGAACGGCCAAACAACCTCGTCGGCTATCCGAGAGACACATTTAACGACAATCAGTTCACCATTCGCACAGATGCGACCATCAACCCGCAGCAGTCGCTGTTTGCCACCGTGATCCATGAAAATTCTCCTGTAATCAATCTCGGCCTGATGCCCTTGACCGGTGCCAGCTTTCCGCTCGTTTCCGACTTGGCGGTCTTGCAGCATACACTGGTCATCGGATCGAACATAGTCAACATTGCGCGTCTTGGCTGGAATCGGATATTAACGCAGGATAATGGCCAAGGGGAGTCCGGACCTGCTCTCGAAAAGGAATTGGGAATTCCCGGAACGGTCGATCCTCATGGTATTCCGGGTATCGGAATTGCTGGTTTCGGCGGATTCGGACGATCGTCTGGATTGTTAGGAAATACGGACAACAACTATCAGCTAAATGATGCGCTGAATTACTCGAGAGGAAAACATAACATCTCGTTTGGCATAGGCATTTATTACGTTCGTTCGATACAGAACAATGCAAATGCGAACTCGGTGGGATCCCTAACGTTTAACCCTGTATTTTCAGCACAACTTGCGCCTGGCCCACACGGGCCTACGCCCGTGCCTGGGACGGGTAACGCGTTGGCGGATTTCCTCTTGGGCATGCCTGTCTCCGGGGCAGTCGTCGGCTTCCAGCCCATGCACTACAGCTATGCTGAATACTTTCCTCACTTTCAGGATTCCTGGCGCTTGACACCAAATCTGACGATCAATTACGGGATGTCCTGGGATTACGCGAGTGTCCCAAAGCCGCTCGGGCCAGATGCCAAGATACCCCATGACTTCAACTTTTCCACTGGACTGCTGCAGTATGCTGGATTGGGTCAAGTAAGTCCGCAGATCGTAAAGCCGGATTACACCAGCTTCACGCCTCGATTGGGCTTCGCTTGGCAACCAGGTTTTGTGACAAATACAGTCATTCGCGCAGGTGCAGGGATGTATTACTCGCAAAAAGGCCTGATTGAAACGCAATTCACCTATCTCGCACCGCCATTTGAAACTGCTCACTCGTTCACCAACAATCAGTTTTCTCCACTGCCCACCTACTACTTCGGAAATCCAGTAGCCGCGGATAATGTCTTTCCTGTTGTTCCACTTCAGCCGCTGACCGACACATTCGCGAAAACTCTTCCCTCCGGATTCACTCCATTTGCCGTGAATCCAAACAGTAGAGTTCCCTACGTTACACAATGGACCGCTTCCGTGCAGCACACTTTTGGACGAAATGATATGGTCGAAGCGGACTATATAGGGAACAGTGCGCATGAACAGCAGAATCGGTACGACGCAAATCAATGCGCGACTGGTGTGGGAGATTCCCGCGCGGCCGCAGCTATACCCGCAAATCTATTCTGTAATAATGCAGACAAGCCATATCCCAACTACGGCTTTATATTGTATTCAAATACGAATGGCAATATGAGCTACGAAGCCCTCAGCCTGAAATATCAGCACCAGCTTTCGCAAGGGTTGACGATCCTCGGTAACTATACGTACTCAAAAACGCTCAGTGATTCCTGGGAAACTGCAACGAGCACGGTGAACCAGATTGCTACCTGCCGTCGCTGCGATAAAGGTCCAGTATCGTACGACATACCGCAGCAGTTTATAGTCTCCGCGATCTATGAACTGCCATTTGGGCGCGGGCGCATGCTCGGCAACAATATGCCGCGTGCCGTCGATTTGTTTCTGGGTGGTTGGCGAATAGGGGATATCACAACTTTCTCTACAGGATCGGCATTCACAGTGACGTCTCCAAATAATACCGGCGCACCCTTTACACAGGTCCGCGCAAATCGGTTGTGCAATGGAAAAGACAGTCACTTCAGCGGCAATCTCAGGTCCAATGGGTTCATCGATTTCAATACCGCCTGCTTCGCCACACCGGCACCGGGCTATTTCGGCACTTCTCCACGGGGCGTTCTCTTCGGACCAGGAACGGACAACTCGGACATGAGTATCGCCAAGCAAGTACCACTTGTCAATCGGTTGACCTTTGAATTGAGGGGCGAGTTTTTCAACGCTTTTAATCACACGAATTTTGGAAACCCAGACAGCAATACAGGAGACAGGACTTTTGGCCGTGTGTCTAATGCGGCGGATCCTCGCTTGATCCAGGTGGCTGGCAGATTAATCTGGTAGCTGTTAATCGATAATTCTTCGATGGTGGCAAAGCTCCCTTTAGCAAGGATCCGACCTGGGAACAGGTACCCATATCGAACTCAGCACTCATGTCATTACTGGTAACATAAGGCGATGAATATATGGATTACTCAAGAAGAAGTTTTTTAGAGCTAGCATCCATTGCTGCAGCTTCTAAGATGATGCCTATTGTGAAGTCGGCACAAGAGCGAAAACCACCTAATATTCTACTGATGTTGGGAGATGATCACCGCTGGGATGCGCTGGGATGCATGGGGAATTCCGTAATCCACACCCCTCATCTAGACAATCTCGCCCGCGACGGTGTGATTTTTGACAACCATTTCACGACAACGCCTATCTGTTGTGCAAGTCGTGCAAGTATCATGCTGAGTCAGTATGCGGGCACGACTGGAATTTACGACTTCGCTACACCGCTGAACCCAGATCAGGTCCAGCAGACTTATTGGATGCAATTGAAGCAGGCCGGATACCAGATTGGCTTCATCGGAAAGTTCGGTGTCGGAAATACGATGCCGAGTGAGGCGTTCGATTATTGGAAAGGATTTCCCGGACAAGGGAATTATTTTCCAGACGGTCCAGATGGACCTCATTTGACAAATATCATGCGCGATCAAGCGAGCGAATTCATCCAGAACGCGCCAAAAGATAAACCATTCTGTTTGTCAATCAGCTTCAAAGCACCTCATGTACAAGATCAAGATCCCAAGCAATACTTGCCCTCCAGAAATACCCTTTCCTTGTATAAAGACGTGAGTATTCCGCCTCATGGACGTGCCGGAACAAACGACATCGATCGGTTTCCACTAGCCATTCAACACTCCGAAAATAGGCACAGATGGGGCGTTAGATTTGCAACGCCAGATATATATCAAGCCTCGATGAAGGGTTATTATCGCCTGATTAGCGGAATTGATGCTGCTGTCGCGTCCATACGTGAAACTCTAGCGCAACAAGGATTAGCTGAGAATACGATCATCGTATATTCAGCGGATCACGGAATATTCAATGGCGAGCATGGCATGGCGGGTAAATGGTATGCGCATGAAGAATCGATACGAATGCCACTTATCATATACGATCCACGCTTACCGGAAAGTGCTCGCGGCCAGCGTAGAAAAGCGATGACACTGAACATCGACCTGCATCCGACACTTCTAGAAATGGCAGGCCTGAAGCCACCGGAGTCAGCGCAGGGACAAAGCCTGATCAATCTTCTTCATGAGGATCATCCCGATTTTAGACCGGCATTCTTCATCGAACATCATTTTCCGTATCGAGGATGGATTCCGTCGAGCGAAGGTATTCGAACAAAAAGATGGAAATATATAGTCTACACAGACGACGCAGCCCCCTACGAAGAGCTTTACGATCTCATGAATGATCCGTTCGAGACCCGGAACCTCATCGGCCAGGCTCAATACTCCCGTCAACAGAGTGCGTTGACCAGTTACAGGAAGATATGGAGAGATAGTTTGCACAAAGCAAACGGACACTGGATGGAGCCGATTAACGAAAAAGATCTTCAACAAATTGACCTAACGGCATAATCATTAACGTAAGCGGGGATTGGGCATGCTGGGATTCAACAGTTTCATTACGGATTTCAAAGAAGTGAGTTTCAGAGCAGGGCGTTGGCAACAGTATGCCTGCCAAGTTAGTTCGACTGCAATCGATAAGTCAGCAAATTTCGGAAGGACTGGATGTACAAAATGAAGGACATTGACAGACGATCCGCCTTAAAATTGATGGCCGGCGCCTCTGCCTTGCTCTCGCCTTCTAACTTTAGTTTGCAAGCGCAGTCGGTCAGGAAATCACCGAATAAACCGAATGTTCTGTTTTTGATGGTCGATCAGCAGCGGTTCGACACCATCGCTGCGCTCGGCAACCGAACCATCTACACACCCCATCTGGATCGTCTGGTGGATCGCGGATTGGCATTCACCAACACGTATTCCCCCTGTCCGGTGTGCGTGCCCGCGCGGTATTGCATCCGAACCGGTTGTAAACCGCCGACAACCAGTATTTTCTGCAACGAGCGAGCACACCCTGCCCCTAACCAGGCGCCGACGATGACAGGTCGATGTGGGCCATATTTGGCCCAAACCATGAAGAATTTGGGCTACCGTACGTTTGGGATCGGGAAATTCCACACCATTCCGTGGGATGAAGAGTTGGGCTACGATGTGCACCTGCACAGTGAAGAGCTATATAGCACTCCCGACCAGCGCAAGCGAGACTCTTATGCTTCTTGGATTGCGACCCAGCATTCCGAATTCAACTTTATTGAGGGCTTGATGGGAGAGCGCACAGAGATGTACTACATGCCTCAAATGAGTCCGATGCCCGCGGCCGTGACTGTTGAGGGATGGGTTGCGACTCAAGCTGTCGATCAGATCGGTCGGCAGGATAATCGACCATACTTCGGCTTCGTGTCGTTCATAGGTCCACATCCTCCATTCGCACCGCCGATCCCATTCAACCGTCTGTATGATCCAGATCGCATGCCCAACCCAGTTGTAGGAGACCTGGAAAACGACTTCATGGATGAACAAATCCCTTTCATGAACTATGAGGTTTGGGCAAACGATATCGGAGAGTCCCATGCACGCGTTTTAAAGGCCCGTTATTACGGCGAGATCACCTATATCGATTCCTGCATAGGGCGCATTCTGGATGCGGTCGAACGGCGCGGAGATGCGGAAAACACTGTGATATGTTTCTTCGCTGACCATGGGGACCACCTAGGCGATCATCATGGCTGGCAAAAGGAGAGCTTTTTTGAAGCATCCTGCCATGTACCGCTACTTGTCAGTTGGCCCGCGCGACTTCCCGCCGCTCACCGCCGAAACGATTTGGCCTGTCTTACTGACCTCTTTGGAATCGCTACCGGCGCCGCCGGCCACCAGGAGATACGGCAAGGCAACGATATCCTCGGCGTTACCGCTGGAACTCCTCAAGAACGGCAGGATTTGGTGTGCTTCTATGGAGATCCAGGAAGCAGGCAGTTCAAGGTGATGGTCCGCTTCGAGCAGTGGAAGTATATTTTCATGGCCAATGGCGGACGCGAACAGTTATTCCACCTCCAGGACGATCCAAACGAGTTGACTAACGAAGCCAAGATTCGCAGCGAAATCAAACAGCAACTTTACGGCAAGGCACTGGCGGCATGCCAAACGCCAGAATTGAGAGCCGTGCTGGACGGCGACGGCCTCCGAAAGCTCCCGTTTCAAGCGAGGCCGCTGCGGCGCATTTATCAGTTCGACAGGTCGCGCGGCATCACGAGTTTTCCGAACAAACCGGAAGACGTTTTGAAGCACTGGCATTCCTAATTCGGCTTACCTATCAACCTGAATCCGGCGTGAAGTATACGATTTCAGACCTTGATCGGCTTCAGTCGGTGAATCTCGCAAAGAATGTCATTGGCCAGATTTTGCAGCATTTGTACAGCGGCAGTTCCCGGAGGTGCAGAACCGGACGACTCTGCGGACGAGTCAGTTCCCCCCTCGGCAACAGGAACAGATTTCCTTACGCTGGAGACAGGCGCAATGTCACCTTGCGGCGTGGAATGATCCTGACGGGTCCCATCAAACCCGAGAGAGGCAACGGATGAAAGTCTTTCTCCCGCTCCTTCCACTCTTTTGCACCTTCACTATAAATGTAGGTAGTCTCGCCATAATGCGGAATTAAGTCATCCGGCACCTCTGGAAGAGAATCTAAACCGGAAACATAATTGATCAGTGTGTTTGTAACTAAGATCTCAATACGATTCATTCCATTCTTCAGCATCCCGGTTATATCCAGTCTGTAGGGTTGCATCCAAGCCACTCCAACAGCCCTGTCATTCAGAACCACCTCCGCTATCTCACAAACTTTTCCAAGATCCAGTATTACCTCTAAATCTTGGCCGATGTACGCACTCGGAATCTCGAAATCTAGCGTATAGCGTCCCGTTCCCGAAAAATGCTTTGTCAATGGGCTGTCCGTCCACGAGTTCAACCGCGTAAGCTGTTGCACCACCTTCTCAAATCGATACCCTTCGAGGATCACATTCCAAGTGCCACCTATCACGTACGGTTCAGGTATCCCCGACACCGTAGTGCTTGCTGTCTTGCTATGGCCGTTTTCAACAACCGTTATCCGAACCTCGCCATTACGGCTTGCAATACCTTCAACCTGCTGGTCCGACAGGCCCCTTACCTCCTCCAGACTTGCCTCACTCAGGTGAGCCTGCGGAGGCCTCGATCTAAATAAAAAGAACGTTGAGGCATAAGGAGGCAAATCGATTGGAATCTCTACGCCCTTCGCGCTAGTTGTATAAATAACAACAGGGTCAATCTTGCCTGTCATCGGATCCCAACGCTCGGGGATTTTTCCGGGAACTCGGAACGTGATGATCGCACGGCTCGCGTCCGACTGTAAGTTAGTAACAAAGTAGATGTCATCGAGTCCCAGCCGACGATGTAGGAATGTAAGCCCATTGCTCGGTTGATTCCCCGAAAATGCAAAATCTGGATCTAGATGATCTTTTAGTGCAATTATCAGCGCCTGCTGCGATGAGGTTGATGGAGGTGATGACTGCTGTTTTTGACTGGTTGGATCGAAAAGACGCTCGGTAGTTTCGTAATCCGGAATCTTATAGTTAGCAATATAGTATGTCTGGCCACCCCGCGGATGAACTTTTCCACTACCGTCCGGCCCGAACAGTTCACTCACGATCAGTTTGACCCTGGCGTCGTGTTCAATGCAGTTGGTCAGCCCGACGGATGTGGACGGTAACTCGTCTAGCGCAATCACAAAGCCGCCCTCGAGCGCAAACTGCCGTATAATTTCCATAGTTGCCACCGGCACGGATGTTGTGCGTGGCAAAACAAGAAAACGATAGCTGAGGTCTCGGATCTTGATTTGCGAGTCAGCAATCACAGCGTGGTTCTGCAGAACATCGTCATTTACAGGATCAAAGTCGTATCCGTTTGTAACTAGGATCTGTCCTACATCCCCGTAGGGCATCACTCTGCGCTCATTATTAAACAGTACCTTTTCGGTCCACACGGTTGACTGCGGAGAATAGACAAGAACGTCTGCTGCAAACTCGCCTTGGCGTAATAGAAAACAGCACCGAGCTATATACTCGGACAAGCAATGATAATACTTCCACCACGTGTTCCAATGACTGATCCGGTTGGCCCATGGAACGTCTCTGGATGGCGCCACATGCATCTCTGGAGAGTAAAGGTATCCATGATTGTAGAACTGGGTTACTCCATCACGGAGAAACGCGTCAGTTGCAATCTTCATCTCCTCTAAGGTAGTGCGGTAACGTTGCGGGTGGAGGAACGTATAAGCTTCTGCAGAGATAATTCTGCGACCATAGAGATGACCTCCAGCGGCAACCGCCTTGCGGGGATCTGTTACTACCGCAAAGCGAGACGTCGTTACTTCCATTTCAGGGCGTGGAGTCATCCCCGCCCCCTGGATAAGCTCTTCCGTAAATCGATAATATGGCTGAATCCTAGCCTGGATGCTATGCGAGTTACACCAATCAATAAAAGTCCTGAAAGTTGCTTGTAGTCCAAGCCATCCCAAAAAGTCATTTACATCGTAGCGTACCTTTGGAGTGAGTTCTCCAATGTCCCACCAAATTCCTGGTAAATACCGCTTCAGGTCGTAGCTCTTGTATACTAAGAAGTCATTGAGTGCAGCATTGCTCCAGTGTATGGTCCCCGGGATCACCATAATTTCAAAGCTGTCGCAAAATAAAGTATCTACAGTTCTGCCGAACTCAAAGCCTGAAGAGTGATAAAGTGCCCCTCCCAGATAGTCGCAGTAGTCTCTCATCGCATCTACGCTGAAATGATCTACAACCCATTGTTGCCTGGAAAAATTCTGGGTTGTAGCACACTGCTCGCCGGTATACTTCAAGCGAAATGCCATGATTCTCCAGTTTCCTTCAGGGATCTTCCATTGCAGCTTGTTGTCGTACGCTTCGCTTGTCAGATCCGTCAAAGAATCGGGATCGAGTTGCTCATCTATGATCCTCGCCGCAACCACTGCAACAATTTGATTTTCATCTGGAGCATCTGAGTGAAAAGTTGGATCTATATCGAAGTGACCTTTCAAAGGAGGCTTATATGCGGGCAGTTCCTTATGGTAGCTATATGGACCGCGTACATCTTCCCATGCGTGCGTCAATACCTTGCTGCGTTGTGTTGAAGGCACCCAGAAACCACCGAATTTCCATCCGGGGCAGAAGGTAATCGCCACGTCCATGTCTCTTTTCCCGGCTTCCCGGATTGCATGATTCACCATATCGAGGAACTCTCGGGAGAGATAGTCGATATTGCCTTGGGCGTACATCCCCCAAGGGGTCATGATCTCAACTCCACCCATTCCCTGCTGGTGCATCTGCTCTAATTGCCAGGTGATTCCATCCTCCGTAACCGCATTTCCAGGCCACCACCAGCGAGTATGGGGCCGATAACTGCGGGTGGGATTAAGCCAACCGTATGTAAGAGACTGTAAAGTTTCGGCTCCAGGTTCTGCCAAACTGTCTGATGAGGCTGATCCAGTTGCCGCCAGCAGCCAATCGCCTGATATATGAAGCATTTTTCCAAAAGCGGCAGCTTTCGCAAGACCTTGGAGAAATATACGGCGTGTGTATTTGGACATGTCAAACCTCCCACGAAGTGTTGGGCAGTTATGCATTGCTATCTTGGCGGTCGAGGGTTCGGGTCCAGGTTGAGCGGGGCGATGGGCTCCCGCCGAGGTTATGCGGAGCGGAAAGGTGCAGCGATTCCTGATCCAAGCATGCTACGAGGAAATCCTTGTCGGTCCCGATCATATCCTTCGCCATCGCCCTGTCTGGATTGTGCGAACAAGCCAGCTCCTCTTGCAAGAAGTCAAGCCCACGCATTGGTCCTTACATCGCGAGATGCTAAACGCTCCTCAAGTGACGCTCAAAAGAGAGGCGGACACATCATCGATCAGTTCCTACCCACCGGAGGGGCGAGATTCGGATGCTTTGATGCCCACGTCAGATATTCCGGCACCGTGCGGAACGTCCTGTAGTCGAAGAGCCTGCCGCCGTCCTCCACCGGAGCCGTCCAATCCAGGCTCCACGAATCCCCCTCGCGCGCCATCCACGTCAGTAACCTCTGGTCTAACTCGTCCCGAACCGTCTTTGCCGATGCATCCTCCACAAGATTGTTCATCTCGTAAGGGTCCTTTTCAAGGTCGTAGAGGAGCCAAGGGCCTGATTCCCATCTCGCATACATGTACCGCTCCGTCCGGATGCCGCGCCACGCATGCTCCACGCCTCCGGCATGGTAAGGGCCGAATATCTGGAAAAACGCCGCATCGGAGCCCTTCTCTCTCTTTCCAGTAACGATTTCGGATTGATCCGTTCCCTGCATGTCCGTTGGAACAGGAAGCCCGCACAGTGATAGCAAGGTGGGAGCGAAATCGACATGCGAAATAAGGGCGTCGGTCTTGCGCCCAGACGGGATCAGGCCCGGGCAACGCATAATCCCAGGCACACGGATCGATTCCTCCCATGGCTTTCGCTTTAAGATTTTCCCCTGTGATCCAAGCATGTTGCCGTGGTCGGAAGAGAACAGCACGATCGTGTTCTCTTCCAGTCCAAGCTCGTGTAAAGTGCGCTGCACCAGACCCACCTGGTCGTCGATCGCTGTGATCGCCGCATAATAGGCGGCAATCTCCTTGCGACCTGCGCCTCGCACACCCTCAACCCAGTTCGGCTCCATGGTCAGATTCTTAGGATCGTAGAGGTCGAGGTACTTCTGCGGCGCGATGTACGGGTCATGCGGAGCGCCTATGGCGAGCATCAGGAAAAACGGTCGGTCCTGCGACTCGTAGAGAAACTCAATCGCCAGCTGCGTCCAGAACTCCGGCTCGTATTGCTCGGTCACAATCGGCACATTCTCATCGCGGAAGTACCAGTTGTAAAAGTAGTTGTGATTACATTCGTTCGCCGCCCAGTGCTGGAACCCGTGACGCCTGCGCCCTGGCGGAACATATCCGGGAAAACGTGGGCCTCCGTCCAGATGCCATTTCCCCACGTATCCGGTTCGGTACCCGGCCTGAGAAAACAAGTCGCCCATTGTAATCTTGGATTCATCCAGGCGTAGATCGTTGGCAACCATCCCCGTCCGGCTGGTGTACGTGCCGGTCAGCATCACAGACCGTGCCGGGCAGCATACCGGGGTGTTGGCAAGCGTGTTCCGCATCAGAATACCTTCCGAGGCCAGTCGATCCAGATGGGGAGTCTGAACATCGGGATTGCCCATGCACCCGAGCGCTTGCCCCCTCCATTCGTCGGGAAGAATAAATATGACATTGGGCGGACGCTTCGCGTCCGTTCGTGTCTCAGCAATGCTATGCGGCAATCCCACGCTCGCGAATGCCCCGGCTGCCCCCTTCATGAATTTGCGCCGATCCATAAGTGCTTGCTCCTGTCCTAGAATTGATATTGCAAGGAAAATTCAGCAATCCGCGGATCAGCAGCGCTGATTACCTGACCGTAGGTGCCTGAGCCGAAGTTAGTCGACACAGTCGCGAAATTTGTATGGTTAAATATATTGAATAGCTCTCCTCTAAATTGAATGCTGTGTTGCTGTGTGATATGAAATGTTTTATACAGCGCCATATCGAAGTCGATAGTGCCGGGACCAAGGATGGAGCCGACGGATGCATTGCCAAAATAGCCAGCCGCAGGTGCGGAAAACGCCGCCGTATTGAACCATTCAGCTACCTTCTTCGGCCCTTTGATTGGCAAACCTGTCACATTCGGTCGAGTTGCCAGTCCTTGGTCAGCTACGCTCAGTCCTGGATCCAGCGATGATCCACTTTGTACGGTAGTGATATCCGAATACTGCCAACCTCCCAAGATAAGTTGCTCAATTGTGGAAGCGCTATGGAGTCCTGGCAAAGTCCATATCGCACTCAATGAGAATACTTGTGGAGTGTTGAGCAGTGAGTTCCCGTAGTTGCGTGACATGTTATAGGAGTTTTGTACCACAGCACTCCCTCCAAAAATGCCGGTCCCATCCACGTCGGCGAGATCGTGCTGCCAGGTATACGCTGCGCTCAAGTACAGATTATTACCCGCCCTGTGGGTCAGACTGGCCTCAAGAGCATCCCAATAGCCAACTCCTTCCGAGGTTCTAGTTGTAATCGCGCCATAGCCCTGGTATGGCCCATAAACGTATGGAAACACAGTACCGCTGTTAATGATTGGGTTATAGTCGTAGGAGCCATCAGGGAGTGGCTGATTGTAATTCAGGTTCGCAGAAAGGTGACGGGCAATATTTCCAGCTCCCGCTACTGACAAGACCCAGTTATTTGCTAACTGACGCTGCACGCTCAGGCTGTAACTCTGGATTTGCGCGGGCTGTAGGGCGAGAGCTTGACTTACCAATGGCGAGGCTCCAGCAGGCTTTACTTGAGCACCAACTGCATTCGGGAAGGATGGATTGATTAAGGTAAGGCTTTGCACGAACGGTGGATTATTCGAGCAGGTATAGCTGCAGTCATACCCAGTCGGGACTCGAGTGTATGCGATTCCGTATCCGCCTCGTATCGAGGTCGTGCCATCGCCGAAAACATCGTATGCAAAGCCGATCGTGGGGGCCCAAAAGTTTGCATGGACGCTGGAAAAATTCAACGGGACTCCATTGACCCCGTTAAAGATCAGACCGTTGGTTGGGCTGTAATTCGCTGTCGGTGTAATCGTACCATTCGGGTTTACGATTGGAGCCTGGTCCAAGGAGTAAGTCGCTGGATCAAAGATGGTCTCAGTGTTTCGGAGCGTATGCGGAAGCGGCTCCCAAAGGAATCGGAAACCGCCCGATAGGGTCAGTCGCGGGGTCAACTTCCAGGTATCCTGTACCCATGGAGAAACAATAGGATAATACATGTATGGTCTGGTTTCCGTATTCGCTTGTGTGAGCGTCGCCGCATATCCCAGAAGATAGTCGGCAATTGGATTGCCGGTAGTGGCTCCGGTGAAAGTCCACAGACCATTGCTGGCTGATGCATCCGTCTGCCGCTTCAGGCCGTAGTAGTAGCTGAAACCAAGCTGCAAGTAATGTTTCCCGTGCAGCCAACTCCAGTCATCGGAAATCGTTAAATCCAGATTGCTATTACCGATGAGTGGCAGGCCGGTGGCGGCGCCAAAGGGGGCCCAGCCACCGGAAAAATTTATTTCTGGAAGGCGATCGGTCCCGAGCCCGGTCGTATAAGGGACAGTTTGAGAATAGCCTGGCAATTGACTCAATAATGAAATGCCCTCTTGTGTGAGGCTGACTACACGATGGTTCATTGCGACGCTAGTGTTATTGATCATGTTGGGTGAGAGGGTAGCCGTGAACGCAACCTGAGTAAGATAATCGGGCCATTTTACGTTCTCTCTGCTCGTGCTGAATGGAGGACCGAGATAGGCGTTATCTGAGTAGAGGGTATTCGCGTGTTCTCCAATATATTCCGCTGTTAGTCGATACTTCTGGGTAAAATATTGGTCTACTTTTATCTGATCGTTGCGCTGGGCATTGATTTGCGGAACGGTATTCAGATAATTGTCGAATCCACCTGCGAGGTTGTTTGGAAGTGGAGCCATGGCATTCATGAGCGTAACAGCCTGCGGGACCAACCTGCTTGAAGGGATGATATTGCCAGGGAAGGGAAGATGAGTGGCTGGATCGATGATGGGCGTTGAGGTTGAGCTGAAGTTCCCGTCACGCTCCTGAGTAGTCGGAGATGCGCCACGGATAACGGAACCGATGTGAACCGGACTCCACTGTTGGCTCCAAAAGAAGAATGTCTTCTTTCTGTTTGTGTTGTAGAAATGGGGAATAAAGAAAGGGCCACTTAGCGTATACCCGTAGATGTTTTCCCTGAGAGTCGGTACGGTTTTGCTGAAGTAATTTCTGGTATTTAGGGCATCGTTGCGGAAGAACTCATAGGCGGACCCATGAAATTCGCTTCCACCACTGCGAGTCTGGACGACGACGACATTCGCGCCCATCAGATTGTATTCAGCACTGTAGTTGTTCTGTAATAGGCGCACTTCCTGTATCGAATTTGGATTTGGCGTAACCGAAGCCTGAGCCATGTTGCCAGTGTTCTCATTCCAGATGCCATCCACAGTGTAAAAAGTTCCGGTCGGCCCCATGCCGTTGACAGACATTACATTGCTGGTACTGAACCCTCCTTGCCCCATTTGTGTGTCCGGCGACGTGTTGACTGCGCCCGGCATAAGAGCTGAAAGTGTTTGATAGTTTCGTCCATTCATGGGTAACGTTGCCAACTGATGTTCTGACAATTCACTAGAGATTTCAGGTGTGGAGGTCTGAATTTGTGCGCTGCTCGCAGAGACTGTGATTTTCGAGGAGATTGCCCCTACTGCCAGTGTGGCGGCCACATCGGCAACCAGCGCCGGATGGACTTCGACATGCGTAATTGAGTACGCTTTGAAGCCTTGTTTTTGGACTGACACCGTATAGAAACCAGGTTGCAAGCCAGGAACGACAAAGGCTCCGTCACTTGAGCTTGCGCTGGTGATCGCAAAGTTAGTTCCTTCATTTTGTACAGAGATCGTAGCGTCCACGACAATTGCGCCCGATGAATCCTTCACGGTTCCGCGGATTGTCCCTGTACTGCTCAACTGAGCAAGAACTGGGACGGTCAGGAGGAACAACACCACAGCCAATCGAACCGAATTCGTTATGGATTTGGACGTTTTTCTCGCGATGTGTTTCCGCCTTCGCTCATCTTCTGATGTGATCTCCGAATTGATTCCTACGAGTGTTGTATTCATGCTAGCCTCTCTGACTGCCATGCCATGAATTTTCCCTGCAGATGAATTGTCGGCAACCTGCACCCGCATAATTCCAAAAGGGAAATATTGTATGAAACGAAAGGAAGCTTAAGCTTATCGCCTTTGTACTGTCAAGAAAAAAAGCTCACGCGTTTTCCTTACCGCCCAACTGGAAGGTGTATTCCCCGCTAGATCCGCCATAGCCACTGCGGCTTGCTCATCGATGCCTGTGGAGACGACTCGCGCTCCGGCGTGCGCCAGCCTTCGTGCGATTACATCTCCTATGCGATTTGCCGCACTGTTGACAGCAAATGTTTGTCGGGTTCAGTTTGAATCTGGTTCATTCTTTTTTTGTTGTCATGGAATCGGTCGACTCCAACTCGCGCCGAAGAAGAAGGGTTTCCGAGACGTTGTCCGTGCGGTTGCAGCCCTTCCAGTCCACCCACACGTATTCCAAGGCGAGGAAGCCCGTGTAACCAAGCCGTTTCAGCCCAGATATCATTCCGGAAAAATCAATCGCATTTTCCTGCACTGAGGTTTGCAGCCTGCCAATGGCTCCGCCGCGCACATGAACATGAGAAGCAAACGGCAACAGGTCATGCACACGCGCAGAGGTTTCGCCGACCATGATGAAGTGCCCATAATCAAGCGTCAGCGTCAGCCCCTCGGCCGCATCCACGAATGAGCGTGCGCTCGCTACATCCGCGCAGATGGAGTCGACGTGAGGCTCAATTGCGTACTGTACCCCGGCACTAGCACACTCGGTTATGCGTCGAGCGGCCTCTTCGGCTGCAAGTTTCCAATCGCGGTCACGCGAGACCGCCGGGTGGAACACCCCTGGTAGGCCCGTAAGATGGCTACAACCGAGCGCGACACAAAACTCAAGTGCGCGAGTGAACACATCGCGGCTCTTGCTACGTACAAAGGGACTGGGGTCGTTGGCGGCATGCTCGGCGGGATCGACTCCAATCTGGACAAATACATCGGAAACGCTTAGGTCCGCTGCTTTCAAATCATGCAGGATTTGCGCGGTGTAGCTGCGGGGTGAAGCGGACAACTCTGTCGGCGAGAAGTGAGAACTGCGCTCAAACAGGCCAACGTCCACGTGGTGAAAACCGAGCAGCTTGACCAGACGCAGCGCTTCGAGCCTTCCCAACACAGGGAAGGTGTAGTCTGCGCAGGAGAATTTAAGCATGATGTGCCTCTCTCTCCAAGCTTGCGCGATACAGCGTGTCCATTTGTTCGAGCACCCGCTGTGCGTTGCCGCGATGCTTGCAGTATTCAATGATGGGTACCCCTGCACGCTCCTGCAAGCCAATATAGCCGCGGTATCGCGGACGAACATAAGCTTTTTCGATGCTGGCGACTGTGCGGGAAAAGAAACCATCGGTGATTTGATTGAGCAGGGTGTCGCGCCAAGCACTGCGCCGTGCCGGCTGACCGCCGCACATACCATAGAGTGTGCGCTGGCAAGTGCGGCCGGCGACGAACAGGCTGTATTGAAGAGCAAGAGGGATGTCCTTGCAGCCAGCGGAAATCGCAAGCCCAGTCCCGCCCAATACCGTACGCATTTGTATAGTTCCGTCCAGGGCGACCGGGTCGGAGAAGCGCAAGCGCTTTGCCCCAAAACCATCGCGCGAGTAATTGCTGTAGGTATAGGCGAATGGGCAGTAGGCGATGCTATCCCCATCCGTCATTCGTTCATACAGGGCAATTGGATTCATGCCGTATATCTCGTCCGGCATCAGAGCTGCAAGTTCACAAAGATCTTCCAGACAGCGAGCGCCGATCTCATGGTCGACAAGCTGTTCCGGACTGGCGGCCACGGAGCTTCCTCGGGAAACGCACAGTCCCATAAAGTTCAGGAAGAGATCTGCGGGAAAGCCTGGCATCCTTACCCAACCTAGCCGTGCCAAGTCCATCACATCATCCCAGTTTTGGGGTTCTTTCAGACCGAGTTGGTCGAGTAAGTCAGGGCGAAGGCTTGCGGCGGGCGCGGCTGCATCGATCGGAAGCGCATAAAGCCTCCCCTGATATACATAACTTGAAAAACATGGACCCAACGAGTCGGCTCTGAGGTCCTCGATCTCGTTACCGATGAGCCGCGGGAACAGGTCGATCAATACGCCCGTTGCGTCTGCTTCACCCACCATCGGGTGGTCGATGACAAGCAGATCGAAATTGTGGGCAAGAGTGGCAAGATCCGCATGCCCGAATTCGTGTAAGCTTCGCTTCTCCCATTGAATCCGCACTCCGGGATGCTGTTCTTCAAACCGTTGCGCAGTGGCCACCAGCGGTGGCAATGCCCTGCTGTGGTTCCAGGTGATCCCCCGCAGCGAGACCATGCTCATGCAGGTTGCTCCATCAGCGAGGAGACACGGACATTGCTGCCGGATTTTGCCGAGCGGCATGCAGCCTCAATTACGTCCATCGCAGCTACCCCTAGCGTTGCTGGCGACTGGTTGCGGCGCGGGTCCAGGATGGAATCAATCAGATTCAAGGCCGGAGCCTGGTGAGGATAGATTGCGTCTTCTGGCAAATCTGGAAAAGAGCGTGGCTCCCCGATCAAAGGCACGAATTCCATTTTTCCGTGCCACAAATCCAGAAACAGCATGCCTTTGGTACCGAAGACACGCAGCTCGAAATCTCTGCGTCCAATGCTGGTTGCGCCGGTGCTGGCGATGGTCACAATCGAGCTGTCGTCCATTTGCAGGTTGAGTGTGTCGTAGATGTCGAGAGCTTGGCCGTCATTATGAAAGCGCGCGAAGACCTCTGTGGGCCATGCGCCTGTGAGGAAGGTGAGATAGGCCGCCACATGACAGACCTGCGCATAAATTTGGCCGCCACCGGCGACCTTAGGGTCGCTATACGTGCCTTCCCGCGGATGCATGTACGGCGTACCGTGGGTAGGCTGCGTGCTGTCACCGCGAAGTAGATGGCTGATGGGATTGGTCATCAACACGCTGATCATACGCACTTCACCCAGATCTCCATTACGTACCAGACGCTGCGCCTCTTTGGCATGCGCCGTGTAATGCCAGGGACAACTGATAAGAAACTGGGTGCCGTGCTCCCGTGCCATCGCCACCAGTTCCACGGCTTCGGCGGCAGTCAGGGTCATGGGCTTTTCGATCAGCACATGTTTCCCCAACGCCAAGGCCGCAGATGCTTGCTCGTAATGAAGATTCGGGCTACTGCTGACTACTATTGCCTGAATATCTTCGATGGCGAGCAGTTCTCTGGCCGTGGTGCAAGCGACAGGGATGCCAAAGTCGTCAGCAACCTTCTGCGCCTCCTGTCGGTTGCGTTTCTGGACGGCGATAAGCTCGGCATTGGGATGCCCCAGCAGTGCAGGAATGTGGGCAAACGTTGCCCACCATCCTGCGCCGATGACTCCGCATTTGATCTTGTCTTGCACAAGGCGCTCCTCTTTGTCTAGAAGTCAATAGGTTCCAACAGGTCGCGATTGAGTTCCACGCCGAACCCCGGATCTGTGCCGAGCGTGACGTGTCCGTTGACCGGGAGGGGTTCCCCCACAATCGCTTCGAAGATAGGACGCACCCCCGTTCCATCTCCTACGGATAGATATTCAGCGAACGGGGAGTTCAGGTTGGACTGCACGAAGTGATAGTTGTATACGCCTGAGCCATGCGGAATGACTGGCACATCATAAGGTTTAGCCATGGCTGCGATCCGCCGGACTGCGGTAAGTCCGCCGCACCACTGCATCTCTGGCTGAATGACGTCGCACGCACGCGCAGCGAGGATAGCGGCGAAGGCCTTCACGTCAAACTCCAGATTCCCAATGGCGATCTGTATGGGATTGATGCGTCCGCGCAACTCCGCATTCATGTGTTCAGCCCAGCCATTTTGCAGCGGATCTTCAAACCACTTGACATCGCAATCGCGCACCCGCTCCGCCATCCGGGAAGTGAATTCAATATCCCAAGAGAGGTAGCAGTCCACCATCAGTTCCATTTCCTCGCCGAGTGCGCTGCGGCAGTCTTCCAGGCATTTCTGCATCTTGATCAGCCCGGTGCGACCGTCCGCCACGCCCCAGGGCGCGGCGATTTTCACCCCTAAAAATCCGCTGCCTTTCCAGTGCGAGACCAGGTCGGGATGGGTGGTCGCGTAGCAGGGGATGGTCTCTTTGGTCTGGCCGCCCAGCAATCGATACACGGGCTGGCCCAGCGCCTTGCCCATCAGGTCCCACAGCGCCAGGTCTACACCGCTCATCGCCATTGCCGTCACCCCGCCAAGCCCGTATGGCATGGTGGAGCGATACATCTGGTCCCAAAGCATTTCTATATTGAACGGATCTTGTCCAATCAGAAACCGGCTGAAATGCTGTTCAATTACTGCACAGGAGAAATAGCCACCACCATAGTTGACCGCGCAGCCAGTCACTCCTTCATCGGTAAAGATTTCGATGGCGTAGGGATCTTGCCCCGGTCCCATCCATAGCGTGCGCACTTGCGCATATTTTGGATAGACAGACATCGGGTTTGCGATGTGCGAGCCTGTTTGCCAGCCGCCTCCCCAATACTGAGACTCGCCAAAGCGGGCGCCTTTTTCCCCCAGATTGCCTGAGCGTATTCTGTAGAGTTTTATTTTTGTGATCTTCATTTTTCCGGGGTCTCCCGCTGTGCAGATTAGATTGGTTCCGTTAGGTAGTCAATCGCAGGTGTCGCTAGCGGATCAATCACAAAAGCACCGGTGACAGGGTTTGCGCATATCGCAAATCATAAACAATCGGTGAACAAGGCGTGGCTCTACATTAATAAATCATCGATTTCGCCATGCCAATGCTCTTAGGCAGCTTTCACCGGGGCCTTGCCAGCGATCTGGCCGACACGATAATTGTCCACTCCAGAGAAGATGGCGCTTGGGTGCGGAATCTCGCGCGTAGCTGACCAATGGAGCCCTTGTGAAACGGCCTTTGAAAAAGAGGATGCATAGCCAGTGCGAAAGCGCTACTGTGTTAAGGATATGGACATTAGAAAAATAACGTCGTCCATCAGGCCGGCGCAACAGGTTCTCTTCCTCTTGAGTTCGCAAGAGTCGAAACGTAATAGTGCGCTCAAACCCGGTCCGTTTCGAAACTTCACCTAGGTTCAACGATTGCTGGGTGTGTGTGAAATGACGCAGTATCTCACAGTGCTCGCCACGGTTTCTAGTTTGTATCAAGCATTGTCTTGGTGAGAAGCGCGCATAACCGGAGGGCTAAAGGAAGATACTCCTTCGCGGGAACGCTCACGACCGCCCAGTATAGCATTTGCGATTTCCGCAATTACTTACATCCGCGATTTTACTCTTGCCGCCTAATTGTCCGTTCGTGTGTTGTGTATGACGTTATGCAGTTAGGCCGAAGTGGGAGTCGAAAACATCGCTGCTTGTGGTGCCACAATTGGTACCGTCATCCAAGCCGCCTCTTTTTCTAGGCGTTTGCCCTCCGATGCATGTGTTTTCAAGACTCGGAGCTAAGATCATTCTCTTGTCTCAGGAGTTATGCAATCAGATTCCGAAACGGAGCCAGTGTATGAGATTTGCAGTTCTTGGCGCGCTTTGCGTGGTGGCCTGCGCACCATTGGCAGCACAGAATGTTGCCTCCATAGCCCAGCAGTTCCAGAATCCTCCCAAGGCCTACCGGCCCATGGTGCGCTGGTGGTGGCCTGGCGGGGACGTGACCGACGTCGAGTTGCGCCGGGAGGTGCGACTTCTCGATCAGGCCAATTTTGGCGGCGCTGAAATTCAGCCTTTCGCAATCGGGCTTGATCCAAACATGTCGGACGAAGCGCGAAAACGGGTCAATGATTACCTGACGCCGACGTTCTTCTCGCATATGCAAGCGGCACTCGAAGAGGCCAGGACGCGAGGAATGTGGATGGACTACACCTTCGGCTCCGGCTGGCCTTTCGGCGGGGCGGGAATTGTTACCCCGGAACTGGCCTCGGTGGAATTACAGTCTGCTCACCAGATCATTCGCGGTCCCGTCCACTTTCACGAAAAGATACTGATGCCCCAGATGGACGCGCGCATCACCAAGGATGCAAACCTGCCACCGGGCTGGCTGGAACGCTTCAAACAAAGAGAAAAGCTGGTGGCCGTGGTCGCCGTTCGCGGAGATGCCGTACAGTATTTTCCAAACCAGCACCGGGGTCAGCTACCGGAAGTCAAAAACACAGGCCAGCTTGATCCCGGTACCCCAGTCGTGCTGACTAACCACATGCTACCTGACGGCATACTGGACTGGAACGTTCCAAAGGGCACATGGCAAGTATTTGTTTTTAAAGAAATGCCGACCGGGCAGAGAGTCACAGGCGGTACCGGATCCGGGCCCCAGCTTGTTCTGGACCACATGAACAAGCACGCATTCGATGTGTATGCCCAACGGGTAGGGGGCACGGCCCGGCAGTATGACGGCCAGTACTTCGGCCATGGCCTGCGGGCAATTTTCTGCGACAGCCTGGAGGTAAGTGCCTACCTGTTCTGGAGCGACAACTTTCTTGAAGAGTTTCGCAAGCGGCGCGGCTACGACCTGACTCCCTATCTGCCGATTCTGAAAATCGAGAGCGGCGGCGCTGGAGTTACGGAAGCGCCTATGTATAACATCGCCGAAATTGGCGACCGGGTGCGGCAGGACTATTGGCAGACGGTTTCCGACGTGATGATCGACAATTTCTACTCGCCGTTTATCCAGTGGGCCGCGAAGAACAACTTGCTGTCACGCATCCAGGCGCATGGCTCTCCCACTGACTGGCTGCGGGTGTATGGAGCGGCCAGCATTCCAGAAACCGAGGACCTCTACGACGATGGCCGCTACGATTTCCTGAAAATGTCCTCCTCAGCCGGGGACCTCTACGGACGAAAAATCGTATCCAGCGAAAGCTTTGTCTGGCAGGGTAAGGCCTATCAAACCACGCCTGAGAAGATCAAGCGCTACGCCGACGAACTGCTCACAGCTGGCATCAACGAAATTATCTACCACGGCTACCCCTACGAATACATGGACCGCCCTGAACCGGGCTGGCACCCGTTTGCAACGGAAGGGGCGTATTCCTCCGACATGAACCAGCACAATACCTTTTGGCCGTATCTTGGCCGCTTGAATGAGTACATGACGCGGCTACAGTATTTATCGCAGACCGGCACGACGGTGGTTCCAGTCGCGATCTATCGCGGTCCGTTTCCCTACTCAGCGAAAAAAGAGCCGCCACAGCGCGAACTCAAACTCGACACGCGCCTGATGGCCGCGGGATATAACTTCGACCTCATCGACGACTATGCGCTGCTGGA
>JAJYSV010000014.1 GCA_021793405.1 Acidobacteriota bacterium
TGCCGGAAGGCACGGAGATGGTGATGCCGGGGGACAATGTCAGCCTGGAGATTGAGCTGATTACTCCAGTGGCGATGGAGAAGGGCTTGCGGTTTGCGATTCGCGAAGGCGGACGCACGGTCGGCGCCGGCGCTATTGCTGAGATTTTGAAGTAACAGGGGACAAACCCACGTCTCAGAAGCGAGACGTGGGACACCCGCAGTTGCATGAGATGGATCGGAAGCGGCTGGCAAGCAAATGCGGCCAAAATCGGATAGGATAAATAGATGCGCGAAATTATCACATTGCAATGTCCAGACTGTAAAGAGCGGAACTATTCGACGACGAAGAACAAGAAGAAGACGACAGCGCGGCTGGAGTTTTCCAAGTTCTGCAATCGTTGCCGCAAGCATACGGCGCACAAAGAAACCAAGTAGGCGCGGCGTTTCAACGATGTAGGGGCGTAAGCTCAACGGTTAAACTGCTGGTCTCCAAAACCGGACTTGGGGGTTCGAATCCCTCCGCCCCTGCCAGCTCTGTTGGGCCGGCAATGCAATCGCGATTCCGGCATCGCGCGGAATGCAAGTGGATTTCAAGAAGGAAACAGCTATGGCAAAGGCAATTGCAGTCACCGAAACCCAGACAACGCCCCAGTGGCGTCAGCAACCGGAGCGGTTCCTGACCTTCCTGAAGGAAGTTCGCAGCGAACTGCACAAGGTGGTGACGCCGTCGCGCAAGGAAGTTCAGTCGACGACAACGGCGGTCATCATTACGGTGTTTCTGTTTGCCGCATATTTTTACGTGGTCGATGCGGCGGTGGGCAAGATCATGCAAAACCTGCTGGCGTGGCTGACACACTAGAAAAGTTTGCCCCGGGACGTGACGCCGGGAAGGTGAGATGGATGGCAGAAGAAGCGAAAATCGAAGCGCAACCGGCGTCCGCTGAGACGCCGCCCGAGCTGGCACCTCCCGTCAACGAACGTTTTCGGTGGTACATCATTCATGCGTACTCCGGGTTTGAGCGCAAGGTGCGCGAATCGATCGAGAGCCGCGTGCAGGCCTACGGGCTGCATGATCGCATCGGGCGCATTATGGTCCCGACGGAGCCGGTGACAGAGATTCGCAACGGCAAGAAGTACACCATCGAGCGGGTTTTCTTGCCAGGATATGTGCTGATCGAGATGGATCTCGATAACGAAATCTGGCACCTGGTGAAGAACACACCGCGTGTGACGGGATTTCTGGGAACGGGCGAAAAGCCGGTGGCGCTGAGCGAGGAAGAAATCAGCTCGATTATCTTCCGGTCGGATGTGTCGAAAGACAAGCCGCGGATGAAGGTGAAGTTTGAAAAGAACGAGTCGGTGAAGATTACCGAAGGACCGTTCGCCAACTTTAACGGGGTTGTGGACGAAGTGAACGAAGACCGCGAAACGTTGAAGGTGATGGTGACCATCTTCGGGCGGTCGACGCCGGTGGAGTTGGAATTCAGCAAGGTGGAAAAGATTGCGTAAGAAAGATGTTTGTTCGTCGGTTTTAGCCATTCGCTTATAGCAACTCTGCATTATCAGTCCCACCCTTTGCGGTGAAACTGCAAAGGGTGGGGCACCCCGGCTTTTAGCTAAAAGCCGATTTTGAAAGGGATCAGGAAATGCCTCCAGTCAAGAAAGTACAGACGCAGGTGAAACTGCAAATTGTCGCCGCGAAGGCAACTCCAGCGCCGCCGGTCGGCCCAGCTTTGGGCCAGGCGCAGGTCAACATCATGGAGTTCTGCAAGCAGTTCAACGCGCGCACGCAGACCCCCGACATGGCGGGTCTGGTGATTCCGGTCGTCATCACGGTCTACACGGACCGCACCTTTACCTTTGTCACCAAAACGCCTCCCGCGGCGGTGCTGCTCAAAAAGGCAGCCAGCGTGGCCAAGGGCTCCGGTACGCCTAATAAGGACAAGGTTGGCAAGGTGACGGAGAAGCAGGTGGCCGAGATTGCCAAGCAGAAGATGCCGGACCTGAACGCGGCATCGGTCGAGTCCGCGATTCGCTCGATCAAGGGCACGGCGCGGTCCATGGGCATTGAAGTCGTCGCATAAATAGTGCAATTTGCATTTGCCGGCCTTATTGCCGCATAATGAGAAGACGCGTTCATACAGCAATCCTTTGCTGAGGTGGTGCGCGTCACATACCACGGCCGGACGGCCGCTCCGAGCAATGCCGTAACAAGCAGTTGAATACCAGCAACACGGGGCGGTTCAGCGGGAAACAGCGCTGCATATAGGTCCGCGCGGTGGGAGACAGAGGAAATATGTCGAAAAAGTCTGGAAAGAATATAGAGAAGGCGCGCGCGGCTGTGGAAGTGCGTCCCTATTCTTTGACCGAAGCGGTCCCGCTTCTGCAAAAGGTCAAATACGCAAAGTTCGATGAGACGGTGGAGATCACGTTGCGGTTGGGTGTCGATCCCAAGCATGCCGACCAGATGGTGCGCGGCACAGTGGTGCTTCCCCATGGATTAGGCAAGACCAAGCGCGTGGCTGTGATTGCTTCCGGCGAAAAGGTGCGCGAGGCGGAAGCAGCGGGTGCGGACTTCGTCGGCGGCGACGACCTGGTGGAACGAATTCAAAAAGAGAGTTGGACCGACTTTGATGCCCTGATCGCCACGCCGGACATGATGAAGGCACTTGGCAGACTGGGCAAGATTCTTGGGCCACGCGGGCTGATGCCCAACCCGAAGACCGGTACTGTAACCACGGATGTGGCGGCGGCGGTGAAAGAGATCAAGGCCGGCAAGATTGAATTTCGCACGGACAAGACAGCGCTGATCCACGTGCCGGTCGGCAAACTCTCCTTTACGCCGGAAAAGCTGATCGAAAATGCGACGACCGTGATTACGAGCGTGGTGAAGGCCAAGCCTTCCGCCGCCAAGGGCAAGTATGTGAAGGGCATCACGCTGAGCTCGACGATGGGCCCTGGGATTCAGCTGGATCAGGCGGTTGTGGACGCGGCTGGGAAGGCTCAGTCGTAGAGTTTGAAATCTGGAATCAAAAACTGGTTGGCAACGAGTTCACGGAAGAATGGGTTGGCGTCTGGAGCTGGACAAGCTCGACGCGACCAGATGGGATTAAAGCAATGGCATTGACGAGAGCCAAGAAGGCAGAACAGGTCGAAAAGCTGGCCGCGGAGTTGACAGGCGCGACGACTGCGATTGTAGGAACCTTTCAAAAGCTGACGGTTTCACAGGATTTCGCCTTGCGCACCGTGGTTCGGAACGCAGGCGGCAAGTATCGCGTGGTCAAGAACAAACTGGCGGCACGCGCTTCCCAGGGAACGGGCGTGGAACAGGCGCTGCAGGGACTGAAGGGCGTTTCTTCGCTAGCTTACAGCAGCGGCGATCCAGTGGCATTGGCGAAGGCGCTGACCACATGGGTCAAGGAGAACGCGGAGTTTTCCTTCAAGCTGGCGATTGTGGATGGCAAGGTCCTGTCGGTCGCGGAGATTCAGCAGTTGGCCGCGATGCCGGGACGCGAAGAGCTGTACTCGAAGCTACTGTTCCTGATCAGTTCGCCGGCGCAAAGGCTGGCGACGGTGTTGAACGCTACCGGCCGCGATCTGGCCGTGGTGCTGGGTCAGGCTGTCGAGCAAAAGAAGTTTTCGGAAGCGGCTGCCTCGTAAGAACGGCGTGTTTTCAAAGGATTTTCTTTGTTACTGTAATGCGGGCTAGCTACGCTACGATGGGCACCCAACTTACTTGGTAACACTGGATTAGGATCTGCTGCATTGCGTTGGGGTGTCGTCTGGACACAACGGAAACCACCGCGGCGGCAATCGGGATTGGAACGAAAAGTCCCGCGAGCATTACAGGGTTGAGCGGTACACACGAATTTAGCACAATGGAGAATGGACATGGCGGATTTGCAGCAGATTGAAGATCAAATTGTCGGGCTGACCCTGCTGGATGCGGCGGCTCTGGTGAAGAAGCTTGAAGAGCGGCTGGGAGTTTCGGCCGCAGCCGCCGCGCCGGTGATGGTAGCGGGCGGAGGCGCGGGGGCCGCTGCGGCACCTGCGGAAGAGCAGACGGAATTTGCCGTCATCCTGAAGGATGCTGGCACCAATAAGATCAACACCATCAAGGTAGTACGGGAAGTAACGGCACTGGGCCTGAAGGAAGCGAAGGACCTGGTGGATGGCGCTCCCAAGACGGTGAAGGAAGGCATCAGCAAAGAAGAAGCCGAGGCGATCAAGAAGAAATTTACTGACGCCGGGGCTGCGGTTGATGTAAAGTAGTTGTCCTTGCCTGTGGGGCGAATCTGCGCTATGCTAGTAACAAGAGTAAGCCATTCGCCCCACAGGCTCGATGGCTCGTGAAGTTCTTGCCGCCAGTAATCTGGCAGCCTGTCTTCACTTCGATTGGTCTAACAGCGCTTGGGAGCGATCTCCAGCGCAGGCGGAAGCAAAAACCCATCTATTCGAATAGTGCACAATCCGGTTGTGGCGCTCGCGGGACTCACTGTCTCTTGCGGGCGGCTTTCTGTTTTTGAACAACTATCGCAGGATGGCATCGGAAGCTCCGAAGAGTACGGGCCGTGATAGGACACGCGCTTTGATTGAAAGCGAGAATGCAGCAAATCGTTGCCGGCTGGGAAACAGACAAAATCGCAGAAGAGTCCCTCGACCCCGCATGAGGAAAGACCGGTTCACGATCTGTCTTGTGCGAGAAGAAGGACCCCATCGCAGCAGGCGAACTTGAAAAGTAGCACCTCAACCATGTCGACTCGACGGGTCTTCTGTGAAGGAACCAGAATGCCGTCGAACCAATTCCCGGGTTGCCGCCGGGAGTAGTCCGCACAAGGCAAATCAGCCAGGAGTGAAGCATGCCAAACGAGAAACGCGCGATCCGCAGCCGTCTCGATTTCTCCAAAATTCCCACTGAAATCCAGATTCCGAACCTCATTGAAGTGCAGCGACGTTCGTACGAACGATTCTTACAGATGGATAAACTGCCGACCGAGCGGGATGATCTCGGACTGCAGTCTGTGTTTGCCTCCGTGTTTCCCATCACCGACTTCCGCAATCTGTCGGAGTTGGAGTTTGTCGATTTTTCGATCGGCAACTGGGAATGCAAGTGCGGACACCTGAAGGGACTGCACCATCTGCGCACGACTTGCATCCATTGCGGCGCGATGGTGATCACCGATCCATTCCATCCCGGCGACGTGCTCTGCCAGAAATGCGGGACGTACAACAAGAACACGCCGGACTTCTGCAACAAGTGCGGCGATCCTGTCGGCCTGCAGCTGAAGTATGACCAGAGTGAGTGCGAAGAGCGCAGCATGACGTATTCCGCGCCGCTGAAGGTCACGATCCGGCTGAAGATCTACGACAAAAACCCGGAGACGGGCGTCAAGACCATCCGCGACATGAAGGAGCAGGAGGTCTTTTTCGGCGATATTCCGTTGATGACGCAGAACGGAACCTTCCTGGTGAACGGAACGGAACGCGTGATTGTGAGCCAGTTGCATCGCTCGCCGGGAGTGTTCTTCGAGACGGCCAACAACCGCACGTATTTTCTGGGCAAGATCATTCCCTACCGCGGTTCGTGGGTGGAGTTTGAGTACGACCAGAAGAATACGCTCTATGTCCGCATCGATCGCAAGCGCAAGTTCCTGGGGACGGTGTTTCTGCGCGCTCTGGGTTTGAAGTCGGACGAAGAGATTCTGAAGAGCTTCTATACCATCGACACGATCACGCTCAAGGACGGGAAACTGCATTGGGCCGTGAGCCATGACGAGGCCAAGGCGACCCATCTGCTGGGCGTGAAGCCCGCCCATGCCGTGGTGGTGAAGGGTGAGGAAATAGCCCATTCGGGCCGCAAGATTACCGCCAGCATTTTGAAAGCGCTGCGCGCGGCCAAGATCAGCGAAGTTGCGATCGAGGATGCCGAACTGGATGGCGCCATGACCGCAGCAGACGTGGTCGATACGACCACGGGCGATCTGCTGCTGGAAGCGAACCAGGAGCTGACCAAGGAAAAGCTGGCCCAGGTGCTGGAGAGCGGCGTCACGTCCCTCGAGATTTTCATGCCGGAACGCGACGATGTGGGCAATGTGATTTCGCACACTCTGCGGCGCGATACGGTACACAAGCCGGAAGAAGCGCTGATCGAGATTTACCGCAAACTGCGTCCCGGCGATCCGCCGACGCTCGACACAGCGACCGCTCTGTTTGAAGGCATGTTCTTCGATCCGCGCAAGTACGACTTCTCGCGCGTGGGCCGGCTGAAGTTCAACATCAAACTGTACGACCAGCAGGATGCAACTTCGCTCGACCATCGCACGCTGACGCCGGAAGACTTCTACGCGACCATTCGCTACCTGCTGAAACTGCGCAAGAACATCGGCAATGTCGACGACATCGATCATCTTGGCAATCGCCGCGTACGCGCCGTGGGTGAACTGATGGAAAATCAGTTCCGCATCGGCCTGGTGCGCATGGAGCGCGCCATCAAGGAAAAGATGAGCGTGTATCCGGACATGTCGACCGCGATGCCGCATGACCTGATCAACGCCAAGCCAGTCATGGCCGCGATACGCGAGTTCTTCGGCAGTTCGCAGCTGTCGCAGTTCATGGACCAGACCAATCCGCTGTCGGAAATTACCCACAAGCGGCGTTTGTCCGCGCTCGGGCCGGGCGGTCTGAGCCGCGAGCGTGCCGGATTCGAAGTGCGCGACGTTCACCCGACCCACTACGGTCGCATCTGTCCGATTGAAACGCCGGAAGGTCCGAACATTGGATTAATTTCCTCCCTGTCGTGCTTTGCGCGGATCAATGAGTACGGGTTTATCGAGTCTCCCTACCGCCGCGTGCGCGATGGCCTGTTGCTGGACTTTGTGCAGGTCATCAATGCGGGCGATAGTGGGCTGCGCGTGGGCGACCATCTGGAGAAGCCGGACGCCATCAAGAAGAACCAGCAGCTGATCAAAGAAAAGAAGCGGCCGATGGAATATGGTCCGTTCAGCTTCTACCTGTCGGCGTGGGAAGAAGATCGCTACACGATCGCGCAGGCGAACGTGGAACTGGATGAGAACGGCAGCATCAAGCGGGAGCTGGTCACCGCGCGGCGTCAGGGCAATTTCGTCCTGGTGAATCGCGGCGAAGTGACCTACGTGGACGTGAGCCCGAAGCAGTTGGTGTCGGTTGCCGCGTCGCTGGTTCCCTTCCTGGAGCATGATGATGCCAACCGCGCATTGATGGGCGCGAACATGCAGCGCCAGTCGGTGCCGCTACTCATCTCGGAAGCGCCGTTTGTCGGTACCGGGATGGAAGGGGTCACGGCACGCGATTCCGGTGCTGTGGTCCTGGCACGCCGCCATGGCATCATCGATTCCGTCGATTCCGAGCGCATCATTGTGCGCGTGGAAGGTGAGCATCACCCGACGCAGTTATCGCGCGAGGTGGGTTCCGATATTTATCAACTGGTGAAGTTCAAGCGCTCCAACCAGAACACCTGCATCAACCAGAAGCCGATCGTCCGCCAGGGCGACCGCGTGCTGAAGGGTCAGGTGATCGCCGACGGACCCTGCACGGAGCAGGGCGAGCTGGGGTTGGGACGCAACGTGCTGGTGGCTTTCATGTCGTGGCGCGGCTTCAACTTTGAGGACGCGATCCTTATCAGCGAAAAGCTGGTGCGGGAGGACTACTACACCTCGCTGCACATTGAAGAGTACGAGATTGAAGCGCGCGACACCAAGCTGGGACCGGAAGAGATCACGCGGGACATTCCCAACGTTTCCGAGACGGCCCTGCGCGACCTGGACGAGAGCGGCATCATTCGCATCGGCGCGAAGGTGAAGCACAACGACATCCTGGTCGGCAAAGTAACTCCCAAGGGCGAGACGCAGCTGACGCCGGAAGAGAAGCTGTTGCGCGCCATTTTCGGCGAGAAGGCCGGCGATGTTCGTGACGCTTCCCTCACCTGCCCTCCGGGCGTGGAAGGAACCATTGTCGATGTCCGCATCTTTTCTCGCAAGGGACAGGAAAAGGACGAGCGCGCCAAGCTGATTGAAGCCGATCAGATCGCGAAGCTGGAAAAGAACCTGGAAGACGAGATTCGCATTCTGACCGACGAGCGGTTGAAGCGTCTGGAATCGATTCTCGGCGCCAAGGAAGTGCTGGCCGACTTACACGATGAGCGCAGCAACAAACGGCTGCTGGCCAAGGGCGCGATACTTGACCGCGAAACCATTGAGCTGATCTCGACCCGCAACTTGAAGCGCATTCGCTACACGGACAAAGACCCGCGCGTGAATGAGCAGATCGATGAAATCGAAGAGATGACCTCGCGGCAGATCGATGTGCTGCGCAAGATCACCAACGACAAAATCGGCAAGTTGCAGAAGGGCGACGAACTGGCTCCGGGCGTGATCAAGCAGGTGAAGGTCTACATCGCCATGAAGCGCAAGCTGTCTGTGGGCGACAAGATGGCCGGTCGTCACGGGAACAAGGGCGTCATTTCGCGCATTCTGCCGGAAGAGGACATGCCGTATCTGCCGGACGGTACACCCGCGGACATCGTGCTGAATCCGCTGGGCGTGCCTTCGCGTATGAACGTCGGCCAGATTCTCGAAACCCATCTTGGATGGGCGGCGCATGAGCTGGGCAAGCAAGTTGCCGAGCTGGTCGAGAAGAACCAAAAGGCCAACGAAGTGCGCAAGCTGATGGAAGAGCGCTTTGGCGGGACGGCCCTGCTGCATCAGTTGCTCGACCTGGACGATGAGAAGTTGCTGCAGGTGGCGCGCGGCATGAAGCGCGGCATCTGGTTTGGCACCGCGGTGTTCGACGGCGCAAAAGAGGAAGAGATCAAGGCGCTGCTGACGGCTGCGGGTCTTCCTACGGCAGGCAAGATCTATCTGTACGACGGCATGACCGGCGAACAGTTCGAGCAGCCCGTCACCGTTGGCTACATGTACATGTTGAAGCTCTCTCACCTGGTCGACGACAAGATCCATGCGCGTTCGATCGGGCCGTACTCCTTGATTACTCAGCAACCGCTGGGCGGCAAGGCGCAGTTCGGCGGGCAGCGCTTTGGAGAAATGGAAGTCTGGGCGCTGGAAGCGTACGGCGCCGCTTACATTCTGCAAGAGCTGCTGACGGCGAAGTCCGACGATGTGTATGGCCGCACCAAGATTTACGAGGCCATTGTGAAGGGCGAAGCCGCGATCGAACCGGGCGTGCCGGAGTCGTTCAACGTGCTGGTGCGGGAACTGCAGGCGCTTTGTCTGGATGTCGAGCTGATCAAGCAGGCAGACAACAAGAAAGTGCCGCTGCCGACCATGGCTGCCGCGGATTGAGTATTACTCCGGGCGCCGCGAGAAATTGCGGCGCCTGGGGAAGCGAATTTGAAGCCAGTTTTTTAGAGCATTTTCACTGTTGGTGTAATTCAGATGTCGTTCTATCCCACCCTAGCTTCGCTAGGATGGGGCACCCAGAATCATCACGCTATCTGTGAAAATGCGTAAGAGACACGGTTGTCGTCCACATAAGCCAACGCGCTCCCGGGACGGATGGACGACCGGAACCATGGAAATCCCGGGAACGCGAGAACCGGTCCTACTGCGTTCTTGAATCGCGCGCAGCAGAGATCAGGTCACGGAGGTCGTCTTGTTCCGTTCCAATCCATTCGAGCTCACCAATCCTATTTCCGATTTCGATGCCATCCGCATCTGCCTCGCATCGCCGGAGAAGATCCGCAGCTGGTCGCACGGTGAAGTCACCAAGCCGGAGACGATCAACTACCGCACCTTCAAGCCAGAGCGCGATGGGCTGTTCTGCGCCCGGATCTTCGGCCCGATTACAGACTGGGAATGCCTGTGCGGCAAATACAAGCGGATGAAGCATCGCGGAGTGATCTGCGATAAATGCGGCGTGGAAGTGACCCTGTCGCGCGTGCGCCGCGAGCGTCTCGGCCATATCGAACTGGCCTCGCCGTGCTCCCATGTCTGGTTCTTCAAGGGCCTGCCTTCGCGCATTGGTCACCTGCTCGACATCTCGCTGCGCGAGCTGGAAAGCGTGCTCTATTTCGAAAGCTATGTCGTCATCGATGCCGGCGACGCTGCCGTCAAGGAGCGCGACATCATCAAGGACGAGACGCACTATCGCGAACTCGATCAGCAGTATCGTCCCTCCGGCTTCAAGGCGATGATGGGCGCGGAAGCGATCAAGGAACTGCTGAAGCGCGTCGATATCGATACGCTTTCGGTTGAATTGCGCGAGCGCATGAAGGTCGAGACCTCGCTGCAGAAGCGGCTGAAGTATGCCAAGCGTCTGAAAGTTGTCGAGGCCTTCCGCAAGTCCTCCAACAAGCCGCAATGGATGATTCTCGATGTGCTGCCGGTCATTCCTCCGGAGTTGCGTCCCTTGGTGCCGCTCGATGGCGGACGCTTCGCGACCTCCGATCTGAACGATCTCTATCGCCGGGTGATCAACCGGAACAACCGGTTGAAGAAGCTGATGGACCTGCACGCGCCGGAAGTGATTGTGCGCAATGAGAAACGAATGCTGCAGGAGGCCGTCGATGCGCTGTTCGACAACGGCCGCCGCGGCCGGGTGCTGCGTGGCGCGAACAATCGTCCGCTCAAGTCGCTGTCTGACACGCTGAAGGGCAAGCAGGGCCGCTTCCGGCAGAACCTGCTGGGCAAGCGCGTGGATTATTCCGGCCGCTCGGTGATCGTGGTGGGCCCGGAACTGAAGCTGCATCAATGCGGGTTGCCGAAGAAGATGGCGCTGGAATTGTTTAAGCCCTTCATCTATCACCGCCTGGAACAGATTGGCCACTGCACCACCATCAAGCAGGCGAAGGAGCTGGTCGAGCTGCAGGATCCGATCGTGTGGGATGTGCTGGAAGAGGTCATCAAGGACCATCCGGTGCTGCTGAATCGCGCGCCAACGCTGCATCGGCTGGGCATTCAGGCGTTTGAGCCGGTGCTGGTGGAAGGCAAGGCGATCAAGATTCACCCGCTGGTCTGCACCGCGTTCAATGCCGACTTCGACGGCGATCAGATGGCGGTGCACATTCCGTTGTCGCCGGAAGCGCAGGTGGAAGCCAGCGTGTTGATGCTTGCTTCGCACAATATTCTGTCGCCCGCGTCCGGCCAGCCAATTACGGTGCCGACGCAGGACATGGTTCTGGGCATCTACTACCTGACCAAGGCGCATGCCGGGGCTCGTGGAGAAGGCCGCGTGTTCGCCAACGCCGAGGAGGTTCTGTTGGCGTTGGAAGCCAAAGAAGTCGAGACGCTGAGCCCGATCCGGCTGCGCTATACCGGCGCTGTGCTTGACATGACGAATGCGTATGACGATCAGGACCTGCTGCATACAGAACCGGTCCAGTACACGAACCAGTATCTTTCGACGACCGTCGGGCGCGTGATTCTGAACGATTCATTGCCCGCGGGCATGCCGTTCGTCAACGGCCTGCTGAAGAAAAAAGGCATTGGGCAGCTGGTCAGCTATTCCTACCTGAACCTTGGGCTGGAAGTGACGGTCAAGATGCTCGACCGCATCAAGGACATCGGGTTCAAGTACGCCACGCTGAGCGGCCTTTCGGTGGGCTTTGACGATATGGTCATTCCCGACACGAAGTACAAACTGGTGAGCGATGCCGAGAAGCAGGTGGTCAGCGTGCAGCGGCAATACCTGGATGGCGCGATCACGAACGGAGAGCGCAATAACAAGGTCATCCAACTGTGGTCGTCGGTCACGGAGCAGGTCGCCGATGAGATGTTCAACAACATGAAGGCGGCGGACAAGGCTGGCGTGATGAATCCGATTTACATCATGGCCGACTCCGGCGCTCGCGGATCGAAGCAACAGATTCGTCAGCTTTCTGGGATGCGCGGGCTGATGGCCAAGCCTTCGGGCGAAATCATCGAAACTCCCATCACGGCGAACTTCCGTGAAGGATTGACGGTGTTGCAGTACTTCATCTCGACGCACGGCGCACGGAAGGGCCTGGCGGATACGGCGTTGAAGACCGCCGACTCGGGCTACCTGACGCGCCGCCTGGTCGACGTGGCGCAGGATGTCATCATCAGCGACTACAACTGCGGAACGGTGGAAGGCATTTACGTGGGCCACATCGTGGAAGCCGGCGAAGTGATCGAGCCGTTGCGCGACCGCATCATTGGCCGCGTGTCGCTCGAAAAGCTGAAGGACTTCGAAGGCAACGTACTGGTCGATGTCAACCAGGAAATCGATGAGGACATGGCGGGCGCAATTCAGGCTGCGGGTGTCGAGCGGGTGAAGATTCGCTCGGTGCTCACGTGCGAATCGAAGCGTGGCGTTTGCATTCTTTGCTATGGACGCAACCTGGCTTCAGGCCGTCTGGTGGAAATGGGCGAGGCCGTCGGGGTGATCGCGGCGCAGTCCATTGGAGAACCGGGCACACAGTTGACGATGCGTACCTTCCACATCGGCGGCGCCGCCTCGCGCGTTTCCGATCAGTCCCGACTGGAGGCGAAGAACGCGGGTACGGTGCGCTTCCTGAACCTGGTGACCGTTCGCTCAAAGCAGGGCGATCTGGTTGCGATGAATCGCTCCGGCGTGGTTGTGGTCGTCGACGATCGTGGCCGCGAAAAAGAACGCTACACGCTGGTCTACGGCGCACGGTTGAAGGTGGAAGAAGGCGCGCAAGTCACGCAGGGCCAGACGCTTGGCGAGTGGGATCCATACACATTTGCCATCCTGACGGAAGTCGGCGGCACGGTACAGTTCCACGATCTTCACGAAGGCACAACGCTGAACGAAGAAGTGGATGAAGTCACTGGACTATCCCGTCTAGTCGTCGCGGAAACATCGGACGAAAAGCGCCAGCCCGCCATCATGATCAAGAATGCAAAGGGCTCGAAGCGCTATCTGCTTCCCAGCCGCGCGCATTTGATGGTGCAGAACGGCGACGAGGTTTTCCCGGGCGATGTGCTTGCCAAGATCCCGCGGGAAACGACGCGCACCAAGGACATCACCGGCGGTCTGCCGCGCGTGGCGGAACTGTTCGAAGCGCGCAAGCCGCGCGAAACGGCCATTATCAGCGAGATCGATGGTGCCGTTCGCTTCGGCGAAGTGAGCAAGGGCCAGCGCAAGATTTACGTCACGGCGGATAGCGGCGAAGAGAAGGAATACTCGATGCCGCGCGGCGTGCACGTGAACGTCCAGGAAGGCGAGCGTATGCGCGCCGGCGATCCTTTGATGGATGGACCGCTGAATCCGCATGACATTCTGGCTGTGCTGGGCGAAAAGGAACTGCAGTCCTACATGGTGACGGAAATCCAGGAAGTCTACCGGTTGCAGGGCGTGGCCATCTCGGACAAGCACATCGAAGTGATCGTGCGCCAGATGTTGCGCTGGGTCAAGGTGGAAGATCCTGGCGACACGGCATTCCTGGTCGAGCAGCAGGTGGACAAGTTCCGCTTCCGCGAGGAGAACGAGCGCGCCATCAACAATGGCGGCCGTCCGGCTGTGGGTCGTCCGCTGCTGCTGGGCATCACCAAGGCCTCGCTCTCGACGGATTCCTTCATCTCCGCCGCTTCCTTCCAGGAGACGACGCGCGTGCTGACGGAAGCCGCCATCAACGGCGCGGTCGATCAGCTACGCGGCCTGAAGGAAAACGTCATCGTAGGACGCCTTATCCCAGCCGGAACGGGAATGGAATACTACCGCAACGTACGACTCTCGCAGGAACTCGAAGACGCTGCTGCACGGGTGCAACAGGAGGTTTCCGAGGCCACCGAGGCAGCCGAACGCGAGTTGGAACTGATGCGTCAGGAAGGCGAAGCCGAGGAAATGGCAGCCGAGTAAGAAATTGTAACTTCTACTGTTCGAAATAAGAGAGCGGGCGATTTTTAGCCCGCTCTCTTTGTTTTCTCCCGGCCTTTGGCTCATCTGGTGATCCATGTCGGGCGACTTAGATCAGTTTCACAGTTGCTGGAATGCGGACATTTTACTACCCCACCCTAGCTGCGCTAGGATGGGCACCACTCTCGGTGGAAATGCTCTGAGAATCCCGCGCTGGCAGGCGGCATCCAATTTGCGAGAGGAAGAGCTTTCTCATGCGTTTCAATCAAAACCTCCAACGGACCGTGCTGATTGGTGTCGGCATCGTCACGCTTGCGGCCACTTCCGGTCGCGCTTCGACGGCTGCCGGGCTCCATCTCGGCACTGAAATTTATCCTCAGCTCGATTCTGCGAACATTTATTCCGATACCGCCAATGCGAGGGAGGACATTCGCCAGGCAATTCTAAAGGCGGGCAGCGAGCACAAGCACGTGCTGCTGGTCTTCGGCGGCAATTGGTGCGAAGATTGCCACCTTCTTGAACTCTATTTTCACGATCCGGGCAACGCTTCCCTGCTGGCGGCCAACTATGTCCTGGTCAACGTGAGTGTCGGAGAATATGACAGGAATCTCGATCTGGCTCGCATGTACGGCATCCACCTGAACAAGGGCGTGCCGGCTCTGGTGGTGCTGAATGGAGCGGGACATCTTCTCTATGCGCAGCGGAATGGAGAATTTGAAAATATGCGGGTTCTGAATTCGGCTGCCGTGACGACTTTCTTACTGAAGTGGAAGCCGCGAGGCAGGGCGCATCGCCGCAAAATAAAAGCATAATTCGATCCCACTCAAGCCAAAGGACTGCTTGAATTGAGGGGCACCCAGCGTTCCGCTGTTACAGTAGTGCCGGCTCTGTTCTATCCCACCCTTCGCAAAGAAGGACGTGTCAAGTTCCTCGACATGGTTTACACATTGTTCCGGACATTCTTTCCAGATCGCTTCAGTGGTGGGACCGCCGAGGGACGGCAGGCAGTGATCGCGCAGGAACCGGTGAGAAGAATGGGAACGCCGGAAGCGATCGCCGAGGCGGTGGTGCGGTTGTGTTCGGATGCGGCCAGCTTCGTCGTCGGCAGCGCCATGATCGTCGACGGCGGCCAGACGGTGTAACAGCGTTCGATCATCTCTGAAAACGCTACTGCACGACGTTGAAGTCGGCGCTCTGGGTAGCATTGGAACTCCCCCCGACAAACACGGTGTAGTCCGCCGGTTCTACGACGCGCTGGCTCTTCGTATTGATGAACGACAGCTCAGAAAAGCCGAGCGGGAACGTGACCTTTTTCGATTCGCCCGGCTGCAGATTGACCCGCTCGAAGCCTTCCAACACGCGGAGCGGTTGTTCCACGCTGGCGCCGCGAATCCGAATATACAGCTGAACAATTTCTGTTCCGGCAACCGCGCCGGTATTGCGCACGATGGTGCTGGCCTCGATCGCTGGTTGCGCCGCACCCTGATCAGGCGCGGACATGAGCTGCGTCATGGAGACGGAATTCGTGCTCAGCGTGATTGGGGAGTAGGCGAATGTCGTATAGCTCAGTCCATAGCCGAAGGGATAGAGCGGCGAGTTAGGGACGTCAATATAGCGCGACACGTATTTTTCAAGGGTGTTGGTGGGCGGATGCGATAAATCCACGCCCGTCGCGGGACGCCCGGTTGGCATCTGGGCGAGATACAGCGGCTCCTGGCCAACCGCGCGGGGGAAGCTGACCGGCAATTTGGCGCTGGGATTTGTATTGCCGAACAAAATGTCGACCAGCGCCGGACCCGCTTCGATTCCCGGATACCAGGCTTCGAGAATCGCCGGAACGTGTTCCGAGGCCCAGTCCAGCACCAGCGGCCTGCCGCTGAAGACAATCAGGACGACTGGCTTGCCTGTGGCGGCGATGGCCTGCAGCAACTGTTCCTGGTTGCCGGGCAGGTCCAAGTGCGCGCGCGACGCTGCCTCGCCGGTCATGGTGGGGGCGTCTTCGCCGAGCGCCATGACCACGAGGTCGGCTTGCTGGGCGGCCTGTTTCGCGGCGTCGAAACCTGCCTGCGAGTCGGTGAGGATTTGCGTGCCTTCGGCATAGAGAACTTTTCCGCCATGAGTCTTTATCCGCTGTTCGAGCGCGGTTCGCAGGGTGATGGCAT
Source organism: Acidobacteriota bacterium (assembly GCA_021793405.1). Taxonomy (GTDB): domain Bacteria; phylum Acidobacteriota; class Terriglobia; order Terriglobales; family Acidobacteriaceae; genus JAKAAZ01. The sequence continues at coordinate 15,977 of JAJYSV010000014.1, forward strand.
CGGCTGGATTTCCCTGACCGCCCCAGGACCCCAGCATTTCGCTTTGCGAGTCGGCCAGCGGACCGATCAATGCGATGGTGTGCACGTGGGCAGCGATCGGCAGCAGATTGGGTTGTCCTTGCCGTGCCTGATTCTGCAACAGGATGATGGATTCTTCCGCAGCCTTGCGTGCCAGGGCGCGTTTTTCCGGCGTTGCCTGATAGGCCGGCCGGTTCTCGTCGACATAGGGATGATCGAAGATTCCAAGGGCAAACTTCACTCGGAGGACGCGCCTTACCGCCTCATCGACTGTCGCTTCCGATACGGCGTTGGTGCGCACCAAGGCAACCAGGCGCTGGTAGTAGGCGCCGCTTTCCATGTCCATGTCGAGTCCGGCGTCGATCGCCTTTTGCGCGGCGACGGAGTTGTTGAGGGCAATTCCGTGGGCCATCAATTCGCCGACCGCGCCCCAGTCGCTGACAACAAATCCGCCGAACTTCCATTCCTTGCGCAGGATGTCGGTGAGCGTATAGGGATCGGCGGTAGCAGGCACGCTGTTCAAGGAGTTGAACGAACTCATCACGGTGGCCGCGCCGGCATTCACCGCAGCTTGATAGGGCGGCAAGTACACCTGGCGCAACATAATGTCCGACATGTCCACGGCGTTATAGTCGCGCCCCGCGATTACGGCCCCATAGGCGGCAAAATGTTTGACGCAGGCTGCCACCGAGTCGGGATTGCTAAGGCTTGTTCCCTGATACCCGCGGACATAGGCACGCGCCATCGCGGAGCCGAGGTACGGACTTTCTCCCGAGCCCTCGACAATGCGTCCCCAGCGCGCATCGCGGGCGATATCCACCATGGGAGAGAAGACCCAGCGGATGCCGTCGGCGCTCGCTTCTTCAGCGGCCATGCGCGCCGTAGCCTGCACCAGCGAAGGATCGAAGCTGGAGGCCAGCGCGAGCGGCACGGGGAAGACGGTTCTGTACCCATGAATCGAATCGAAGCCAAACATCAGGGGAATATGCAGGCGGCTTTTCTCCATCGCAATCCGCTGGAACGCATTGGCCTTTTTGGGATCGGCCACATTCAGCATGGCTCCCAGCTGTCCGGCCGCGATCATGGCATCGTATCCCTGCCGTCCTGTGCCTGGGCCGGTGGGCGTCCCAGAAGAAAACTGCACCAACTGGCCGACTTTTTCTTCCAGCGTCATCTTCGACAACAAGGCATCGACTCTGTTGTTGAGGGCTGGGTCCGCTAACTGCGCGTTGGCGACGGAAGCGCCGGAGAGATTCTGAGACAACGCTCGTGATTTGGACGGAGGCCGAGGATGAAACTGTGCCTGCATTCGTTCACTCGAGAGGGAGATGAGGAGCAGAGCCGCTGTGGCGGCAAAAATAAGTCGTGAGCAGCATCGAGCCAAATTCATCGCATCCTTTATGCTAGCAGTTAGCAATACCATTGGCTGCCACCACGCAATCCATGTCCCCAGGGTGCGTCTCCATTGGTAAGATGCCGAGTGGGATTTCCTTCACACTTTCTATAGTCTTTTCACCTATGCGACGCTGGCTGGTACATATACGAAGGACCATTTCCAACAGCCTCAGTCATGACGTCCTGATGCTGGCGCGGGCAGGCGCCTACTCCGCGATTATTTGCATTTTTCCGATTGTGCTGGTAACAGCTGCCATGTTGGCAAGTTCACCCGCCGCCGAGGTTGTGCGCGCGGAGCTGCGTTCCATGCTGTACCAGATGTTTCCGCCGGATGTTCCGCCGCTGGTGCTGGGATATTTTCAAGGCCAGCACCGCTCGCTGCGTCTGGTATTGACCGCGGCGATCGTGTTTTTGCTGGCTGCCAACAGCGTCATGACCACGTTGATGGAAGCCATGCGGCGGGCTTATAAAATCCCCGAGGGATCATGGAGTGTATCGCGCCAGATCCTGGTTGCGTTCGTGCTGACATTCCTGTCGTTTTTCCCTTTGGCCCTGGCTTCGATATTCGTGGTCTTCGGGCATCAGATTGAACTATGGATGATCTATCAGTCTCTGTATGATGTTCGACCAATTGTGTTGGTCCTGGCGCGGCTGGCGCGCTGGCTGCTGGCGCTGACGACCAGCGTCACGGTGCTGGCCATCATTTATCACATGGGAACGCCACGGACGCAGTCGTGGCGGCGGGTGCTTCCCGGCTCCGTGCTGGCCACGGCCCTCTGGTTTCCTTCCACGCTGACGTTCGGCTGGTATGTTACCCGTCATGCGCACTACAGGCAGGTGTACGGATCTCTAGGCGCCGGTGTCGCGCTGCTGGTTTGGCTCTACATCATCATGGTCAGCGTCATGATTGGAGCGGAGTTCAACGCGCAGGTCTTCCCCAAGCAGCGCCCCGCATCCGCGCCAAGCAACCGCCAGCTACTGTAGAGCTGTTCGCGAGCCGCGGACGTCTTCCCGTCCGGCGCGTTCCCAGGGTTCTCAGATTCTCACCCGGTACAATCACATTCAGGAACTGGAATCGTGAGCGAAATTCATCGAACGGAGTAGCAATGCACACAACGCTTTCTTCAGCGAGCTTCCCAACCGGCGCGCGACGAGCAAAGATCGTGGCCACCATCGGACCGGCGAGCAATTCGGAATCAGTTTTCCGCGGTCTGGTACGCGCGGGAATGGACGTCGCCCGATTGAATTTCTCTCATGGCACGCATCAGGAAAAGGTTAAATTGATCCAATTGATCCGCCGCGTTGCCGTGGACGAAGGCAAGACCGTTTCCATTCTTGCCGACCTTCAGGGGCCAAAGATCCGCACCGGCAGACTGCGCAATCGCCTTCCTATCCCGCTGAAGACAGGCCAGCAACTGACCATCACCCCGCGCGATGTTCCCGGAACGCCCGCAGTGATCGGCACAACGTTTCCAACCCTGGGAGAAAATCTGGAAGAAGGCTCGCACCTTCTGCTCTCCGATGGCCTGATCGAGCTGCGGGTCCGACGCATCCGTGGAACCGATGTGATTTGCGAAGTGATCAACGGCGGCCTGCTGGGCGAATACAAGGGAATCAATCTGCCTGGGATCGCGGTTCGCGTTCCATCGCTTACCTCGAAAGATGAAATCGATCTCGCGTTTGCCATCCATCAGGGCGTGGACATGGTTGCCGTGTCGTTTGTGCGGACTGCGGAAGACGTGAGACTCGTCCGGCATCGGGTGGCCGCATTGGGCGCGGAGACCTGGATCATTGCCAAGCTGGAAAAACCGCAGGCGATTGAAGACCTGGAAAGCATTCTGGAGATGGCCGACGGGGTGATGGTGGCGCGCGGGGACCTGGGTGTCGAGATGTCGCCAGAGAAAGTGCCTGCCATCCAGAAGCGGGTGATACGGCGTGCCGCGGAGTTGCGCAAGCCAGTGATCACGGCCACGCAGATGCTGGAATCCATGATCGAAAATCCCCGCCCGACGCGGGCCGAGGCCAGCGATGTGGCCAATGCAATTTATGACGGCACCGACGCCGTCATGCTTTCCGCGGAAAGCGCAACCGGAAAATATCCCGTGGAATCGGTCGCGATGATGGCCAAGATCGTCACCGAAACGGAAATGCAGATTCGGATGGAAGCGCAGCCCTACCCCTATCGCGTGAATCGCGGCTTATCGATCCCCGAGACCATTTGCGAGTCGATGGCGCATGCCGCGGAGGATCTCGACCTGGCGGCCATCGCTGTTTTCACGGAAACCGGCAACACGGCGCGCCTGCTTTCGAAGTATCGTCCGGCTTCGCCAATCTTCGCGCTGAGTAGCGCGGAGAAAGTCATCCGCCGCATGTCGCTGTTGTGGGGCGTGGAGCCGGTGCAGTGCCATAAACTTCTCACTACGGATCAGATGGTGGACACGGCTGAGCGACTTTTGTCGGATGCCGGTCATATTCGAGAGGGACAGATTCTCGGCATGGTCGCCGGTACGCGCACCAAGACTGGATCGACCAATCTGTTGCGGCTGCACACGGTCGGCGACATCGACCGTCCGTCCCGCCGTGCCGCTGCAACGCGACCGAAGAAAAAGAAGGCGAAGTCAGGCACGACGCAGACATCCACGGCTTCCAGCACGGCAGCAACGTCTCAGAAAAAGTAACCGCCCCACAATTGGTTCCCCATGGGATATATCCGCATTCTTTCCGATCAGGTAGCCAATCAGATCGCCGCTGGAGAAGTGGTGGAGCGGCCTGCCTCTGTGGTGAAAGAGTTGCTGGAAAATTCCCTCGATGCCGGCGCCCAGCGCATTCGCATCGACGTCGATGCGGGTGGACGCAAACTGATCCGCATCACGGACGATGGCAGCGGCATGGTGCGGGATGACGCGCTGCTGGCCTTTGAGCGGCATGCCACGTCGAAAATCCATTCCAGCGACGATCTGCTTGCCCTGGCGACACTCGGATTTCGGGGCGAGGCACTGCCGTCGATTGCCTCGGTCGCGCGCGTGCATCTGACCACTCGCTCGGCGGAAGAAGCCGTCGGCACGGAGATGGAAATCGCCGGCGGAAAAATTCTGCGGGTCGCAGACTGCGGTATTCCCGCAGGAACCACGTTGGAGGTCCGCGATCTCTTCTTCAACATGCCGGCGCGCAAGAAATTTCTGAAGTCGGAGCAGACGGAGTTGTCGCACATCGCGGCGCTGGTGACGCACTATGCTCTGGCCAATCCAACAAAACATTTTGAGTTGCATAGCGCCACCCACGCGCTGGTGGAAGCTCCAGCGGTACAGCAGGTTTCCGAGCGGATCTTTCAAATCTTCGGGCGGGATGTATTGGATCAATTGCTGCCGGTCGCGGCGGAAACAAACTTCGAGCACGCCGGGATTCCCGAGCCGCCTCCCTGGAAACGCGGGGCGGACTGGGAACCGCAAGCGCCCGGGCCGCTACGTCTGCGTGGATTCGTTTCGCGACCGCAGTTACAGAAGCTGAATCGCAATTCCATGTACGTTTTCGTCAATCAGCGATTGATTCGCGACCGGCTCATTCTTCATGCGTTGACAGAAGCGTATCGCAATGTGATTCCGCCGACTTCGTTTCCGGTGATTCTGTTGTTTCTGGAAATGCCGCCGCAAGAGGTGGATGTGAACGTGCATCCGGCGAAAACGGAGGTACGATTTCGGCAGCAGGGATTTGTGCATGACTTTGTTCGCGACGCCGTTCGCAACTCGATCAGCAAGACACGGCCAGCGGCCAGCTTTCTAACCGCGCTGAGCGATCATGCGGCGATGACGCCAGCGCTGGTGCCGGATCTGTCGCCGCTGCCGGGCGCCCCGGAGCCTGCGAAAGGATCGACTGGCGGGCCTGGTAGCGCGGAAACCCGGGTCTCAGAGGCGAGATCTGGGGTGCCCGGCTCTGGCGCACCCGGCTCAATTGACTCTGGAACAGTTTCTCCTGAAGCCGCAGCTTTCCAGGATTCCGATCCGCCTCCAGCGGTCGAAGATGCCGAGCGGTTTGAGTTGCAGCCTCCAACGATTTCCCCTTCGGCGCAGTCGCTGCCCTTCCTGGCGATCGATGTTGCAGTCGCCCTGGCGCAGGCGACGGCAGGCGCGGACACAGTCCCGCCCAGCCTGCATGGGCTGGCAAGCCTGCGACCGCTGGGACAGTTGGAGGAATCCTTCATTCTTGCCGTCAATGAAGAAGGTCTGTGGATTATCGACCAGCATGTCGCGCATGAACGTGTGCTGTTTGAGAAAATTGTGCGGGATCGCGACGTGGAGCAGGTGCAGCGGCAGCGATTATTGATGCCGGTGCTGATCGATTTGAAACCGGAGCAGATGCCGCTGTTTGCCACGATTGCCGCCGAGTTGGAGCGCAATGGGTTTGAAGCGGAACCGTTTGGACCGCGCACCCTGGCCGTGAAGGCAACGCCGGTCGGACTGGTGGGCCGCGAACTGGAACGTACTTTGGTCGAAGTGCTGGAGCAGACCGAGCGCGAGCAGCAAGCGCAGAACCTCGACACCCTGCGGCTGCGCATTGCCGCGTCGATTGCCTGCCACGCGGCCATCAAAATCCACATGCCGCTGGAAATGGGAAAAATGGAGTGGTTGCTGGCGGAACTGGCGAAAACGGAGCATCCGACGAGCTGTCCGCATGGGCGCCCCATCGTCCTACGGTATTCTTTAAAAGAGATACAGCGCGCATTTCAGCGCATCTAGGTCTTTGAGCGTGTGATGTCGCACCTGACGATTTGAGGACTGGAGAATCCCAGGTCAGAAAATCGAGACTGGGGCACCCGGACCCGCCGCAGGCACAAAACCCATCGAAAGAAGGACCTATTGAACGCGGAACAACTCAACTCGGCACGACTGGCTCGTTGGAGCCAGAACGGCGAAGCACGACTCACGCTCGAAGCAGCGACGGAGTGGCTCGACGAAATTGGTTTTTGCCCTTACATGCCCATGGGACTCACCGGGGGCGCGCCCGCGCCCAGTTTTCTGGAAGCGGTGGTGGGGCGACCCGCCCAGACTCCCAGCAGTGGGGAACGCTCGCGCGCGCTTGAACTGCTGGCGCGGCTCATTGAAAACTCCGCGGTCGTGCCGTTGAAACTTGGTTCGTCGCTGGGAGAGCAGCCGGACTTTGTGTGCAGCCCCGATACATTGCGATACATCTACGCGCTACGCGGAGATCGCAATTTCAAAACTGGCCCGCTGACGGTGGGCAACGAGAAAGTTACGCCGCTTTCGCTGCATTGCTGGCAGGCGATCGAGCAGCAAGGGCCTTTGGATGTCGCAGCGTTGCAACCGATTTTGGGCCGAGATATTACAGAAGCGGCAATTTCTCGCGCGCTCCAGGAGCTTTGGTCCGGGATGTACATTTTTCCAGCGTTGCGCGCAGGCGGCGAACCGGCGCAATGGGAACTGCTGTTCCGCCGCTTCCCCAAGCCAGTCGCCGCGGGAGCCAGCACCGGACACGCTGAAGCGCAGTCGGCCATGATCTCGCTTTATTTGCAGGCATCAGTGGCGGCGCGCGAGGAAGAAATCCTAGCCTTCCTTTCTCCGCTGGCTCCGCAATCGAAACTGCGGGAAGTCATTCGCGGATTAGGCTCGATGCGTCAGCTCGATATTCTCGACATCGTCGGCCGCGCTCATGTAGCTCTGCAAGGGGGCCTGCTGCCAGAGATGGTGGCGCAGCTCTCGGAGGCACAGTTTGCGGCTTCACCCGAACCACCCATGATCGTGGGTGAACCTGAAGTCGCGATAGAAGCTGAGATTGAGAGTGAAGGGGAGATCGAGGACGGAAGCGCGATGGATTCCGGGATACAGATTGAAGCGGTCCCGCCACCGGCTGCGCGTGCGTGGCGATCCCAGTCACTGGAAGAGCCGGATATATCCAGACCTTCCGCGCCAAAGAAATTTGCGCCTAAGAAGTTTGCCGCGCGCGACTCGGAATCGAGTCGACCACCGAGACCGGGTAGCAGTGCCGCGCGTGGTTCAGGTGAAGAGAGAGCACCCCGGCGTCCGTTCAGCGGTGGATCGCGTGGCGGCGCGGGTGGATTCTCGCGTCCGGCAGGCGCTTACACTCCGCGCCCGCGAAGTTTTGCGCCCCGCAGTTTGGCTGCAAGTGCGGAAGAGACTCCAGGCGGACGTTCGGGTCGAACTGGACCGGCTCGGTTTGGACGCGATCGTGACGCTGGCTCCTCTCGCGGGCCAGCATCTCGCGGATCGTTCTCTCGTGACCGTGGGGAGCGCATCCCGAAAACGCAGGAGCGAAAAGGCTACGCCGCCAAAGGGCACGGGATGGGAGAACGCGCGAAACGATGGGAGAAGTCGGGCGAAGTTCCTGATGCTCCCTCGACCAGCGGAAAAACATTTGCACCTAGATCGACGGGATTCAAGTCCTCCGGATTCAAACCGGGTGGGTCGAAATTCCGCGGATCAAAACCTTTCGGCTCCAAACCGGCGGGATCGAAATTCGGCGGCTCGAAGCCATGGCAATCGAAATCATCCGGCGCCGGTGCGCACGAAGAGCGCCCGAAACCATGGAAAAAATTTGACGCGGAAGCTGGAGGGGGAGCAGGTTCGAGACCTGGGACGGGCAAACCCTACGCCGCAAAGTCCGGCGGCTGGAAAACACCGGGATTCAAACCGCGCGACGCCAAACCCTGGGCCGCAAAATCCGGCAACGAAGAATCCTTCTCCCGTCGTCCATACAAAGGCGGCTCTACGGAAGGAAGCGGCAGCCGAGAGACAGGAGAACGCGGGAAACCATGGCAAAGTTCCCGCGCCGGCGACCGACCCGCAGGGCGGAAAGCGTATACGAAGAAGGCTTCTGGATTCACGCGGTCCGGATTTCGATCCGCAGGCTCCAAGTCGGCCGACGCCAGGGCAGGGGACGCGAGACCCGTGGGGGCGAAGCCCTGGGCATCCAAAGGCGCGGAATCTAGAATTGGCTCGGCAAAATCCTACGCGGCCCGGTCCGCCGGCAAGCCGTATGCCAAGGCGGGCGGCGCAAAGCCGTGGTCGAAGCGATCTGCCACCTCTGGCGGAGACGCGGAAGGCAAGCCCAAGCGTCATGAGCCGAAAGAAGGGTCCGAAGCTTCGCCGCGTGAGAAGAGCGGGGCGAAGCCGTTCTGGGCGAAAAATCCCCATGGCGGTAAAGGATCGGCTAAGGCTTCCCGCACGAATCGCCCGCACGGAAAAAAGAAGACGGTCAGAAAGGGCGGCAAGAAGAAATGACTTCATCCGCCGATGGACGTCTGCGCCCGGTAATCGCGATCGATGGGCCTGCCGGAGCCGGCAAAAGCACACTTGCCGCGCATCTGGCCCGCCGTTTCGGGCTCCTGAATCTCGAAACCGGGGCCATGTATCGCGCGCTCGCCCTGAAAGCGTTGGAAACCACTACAGCGTTGGGGGATGAAGCCGCGCTGTCGCGGCTGACCGAAAGCACGCAGATCGCTCTGGAATCGCGCCCGAACGAAGGCAATCGGGTCCTGCTCGACGGGAAGGATGTTACGGCGCGCATTCGGGAGAAAGACGTGTCGGAGGCGGCTTCGCAAGTCAGCGTGCATCCCCGAGTGCGTGCCTGGATGGTCGAGCGTCAGAGGGCCATGGGCCGGCAGGGCGGGGTGGTCATGGAAGGGCGCGACATTGGCACCAAGGTATTTCCCGATGCCGAACTGAAGATTTTTCTCGACGCCCAGGACGAAATCCGCGGTCAGCGGCGCTACCTGCAAAGCGCGGGATCGACGAATGCGCCCACAGCGGAGGCCGTTCTGGCCGCTGTTCGCGACCGCGACGCCAGAGATCGAAATCGCGCAACATCGCCGCTCGAACCTGCCGCGGACGCCATCCACCTGGACACCACGGGTCTGACACTGGAGCAGGTGTACGCCCTCGCCGAGGATTTAGTGCGAGCGAAAATTCCCGGATGAAATACGCGCTCCTACCCGATCATGCCGATCCTCGACCGTACATCTAGATGGCATCCGGTAGACATGCAAGGATTTGGAGTCCGTCCCCGCCATCCGACCATCTGGACCGTTCTCGCTATAATAGCTTCAGACTCGTGGGTCATCCGGGCGCTCTCGAAACTTACGCAGCAGCGATGCAATCGAACTCTCTAACCCGCGTCAGCAAAGTCTCCATCGCCACCAGCATCATCCTTCTGCTCCTGGCCTTGATGCTGCCGGTGTGCCATTTGCATCCGCTGCTCGACAAGACCGCACCGGATCATTGCGCCATCTGCGTCTCTTTGCACGCGACCCCGCCGCTGGGAGTCCATGTACCTCCGGTCGTCCACCTGTTTCAAACCGGCAAAGTTCTTGTCTCTTTCGTCACCGCGCCATCCAGCCTCGCACCCCGCTTCGCTTCCAGCCGCGCCCCGCCCCTGCCAGCCTGCTGAACCAGTTTTCTTCGTCAGATGGTTCGTTCGATCGTAGCGCTCTTTCACATGTATGGGAGGACTTTTCGTATGAGGCGTGCGGCATATTTGCTGGCACTCGTTTTTGCATTTCAGTTGTTATGCGCCGGAACAGCGAAGACCTGGGCACAGAGCGGCGGAACATGCTGCCGCATCTCCGGCATTGTCGCGGACCCTTCCGGAGCTGTGATTCCCGGCGCCAGCGTGAATATCGTCAATCCCGTCAGCGGATATCATCGGACCGCGACGACAGATGCCGCTGGCCATTTTTCCTTTTCCAATGTGCCCCTGAACAACTACCACGTGGAGGCGACTTCGCCGGGATTTGCGCCGGTGACCCACGATGTCGATCTGGTGGGAAGCGTGCCGGTGAACCTGGCGCTTACGATGCATTTATCATCGCAAACCACAACCGTCACCGTGACCACCGACAGCGGAGATCTTGTCAACGGCAGCCCGAGCATGCACACGGCTGTGAACATGTCTCTGCTGCCGACGCTTCCCACGGATGACGTAACGAACGGCCTTAGCTCCGCCGTCACTCTGGCCACTCCGGGGATTGCAGCCGACTCGAATGGAATGTTCCATCCTCTGGGAGAACACTCCGATACTACGTTCAGCATCGATGGCGAGCCGATCTCCGACCAGCAGAGCCGCAATTTTTCCAACCAGTTGACGGCCAACGCCGTGCAGTCGATCAATGTCATCAATGGCATGATTCCACCGGAGTATGGCGATAAGGCGAGCATCGTGGTGCAGACCACCACCAAGTCGGGATTGGGCGACAAGCATCCCACCGGAGACATCTCCGCCAGCTATGGCAGCTTTGGAACTGCAATCGCGGATGCCAATTTTGGGATTGGAACCCAGAAGTGGGGCAATTTTTTCGACGCAAATGCCATGAAAAGCGGGAGATTCCTGGATACGCCAGAGTTCACCGTGATGCATGCCTATGGAAACGAAGAGAATCTTTTCGATCGCATTGACTATAACCCGACCCCAAAAGACACTCTCCATCTCAACCTGACGGCTGCGCGCTCCTGGTTTCAGAATCCCAATCAATTCGACCAGCAGTTTCCTAATCTGAATGCGAATCCGTTCAATCCGCAGGGACTGAGCCAGGATCAGCGGCAGAAAAATCTGACTTACAATGTCGCGGCGTTCTGGACGCATCTATTCGGCATGAATTCGCTTCTGAGTGTGGCGCCCTTCCTTCGCCAGGACAACATTCACTATTACCCCAGCGCGGATGTCTTCGCCGACACTCCGGCGACACTGGCGCAAAGCCGCCGTTTGCAGAACGCTGGAATTACAGCAGACTATTCGTACGACAAGGGCATACATTCGTTCAAGGCCGGCGCTGTGTTTCAACACACTTTCCTGAATGAGGGCTTCGGCTTTGGCATCACCAGCCCGACCTATAACGCTGTCTGTCAGTTAGCCGACGGTTCTCCCGTCGTTGCTCCCGGCATCACGAATCCCAACGACTGTATTACGGAAGGCTACGAGGCGAACCCAAATTTTCTAAGCGGCGAACTGCAGTACGACCTGACGCGGGGCGGAAAGCAATACGTCTTCAAGGGCCGCACCGATATCAAAGAGGAATCGCTGTACGCGCAAGACACGATCGCATGGAAGAACTGGCAGTTTCTGGTGGGCGCGCGCGGAGATAACTACAACGGACTGAGTTCCAAGTACATGCTGGAGCCGCGGGCCGGGGCGACCTATCAGATCCATGCAACTGGTACCGTGCTGTCTGCTGGGTACGCCCGCATGATGCCCACTCCATACAACGAGAACCTTATCCTATCGAGTTCGGTCGGCACCGGCGGCCTGGCAAACAACCTGGGCGGCAGGGGGCAGCACCCTCTGACTCCGGCATCTCGAAACCAGTACAACATCGGCTTTCAGCAGGCGTTTGGAAAATACCTGGTGGTGAGCGGCAGTTATTTTTGGAAGTACACCAAGGGCGACTACGATTTTGACGTGATCCTGAACACGCCGTTGACCTTTCCGATCCAGTGGAAGAAGTCCGATATCAGCGGTGGCGGGCTGCGCGTTTCGCTCACTCCATACCACGGGGTGTCCGCTTTTTCGGTGATGGGCCATTCGCATTCACTGTTCTATCCGCCGGAAATTGGCGGCCTGATTTTCAACGACAACTCAAACGCAACGGATCTGCAACCGTTTCTGATCGACCACGATCAGGTGTTCGAGCAGAACACTCATGTGCAATATCAACCCAAAGCGAGCGGTCCCTGGTATGGTTTTACGTGGCGCTATGACAGCGGCCTGGTCGCGGGCAATGTGCCATTTGGGACTGCGCCGGGCGTGCCCATCAGCCTGACATACCTGACCGCCGATCAGCAGCAACAGCTTCGACTAAGCTGCCACGGGGTGCAGGCGACGTTTTCCGCTCCGCTGGTCAGCTGCCTGCCGGCGCAGTTGAAATCGCCGCTGGTGACGATTCCGCGGGCAGGCACGGAAACGCCCTACAGCAATCCGCCGCGCGTCGCTCCACGCAGTCTGTTCGATATGGACGCAGGATGGGACAATGTATTTCGACGCAAGCGCTTTCAAACCAACCTGAGCCTCACGGTAACCAATGTCACGAACAAGGTCGCGCTCTACAATTTCCTGTCCACGTTTAGCGGAACTCATTTTGTGCCGCCGAGAATGATTACCGGGCAGGCGGTCTTCAATTTCTAGTATGCTGAAAGAGAAGTCGAGTTCCGCAGTCCTTCCCCAGAACAGCAAGGGGCAGGTGGTTTGCCACTCTGCCCCTGAAAGAATTCCTCAGTAATGGAAAAAACACCCCTTCGACTAAGCCGAGGGGGAGAATTCTCGTAGCGAAGTGAAGCATCCAGACGCTGCGCTCAGAATGACTCTTCTCCTTTTTTTGAATGCAGTATCTGTAAATTTGCGCTAGAAAAACGGCAGCTCGCAACAAAACCCTGAAACAAAACTCGACCGGTCGCATCTTCCCGCTGGAACCGGTCGAAAATTTCTTTCCTCCTGTGCTCGGTTCTGCGAGAATAGATCGTGCCTACCTCGTACGATCCAGTGTCCAAATCATTTCAAGGAGCCGCACCCATGTCGGCCAAGTACATCTTCGTGACGGGTGGAGTTGTGTCCAGCCTTGGAAAAGGACTGGCTGCCGCCTCGCTCGGCTGTCTGCTTGAAAGCCGCGGGCTACGCGTCAATCTGATGAAGCTCGATCCGTACCTGAACGTCGATCCCGGCACCATGTCGCCGTTTCAACACGGCGAAGTATTTGTCACCGATGACGGCGCGGAAACCGATCTGGACCTGGGCCACTACGAGCGTTTCACCCACGCGCACCTCTCGCGCGACAACAACACGACGACCGGCCGTATCTACGAGCAGATCATCACCAAAGAACGGCGCGGCGATTACCTCGGTAAAACCGTCCAGGTGATTCCTCACGTCACCAACGAAATCAAGAATGCCATGCGCAAGGTGGCAGCCGACGTCGACATCGTGCTCGTGGAAATTGGCGGCACGGTCGGCGATATCGAGTCCTTGCCATTTTTGGAAGCGATCCGACAGATGCGCCAGGAACTGGGCCGAGAAAACACATTATTTGTGCATGTGACTCTGGTCCCGTGGATTGCCGCGGCGCAGGAGTTAAAGACCAAGCCCACCCAGCACTCCGTCAAAGAATTGCTCTCCATTGGAATCCAGCCCGACATTCTTCTCTGCCGCACAGACCGTTTCCTTTCGCGCGAAATGAAGTCGAAGATCGCGCTGTTTTGCAACGTCGAAGAGCAGGCTGTCGTGACGGCGAAAGATGTTCCGTCCATCTACGAAGTGCCGCTGGTTTTTGCGCAGGAAAAAGTGGATGCGCTAGTTCTGAAGTATCTACACCTACAGGCGGGCGAAGCCGATCTGGATCGTTGGCGCGAATTGGTTCATCGCTGCTACAACCCCAAGGACGAAGTTTCCATTGGGATTGTCGGCAAGTATGTGGAATATGAAGACAGCTATAAATCGTTGAAGGAGGCGCTGGTCCACGGCGCGCTGGCGCATAATTTAAAGCTGTCCGTCACGTGGGTAGAGGCCGAGGGCCTGGAATCGAAAGATGCCTCCGATCGCGGCTATGAAAGCCAGCTCGTCGGCTTCGATGGCATCCTGGTACCGGGCGGCTTCGGCAAGCGCGGCATCGAAGGAATGCTAAATGCCATTCGCTATGCGCGTGAGAAGGAGATTCCTTACTTCGGCATCTGCCTGGGTATGCAAACCGCATGCATCGAATACGCGCGCAATGTTTGCGGACTGGAAGGCGCGAATTCGAGCGAGTTCGACCCGGCCACGCCGCATCGCATCATCTACAAGCTGCGCGAGCTGACCGGCGTGGAAGAGATGGGCGGCACGATGCGGCTGGGGGCATGGCCGTGCATGTTGCAGCCGGATTCGCTGGCAGCACGCGCCTACGGACAAACGGAAATCAGCGAACGCCATCGCCATCGCTACGAGTTCAACCGCGAGTATGAAGCAATTCTGACGGGCGCTGGCCTGCGCATTACCGGGACCACGCCGGACGCAACTTATGTGGAGATTGTCGAGATTCCCACCCATCCGTTTTTTCTTGGCTGCCAGTTCCATCCGGAATTCAAATCGAAGCCGCTGCAGCCGCATCCGTTATTTCGAGACTTTGTTGCAGCCAGTTATCGGAACCGGCTGGCCAGCGCTGAGAAGCTGGGCGAACAGGTTGAGATTGCACGGCAACGCGCGGTGCATTGATATTTATTGATCGAAAAACTCATTCTGAACGGAGCGCGACGGAGTGAAGAATCCATATGATATTCGTATCGACTGCGCTGCCATCGCCTGCCGGATTCTTCGCTGCGCTCAGAATGACTCATCTCTTTTTTGGAATACAGTATCTGTCAGTTCGCACTAAACAACTCTCAATGGGAAACTGTTTCGCAGGATTCGCATGACCATTTTGCACGTCATTATTCTGGCCATCATTCAAGGACTGGCCGAGCTGCTTCCGATTTCGAGTTCCGCGCACGTCGTGGTCGCGGAAAAACTGATGGGCATGGACCCGAGCGCTCCGGCGATGACGCTGCTGCTGGTCATGCTCCACACGGGCACCATGTTCGCGGTGATTGCCTATTTCTGGGCTCAATGGCGCGCGACTTACTTCCGCAACATGGAGACGTTCCAGACCATCGTGCTGCAATTATTTGCCGCGAGTTTCGTGACTGCCGTGATTGGCTACGGTCTGATTGAAGTCATTGAGAAACTTGTCCTCCATGGCAAGCACGCGGAGGTGGAGCAGTTATTTGGCCGCCTCGACCTGATTGCTCCCGCATTGGCGGCGGTAGGAATTTTGATTTTGATCGCGGGCCTGCGCCACAGCCGGGAACAGTCAGCTTCCGGTGCAGTCACGGCAGACAATCGCGATGACTCCACCGGTCTCGACATGCGGCTGGCTGGCTGGATTGGCGCCATCCAGGGTTTGTGCCTTCCCTTCCGCGGATTTTCCCGTTCCGGCGCGACCATCTCGACTGGCATGTTGCTGGGCGTGGCGAAAGCGCGGGCGGAGGAGTTCAGCTTCGCGCTGGCTGTGATTTTGACGCCTCCGGCCATCGCCCGCGAAGCATGGAGACTGATCAAAGCGCAGCATCTCATCGGAGCTGCTCCGATCGCTTCCGCCATGATGCTGAGTCTGTTGGGGATGCTGTTCGCGTTTTTGGCCGGCCTGGTCGCGTTGAAATGGCTGAGCCAGTGGCTCGAGAGCGGGCGCTGGCATTGGTTTGGCGTCTACTGCCTGGTGGCTGCGATCGTGGTTGAGTACCTGCATCACGTCGGGTACTGATCGAGAACGCTCAAGGAGGCGGATGCTGTTGGAAACGCTTTCTGAGCCTTCCTCATTTAAACTGGTGTCCTATGGCGAGTTCGTCTGGTTCCGCGACTGCGTCCCCTCTGCAAAAGACTGCGCTAAACCCAACTCATCGCCAGTGCGGCGCGAAGATGGTCGACTTTGGCGGCTGGGATATGCCGGTCGAATACTCCGGCCTGATCGCCGAGCACATGGCGGTGCGCACGCGGGTGGGATTGTTTGACGTCAGCCACATGGGCGAGATCCAATTCCGCGGGCCCGAAGCGCTCGACGCGGTGCAGTTTGTCTCGATGAACGATGCCTCGAAGCTGTCGGAAGGACAGGCGCAGTACTCCGCGCTGCTGACGCCGGAAGGCACGTTCGTCGACGACATTCTTGTCCACAAACTCAGCCCCAACGATTATCTGCTGGTGGTGAATGCCGGCACGCGGCTGAAGGACTATGCGTGGATCAAGCAACATGTTCAACGATTCCACTGCCACGCCAGCGATTTCAGCGACTATTATTCGCAGCTGGCGATTCAAGGACCGCAGGCGTTAGCGACCCTGCAAAAGCTGACGCGCATCGATCTGACAGCCATCAAAAATTACTGGTTTGTCTGGGGCCAGGTTTGCGGTATTCATAATGTGCTGGTGTCGCGCACCGGCTATACCGGCGAGGACGGCTTTGAAATTTACATTCCCTCCGATCCGACGACCACGGTTCGGGCGTGGCAGGAAATTCTGGACGCCGGGCGCGAGTTCGAGATCATTCCGTGCGGTCTGGGCGCGCGGAATACGCTTCGCCTGGAAGCGTCGATGCCGCTGTACGGGCACGAAATTACCGAGGAGACGAATGTCTTTGAAGCCGGGCTGAATCGATTTTGCAAGCTCGACAAGCCGGAATTTCTAGGCCAGGCGGCTCTGAAGCATGTGCAAGAAAATGGCGGTCCGCAACGCAAACTGGTCGGCATGGAGATGACCGAACGTGGAATTGGGCGCGATGGCTATCCCATCTGCACGCTTGCCGGAGAACAGATTGGCGCGATCACGAGCGGCTCTCCGGCGCCATACCTGAAGAAAAATATCGCTCTCGGCTATGTTCCTGTCGCGCACAGCGCTGTGGAAACGGAGCTGGCGGTCAAGATTCGCGGCCAGGATGTGCGCGCCAGGGTTGTTCCGCAGCCGTTTTACCGCCGCCAGAAAAAACAGACATAAATTCCATATCCGGCGAAAAATTCCACCGCGGAATAGACCATTCCGCCCCTGCAATTCCCTGGCAACATACAATGGAAGGTGGCGAATCCTATGGCATATCCCAATTCTTACCATTACACACGCGAGCACGAATGGCTCCAGGTCGAAGGCGCAATTGGCACCGTCGGCATTACCGACTACGCGCAGAACTCCCTGGGCGACATTGTGTTTGTCGATGCGCCCAAAGTCGGGGATGCGGTCGAGGCCGGAAAGGTCTTCGGCAGCGTGGAGTCCGTGAAGGCGGTCTCCGATTTATATTCGCCCGTCAGCGGTACGGTGACGGCGGTCAATCAGGAGCTGGACACGGCGCCGGAGAAGATCAACACGGAACCGCATCAAGCCTGGATTATCAAGGTACAGCTTTCCAAACCCGCCGAAGTCGATGCGCTGTTGAGTTCCGCCGACTACGAAAAATTTATTTCTGAAGAAGAAGCCAAGCAGTAGCAACGTTCCGATAAACCAACCATGCGCTATTTGCCAAAATCTCCCACCGACCGCGCCACCATGCTCGAACAGATTGGCGTCGGGTCGATCGACGATTTATTTCGCTCCATCCCAGCGGAATATCGCCTGACCGGCGACCTGAAGATTCCGCCGCAGATGGGCGAGCAGGAAATTGTCAGCCTGTTCCACGCGGCTGCGGATCGCAATGCCAACGGCTACGCCAGCTTTCTCGGCGCGGGCGCGTATCGTCACTATCGCCCGGTGGTCATCGATGCGCTGGTGCAGCGCGGCGAGTTTCTTACCTCCTACACGCCGTATCAGGCGGAGATTTCGCAAGGCACGCTGCAGGCCATCTTTGAATTTCAAACCATGATTTGCGAGCTGACGGGCATGGAGATTGCCAACGCCTCGATGTACGACGGATCGACCGGCGCGGCGGAGTCCGTGATGATGGCGGCGCGCGTCACTCGCCGCAGTCACATGGTGGTGGCGAGCACGGTGCATCCGGAATATCGAGAAGTGCTCCGGACCTATGCCCAGCATCAGGGACTGTCGAAGCAGCGCGTCGGCTACGGACCCGACGGACGCATCGACATGCAAGCTCTGGAAGCTGCCATCACCGACAAGACCGCGTGCGTGCTGATCCAGTCGCCAAACTTTTTCGGAGTCATTGAAGATGTGGCGGCCATCGCGGAGCTGGCACATGCCAAAGGTGCGCTGCTGATTGTTTCCATCGCCGAGGCGCTCTCGCTCGGGATCGTGCGACCGCCGTCGGAGGCCGACATCGTGTCGCTCGAAGCGCAGTCCTTCGGCGTGGCGATCAGCTATGGCGGCCCTTACTGCGGCGTGTTGGCGTGCAAGGAAAAATTCATTCGCCAGATGCCGGGACGTCTGACCGGCGCCACTGTCGATCAGCAGGGTCGACGCGGATTTGTCCTGACGCTTTCCACGCGCGAGCAACATATTCGCCGTGAGAAAGCGACTTCCAACATCTGCACGAATCAGGCGCTGGTGGCGTTGATGACGTGCATCTATCTCACCATCTATGGCAAGGCAGGCATGCGCGAGCTCGCCGAACAAAATCTGGCGAAAGCGCACTACGCGGCGCAAACTCTGGGGGCGACGCCGGGCAGCAAGTTACTCTTCGCCAACTCGCCGCGCTTCAATGAGTTTGTTTTGGATACGACGGAAGCGCCCGACGTCCTGAATGCTCGCCTGCTGCAGCAGAAGATGATTGGCGGTCTGCCGCTGGCGCACTGGTATCCGGAACTGCGGAATGCCTCGCTGTGGTGTGCGACCGAACAAAATTCACGCGCGCAAATTGATGCCGCGGCTGCGGTACTCGCGGGCAAGGAAGCACCCGCACTGGTGTACGTATAAGCATGGAGAACGGAATGGCAACGGAGACAGTTACACCCTCGAACACGACCGCCTCTGAGGCAAAGGGCTCGCCCTTTGTTGGCGAGCGTTCGAAGGTTTCCAGCCACATCAGCCAGAATGAGGGGCTGATCTTCGAGAAATCCTCGCCTGGCAAGAAAGCCTATCGGCTTGCGCCGCTCGATGTGCCCGCAGTGAACGCGAATGCGCTGCTGGGCAAGCAGGCACGCGAGGATCTTGGCTTGCTGCCTGAAGTCAGTGAGATCGAAATCATCCGCCACTTCACTCGCCTCTCTACATGGAATTACGCCATTGACCTGGGCATGTATCCGCTGGGCAGCTGCACCATGAAATACAATCCGCGCGTCAATGAAATGGTGGCGCGGCTGGAAGGCATCGCCGACGCTCATCCCTACCAGCCTGAATCGCTCTCGCAGGGCGCGATGCGCGTCATGTGGATGCTGCAGGAATGTTTGAAAGAAATTACCGGCATGGAGGCGATCACGTTGCAGCCGGCGGCGGGCGCACATGGGGAATTCACGGGTATTCTTCTCGTCCGCGCATACCATGAGTCAAGAGGCAATCCGCGCAAGAAGATTCTGATTCCCGACTCTGCCCATGGCACGAATCCGGCTACGGCTGCGATCTGCGGCTATCAGGTGCAGAATTTAAAGTCCAACAGCGACGGCATGATCGATCTGGCCGAGCTTGAGCATCTGGTCGATGAAGAGACCGCCGCGCTGATGCTGACCAACCCATCTACGATTGGTGTATTTGAAAGTGAGATTCACAAGATTGCGGATGTCCTGCATTCCAAGGGCGCGCTGCTCTACATGGATGGCGCCAACATGAACGCCCTGGTGGGAAAAACGCGTCCTGGCGATTTCGGCGTGGACGTGATGCACTTGAACCTGCACAAGACTTTTTCGACTCCGCACGGCGGCGGTGGTCCGGGCTCGGGTCCAGTGGCTTGCAAGAAAATTCTGGAGCCATTTCTGCCTACGCCAGTCCTGGTGGAAACACCGGCGAACACGCTTACGTTCAACTACGACCGGCCGCAAACTATTGGCCGCGTTCGCATGTTTTATGGAAACTACGGGATGTTCGTTCGCGCACTCGCCTACATCCTTGCCAACGGTCCCGACGGCCTGCGCCAGACCACGGAAGATGCTGTGCTGAACGCCAACTATCTGCGGAGCAAGCTGGAGGATGTGTACGAGCTGCCCTACAAAACCGCCACGCTGCATGAGGTTGTCTTCAGCGATCGCCGACAGGCGCGCAATGGGGTCAAGACCGGCGACATCGCCAAGCGTCTCATCGACTATGGCTTCCACCCCTACACCACTTCGTTTCCGATGATCGTTCCCGGCGCGCTGATGATTGAGCCCACCGAAAGTGAATCGAAGGAAGAACTGGACCAGTTCGTCGATGCGATGCGCCAGATTGCCCGCGAAACGGAAGAAAATCCAGAGATCATTCTGCACGCGCCGCACGCGACCCGCGTCTCGCGCATGGATGAAGTTGCCGCCGCGCGCAAACCTGTTCTGCGCTGGAAACCTAACGCCAGCGTGTCCGAAGCTGCCGCATCCAGCGAGAATCCACCGCTGGTTCCCGCCACCGCCGCAAAGGAGTACTAGATGGCCTCGGTCTTTGACGACCAGCGCGAGACGCTCGAAAAGCATGAGTTCATGCTGGGCATTCCTCGCGGCCGCCTCGCCGTCACCCTCGACATGATCACCGACGCGCTCATTCTGGTCGGCCAGCACGGCGTCTATTGCACTTCCGCCCGCAATCCCAACCAACCCGCGCTTGATCTGCAAACCGTCATGCAGCAGTTGACCGGAGCCAAAGAGCTGATCCAGTCCGTCCTGCACGAACTCGACAGCAAATCCAATTCCAAGTAGTCCTTGATACGCGAGGCATGATGCGCCGTTGCAAGCGCGAATATCGGCAACGCGGCGGATCGGTTAGGTGCTATTTGATTCCAACCGCCATGGAATCCGGTCCCACGAGATGTTCGACGCGCACCTGGCGAAATCCTGCTTCCTGCATCCAGCCCATGCAGTCGGCCCCCGCGTAGTCGAAGCCGCCCGGAGTTTCGATCAGCATATTCAGGCTCATCAGCAGGCCAAAAGCGTTCTTCGACCGGTCATCGTCGATCATGGAGTCGTACACAATCAGCGCGCCTCCTTCGGGAATCGCCTCGTAGGCCTTCCGGATCAGCATGCGCTTCTCTTCCAGGTTCCAGTCGTGGAGGATGTGGCCCATCATGAGAACATCCGCCCTGGGCAGCGGATCGCGAAAGAAATTGCCGGCCTGGAATCGCACCCTGGACGACAGCCCGTTGGCCTCCACATACTCCTCAAAGATGGGAGCAACTTCAGCCAAGTCAAATCCGATGCCGGAAAGGTGCGGATTTTTGAGCGCCACCTGAACGATCAGATCGCCCTGGGCGGCGCCGGCGTCGGCCACGGTCGCATAGTTTGCCCAGGGAAACTTGGAAGCAATGGCAAGGTTCGCGCCGCGGCTGATCCCGGTCATCGCGCGCAAAAATCCCTTCAGCCGCTCCGGATCGGCATAGAGCGTGGCGAAAACATCCGGTTCGCCATGCGCTGCCTCATTCTGCGGCTGGCCGGTGCGCAGGGCTGTGGTCAGGTTGTTCCAGTGTCCGTAAAGGCGGCGATTCGCCATCTCCAGCATTCCGCCAATGTAGGACGGCTTGTGCTTGTCCAGGAAAAAGTCCGTGGAAGGCGTGTTGGAATACTTTCCGTCGTGGCGCTCGAGAAAGCCTAGCGCCACCAGCGCGTCGAGAAAATCGCGGGAGGACCGCGGATGCAGGCCGAGCCGTCCTGTCAGCGCATTCAGGTCTTCGGGGCCCTTGGCCAATTCGGTAAAGACCTCCATTTCGACCGCGCTCAGGAGTGTCTTCGAGGCCCAGAAACCTGTGCCAATTTGCAGGATGTGATCGGGTTGCAGCGGCGTGGTCGTCAAATTTTTTCCCCCGTTGGTTGGTTCTTGTTGTTCTCGCAAACGAATTCCCGCAGGGCTTTCAATCACGGAATTCGCGTCGCCGGACATCGTCTGGCCCAGGCTTCGACTGTGAATGCCTCAGGCGTTCCCGGTCACAATCGTGTGCGGGCTCATCGGGATGGGATGGGCACTCATCCCTTGGAATCCAGCCTCGCTGTACATGCTGGTCAGTTCGCTCAGCGTATAGGCATCGCCGGCCGCCGTGCTGGTCAGCATGGTCATGGCAAAGGCCGCGGGCATGGGTGGAGAAACGCGGTCTTCGTTCGGAACAAACTCCAGCGTCGCGCACTTTCCGCCCGGACGCAGCGCAGCTTTCACCTTGTGCAACAGTCCCACGCAGGTCGGCTTGTCGAAGTGGTGCAGAAAATTCGTCAGCAGCACAGCGTCGTACGGTCCGTCGAAATCCACCTCAAACGCGCTGCCCGGCAGCATCTTGTAACGATCGTGAACGCCGGCCTTGCGGGCATTGTCCAGGGCTACGCGCAACACCGGGGCCCAATCCAAACCAGTGACGCGCGCTTGCGGATTCTGCTTCGCAACTTCAATTCCGAAGAGGCCATGACCGGCGGCGATGTCCAGCACCCGCATCGGACCGGACTGTCCCTCCAGCACAATTTTGCCCAACGGACCCACCATGGGGGCCATCATCGGCGCCATGGTCTCAGCAAACTGCACCCAGATCGGATTCTCCGGCTCCACACTGCCATCGCCCGGCAGCACGGTACGGCCGGTGCGCACGATCTTCCCCAGATTGTCATAGGTCGCTCGCATCTCCGGATTGGCAAGGAACTGTGCGATGGAGGCGAGGCATGCAGGGGAGCGCGGATCGAGAAATGCCGCGCTCGTCGGCGAGTGTCGATAGCGCCCGTCCTCTTTGAGCAGCACGCCGTAAATCGTCAGAAAATCGCACAGGATGCGGATGCCCCGCTCCGAGGCCGCGCAGTGACGCGCGATGGAAGCCACGTCCCCCGGCCCTTCCCCCACTGCCCGGAAAAGATCCAGATCGATCGCCGCTTTCAGGGCCGCGGTGCGCTGATGCGCCTGTAGCATTTCGAAAACCAGACCCGGAGTTACCGGGCCTTCGCTGCTATTTCCAGCATGCATTGCGAGCCTCCTCGGACGGAGTCAGAAATTCATTTTTTTAGCATTGGACGAGGGGGCGTCGCACCAGCGTATCACCAAAACGCAATTACTGGAAATAGGGAAAGACTACCTGGCTGCCAACAGAGAGGATGAACGGGCATTGGCGGCGAAATGCTGCTGCGGGAGTTGGTAATCCCGATACTGAATCGTCAGGGTAGCGCGACCTCCCAGCCGGATAGTGGAAACACTTTTATTATTCCGGGGCAGCCAGAACTCTCCCACTTTTTCATAGGTTTGAGCAATGGTGGTACTTGTGATCCAGAACGAGGGGTTTTTGGCCGGTTTCGCTTGAATGCGGCAGACGGCGAAATCCTGGTCGTTGATCCAGATTTTTCCGCGATAGAGATATTTGTTGGGATGTTTCGGTTCGACAGACACCACGTAGGAGCAGCCGTCCGCCGCCGGTTCATAGTCGAGGTCGCTAAAGTTGTAATTTTTCTGGTTCAGGTCGACGGCTTTTCTGGTTACGTCCTGCTGCGCATCCGATTCGGTCTTCACCAGCCGCTTCAGGACGCGATCGACCAGCCATTTTGGGCCGCTCTGGGAGGTAATCTTGAATTCCTTTGTGTTGGGCGCGTCGTAGGTCATCTCCACGACTATCGTGGCAAGCAAGTTGCCAGGAAACCCACGGTACGCCACGGTGTAGGTGCGGCTCCCCTGATAGCTTGTCAGATCTCTGGCGCGCGCCGCGTTCCTCGCCACGAGCGTACCCACCACCTGAGAAAGGGTCATAGGAGGCACGGTCGATTTTGCCGGAGCAGCTGCCGCGAACAGTTCGCCGGACCCCAGGATATTCAGAAATAGAAATAGCGCCGCGAAGAAAGCATATCGGCGAAATCCGGCGATCTCATACGACCGTGTGTGCACGTGCAGAATCATTCAGGCTCCGGTAGTTGTCGTGCATGATTGCCGCGGCCATGGGCACGGATAGTTGAGAACAATACGTTTGATAGATGTTTTGAAACGCACTGTCCCAGGAACTTGCCTGAGCGTACTGACGCGCTGCCGTACGCATCGAGGCCAGCAGGTCTGGAGTTGTCATCAGGGTGGCAACGCAGGCTGCGAATTCCTCGAAGTTTCGGGCGACGTATCCGGTCTTTCCATGCTGGACCGTGTACTTTGGGCCACCGGTCGCAGTCACAACGGGCGCAACCCCGGACGCAAGGGCTTCGAGAACGACCAGGCCAAAGGTCTCCGTCTCAGAGGGAAATGCCAGCACATCCATATTCGCATACGCACGCGACAGATCGTTGCCGGTAAGGACGCCGGAAAATTCCGCACGCTGCAGTTTTGCACGTAACCAGCCCTCCTCCGCACCTTGGCCCACGATGAGAAGCCGGAAATCGCGATATCCTTTATGATGCAGCGCCAGTTCCAGCCGCGACAGCCAGCGGATATTTTTTTCCGGGGTGAGACGGCCCACATAACCGATCGTGAACGGGCCGTTCTGGCCGTCGCGGAATCTTGGATCGAACCTGGCTGTATCGACCCCATGGCCCATCGGAAAGCAGGGCTTCCCAGTCGCCTGGATCAGTTCCTCCACGATTTCCGGGTTGGGCGCAAAGAGAAATCGGGGAATCCTATAGAAGCGCATGGTTGCGAGCCGGCTGAATTTCCTCGCCGCGCGCGAGACGGGGTTGGCTAGGTTCTCCGGCAAAAAGGAGAGCGCTTTGGAGGCGCGCAAGCCCGCGTATTCCGGAAGATTTGTCTGCCAGAACGCTGCCAGAGGAATTTTCAAATTGTAAGCGTGCAGCGCTCCCAAAATGCCAACATCGCTGGGGCCGGTGATCTGAACCACGTCTGCCGCGAACTCGCGCAGCAGAGCAGCCACCTTCCGATAGTGCCGTAAGAAAAACAGGTCGAACTCGTGATTGCGGTCCAATGGAAATTTTATCGGCCCGCGGCGAAGCTGCACGCGGGTGACCGAACCCTCGCGGATGACCTCGTCGCATGGACCGGCATGGACCATCATGAACGGGATATCTCGTTGGCGAGCGTACGCTGCGAAGTTACGGGCAACCACCGCGACTCCGTCCACTTCATGGAAGGCATCGGGGAAAAAGGCGACCCGGAGGTGTCGCTCTTTCACGAAATCGCCTCGGACGGGCTATCGGAAAGCAGATGCAAGTCCACCTCGTCGGCGTAGACGCGTTTCGCCGCCCACTGGATGGTCGTATTTTCCGCCAACCGGAAGACCGAAAAAATGCGCTCGACGAATGCGGGGGGCGCCTTCCAGAAAGCGGAAATCGGGAGGAAGCCGGTGCCGGTCTTGTCGGGATGAAAGACGCGGTCGTCCCAACGGCGAGACCCTTCCGGATATTCCGGATAGTAACGAATCACGTCCAGCACAGCGTGCGCAACGCGAACGCACATCGGATCGGCATACTGCTGCATGAATAAAATGTGGCTGCGTTGCTGATTGCGAATTTCGTCGACGAACTCTGCAAAGCTCTGTGCACGGCTCAAATTGACCGTAGCGCTCGGCTCGCACGCGTGACGGTCACCCCCGGAAACGATCGGCAAACCCCAGCGTTCCGCCAACGGAACCACGCGTTTATTCTCCTCCCACTTTCGCATCCCATTCAGTTCCATGGCGTGCAAAAAGGCGCCGTTCTGCCGCATAAACGTATCCAGGCAAATTGCGTGGCGCTCCGCTCCTAATCCACCCAGGTCCCACCATGGATGGTTGAACACAATCAGCACTTCCGGAAACCCATGCAGCGCCGCCAGCAGTTCCGTCACGTCCGCGGTGCGAGGCTTCTGCGTGTACTGCTCCAGCGCCTGCGTCAGATCGTGCGCATGCGCGACCGGTAGATTGTGAACTCCCAGATGAAACACGCTGCCGTCATACGGAACGGTCCACTCCATTGACAGTGGAACTTCCGCCGTCTCTTTCGCCAGGCGCAAGAAGGATGGAGCCTGAATCGAATCATGATCGGTCAGGCTTACAAGCGCCGCCAGATCCAACTCGCGCTCAATCTGGTCCTTCTCCACTTGGTAAGCCAGCTTTGGCGTCAGCGGGGAGGTCCAATAGGCGCGAGAAAAATCTACCGGAACGACGGATTTTCGATACTGCCGGTCCAGTGCCCGTTGGATAATGGGCCATTTTTCCGTAAAAGCCGGGATGAACTGAAGCTTCTCTTTCGAATGTCGCGTGTGGCTATGGAGGGATAACCCGGTGCGATATCCGCGTGTGCAGTCTGTACTTCTCCAAATACACGAAACTTTAGTGGATGCCAATGGAAATAGAACCTCGCTGATCTGTGAACACATTACACCCCCAGACCGATTGTCGGCACTCGTTCTGGAGAGAAAGACTTGGCTGCCATATTCGACTTGTTCCCAACAAATAGGTCATCGTGCCGTCATCTCTTTTGTGCCATGACAGCGTTCGCCCAGATATCCTCTTAACATCTTAAGACATTGACGATCTCCGATAGTTTACCCCAACCGCAACAATCGTAAAGGCTGACACCGTCAACCCCGATAGAAAAACCACGAGATTCCGCGCCAAATTGGCCTCCGCACCGCACAACTCCAATCTCAGTCGCGCAACCAGGCATCGCGGCCCGTGGGATCTTGTATATCAGGAAGAGCTTGCGACGGTATGGGAAGGGTTGCGGCGCGAGCGAGATCTGAAGACGGAAAAAGGCCGCGAGGAACTCAAATGCGTCCTGCGCAAGCCATTGGCCTGATCTCACGCGTGATAATCTCAAAAAGGATGCGCCCGTAGCTCAGCTGGATAGAGTGAACGCCTCCGAAGCGTTAGGTCACAAGTTCGAATCTTGTCGGGCGCACCATAATTTTTCAGACGAAGTGCGTTCGGTTATAAGTTCCCGCCGCGGTGGGTTGTCGGGCGCACCAACCATCCAACCATGTAGCAGTTACCATTTCCCTCAGTTTTCACCACCAAGGAGAGACACGCGGATGAGTTATGTTCCCGACGAAAAACGCTATCAGCAGCACGAGTTTCGGCGCTGTGGACACTCCGGGATCGTATTGCCGCCCATATCGCTGGGACTGTGGCAGAACTTCGGCGGCGCCGATGTTTTTGAAACCGGCCGCGCCGTCATCCGGCGGGCCTTCGATCGCGGCGTCACCCATTTCGACCTGGCCAACAACTATGGTCCGCCGTACGGGTCCGCCGAGGAAAACTTCGGGCACATTCTGCGCAAGGATTTTCGCGACCATCGCAATGAACTTCTGATCTCGTCGAAAGCCGGCTGGGACATGTGGCCCGGACCCTACGGCGTGGGCGGCTCGCGCAAATATATGCTGGCCTCGCTCGACGAAAGCCTGGAGCGCATGGGGCTTGAGTACGTCGACATCTACTACTCCCACAAGCCGGACATGAACGTGCCGCTGGAAGAAACCATGGGCGCACTGGTCACGGCCGTCCGGCAGGGCAAGGCTATCTACGTGGGCATTTCGTCCTACGACGCCGACCGCACCAGGGAAGCGGCAAAGATTCTAAAAAGCGAAGGCGTTCCGCTGCTGATCCATCAGCCTTCCTACTCCATGCTGAATCGCTGGATTGAAAAAGAACTGCTCGGCACGCTTGCGGAACTGGGCATCGGCTGCATTGCGTTCTCTCCGCTGGCCCAGGGGCTGCTGACCGGAAAATATCTCAACGGAGTGCCGGAAAATTCCCGCGCCAAGGCAGGCGAAACGCTGCTGAAGGAATTTCTCAGCGAGCAAAATATCCAGCGTGTGCGCTCTTTGAATGAGCTGGCAAAAGGCCGCGGGCAAACCCTGGCGCAGATGGCGATTGCCTGGGTCCTGCGCGATCCGCGCGTTACCTCGGCATTGATCGGCGCGCGCAACGTGGAGCAGCTCAATGATTCTCTCGATGCGGTCAAGAAACTTAAGTTCACTGACGCCGAATTGAAGGAGATCGATCGCTTCGCGCAAGAAAGCGGGATCGATCTGTGGAAGGATGCCCGCGAGGGACGCGAGTAGCCGGCGCAGACTCCGCATCGATTCCTCGCATCTCCGCCCCTGCTGTAAGCATCCACTGCATGAGACACTTGGCATGTGCGCTGGAACCTGGCCTTCGGCGGCCAAGCCAGTCCACCCCTCAGGAGCGACGCGCAGTTGAACGCAGATTGCTATCCCGTTACGGCGCTGCCCCATGTCAGCCCGCTGTTCCGCGACTACGTGTCCGGCAATTGGGAAAAGCTGTCCGCGTTCTATTCCGATGCGGCTGCCGCGGACGGTCAGTGGATGCTCGACCCCCCGGCGATCGAGCCAGCGCATCGAGCGGACATTGTCGAATTGCTGCGCCAGCAGAATCGCGGTTTTGGCGCGGGCTCCGCGACGGAATCCAATTTAGACCGGCTGGCTGCGGGAGCTGCCGCTGTTGTCACAGGCCAGCAGGTCGCGCTGTTCGGCGGTCCGCTGATGACTCTGATGAAGGCTGCAACCGCGATTCATCTGGCCGGGGAGGCGAGCCGTGCGGGTCATCCCCATGTGCCCATCTTCTGGCTGGCCAGTGAAGACCACGACTTCGACGAAGTGAACCAGGCCACAATCCTGTGCGGCAAGGACATCACCACGCTGCGGCTGCCGCAGCCTTCCGCGCCGGGAAAACCGGTCGGCGATCTGCCGCTGGGCGATGCCATACTGCCATTGCTCGGCGAGCTGCGCCGATGTCTGGGCGAGAACAGCGTCACGAATCTGCTTTCCACTCTGTACACTCCCACCGCGACCTTTGCTTCCGCCTTTGGCGGGCTTCTGTCACGCATCTTCAGCCGATACGGTTTGATAGTGATCGACGCTTCGGCGCGGGCGTTCCATGCGCTCAGCGCTTCGACGTTGCGAGCCTCCATTGAACGAGCCGACGAGATCCATGCCGCGTTAATCGAACGTACCGCCGCGTTGGAGCAGGCGGGATACCACGCCCAGGTAATGGTGGGCGATTCCTCGAGCCTGCTGTTCTTGGTGAACGAAACCAGCGACGCGCGCGAGGCGCTGAAAAAAATAGCGAGCGACACATGGTCGGCGGGCTCTACGCGATATACGACCGCTGAGGTGATTGCCATTCTCGACGCGGCACCGGAGCGCATCAGCCCCAACGCTTTGCTGCGTCCAGTCGTTCAAGACACACTGCTTCCGACTTCCGCCTACATCGGCGGACCGGCGGAGGTTGCCTACTTTGCCCAATCGCAGGTCGTCTACCAGCGCATCCTTGGCCGCGCCACCCCGGTCCTGCCGCGGTATTCGGCAACGCTGATTGAGCCAGCACTAGCGCGGCTACTCGAGCAGCATGGACTCGCGTTGCCCGATGTGTTTACTACCGGAGACGCGCTCGCTCATCAACTTGGCGCGCGGGCGATGCCAGTGGAAGGCAAGCGCAAGCTTTCCGCCGCAGGGAATGCGCTGCATGACGAGCTGGAAGTGGTCACGACATGGATGCGCGCGCAGGATGAAGGGCTGGGCCACGCAGCCGACATTGCTGCATCGAAAATGCTGTACCAGATGAATCGCCTGCGCCGGCTCTCCGCCAATTTTCAATTACAACGCGATCAAAGCCTGCGCCGGCACGCCGATGCGCTCTGTCTCAATCTTTTTCCCAACGGTAATTTGCAGGAGCGCGTCTTCGCCGGAGTTTCCTTTCTCGCCCACAATCCATCCCTCATCGACTTGCTCGTCGAACAAGCATGCACGGAGAATTGCGGTCACCACGCGCTGTATCTATAGACGGGCGGAGTCGCGAGGACACGGCTGGTGCACGGCTGAAGTTGAACAACCCCGTGAAGATGTATCCTGATGCGGAGCTTGAAGTCGCAGAAAGGATGCGCCCCATGAGTGCGAAGAATTCCAGCATCTTTGACGTCACCTGCCCCGATTGCGGCGCCATCGTGAAGGTGGATGCGAGTACCCACGCCGTCATCGCTCACACGCCTGCCCCACGCAAGAAGACCTTTGAAGATTTCGAAGCGGCCACGCGGGCACTGAAGGACCAGGAAGAGCGAAAACAGATGCTGTTTCGGCAGTCGGTGGAAGCCGAAAAAAACAAGGATGATGTGCTTGAAAAGAAATTTTCCGAAGCCTTACGCCGCGCCAAAGAATCGCCCAGCGAATCCCGCCCTTTGCGCGACTTCGATCTCGATTAGGATCGATTCGTTATACGGGCCCTTGTAAGTGCGGTCAGTGCTGTCGTCCTGAATGAAAGCTGTCGCGGCTTCTATCCGCCGCCTTCAGTCCAGCGTTTGCACGACAGCCGCCAGCGAGGTCTTCCAGTTGGGCAACGCGCAGTCGAAGGCATGCGCCAATTT
The DNA here is from genome assembly GCA_021793405.1 of Acidobacteriota bacterium. Classification (GTDB taxonomy): domain Bacteria; phylum Acidobacteriota; class Terriglobia; order Terriglobales; family Acidobacteriaceae; genus JAKAAZ01. Next base: position 46,204 of record JAJYSV010000014.1, read on the forward strand.
TCCGCAATCCAGTTGAGAATTTTTTGGCCGCTCGGCAGGTGTTGGATACTCCGCGGAAGAGATGGGCGTCAGATGCGCCAACTTCCTCTCATGAGCGGACTGCGCGCGAAGCCGAATCGCTTCCGATGCGAAGCCATACCAACTGGTTCTGCCGCCCGCAGTGATGTGGTAGACGCCAGATTTGGCGGCAACAAAGCCGCTGTGCCGCCAACGCTCCGCAATGGATGCCGTGGCGAGCGCGATGTCGCGCGACCATGTGGGCGCGCCGATCTGATCGTCGACGATCCGCAACTCCGGCCGCTCCGTCGCCAGACGCAAAATTGTCAGCAAAAAGTTTTTCCCTTGCGCACCGTACACCCAACTGGTCCGCAGCACCAGATACGGAATCCCCGCAGACGCCAGCGTCTGCTCTCCCGCCAGCTTGGTTTTTCCATACACGCTCAACGGATGCGTCGGGTCGCCCTCGACATACGGCGTCGCCTTCGCGCCATCGAACACATAGTCCGTAGAGTAATGGATCATCGCCGCGCCAACCGTCTTCGCTTCCGCGGCCAGCGTCGTGACCGCGTCCGCGTTGATCCGCCGCGCAAAATCCGGTTCGCTCTCCGCTTTGTCGACGGCTGTATAGGCCGCGGCGTTCACAATCAAATGCGGTCGCAGATCCCGTACCAAGGTGGCAATGGAATAGTCGGAAGCGAGATCCAACTCCTCGCGACCCGTGGCTGTGACTTCGCCCAAACCAGCCAGTGCAGCAATCAGCTCCCGGCCCACCTGGCCATCGCGCCCGGTGAGCAGAATGCGCAGGCCGCCCGCATGCTTCGCCTTCATGCCTCCGCCTCGCGCAGAACCTGCAGCAGATAGTTTCCATAGCCGCTCTTGCCCAGCTTGGCCGCCAGTCGCTCCATCTGAGCCGCGTCAATGTAGCCCAGGTGATATGCGATTTCCTCCGGGCAGGCCACCTTCAATCCCTGGCGTTTTTCAATCGTCTGGATAAAGGTCGCCGCTTCAATCAAGGAATCCTGCGTGCCCGTGTCCAGCCACGCGAATCCGCGCCCCAGCACTTCCACGAGCAGCTGGCCGCGTTCCAGGTACCATCGATTGACATCCGTAATTTCCAGTTCTCCGCGGGGCGATGGCTTCAACGACTTTGCGACCTCAACCACTTGACGGTCGTAGAAATACACTCCCGTGACCGCATAGCGGGACTTCGGTTCTCGAGGCTTCTCCTCAATCGAGATCGCGCGCCGTCCGGAATCGAACTCGACCACTCCATACCGCTCCGGGTCCTGCACTGGATAAGCAAACACGGTCGCACCTTCCTCCCGTTGCGCGGCGCTTTGCAACATACGCGAAAGATCGTGACCATAAAAAATGTTGTCGCCCAGCACCAGCGCGGAACGCTGTCCATCGACAAAGTGTTCGCCGATCAGAAACGCCTGCGCCAGCCCACCGGGTTCGGGCTGCACCGCATATTGAAATGAAAGTCCCCACTGCTCGCCGGTTCCCAGCAGCGCCGCAAATCGCGGCGTATCGTCGGGCGTCGAAATGATCAGGACCTCGCGAATTCCGGCGAGCATCAGCGCCGACAGCGGATAGTAAATCATCGGCTTGTCGTAGACTGGCAGCAGTTGTTTGCTGGCTGCAATCGTCAGCGGATATAGACGCGTTCCCGAGCCTCCGGCAAGAATTATTCCTCGCAAGCTACACCCCTCTATTTCTCAATCCTGTCCTGGTAGTTCTGTTCCATCCATTGACGATACGCGCCGCTCACCACATCCTCGATCCATTCCGGATGATCCAAGTACCACTGCACCGTCTTGCGCAGGCCAGTGGAAAATGTCTCGCGCGGACGCCAGCCCAGCTCGCGTTCGAGTTTGGTTGCGTCAATGGCATAACGCCGGTCATGGCCTGGCCGATCCTTCACAAACCGGATCAGCTGCTTGTGCGGACAATGCCGCGAGCCGGGGCGCAGCTCGTCGAGAATTTCGCAGATCGTTTCCACCACCTCGCGATTGCTGCGTTCATTTCTGCCGCCGACGTTGTAGGTTTCCCCCGGCCTTCCCCGCTCCAGGACCAAGCGCAGCGCGGCGCAGTGATCGCCCACGTATAGCCAGTCGCGCACATTCAACCCGTCGCCATAAATCGGCAGCGGCTTGCCCTCCAGCGCATGCGTAATCACCAACGGAATCAGCTTCTCTGGAAAGTGATATGGGCCGTAATTATTGGAGCAGTTGGTGATCATCGTGGGCAGGCCGTAGGTATGGAAATATGCCCGCACCATGTGGTCCGAAGCAGCCTTGGTTGCCGAGTAGGGACTGTTCGGCGCATAGGGAGTGGTTTCGCAAAATGCAGGATCTTCAGCTCCCAGCGAACCGTAGACCTCGTCTGTCGAAACATGCAGAAATCGAAATGCGGCGCGATCCTGTTCGGGCAGGGAATTCCAGTACGCGCGCGCCGCTTCCAGCAGCACAAACGTTCCCCGCACATTGGTTTCGACAAAGGCCTCCGGCCCGAGAATCGAGCGATCGACATGGCTTTCCGCCGCGAAGTGCACAATCGCGCGTGGCTGATGTTTTTTGAGCAACTCATCCATGCGCGCGCGATCGCAAATATCGGCGCGAACAAACGTATACCCCGGATGGGCCGCCACTCTCTCAAGATTTTTGAGGTTCCCGGCATACGTCAGGCAGTCCACATTGATCAAAGGGCGTGCCGAGTCTTGAGAGGACTCCAGCCAATCGAGCACAAAATTGGACCCGATAAACCCCGCGCCGCCGGTTACAAAAATCGAGGAATGCGTCAAAATCTTCATCCTTCAAACGATTTGATTGAAAATTGTCCCAGCCTGTTCCTCACGTCTCCGGTCATCCACAACGCGCTGATAGCTTGAAAGCTCAGTCTACTGGATTGTCAGATCGCAAGCGGCTGCCGGATTGTGCCATTTTGAGTCGTTCACGATCCTGGCCGGGCGTAGTATCCTTCTCTCTCCCCGATGGGTTTCCTTTCAAACTTGCAATCCAGAATGGTGCATGTCGTCGCGAGCCACGCACGCAAGTGGATTGCCCGCACGCGAAATAACGGTAAACTTCTTCCATGGAAGTCGTTGCCACGCGCTTGCCGGGCGTACTGCTGCTGCGACCGCGCATGTTTGCCGATCACCGCGGCTGGTTTGCCGAGACCTGGAACGAAGCTGCTTTTCGCGAAGCCGGCCTTCCCTCCCGCTTTGTACAGGATAACCAGTCCCGATCCCGCCAGCACGTCTTGCGAGGGCTGCATTTTCAATTGCAGCATCCTCAAGGCAAACTGGTACGGGCCGTGGTGGGTCGCATTTTCGATGTTGCCGTCGATATTCGGCGCTCTTCCCCGGACTTCGGTCACTGGGTCGGGGTGGAGTTGAGCGCGGAAGTGCCCGAAATGCTCTGGATTCCTCCCGGATTCGCCCACGGTTTCCTGGTGCTGTCCGAATCCGCGGACGTGCTGTACAAAACCACCGATTTTTACTCGCCAGGATCCGAACGGACCATTCTCTGGAGCGATCCCGTTCTAGGGATCGAGTGGCCTCTGACGGGCGACCCGATTGTTGCCGCAAAAGACGCTGCTGGAACCGCCTTCGAGCAGACGGAGGTGCCAACTTGCTAACCCCCCACCCGGACCGAAAAGCCTGACCATTGCCCGCCAAGGCGCATCTCTACATTTCCACGTACAGCCAATCCTATTGCGGTAATAGACAAATAACCTCTATGCGTCGGGCCTGCCTTGTATTAAAGGGCGCAAATTTCCCCTATTTTCGCCTGATTCGCAGGCTGAGTGATTTATCCGATCCCCGCAAATCTGTATAGATAACGAAAGTTTTTTTTATCGTCTTATTTCCATAAATGGGTTAGACTCAGGCAGTATTTTCTACGCACCTTTTTGCGAGCACCGATGTTTACTGTTCCACCAATCACTATTTATTGCGACATCGCTTCAAGACTTCTCCGAACGTAACCACATCAGTGATAACCAAAGGCACACTCGTTCTTTTAGCTTGCCGGGTGTAGAAATGAAGCTATTCATGCTGCGGGATGCGGTGTGCACCTGTGCAGCATATCAGGAGCGGAGCGCATCGCGGGCGATTCCGCACCCCTCCCGTTTACCCCCGCGTCGCGGTTAATGTGAATTTGAATTGAGGTCCCGCCATGATCCATCGTTCTGTCCGTAATCTTCTCCGTGCAGTCTCGGTCGGCAGTGTCGCCGTAGTCCTCCTCTCCGCCGCAGGCACTCGCGCTCGCGCACAGGCTTTATTTCAGCCGCTGGGCGGGAGCGGTTCGCAAAGCGCCACCCTCCCGGTAGGCCACACGCCTCAGGGGGTCGCAATCGCGGACTTCAATCATGACGGCTATCCGGATGGTGTGATCGCGAACAAAACCGACAACACCATCACCCTCTATCTGTCCAACGGCGCAGGCGGCGGCCAGCCACCGGTCACCTACACGACATGCGGCTCACCCACCGCTGTACTGGCCACGGACCTGGAACTGAGCGGCCTGCCGGATATCGTCGTCACGTGCGGTAGCTCAAATGAGATTGAAGTCTTTCTGAACCAAGGCAATGGGACGTTTGTATCCACCCCCGATGGAGCCCATACTTTCGAGCTCCCAACAGGCGCGGGCCCAGTGGCCGCGGTATCGGGCGATTTTAATGACGACGGTCTCCCCGATCTGGCTGTAGCCAATAGCGGCGATGGCACCGTCACCGTATTACTCAACAACGCCCCCAACTTGCCCACCGTCAAGACGCTCACAGGGTTGGGCACGCCCATGGCAATCGCCGCCGGTCGATTCACCAGTTCCGGAAATCTCGATCTCGCTGTGGTCGATCCATCCAGTCAACATGTCCATATCCTGAAGGGCGACGGCGCGGGCAATTTCAGCCAATTCTTTTCTTCGACCGTGCAGAGCAATCCTACCGGCATCGCTGTCGGCGACTTCAATCGCGATGGAATGCTCGATCTGGCCGTTGTGAATGCCGGTTCAGGCACCATCAGCATCCTAACCGGCAATGGCAATGACACCTTCAGCGTCACCAATAACATCTCGATCGGTCCCGCTACTGGAACAGGCGCGAGCGACTTGATCGCGATGGACATCAACGACGATGGGAATCTCGATCTCGTCACCGGCAATACTCTTCAAAACGATGTCGCCGTGCTGATGGGCAATGGCAACGGAAGCTTTCAGCCTGTAGAGGATTATGCAGTCCCGAATGGTCCCGCCTACCTCGCTGTAGGCGATTCCAATCGCGATGGCAAGCCCGACTTGTTCGTCAGTCAGTCAAGCGACGCTTCCGTCGCGGCGCTCGTGAACAACACGTTGCCGACTCCAAAGCCGGGCGGCCTTAACTTTTCCGCCTCGACCACGTTGACAAACGGGAATGGAAACATGGCCGACGGCATAGTCGCCGCCGACTTCAATCATGACGGCTTCCCGGATATCGCCACAACCTACCTTGAAGACAATGCCGTGCGTGTCCTGATCGCGACCGGTAAGGGACAAAACTTCAATAATTTCGTCGACGTCTATCCCGTCGGCAAGCAGCCCTACTGGGTAGCCTCCGGCGACCTGAATAACGATGGATTTGCCGACCTGGTCACAGCCAACACCGGCGACAAAACCGTCAGCGTGCTGATGAACAAGGGCGATGGAAGCGGCACATTCATGGCGGCGCAGACGTACGCTGTCGGATGGCTGCCTTACCAAGTCGCCATCGGCGATTTGAACGGCGACGAAATTCCAGACCTAGCGGTCACCGACTACGGAGATAACACTGTCTCCATCCTCTATGGCAAAGCTGGCGGCGGCTTCACTGGAGGCCAAACCCTGGCCACCTGCACCAATCCCTACGGCGTCGCCATCGGAGACACGCGCCACACGGGGCAAAACGACATCGCCGTCACCTGCTTCCACACCGCGCAGTTAGAAGTCTTCCTCAACAACAGCATGCTGCCCTTCGAGGCGCCATCGGCCCAGGCCAGCTTCCAGTCGCCGGAAATCTACACCACCGGTTCGAATCCGACATCGCTCGTCATGGGCGATTTCAATCGCGATGGCAATCTTGATATCGTCACTGGTAACGCCACCGCCAACAACGTCTCTTTCTTTGGCGGCAATGGCAATGGTACTTTCAACACCGCTGTCGACAGCTTCGCCTTGAATTTCCCCGATTCGATCGCCGCCGGCGACGTCAATGACGATGGAATCCTCGACCTGGTCACGGTCGCGCCCAACTTCAACCAAGTTGCCATCCTGCTCGGCAAAGGAGATGGCACCTTCCAGCAACGCGTGGAATTCGCCGCCGGCCAGCAACCCTGGGCTGTCGCACTGGCCGATTTTGACAAGGACGGCAAGATAGACATCGTCACCGCCAATACGGTGAATCGTGTCAATCTCACCATTCCCGCTTACCAAACCATGTATATGAACGAATTCCCTCCGACCGGTGGCGGCGGGCCCAGCGTGAACATGCTGCTCAATGCAGCGGGCACGAACATCACGCTGACGCAGTCTCCAGCCGGGTCCGTCGCATCTGGAGCGCCGGTCACTCTCACCGCGACCATTACCCCCACACGGGGGAGCACCGCGCCCACCGGAACTGTCACCTTTGAAGACACCGACGGCACAGTGCTCGGCGGAGGGCCGGTGGCCCTCAGCGGAGGAACGGCGTCCATCACGGTCTCCAACCTCAGCACCGGAACTCATCAGATCACTGTCCTCTACTCCGGGGACGTTCTCTATGAACCCAACACCGCGAGCGGATTTATGGTCACCGTGTCGGGTACGCCTGTTGTGTTGAACGCACCGGCCACCGTCGTTACCGGCGCGACGTTTAGCTACAGCGTCGTGGTCGGAACGGCTGGTTCCGGAGCGGCCCCGGTGGGGACGGCGAGTGTCTACGCCATTCCTCCTGGCGGCTCCGCGACGCTAGTCGCCGGCCCAACCGCTGTCGTCGACAACGGAAACGGCACATCGACACTTTCTGGCACTTTAACGGTCGGCCCCCCGGGTACCTATTATGGCTACGCGACTTTTACGCCGACATCTGGCGGGTCTCAAGCCGGTACTTCTCCGACGATCACGGTGACGGTCACGCCGTAAGTCGATCTGCTCGTCGTACGCTGCTTTTATCGATCCGAGGCCGCATACCTTGCGTATGCGGCCTTTTTTGTCCAACCCACCGCCGTCTGTGGGTAACGGCGGGATTTGGCCCGAATCGCGATCAAACTAAAATTAAATGATCCAGTTCGAGCATTTGATTCTTCCCGGGGGCGAACAAAAGCGTCTAAAATCAGAGATACCTTTTCCCATGGCTGCGACTCAGGTTCAGGTTTTGCTCGCCGTACTGGATGCGGTTCACTGCGCGTCCGTGGCGCAGGCGCTTATGCAGACCGGCGCGGCGGTCTCGCTGGTTCAGATGCGTTCGCCGGACTTCCTGATGGGAGAGTTGGAGGCGCGCAATCCGGACTTGCTGGTGCTGGAGTTGGACCGCGCGGCCAGTGTGCTGGAGCAGATCCGGGAGCGGTATCCTCGCTTGCCCGTGGTCGTAGCGCTGACCAAGCCGACGGAGAAAATCGCTTTCACTATTTCTCGGCTCGGCGCGGAAGATGTATGGACGCTTCCCATGTCCGCGGGTGCCATGGAGGAGCGGGTCAGGGCAGTACTCGACCGGGTGCCACTGCCCAATCCGATGCTCGATTCGCCCATGGATCAGGTCGAAGATACACCCGACACGTCCGCTTCGCCATTGCCGATTCTGGAAGACGGCCCGGAGATCGATCCGTCGATGCCGCTGCTGCCGCCGCCAGCGATGGTGGGCGCCAATCCGCGCATGGCGGAGATTCGCGACACCTTGGACAAAGTTGCAGGCGCCGATGTCACCGTCCTGATCCGCGGCGAGAGCGGAGTGGGGAAAGAAGTTATCGCCCGGCTGCTGTTTGAACGCTCGCGCCGCAGCCAGAAGCCATTCGTCAAGGTGAATTGCGCGGCCATTCCCCACGATCTGCTGGAAAGCGAACTGTTCGGATACGAGGCGGGAGCATTCACCGGCGCGACCCGGGCTAAGCCCGGCAAGTTCGAACTGGCGGACCATGGCACCCTGTTTCTGGATGAGATCGCCGAGATGCATCCCATGCTGCAGGCCAAGTTGCTGCACGTGCTGCAGGATGGAAAGTTTTCCCGGCTGGGAGCCAAGCGCGACGTTTCTGTGGACGTGCGCGTGATATGCGCAACCAACAAATTGCTGGAGGAAAGAGTCAGAGAAGGACTGTTTCGCGAAGATCTTCTCTACCGCATCAACGTTGTGACCATCTTCTTGCCGCCGCTGCGGGAACGCCTCGATGAGATTCCCGCGCTGACCGAGTATTTGCTGCGAAAATATGCCATCCAGTATGATCGCGTGCCGCATCGCTTCAGCCCAGAGGTCACTCGGCGAATGCAAGAGTATGACTGGCCAGGAAACATTCGCGAATTGGAGAATCTCTGCAAACGATTCATCATCGTCGGCAGCGAGACGCAAATCCTCCGCGAGCTTGCCAACCGACATACGCCGCCGTCCGTCTCGTCCGAAGGCCAAGCCATGTCTGGCCGTGCTCCTGACGAAACAGCGTCCCCCGCCGCTAAGCTCCCTGCTCCGGACATCTCTCTTTTAGAGGTCGGCCGCCGCGCCGCCTGGGAGGCGGAACGTCGCGCCATCCAGGAAATGCTGGAAACAACCCATTGGAACCGTCGCGAAGCCTCCCGACGTTTGCAGGTCAGCTATAAGGCGCTTTTGAACAAAATCAAGCAAATGCACCTGGAAGAAACAGCCGCCACCGCGCGCGCAGCAGAGAACGTCAAAGAGAAGACTTCTACCCAATAGTGGCATTTAGATACCGACATTGAACAGAAAAGCGGACACGAGGACTCAATGAAGAAAGATTTGACGGTTTAAAGTACCCAGAAGAGTCGGCAGAGGTTAACTTACTGATTAATCTAATGTTACATAGTAATCTTCATGCGAGTCGATGAATACCCTTCGAATAAAGGCATCTTTATTGAGACTTGGCACATCACTTGCTTATTAAGGAAGTAAATATGAGGCATCCCAACTAAGCAATCCTCTCAGAAGTGATCCTGCTGTTTTTGTCGCCCTAGCCAAAGCATAGAGCGGCTCCTATCCGGTAAGTACCCGCCAACAAATCTTCGCTAGCCTCGATGCAGGGCCCGCAGCAGCGGGCCTTTTGCGTCTGCTTGTATACCGGGCTATGAGTCGCGGCATAAACTTGACACGTGGCGAAGACAAAATCCTCTCCAATCAGCGCGATGTCCGCCAGCGCCAGACTGCGCGAAATTGACGCATTGTTCGCGGACGGCGGACTGACGCATAGCCCGCACAGGAAGCCGGCGTCAGCCAGCCGAACTGATACGTCCGGCAAGAAAAGAACAGCAAACCTGGCGAAGAAGCGGTCGAGCGCAGCGGTCGGAGGGGAGACACCGGGATTGGAGATTCTTCGCGTGCCGGAGTGGGAGCAATATATCTGGCTGGTGCATGGCTTCAGCACGCGCAGCGGAGGCGTGTCGACGGTCTATCGTCCCGGTGAGCGTTGCGGCGAACTGAATCTCGGATTCACGGCCACGGATTCGCGGGAGCATGTGGCGCGCAATCGCGAACTGTTTGTGCAAGCCCTGCTCGATGGGCCCGGGCATGCCATGACCGGGGAGGGCCGGAAGAAAGCTGCGGAGACAACACTGCAGTTGGTGCGGCAGATTCATTCAGGACTGGTGCATCGCTCGGAAGCAATGGTCGATGCGAGTATGATCCGCGCCGAAGATCGCGACAAATTGAGAGGAGACGGGATGATTGCCACGGAGCCGGGCGCGCTGCTGGCGATTCAGACGGCGGACTGCATCCCTGTGTTGATCGTGGATATGCGGCAGCGGGTTGTGGCGGCGTTTCATGCGGGATGGCGTGGGACGTTGGCGCGGATCGTAGAGCGCGGAGTCGGGCGAATGCGGGCGGAGTTAGGAAGCCAGCCGGGTGACATGACGGCTGCGATTGGACCGGGAATTGGCCCTTGCTGCTACTCGGTGGGCGAAGAAGTGCGGATGGAGTTCGACTCGCAGTTCTGTTACGCGGATGATTTATTTCAGGAATTGTTCGATCTCGATCCGATCAAGGAAAAATATCCCATGTTGTTTTTGACGGCGCGCGCGCCCGGACATAGCAATCTGGGACCGAGCCTGCACCTTGACCTGCCGGAGGCGAATCGTCGTCAGTTGCTGGATGCGGGGCTCGCTCCGGAAAAGATCCACTCACTGAATGTTTGCACGGCGTGCGATACGAAGCGCTTTTTCTCTCATCGCGCCGAGCGGGGATTTACCGGAAGGATGTTGAGCGCGATTGGCATACGACCCACGTCTGCGTGACCGGAGAAGACAATCGTCGCCAGGGCATATGATTCTGTTACGTGCTACCAATGTTCCGGCGCAGAACTCGCGGTACATATATATGCGGCGCTCGGCATAATCTGTTCGACTCAGGAGGGATCATGGCGGTGGATAAGAAGACGACAGCGGTTCCTAGTACGGAATCACAAAAACTAAAATACATGATTGTGCTTTTGAAAGAGTCTCTGGATATCAAACGCATCGAGCTGGCAGACACGAAAGAAGAAATTCGCAGACTCCAGGGGCGAACGAAAGAAATAGAAAAGAGTATTAAGAGATTTGAGAAGCTGATGAATGCCGCACGATCCTAAACATGTGACGTGAACCACAATTTATTTAAAGCGGGCCAGAACTCTCCGTCGGATCACCTTCCGTACTTCAAGCACAAGTAGACGGTATTTGCGCAATATGATTACCGGAATTGGAGGAATTCACACGATGGTCGAACATGTATCCGGTGCTTTGCTCAATGGATCGATTACCCATCGTACTAACTGGAGTTCTTCATGACTCGACCTACCTGGACCGCTACAAATCGCCGCAAATTTCTTAAGCAGGTTGGCTCTGCGGCGATCGCTTCCGTGTCGATCGGCGGCCGCATCGGGTCAGCCCAACCCTCATCTGCGACGCTATCCGAATCCACGGGGGCGCACCTCAAGGGTGACGCGACCGTTCTAGAGAACACCCGACCTTCTTCTATTACAGGAAGCAGAGTCATCCACATTAACCGCCGTTATTTGAATATTCCGATCGCTCGCAAAGGCGACGCGCGTTTGTTTCAACTCAGCATGAACGGCGTCGTACAACGTGAATTTCCCTTACAGCTGGCAGAGGATTTCATCGACTACTGGATTTTTCTTTATGTAAGCGAGTTCGACGGTCAGACGGTTACTCTATCCGGCCCTGCCACTGAGACAGCGCTGAGCCGAATGTACCAGTCAGATGAAATTGCTGGGGCAGCTACCTTATACAAGGAACGCAATCGGCCACAGTTTCACTTCACGGTAAGGCGTGGATGGAACAACGATGTCAACGGCCCGATCTTTTACAAGGGTCAATACCATTTATTTTGGCAGGCTTTCCCTTTTGGGGTTATCCCGGATAACGGCTTCATGTATTGGGGGCATGCAGTGGGCAGCGATCTGATTCACTGGCGAGAGCTACCGCCGGCGTTGAGGTTAGATACGCTTGGTTCGCCCTGGTCCGGTACCGCATTTGTAGATCACCGTAATGACGGTGGGTGGGGAAAAGATGCGCTTGTATTGGTCTTCACCGCCTATGATCGAATCTCTCAAAAACAGGTACAGTGCATCGCCTACAGCACAGACGATGGAGTAACTTTCACGCGTTTTGCGGGCAATCCTGTCGTAGATAGCAATCGCGAGCTAGGCACAACGCAAACTAGGGACCCGAAAGTGTTCTGGTATGGCCCAACCCGGTGCTGGGTGATGGTTTTATTCGAGAAGGACGGTATGTCTTTTTACAATTCTACGGATCTTAGATCGTGGACGCGGAAAAGTCACATTCAGGGATTCCATGAGTGCCCTGATTTCTTTGAGTTACCAGTCGATGGAGATATTGGCCATAAGAAATGGGTTCTTCATGGAGGCTCGTCGAGCTATTTGATTGGGAGTTTCGATGGCGCTACATTTACCCCCGAGTCTTCTGAGTTACGTTACGCAGAGGGGAAAAATATGCATGGAGAGGACGTTCTGTATGCAGCGCAGTCGTTCGCGGAGATGCCAAACGACAGACGAGTGCAAATGGCCTGGGGGAGAATTGCAGAGGAGGGCATGCCCTTCAGTCAGATGCTGCTATTCCCCACTGAATTCCGTCTGACGACGACAAAGGACGGACTTAGATTGCTCGCCACGCCGATTAAAGAGATAGAGGAGCTGCATTTGAACCGGTATGCGTGGTCCTCGCTCAGCGCTGAAGATGCCAATCAGAAGCTTCGTCAGATTGCACCCGGACCTCTCCATGTAAAAGCACAGGTTGCAATCGAGAAGGATACCGCGGTAACCATTCGGTACCAAGGAAACTCTCTGGCGACGATTCAATCTGGAGATTTTGAAGGTGGCCGAGGTTCGCTGGAAATATTGATCGATGCGTGCGTAGCTGAAATATTCGTAGACGGCGGAAAGCGTTACATCATCCGAGAGACACCGTTGACTGCACGCAGTCAAGGCTTAGAGTTTGATTTGAAGCGAACCGGAGCTATCTTCAATTCTCTTGAGGTATATGAAATGCGGTCTATGTGGAGTGAGAAGTGAGGGAGCTGGGTGCCGTGAGCAGACGAGTGGTCCAAGCCTGATGATGAAGGTGTGGGTATATGGGACATCTGGCAAGCGTGGTATTGCCCTCAGGATGCATAGATTGTTGCTGTTACTGATTGTCGCTGTGAACCTGCCTGGACTTTGCATGCCGCACCCATCAAACCGGGCGCGCAATTCCGACAGCTCCTACCTGCAAATTACTTGCCGCAAGTATTCGCTGAACAGCGCGGCCATTCCGCGCGCAAGTCTCGAATCTTTGAATCGCCCAGTTTCGAGGACTTACAAGGATGCTGACGGCGCAGTCTGGCAAGCTACCCCACGCGGGTTGGTGAAAATCAATCCTACAGACGGCCAAGAAAAGGTACTGACAGGCAAGAATGGTTTGCCGATTCTGTCTGTGACTGGAATTGCCGGAGGGCCCAACGGCAGGCTTTGGCTGACCAGTAACCAAGGGGCGATTCTTTATATGCCGAATGCGGTGCCGAAGCAACGCTGGTTCTACTTTTGGGGGCAGCGGTATTTGAGTGACAATGAAGTGCTCCAAATCGTCGCGGTACGAAACGGAGCATGGATTCGTACGCGGACAGGCATTTCGCGAATTGAATTGCAACCATTTACGCTGGAGCAAAAGAGCGAGATATTTCTGACACGCATACGGAAGCGCCATAACCGCTACGGCTACGTGGCTGACTGCGAGTTACTTCGCGCCGGCGATCCCGCTTCGTTCCGGATGGAGTCGACCGACAATGACGGATTATGGACTTCGATCTTTGCGGCGGCGGAATCTTTTCGCTATGCGACAACCCATTCGCCAGAGGCGCTGAAGAATGCGCGGACCTCACTCGCGGCTCTGCTTCGTCTGGTGTCAATCACTCGGATTCCTAGATTCCCGGCGCGCTCGTTGATCCATCGAGGCGACTACCTTGCTCCCGGTGGGGAATGGCACTGGACCGCTAATAGCCAATGGAAGTGGAAGGGCGATACAAGCTCGGACGAGTTAGTGGGCCATTTCTTTGCCTACTGGGTCGCTTACAATTTGCTTCCGGATAACGGAGACCGTGCGGCAATTCGGAAAGCTGTCTTCAGCATCGCGAGCGGATTGCTCGAACACCATTTGCAGTTGATTGGATATGGGGGACACGTCACAACCTGGGGAAGATACAATCCAGAATATCTAAAGACTTTGGTAAGCCGAGAAAGAGCACTCGATTCCCTCGAGTTACTTTCCCACCTGCGCGTGGCGTACGCGATCACAGGCGACAATAAATTCCTAGACGGCTACCGCCGGATTGGAAGCGAATTGGGCTATGTGCAGAATGTCATGTACATCGGGGATGATACGGACCCGGCAAACATCAACTATTCGGATGAAGAGTTGGCCTTCCTCTCGTTCTATCCGCTGTTGAGTTCCGAGAGCAATCCAAAATTACGCCAGCAATATGAGGTGGCGCTGACAAAACTGTGGCAACGTGTCCGCAATGAGAATAATCCGCTTTGGAATTTCATGTATGCCGAAGGTACGGGAGCAAAGGCTTACGACTGCACGGAATCCTTGGAGGCATTGAAACGCATCCCGCTGAGCACGATTTCCTGGACCGTCAAAAATTCGCAGCGCCATGACCTTGTGATCGCGGGTCACATGGGACGGTTTGGAGAGGCCCAGTCCAGGAATGCGATTCCTCCGGATGAGCGCAGCGTAATGAAATGGAACGGCAACCCGTTTCAATTGGATGGCGGTGACGGTGGACGGAGCGAGGACGATGGATCTTTCTTTCTACTTCCCTACTGGTTTGGGCGTTACCATCACTTGATCCCTTGTCCACAGTGACTTGGGCAGAGAGCCATCGACTATCTGCAATGCTTCATCTGGAATGGCCCGCCATCTGGACGCGTTGGTTCAGATGCGAAGGAAAATTCTCTTGCGGTACATCCAAAAAAGCATCAGCCAGTATGTAGCAAGGGTTAACCCACCCAGGAACAGGGGTTCGAGCGCCGATCCAAATATGTTGAGAACTGAGGATCCCAGATGGATACGGAAGCTGTTCTCCACGGCGTCCTCAAAGAGATAGGACATGAGATAGGCGGCAATTGAGTTCATGCCAACGACAACGAGGGGAAACGCGAGCCGCCGGTGATTGTGGACGTCGATGATCCACGAGAAAGCCGACAGGAAAAGAAAGCACATGCCGCCGCTGAATAAAGTCCAGGATGGCGTCCAGATGCGCTTGACGATGGGGCAGATTCCTGTGAAGTGCAGGAATAGTCCGGCGCAGAGCAATGCGACGGCTGCCAGCAAGAACCGCCGTAAGGGGACACGCGGCGCGGAGGCGATGAACCATCGTCCAGCGGCCAGGCCGAGCACCATGGTGCAAAATGTCGGGATGAAACTCAACGTAAGATAGCCGCCATCGTTGAAGAGGAACGGGCTGGTACGGGGGAAGAGGTTCAAGAACCAGAGATCAAAGGCCTGCCCGAGATTGCTGTTCTTGTTCCAATGAGCGGCGAAGCCGATGAGCAGATGCCGATGCCAATCCGGAGGAACGCCAACCGCCGCATAATTGAACCCCTGGGCGGGGACGGGATAGAGCGCCCATGCCAGCCAGTAACAGAAAAGGGTCAGACCGAAGGCAACCCATTGCCATCGCGGCTTGCACCAGCTGATCAGAAACACGAACGTGTATCCCAGACCGATCTGAGTCAACGTGTCTTCAAAGGTGAAATAGGTAGCGGAATGGTGGAGAGAGCGCAGGAAGATTCCGAGGGCAATCAGAACAAAACTGCGCCAGATGGTATGCAGGACCATGCGTTGGAAGCTCTCGCCCCTGCGCTGGCGGCTGCGGAGTGAATACGGCAGGGCAACGCCCACCAGAAAGGTGAAGGATGGCTGGATCATGTCGTGCAGACTCATTCCAGTCCACTCGACATGCGACTGGTTATAGGAAAGAATGCGCCAAAAGATGTTTCCCGGATAGGAGAGCGCTACCTTGGAAAACCTGAGAACCTCACCCAGCATAAGGAGCATGACGAAACCGCGGTATGCATCGACGGCTACATTGCGCTGCGGTAGTTTTTCAGTTCCATCCTGTTGACCCTCCACGATGCAATCCTCCGCGCTCCTCTGAAGTTTCCAACCCTATCGCTTCCGACAGCAAATTTGTTTCACTATAGCACCTGTAATTTCGGCATTCTGTGTGCAGAGAAAGTGCGGATATCGAAGGTCCTGCACGACGGTCATCGTTCGGGCACCTCAGAAAGCAGACTTTTCCTCTTACGTGAGTGCACGCAAAGCGCCAAAGAGCGATCATTCTACTGCAGGGAAGATTATGGCGACAAAAACATTTTGTGCGGGTCTCCGATACGGCCAGAAGCAACGGCCTAGCCGCAGGGGCCTAATGTAACATCGGTTGGGTTGCGGGAACTTTTTGCGTTGATTCGCCGTATGGGTCCTGAGAGGCTAATGATGCAAACTCTGCGCCAGGACATTGAGTACGCTTTGCGGCAAATGCGATTGTCGCCGGTCTTCACGCTGACGGCCATGTTGACGCTCGCGCTAGGGATTGGCGCAACGACGGCCATTTTCTCGCTGATTCACACGGTGATGCTGAAGTCGCTGCCGGTAGTCGATCCAGCGAGCCTGTATCGCGTGGGCGCAGGGAATGATTGCTGCGTCGAAGGCGGCCCGCAGACGAACTGGGGCATGTATTCCTACCAGCTCTATCAGCGCTTCCAGGCGGCAGCGCCGGAGTTCGAACAACTCGCAGCTTTCCAGGCGGGGGGATCTCAGTTCAGCGTGCGGCGCGGCGGAACCAGTCAGTTAGCCAAACCTCTACACAACGAGTTCGTCTCGGGGAACTATTTTGCAACGTTCGGCATTCAGGCATTCGCAGGCAGAACCCTGACGCCAGCCGACGACCAGCCGTCCGCCACGCCAGCAGCCATGCTGAGCTATCGCGCGTGGCAGCAGGAATACGGGTCGGACCCGGGAGTGATCGGCGCAAGCTTCATTCTGGATGGCCAGCCCTTCACCATCGTCGGCATCACGCCTCCCGGCTTTTACGGGGAAACACTGCGCAGTGACCCGCCGCAACTGTTCGTGCCCCTACAGCAGGAGCCGCTGCTGATGGGGAAAAATTCTATCCTGAAGCAATCCAGCGCATGGCTGCGCGTGATTGGCCGTCTGCGTCCAGGAGCTACCGCAGCGGGGCTCTCCGCGCGTTTCACCGCCATCATGCGGCAGTGGCTGGTAACGGATTTCGTGACTGGACCGTTAAAGGAATATCTGCCACAGATCAAAGCCATGCTGCCGAAACAAACCATCGAAGTGATTCCGGCAGGGGCGGGCGTGGGAGAAATGAAAGCCAATTATGAAGTTAGCTTGCGCATTCTGATGACAGTCTGCTGCCTGGTGCTGTTGATTGCGTGTGCCAATATCGCCAACCTGCTGCTGGCGCGGGGCACCGCCCGGCGACCGCAAACTTCGATCCGTCTGGCCATGGGAGCTTCCAGAAGACGGCTCATCCGCCAGTCGCTGACCGAAAGCGTCGTGCTTTCCGTACTGGGCGGAGCGGCGGGCATGCTGATCGCGTATGCGGGAGTCAAACTGATTGTTGCGCTGGCGTTTCACAGCGCGCACTACGTTCCCATCGATGCGTCGCCTTCGTTGCCCATTCTGGCTTTTGCTTTTGGCTTATCGCTGGTCACTGGATTGCTGTTCGGCGTCGCACCGGCTTGGCTGACTTCGCACGGCAACCCAGCGGAAGCGCTACGCGGAGCCAGTCGCAGTACGCGCGATAGCACGTCACTGCCACAGAAGATTCTGGTGGTGTTGCAGGCAACGCTCTCCATCGTGCTGCTGGCCGGAGCCGGCTTGCTGATTCGCAGCCTGCAGAAAATGGAGCATCAGGATTTCGGATTTGAGACAGACCATCGCGTCAATATCCGCGTGAATGCGCCTTTTTCCGGCTATCCTCCAGACAAACTGGACGCAATGTACCGCGAGTTGCAAAGCCGTCTCTCCCACATTCCCGGCGTCGAGCGCGCCGCTCTCGCTCTCTACACTCCCTTCACGGACAACTGGGGCGAGATGGTGATTCGCGAGGGTCACGGCATTCCGAATGTGAGCGAAGACGAGGGCTCTTCCCTGGATCGCGTGAGCCCTGGCTACCTGGAAGCCATGGGGGAGCACATCCTGCGCGGCCGTAGCATCACAGAACAGGACACGGCGGCAACGCAGAACATTGCCGTGGTGGATGAGAGTTTCGTACGGAAATTCTTTAAGAAGGGTGAAGATCCCATCGGCACGCATTTCGGCATGGACATGCTGCAATACAGCGGAACCTATGAGATTGTGGGCGAGGTCCGCGATGCCAACTATACCGATCCCAGCGGCCACTGGAGACGGCCTTTGCTCTTTTTGCCGCTGGCGCAGCACGTGCATTACAACATGCCCATGATGCAGACGATCGAGGATCGCACTCACCTGATCGAAGATGTGGTGTTGCAGTTGCATGGCAGCATGGAAGGACTGGAGCCGCAGGTGCGCCGCATCTTCGCGGAAGTGGACCCCAACCTGACTCTCATCAGCATGCGAACTATGCAGGAACAGGTGGCGAACCGACTCGATCAGCAGCGCACCGTCGCGCAAATGACCGGACTGTTCGGCATTCTGGCGCTGATTCTGGCGGCTGTCGGGCTGTACGGTGTGACTGCGTATACCGTGGAGCGACGCACGGGCGAGATTGGTGTCCGCATGGCGCTGGGAGCAAGCCGAGGCAGCGTGATTCGCCTGGTCCTACGGGGAGCATTCCTGCAGATTCTGGTGGGGCTGCTGATCGGCATTCCGGTTTCGATCGGATGCTCGCGCTTGATTGCGACGCAGCTTTATCAAGTAAAGGGTTGGGACCCGCTGGTGCTTGCCGGATCGATGCTCGCGCTTGGTGTCTGCGCGTTACTGGCCAGCATCATACCGGCGCTGCGGGCAGCATCCATCAATCCCGTGACGGCCTTGCGCGTGGAATAGTCGGGGAAAACCTTTTGGTTTTTGTCGGGATTGCCTTGACAATTACTCAGACGTCTTAATATAAAGATGTCTGAGTATGAAAAAGCCCGACACACTCCAGGGTTCACTCGATCTACTGGTGCTGAAAATACTGTCGCGAAGGCCTCGCCTGCACGGCTACGCCATCATGACCGCCATCAAAGATACCTCCCGCGATGTGCTTCGCGCGGAAGAAGGTTCCCTCTACCCAGCACTGCATCGCATGGAGGAAGCCGGTTGGATTCGCGCCGAATGGATCATGAAAGACTCTGGACGCCGGGCGCGCATGTATGAGCTGACCGCGATCGGCAGGAAGCAGCTTGCCGCGGAAGAATCGCGGTGGCAGGCAGTGAGTTCGGCCATCAATCGGGTTCTACGGGAGGCCTGATATGCCGTTGTGGTCACGCATCGTGAATGTCTTTCGGGCCGATACATTGAACCGCGAGATTGACGAAGAGTTTGAGTCGCACATTGCCGAAGGCATCGCGCAGGGGCGCGACCCGGAAGAGGTCCGCAAAGCATTCGGCACTCCACTGCGGCAGCGCGAGCAAAGCCACGACATTCGCGTCGTCGCGTGGCTGGAATCGCTCCGCGCAGATGTCATCTTCGGCTGGCGGCAGCTCAAGCGCAACAAAGTGACGTTCACGGCGGCGGTCCTGTCGCTGGCCTTTGCCATGGGAGCGTGCGCTTCGGCATTCCGGCTGATCGACGCTCTGTTTCTGCGGCCATTGCCGATCGCAGGATCGGATCGGCTGTACGCGCTCTCCCGTCAGGCAATCATGCCCAATGGCAAACTGAAGGTCTACGATGGCTGGGCGTATCCGCCCTTTCTTCTTATGCGCGACGCCGTAAAGGGCGAGGCCGAATTGATTGCCGTCTCCTATGCGGAGCGGATGGATCTGACGTATAAGTCGGACCAGGAGATGGAGAAAGCCTATGTGCAATACGTCTCCGGCTGGATGTTCGATTCCTTCGGACTCCGCCCGGCGCTGGGAAGACTGCTCACGGAAAACGATGATCTGAAACCGGGCGCGCATCCGTACGCCCTGCTCTCCTACGCCTATTGGACAAGCCGATTCAATCGAGATCCCGGTGTGATTGGGCACACGTTGCAGATCGGCAATACTCTGTTCGAGATTGTCGGCGTCGGTCCAAAGACTTTTACCGGCACCGAACCGGGCACGATCACAGACGTCTTTCTGCCGACCATGATGCACCCATGGGTAAGCCGCCCGGACGCGGACTGGATTCGGACGTTGGTCCTGGTGCAACCCGGCGTTCCAATTGAGCCGCTTCGCCAGAAAATGGATGCAGTCAGTCGAGCTTTTGAAGCGGAAAGAGCGAAGAGTTTCACCGCGTGGCCCAAATGGGTACTCCAGGCTTGGCTCAACCAGAAGATGTTAATGGAACCCGCTCCCGGCGGCGTCTCGTTGATGCAGAGCGATTACCGCGAGTCGCTCGGCGGCCTGGGCGTGCTGGTGGCGATGCTACTACTGATCGCCTGCGCGAATGTTGCCAACCTGATGACGGCCCTGGCTGCTGCACGGGCACGCGAGATGGCGCTTCGGGTCTCGATTGGCGCGGGACGAGGACGCCTGGTGCAAATGGTGCTGGTGGAAAGCGTCCTGGTTGCGTCACTCTCGGCTGCCTTGGGCGCGTTGTTCACGTGGTGGTCCGCGCCCTTTATCGTCAGCAAAATCAATCCGCCCGATCGTCCGGCACATCTGGTTCTCTCCACGGACTGGCGTGTTCTTGGATTCGGTCTGGCGCTTATTTTCGGCGTGACGTTGTTGTTGGGTCTGCTGCCCGCGTTGCGTGTCTCGACACTTGAGCCGATCAGCGTTCTGAAAGGCGGAGAGAATCCGCACGCGCGCCGCCGCTCCATGCATTGGATGATTGCCGCTCAGGTTGCTTTCTGTTTTCTGGTGGTCTTTATTGCCGGCCTGTTTGTCGCGACGTTCCAACGGCTGTCGAACGAGTACACTGGCTTTTCCTCGCAGCGAGTTCTCGCGCTCGATACCAACACGCGGCAGAATCAATCCCCTGTTGCCTGGGAGCAGATGGCGGAGCGCTTGCGCGCTGTTCCCGGGATCGAAAAGGTCGCGTTGTGCCAGTGGCCTCTGCTCTCAGGCATATCTTCCAATGGCTTCATCTCGATCCACGGTGCGCCGTCGTCCAATACTCTCACCGATCTTCTCGGCGTCTCCCCCGGCTGGCTCGACACAATGAAGATCCCATTGATCGATGGCAGAGACTTCCGTCCGGAGGAAACCTCCCCAGGAGTTGCGATCGTGAATCAAACCTTCGCGAAGACGTACTTCCATGGAGAAGACCCGGTTGGGAAGTCCTTCACACTTTCGAAGGGGAATGTCTATCGGATCGTTGGACTGGTCCATGACGCGCGTTACGGCAGCGTACGCGGGCCTATCGAGCCGGTCGCGTATGTCCCGTTTCGCTCCATCGGAAAGGATGGCTCCTTGCGGCCGGTCGGTTCATCGACGCTCATGGTTCGCACCGCCAGCTCCAACCCGCTGGCGCTGGCGTCCACGCTGCGCAAGGCGGTGTCGCAGACGAACTCGGAGTTCCGCGTGAGCAATATCCGCACGCAGCAGGAGATCATCGAATCGCAGACCGTCCGCGAACGGCTGCTGGCGATGTTGTCTCTGTTCTTCGCGGGCGTCGCGCTTCTGCTTGCCGGGATTGGCCTGTATGGCGTACTGAATTATTCCGTGCTGCAGCGGCAGCGGGAAATCGGCATCCGCATCGCCATGGGCGCGCGGCAAGCGGCCATCGTACGGCTGGTGACCGTGGACATTTTTTCAATGATTCTTATTGGAGCGGTAGCAGGCGTGGCACTTGGCATGGCGTCCGTGCAGTATCTGGAAACGTTGTTCTATCAAGTAAAGGGCACCGATCCTGTCATGCTGGTAATTCCACTGCTGGCAATTCTAGTAGCAGCGATGCTGGCCGCGTCTCCGGCAGTCGTACGTGCCCTGCGAATCGATCCTTCCGAGATTCTTCGTGCCGAATAAGCGGGCAGTTGCGTGACACTTTTTGCGCTCATGATGCGAGATGCTTATTGCGCATCCTCGGTCGCAAGCTGGTCCAGCAGATTCGCGGCTTTGGTGAGATCGTCTACTCCGAAGACCAACAGCGCCTGCGTCGAGCCGGGTTCCAGACCGCAGTAGGAATAGTCAATGTTGATCTGCTTTTCGCCCAAGCGGGCGGCTGCGCGGCCCAACTCTCCCGGACGGTGCGCAACCCTGACCGCGGCGACTTGCGTTTGCTCGAAGATCATCCGCAGGCCGCCCAGGATTGCCTTGGCGCCAGCCGGATCGTCCACCACGAGCCGGGCGAGGCTCTCGCCTTCTTCCACGAACGATTGAAAAGCGAGGATGTTCACTCCACGCTCCGCCAGAGCGAGGAAGCACTTGCCGAGCGCGCCCGGCTTGTCTTCAATCGTTACGGTAAATTCTTTCATTTTCGGCATGGGATTTGACTTCCTTCGTTTCCGGACTCCTACAAGCAGGAAAACCAGTTTTTATCATACCCGGCCCAGGGATGCGGGTCGCGACTGAAAAGCCTGCGATGAAAATTCTGCGTCCCGTCGAACCGGGGGACCGCCCGCTAGTCGAGAATTGGGATACCAGACAGCTGCTCGACAGCGGCATGGAGGCGAGCGGCAAATGCTGCGTGGGATTCTTCGGGCAGCCGATGAAGCGGCGCCCCTACTCGCACAGCAAGGCCCTGTGGGCGCAGGCGGGAGAATCCGGACCGCTGCGCCGCCTGCCACAGTCCTACGATGCCGATAGGAACGACCTGGGTGTGGGATTCCTGAGCCAGCAGGCTGATGCCCGTCTGAAAGGACTGCAACTCGCCGGTCAAGGTGCGCTGGCCTTCCGGGAACACGAGCACATTGTAGCCGCGGTCGAGCGCTTCGCCGGCGTGAGCAAAACTCCGGCGCAGGCCCGCGCCGGCAGGCAGCGGAAAAACATTGAAGAGTGCAGTAATAAGCTGTGCCTGCGCAGGAGCGAGCCAGCGCAGCGGTCCCGCGCCCACGCCAGCAGCATCGCGACGACGTCGCCATGCTGCCAGCAACTCGGCGGACATCGCGACTGCCATGTGCTGCCGAACCCGGCGCGGGAGCGCGTACAGCACCAGCGGAACATCCATGGCGGTGACGTGGTTGGCGACATAGATGGATGGTTGCGCAGGCAATGCGCCTGGGTCGCACTGCACGCGAGGATGGGCCAGCAGCCATCCCAGCGGACGCACCACACCTTCAACGAAAATAGCCCGGGCCGCCTGGATGGACGCGTTCCAGGGCCAATGCGGATATCTTGTTCCAATTCGCCCGGGTTGCGGCGAGGATGGGGCAGCCATGTTGGTTTTACCAATCCCAGGTCTCAAAGGCGAGACCTGGGGCACCCCAGGTTCTGGTAACTCGGCCTTTTTTTCGTTGACCGTCTGAAGGTCGCCCCTTTCTCCGGCTTGCGCTGGGTGCAATAACTTCCGCAAATCCGCGAGCGTGCGTGCGGTGGATACCTCGGCGTCGCTGATGGAAACGCCGAATTGCTCCTCCATCGCCATGGCGAGTTGCATGCGACCCAGGCTGTCGAGATGGAGATCGGTTGCGAGTTCCGCTGAATCGTCGAGGTTCTCGACGGATTGTCCAGTAAGTTGTTGCAGCAGGCGCAACAGCGGGTCCTGGCTGGGAGTGAGCGTTGACGAGGTGATTTCCGGACCGAGTTGTTCGCGCACCCAGGCGGCGACTTCGCGGCGCAGCAATTTTCCCATGGAGTTGCGGGGAAACTCGTCGGCGGGCCAAGGAAGGATGCTGCGAATCTGCTGAAATTCCTGCATGGCACGGTTGGCGGCAGAAAGAATCTGCGTCAGGCCGGCATCTTGCGCTTTATTCTGGAGAATCACGACAGCGACAGGCTCGGGCCCGCGCGGCGACTCCCATGCAACCACCACGCAGTCACGCACGCCGGGCTGGGCGCGGACCGCTTGCTCCAGATCTTCGGGATGAATATTCATTCCCGAAGCGGCGACAATCACATCGCTTTTGCGGCCGAGGAAACGCATCTGGCCGGATGGATCGACCGCGCCTAGATCGCCGGTGTGCAACCAATCGCCCGAACGCGGTTCGATGCCGCCATGGCGCCACGTGCCGGCGGCGAGCATGGGGCCGCGGACAAGAATTTCGCCGTCGTCGGCAACCCGCACTTCGCGTCCGGCGAGCGGCTTGCCGATGCTACCGCGCGCGGGATGAAAGGGATGATTCAGGGTGGCGAGCGCAGTCGTCTCCGTCATGCCATAGCCCTGCACAAGCACGAACCCGAGCGCGTTCCAGAACTGCTCGACTTCCGCTGGAAGCGAGGCGGCGCCGGAAACGAAGGCCCAGAACTTGAAACCGAAGCGGCGATGGATATCGCGCAGGCGCCACCATTTTTTCCAGACGCGCTGGTTCTGGATGGCGTTGAGACGCGCTTGCAACCGTGGATCGATCGAAAGCAAATGAACGCGCAATAGTTCCAGCACGCGCGGGACGACGGCGGCGACGGAAATGCGCTCGCGGTGGATTCGGTCCATCAGGTGGCTGGCAACAAGGTTGTCTTCGTAATGCACCTGCGCGGCGAGCAACGGAGGCACCCACAGGCCCATGAATTGGCCGAAGACGTGGCTGAGCGGCAAGGTGTGCAGGAAGCGCAGTGGATGCACCCAGCGTTCATAGCGTAGATATTTTTGGATCTCTCGTTCGAGCACTTCGACGCTGGAAAGGACATTGCCATGCGTATGGACGATGCCCTTGGGCGCGGAGGTGGTTCCCGAGGTGAAGAGAATTTGCAGCGGAGTGTCGGTGTTCAGGGAAGGCTCCGGCTGGAACATGGGCGAGGCCGGCAGAGCGGAAGAAAAATCCTCGAAGGACATCTTCGCAGTTGGTTGCGGGTCGAGATGCTTCAATTTTTGCAGATGTTGGGCGTCACCCACGATGAGTCTGGGAGTGACATCGTCGACGACGCGGATGGCGAAGTCAACACTTCCAGCGGCATCGAGGGGGACGGCAATAACACCACGGAGCACGCAGCCGAAGAATGCCGCGACCCACTCGGCGGAGTTTGCGCCCCATAGCAGAACACGCTCACCAGGCGCGATGCCTCGATCGAACAGCAGATGGGAGAAGCGACCGGCGAGCGTGGCCAGTTCCGCATAGGTGGTCGGGAAGCGCCGATTGCCCGGATAGCTGACGATGGCGATCTGCTTGCCATGCCGCTGGAAGTCTTCGACGAGGGTGGCGAGATGCTTCCGCATGGTTTTATGGATGCGCGCACAATTCACAAGAATGGTATCAGGCGAAAAATACAGAGATTCTTCGCTTCGTGCAAAATGACAGGCTTTCCTGCTTTGGTCAACCGCAATATCCTTCGCTTCGCTCAGGATGAGAACTATATCATAAATACTAGAAATAAATAACATAACTTTCTATAATGGTCCATACAAAGTATGCACAGCCACGAAGATTCAATGACTTGCAGAGAAAATCTAC
>JAJYSV010000078.1 GCA_021793405.1 Acidobacteriota bacterium
ACGTAATCGTATGGCCATTCAGATTCAACGTAACGTTGCTCGCTCCTATGGGGAAGCAGGTCCTCGCACTTGACACATCACTCGCCAAATAATACGTGCCGGACTTCGTAAGATTCTGGCATGCGGTGAGCGCCGTTCCCGTCGCCGGGCCCGTAGGCGTGGGGATTGGTGTTGGCGTAGGTGTTGGTGTCGGTGTCGGTGTCGGTGTCGGTGTTGGCGTAGGTGTTGGTGTCGGTGTCGGTGTTGGCGTAGGTGTTGGCGTAGGTGTTGGTGTTGGTGTTGGTGTCGGTGTCGGTGTCGGTGTAGGTGTTGGTATCGGTGTTGGTATCGGTGTTGGTGTTGGTGTAGGTGTGGGTGTTGGTGTTGGTGTTGATGTTGATGTAGTTGTAGTTGTTGATGTAGTTGTTGGTGTAGGTGTCGGCGTAGGCGTGGGTGTTGGTGTGGGTGTTGGTGTCGGCGTAGTCGCCGGAGCCGCCACCGTGAGAGTCAGCGCTCCGGTAACGTTGCTCTTCAATGAATCCGACACAATGACGTTGAATGTGTACGTGCCGGCCGTCGGCGGCGTACCGGTCACCTCTCCAGTGGAACTGACCGAGAATCCCGGCGGCAAGGAAGACTGTCCGAAGCTCCAGTTGTATGGGGGCTGGCCTCCGTTGGCTACCAGATTGACGCTGTAGCTGGAACCGGCCGTCGCTGATGGGATGCTGTTCGTTACCAGGCTGAGCGGCGGATAACAACTTGTGGGTGCGCCGTCCGCGAGTGAGCTTGTTGCGGCCGCACTGACGACAAACGCCAGAACCGCCAGGGGAAGAAATAATTTGCGCAACATTCAGACTCCATTCTGAAAAACTTCCTGCGAATGTTCGCTGCCTGTCTCTTCGACAGATTACGAACCGGTAGATAAGCATCAAATTTGGCCGCCATCTGGCCGGTACCAAACTGACAAGACTGCAATCATGCAGGCAGGAAACAGAATTACAGTAGAATGCCGTCCAAATCTTTCCCGTCCGCGGCACGAAAAACATCCAAACTAACGCCTTGAACCCGGACAGAAAAAAATGGTGAAAGGGCGGGACCGTAAGGGAGTGTTCCCTCGTTCACCGTCACCACAGCTATGAATGTTTGATCTAAGGGAAATCATAATGCAAAACGACACCGTTTGCCTACGCCTGCAAGGGTTCCTAGGCAGGGGGCACTTCTGTAGGAACCTCTTTGCGCAATACCGGGAGTAACGCAGGAGACCATTTCTGCTCGATCGTCCGCGACGCAGCCCCCCCAAGCTGGCTCGGCTCGGTTTCCGTAACTTCTTGCTGCAGAATGGGCAATAGGCTGATGGAAGCGGCCATTGCCCCCACCAGGAACCACGTCTCGCGATAGAGATTATGGGCGGCATACCCGTCAAACAGCAACAAAATGAGAGTCAAGTTGAGCATGGAAGGAAGTCCTTGGAGAAACTTCGACGGATTGAGAGCTAATAACTCTTTGCGCAACCTCAGGTTCAGCCGAAATACACAAATCAAATAGCCGCCAAAGGTAATGATGCCAAACAGGCCCAATTCTCCTAACGTCTGGAAATATACCGAATGCGCATTCAGAAATGACTTGCGGCCATTCCCGGGCCAAAACTTCATACCATTGGCCGCCGTATAGTCGGCCACCCCGATCCCGGTGATGGGATTGCTTTCGAACATGGCGATGCCTCCGCGCCAGCTCAAGATGCGATTTTGATAGGAGAGGTCGGTCTTCAGATTGTTTACGGATTCGTAGCGGGCCTTGTATTGTTGCGGAATCACTATCCAGACCAGCGGGCCCAGAGCCACCAGGACAGGCAAAAACACGAGGTTTTTTGGTCTTCGAAACACCATTATGAGAACTAGAAGAAGCACTCCCGCTGCAACCGCGCGGGAGCCTGTATCCACGATGGTGACTAGAGCGAGCGCTATCGACAGCGCACCGGTTAATCGCATCCAGATTGGATTCGAGCGAGACATGAGTGCCACACACAGCGGAAGCGAAAACAACAGCGTAGCTGCCAGTGTGTCGGGGTCTCCAGCCGAACTGGTGATGCCATTTGCACGGTCGATGCCCATTGTCGTCTGCCAGATGCCGTGGGCGTAATTCCACAGCGCGCTTCCGCCAAGCCAATCGACCAACAACGCAAATGTCACGATGAACCAGCGGATGCGGTTCTCTGTGGTCAGAAGTGCAGTCACGAATAGCACAAATACAACGATTTCTAGGAAGCCAAAGCAGGCCGCTGCAGCATTACCCCGCCAGAACGCCAACGGGATTGATAGGATCATCGCTCCGTAGAGTGCCAGAAACCAGCGCGTCGGCAGCGGAAAACGCAGCTTTTCTCCGTGGATGAAGAATGCCACCAGCAGGAGGGCGGCCACCACGCGTTCCAGATGGAGTGGTGCCAACTGTGGATAGAGTTCTCCTGGCTGCAATTCCATCACAATCAAAAGCGCGAGGAGCCCGATATAGGGCCTTGTCAATCCCACCATCGCCAGAACAAAAATGACTACTACGACAACAAATTCCATTTGTTATAAGCCTCGAGCATCCCAAGGTGTACATGGCGTCACATGCACGCGTCGTGCCATCGCTATCTTCCCGGTGGAATGGGAATCGTAGCATCCCTTCTGCGTGAAAACATGTCCCAAGGGCCGTCAGCAACAGCCTACCTAGCCTGGAAACTTCCTACCCCCAGAAGAAACGTTCCTCCTTCGCACCGAAAGATGCAAATGTTTGCACACTTGCCTAGTCAACGCACCGCGTCTTCGCCTTCTAGCCGGAAATCAGGTGCTTTCCTCCCCCTCAGCTTTGGCCCGACACTTGCATTGGAACAGGTGGCACCCGTACGTACGCACCCGCCAGCCAAGGAGCTTTATTGCTGTGACATCCACCGTTTCGAGTCAGGAACATCGGAAACTGTATTCGCTGAAAAAACTGATTCAAGGCTCTGGGAGTGGCGTGCTCAGAATGGTAATCATGGCGGCCATCGGCTTCTTTATCATGCCGTTCACTGTCCATCATCTGGGGCCGGAACAATACGGACTTTGGGCAACTGCCGTCACATTCATCGGCTATTACACATTTCTGGATCTTGGAATGTCGGGTGCCGTCTTTACCCACATGGCTTATGCCTTCGGGCGCGAAGACAATGAAGAAGCCCGCAATATCTACGGTGCCGGGGTATGGATTTTCGGAGCCATCGGCCTGCTTCTGATGGCGGCGACGGTTGCCCTAGCCGCAGGAGTCTACTTTATGCATTACTCGCATGGCCGTGTTCTGGCAATCGTTGTTCTGATTGTGGGACTCAGCACGGCCAGCAGTTTCGGCATGCGCGTTCCTTTCGGGACACTGAATGCCGGACAGCAGTTCGACGTTACCTCTTGGGCCTTGATTCTCACCGGCGTCCTCCGCGCCATCGGAACTGTCATCGTGCTGAACACGGGTCATGGCGTGATTGCGCTGGCGTGGCTCAGTGTGTTTACCGCAATTCCCGCCAATGCGATCGTCATCTGGACGGTCCATCGCAAGTTTCCCTTCCTCAGGATTTTTTCCTGGCCCCCTTGGAACCGGGCCACGGTACGGAAACTGTTCACCTTCGGGGGTCCCGTACTTGTCGGGAAAGTTGCGGACCAGATCCGCTTCCAAACCGACACCCTGACGGTCTCATTTTTTGTCGGCTTGGCGGCTGTCGCCCATTACAGCATCGGCTCAACTCTCGTCATGTACTACATCGATATCATAGGCTCTATCGTTTGGGTGCTGGTCCCGCTTCTCAGCATGCAGAAGAGCGTCGACGATCACAAGGGGTTTGAGCTGAGCTACTTCTCCGGCACTAGAGTCGCACTCGCGAGTTCGGCATTTATTCTGTTCGGCATGATCGCCTGGTCGCGGGATTTTGTCTTCCGGTGGATGGGCCCCTCATTCATTGACGCATACCCGGTCATTGTCGTCCTTTCCATCGCCGTCTTCATCGAGACGTCACAGGCCACCTCCGTCAATGCGCTCTACGCCAGCCTGCATCAAAAAGCCTACGCCGCCCTCAACATCAGTGAAGCGGTTGCCAACCTGATTCTCAGCCTCCTGCTCGTCCGACCCTATGGCATGATCGGCGTGGCAGTGGGCACGCTGATTCCCAGCATTGTTTTTCGCGGGGTGATACAGCCCATCGTCATCGACCGTCTTCTTCACATCAGTGCCCGTCAGACAGCGCTCCTCTATCTGCGGACAGGCCTCCGCTGCGCCATCTGTCTGATTCTGCCTCTGCTGATTACCCGACTCTGGATTTCGACGGCATATTCCCGCATGATCATGGTCGGATCTCTTTCTGCCGTCGCCTACGTTTTGCCCGTATGGTGGCTGGAATTCAATTTGATCGGTGCCGATCGAGTGATGCGTCCGATCCGCGCCGCGCGCCGCCTGCTATTCGCCCGCTAGATCGGACCCGCAGCGAACCTTGCCCGAAGCCAAGGCTGCCACATGCATCGTTCCTCAAGAAAAATCTCCTCCTCAACAACGAATTTTGTCTTCCTGAGCCGCAGGCGAAGGACCTCGTGGTCTGCCGAGAAGCACAACCGCTTTCGCTCAGCACGATAGAATTCGGCTCGATCGAAGATGTCAACAGAGCCTGTTCCGCTTGAAAAAATGTAGACCTCGCGCCGATTGTGATACAGTTCGGCATCATGTTCGATCGTCGCCGATTTCTTGCCGTTTGTTCAAAGTTTGGCTTTGCCTCGACCCTGCTGCCGGGAACTCTCTACGCGATCGCCGCGCAGGCCCAGACCGCGCCAGGCCAGCCTGCGCCCGCCGGCACCACCCCGCCCAAGATCACGGCCGAGATGATCGAACAAGCCGCCGAGCTTGCTGGCGTTCCCATCGCGCCCGATCAAATTCCCATGATGCTCGATGCGCTCAACAAGCTCCGCGACAGTTATCCGCCCATCCGAGCCCTCCACCTCCCCAATAGCATCCCCCCCGCCTACATCTTCGATCCGCTGCCTCCGAACACCTCCGTGGATACCCGGCGAGAGGCCCCCATCTACGGCAACCCGCCCAGCATCGGAAAAGCTCCAACCAATCTCGAGGAGCTGGCGTTCGCCACCATCCCCAAGCTTGCCGAATACATACGCACCGGAAAAGTAACGTCCGTCGCGCTGACGGAGATGTATATCGCTCGCATTCGCCGCCTCGATCCCGAATTGCACTTCCTCGTCACGCTGACCGAAGAACGCGCCATGGCCCAGGCCAGGGCCGCCGACGCCGAGATTGCAGCTGGAAAATACCGCGGTCCGCTGCACGGCCTGCCCTGGGGCGCGAAGGACTTGCTTGCGGTGAAAGGCTATCCCACCACCTGGGGCGCGGGAGGTTTCGAACACCAGATGATCGACCAGGATGCAACCGTCGTCCAGCGTCTCGATGCCGCCGGTGCCGTCCTTGTGGCGAAGTTAACCCTGGGCGCTCTGGCGATGGGAGATAAGTGGTTCGGCGGCCAAACCCTCAATCCATGGAATCGTCATCAGGGTTCCAGCGGATCTTCCGCCGGCCCGGCGTCGGCAACCGCCGCCGGATGCGTCGTCTTTTCCATTGGCTCGGAAACTCTCGGCTCCATTTCCTCGCCCTCGACCCGCTGCGGCGTGACCGGCCTGCGTCCCACCTTTGGATTTGTGCCGCGCACGGGGGCTATGGCGCTTTCCTGGACCATGGACAAACTCGGCCCCATCTGCCACTCGGCGGAAGATTGCGCTTTGGTCATGAGTACCATTTACGGTCCCGATGGGCAGGATCTCAGCGTGCGGAACGCGGCATTCAACTGGGACGCCAAATTTGACTGGCGTGCGCTCCGGGTCGGCTATATCGAGTCCGCATTCGCGGTGCCGCCGCGCGTCGACGAAACCATGCCGTCCGGGTTATCGCCCGATCAACAGAAAAAATGGCGAGAACATCTGGCCCATCGCCGAGCCGCCCGTGCTCGCGCCGTCTACGACCGGGCCTATGACATGGCCACGCTCGACCAACTCAGAGACATGGAAATCAAATTGATTCCCGTGGAGCTGCCCAAGCTGCCATACGAGGCAATGGTGAATCTATTGTCCGCCGAGGCCGCCGCCGCCTTCGACGAACTCACGTTGACCGGCCGCGATAAACTCCTCACCCAGCAGGGCCCGGAAGACTGGCCCAACATCTTCCGCACTGCGCGCCTCTACCCCGCCGTCGAATATATCCAGGCCAATCGCGCCCGAACCGTTGCCATTCGTCAGATGGCCAACATCTTCAAGACCGTGGACATCCTGGTCACCCCCAGCGGCGGCCAGCAACTCGTCGTCACCAACCTCACCGGACATCCCGCCATCATCCTGCCCAATGGCATTCGCGGCAACGATTCCCCCAAGCCTCCCGCCACCGATACCGGAGAGGAGGACAACATTGGAGGTCCCGGTACGCCCGTCAGCATTACATTTCTTGCCAATCTCTATCAGGACGCCAAGCTCTGCGCCTTCGCCCACGCCTATGAGCGAGCCACGGACTTTTACAAAATGCATCCCGGCCTTTCGAACATCCCGGCCCGCTAGACTAGATCGGATGGACAAATGCCGATTCACATAGAGATGAGTCATTCTGAGCGCAGCGAAGAATCCAGAGGAGCATCGCAGAGCGAACCATGCGAAAATCGTCTGGATTCTTCACCGCCGGATACCGCAGAACCTCCGCACCCCAGCAACGTTGCCATTGCTAGAACCAGTTCCCTGCCCCATCAAGAATCGAGCTTCGCGGCCATTTCGGCGAGCTTGGCGATGGTGTTCATATTCCGAGCGGTGCCATGCTTGGCGGCTGGAATCTTTAGCTTGGAGTCGCGCATGCCGTCCGCGTAGCACACGTAAATTTCCCGTTCGCCCAGTCGAATCTGTTCGCTCGTTTGGTTGCACACAGTTTCCAGAGCATTGTTCCCTGGCGTTTGGTCCAGGAAGATAGCCAGAGTCCGGTTCCCGGCCATCTGCGGGAAGGGATTGTGCGCCAGCACCGCCGCCATTTCCGCCGCGGTGCGCACCAGCACGCCGACCGGCTTGCCGGCATAGGCCGCCAGCGCCGTCTCCAGCGCGGATTTCACCTGTGCCTCGCTCTTCGCCGACTGAAACACCACGTTGCCGCTGGCAATATAGGTGCGAACGGATCGGAAGCCCGCGTCTTCGCACATCGCCTTCAACTCCGTCATGGGTAGCTTGCCCGTACCGCCTACATTCACTGCACGCAGCAAAGCGACAAATGCCCTCATGGGAACAGTTCCTACGTAACCGTTAACTGGATCTGGGCTGAAGCTACGGTCGAGCCGGAGGTCCCAGTAACGGTCACCGTGCGCGTCACGGGCGTGCTGCCTGCACCTCCGCCTACGCTGCTGGCACTGCCGCCACCACACGCCGTGAGAGCTGCCGCGGCTATCAGCCCGCCAGCCAGCAGTATGACAGCCATCCAGCGCGGCGGGAACAACCTCCGCTTCCGTCCCATACCGAATAAGGCCAGTCCCACAATCCCCGCAAACGCCGCCTGCATCGGTGAGTCTGGATCGAACGGCTTCGAAGAAGACGAACGAGCCACCGCCGTAGCGGCCGCGGAAGAGGTCGCGGAGACCGTGAGTCGGATGGTTTGTGCTGCGCCCGGACTCAGACTTACGGAGGAACTTGGAGCGAACGTGCACGTCACTCCCGCCGGGAGATTGGTGCAAGCCAGATTCACCGTGCCGCTGAATCCCAGGCTGCTGCCCCCCGCGCCGCTCGGACTCAATACCAGTTGGGTGGATGCCGTGCCGCCAGGATTGACCGTCACGGTCGCCGGCTTCAACAGCAGGCTGAAACTCCCATTCACCTCGGTCAAACGCGGCCAGATCGCTCCCAGGGCGGTCGCGTCCACAGAACCCAGCCCGGTGGCCATGTCGTATCCCGTAGTGGCATTGCAGCAGGACATGATGTACCCCGAGCCAGTCAAAATGCAGTTCGGGCTTCCCGATACGCACACCACAGCATTGTTCCCCGTGGTCACATCGTGGAACGCGCCGGGAGTGGTTTGTGCGCTTTGATACAAAATCGGATTGGCATTCCCGACCCCGCCTGTGTTGCCTGCTTCCTGATTCCACAGCGTAATCATCGCCGCCATTTGCGGCGCGACAATGGAAGTCCCTCCATAGACATATCCATTCCCAGTAGCGTCGAAATATGGCACTTCGCCGCTGCCTACCGGATAAATACAGCTGCTTTTACCGGTGAATGCGCCCGAGGAATCGACCTCCTGGGTGCACAGCACGTATCCGTCGTGGTTCGGGTCCGACGCCAGAGCAATATCCGGAACATCGCGTTTCCCGTCCGCTGGCACCCCTGGCCCCACTTGCCAGGAAGGCTTGGTGAACCCGCCTGTGCAAGTAAAGTTGGGAGAAGTGCCCGTTGTGGACACGCAGTTGCTCGCCCCCCCGCCACTGGCGCTCAAGTTTCCAGCGCTGTTCAGGCCAGCCAGGTTCGGCGTATTGTTCCATGTGGTTTCCGGAATGTAGCTGATGACCGATCCGTTGCCCGAGGAATTGCTCGTATTCCAGTACTTTGCCTGGTCCGCCAGGTCCCCGCTGAACGACGTACCGCCCGCCGAGGTCACATACTGGCTGCTGCTGGGATAATCCACCGCCAACCCGTGGCTCGCCGCAACGGGCTGGCCGCTCGAATTCGTTCCGGTGTCGCAATCGGCGGAGCCGCTGTCGCCGGACGCCGCAATCACGGTTTGTCCCTGTGCATTCGCCTGCTCCAAAGTCTGCTCCAGCGTTTGCACAAAGCCGGAACCCGCGAACGCTAGTTCACAAGCCCCATAGCTGATGCTGATCACCGGCACAAACTGCGTGCCGTTATTCATCAGCGGAGTCTGAATCGCATACAGCAGCGAATCGAACACGCTCATGTTCGAGCTGTTGCCCACCGTCACATATAGAATCGTCGCGTCTTTCGCTACTGCTCCCGACCATTCAGTATCGATGTCCGCTTCCTCCAGATCGTTCACATAGACTTGCGCAGTTCCCGAGTTGGGCACCAAAATTTGCTTTGGCAGGTTGCTCGCATTTAAGCCGCTCAGGCTGCGAAAGTTCGCAATATCGCTTTCATGCTGCGCAATGTCGGTCTGTCCCATGATTGCCAGGGCCTGGCCGGTTCCCGTGATGTTGTTGTTGTACAAGCCAGTGATGTCATAAATCGTCTGAATGTCGGCTGGAGCGATGAAATTGACTAAGTCGCCGCTCGGACATGGAGATGTACTCGAGCTACAGAGGGTGTAATGCGAACTGGATGTGCCCGGCGCACTGCCACGCGCCGCATACACGGGCCGCTTCGCCACCTGCGGCAGAGGGCGGAAAGTATTCAAGTGTTCGACGCTCGGCGCCATCCCCGCAATCGCTTGAGGAAGGCTGATGTCCGTCGAATTGGCCCATCCCTCGGTTCCATGAACAACATACCGATGCAGTTGGGTCTTGAATGCGGCATTCACCTGCGCCGCCGTCCCGCTGAAAACGATCCGGTCGTCACTGGCCGGAATGGCCGTCACCGCAAAACCCTGCGATTGCAGCCACGCGGCCACCTTCGTCAGGTCTTGCTGGCTGACCCCGTACCGGGCAGCGAACTGACCCGGCCGCAGCCACTGGTGATACATGGGTGAGCCCTTGGTCTGCTGCTGCTGGATCAAATTTTTCAGATCCGCCTGTTGCGCTGGAGAAAGACCAAACTCCAGAGACATGTTCTGGATCGGCGTCGACCCGCTCAGCTCGCCTCGGTCCTGGGCGACCGCGACCAGGGGATGGATCGTTCCCTGCATCACCTGCATTTGGTCCGCGCGAATCGGCGCGGTAATTCTGTTCGATCGAAGTACCTGCGCGCTCGCCCTAGGCGCAGACAATCCGCTCAGCAGCAGTACTGCAATCGTTCCAAATCCTACGCTAGCATTCACGAAATCCCGCCTATGTTCCGTCGCTCTATATTTGCATTTGTTCCATTATGCCGCACCGGGTGGAGAAAGTTTTCTCTTTCAGTCGACCCCACCCGGGAGCTTGGTTTCATCCCGGACCATTTCCCAAAAGCGGACAAATTAGTCGGACCGCCGTTTCTATATATAGACCAGGCATCCCGGCGTTTGTTGTGTTGGATGCGGGTTTTTCCGCGTTGCTGCGTTGGGACGGTATTCTCTAAAGAGACAAGCGTTGCATCTCACAATAAATAATAGAGTCTGCCAATGAATGCACTGACCTTTTCGCTGTATATCCTAGGGGGTTCCCTGCTGGCTGGACTGCTTGGCTCTCTCACCGGCCTGGGAGGCGGAGTGGTTCTCGTCCCCATGCTGGCATTGCTCTTCAAGGTGGATATCCATTACGCCATCGGGGCCTCGCTGATCTCCGTCATCGCCACCTCGTCAGGCTCCGCGGCCGCATACGTGCGCGAGGGCTTCTCCAATATCCGCATCGGCATGTTCCTTGAAATTGCCACCACCCTGGGAGCAATCGGCGGAGCCTGGCTCGCAACTCGAACCCCCACCCGCGGTATCGCCATTGTCTTTGGTCTGGTCCTGCTCTACTCCGTCTATCTTTCCTTCCAAAGACACGATGACGAAATCGTTCCCCAAAACAAGTGGTCCGATCGCCTGAAAATGAACGGCGCTTTCCCCGCATATGACGGCCAGGAACAGAAATATTCCGTCAAACATATCTCCGGCGGCTTCGGCGCGATGGCCGGCGCCGGTATTCTTTCAGGGCTGCTGGGAATCGGATCCGGAGCGGTCAAGGTGCTGGCCATGGACCACATCATGCGAATCCCGTTCAAGGTATCCACCACCACTAGCAACTTCATGATCGGCGTAACCGCCGCCGCCAGCGCCGGCATCTATTTCCGGCGCGGCTACATCAGTCCTGCGCTCTCGGCGCCCGTCATGATTGGCGTGCTCCTGGGCTCTCTGTTCGGAGCGAAATTGTTGGTCAAATCCAAGGTGAAACCGCTGCGAATGATTTTTGCCGTCGTCATCTTCTTCCTGGCGGTGGAGATGATTTACAACGGTTGGGTGGGGAACGTCTAAGATGCGCGAGCTTCACGATAAACAAGTCGAAATGTTCATTGGCCAGGTGCTCCGGGCAGGCGTGTTGCTCTCCTCCTTCGTCACCCTCATCGGCCTGGTCCTTTACCTGGCGCACCACGGTTCCTCCATCCCCAACTACCACGCATTTCATTCGGTCAGCCCCATGCTGCGGACCGTGCATGAACTCATCCCCTATGCCTTTCATGGCGATTCGTTGGCAATTATTCAATTAGGCGTCCTGCTGCTGATTGCCACCCCGGTGGCGCGGGTTGCGTTCCTGGTCGGTGCCTTCGCCCTCGAACGAGATCACATGTACGTGGCAGTCAGCGGGCTGGTATTGGTAATTCTCCTGTTCTCGATCCTGTTTGCCAGATAAAGCCCGCCCCAATACACGAAAGCGCACCTTCTAGGGAATCAAAGTGCGCTCTCGTATGTCCACGATCGGATTTCCGCAATCAATTACCGCTGCGGAGGATTGGTGCTGCTGTTCCCCGTCCCACTTCCGTTCGGGCTTCGATGCCCTCATCTTCACCTGTTCAACTCCAGCAACAGTCGAATCTCGCGGCCAGCCAATCATGCACACTCGGTCACTCAATCAACTCGGCTGCATTAGGATATAAAAATGACCGACAACAGCCGCGAGCTTCGGGATCAGATTCTCCAACTGACCGAAAAGTATTTCGAAGAGGCCTTTCGCGCGCAGCCTTTTTTCCCGGGCCAGTCGGCCGTTCCCGTTGCCGGAAAGGTGCTGGATGCAGCAGACCTGCGTAATCTGGTCGATGCCTCGCTCGACTGCTGGCTCACCACCGGCAGATTCGCCGCACAGTTCGAACGCAAGCTCGCCCGCTTCCTCGATATCCGCGAAGTGTCGCTCGTCAATTCCGGATCGTCCGCCAATTTGCTCGCGTTTTCCGCTCTCACCTCTACCAGGCTGGGCGATCGCGCGCTACGCCCCGGAGATGAAGTCATTACCGTCGCCGCCGGATTTCCAACCACCGTCAATCCCATCATCCAGAACCGCTGCGTGCCTGTATTCATTGACATCACCTTGCCCAATTACCAGGCCGACGTTTCTCAACTGGAAGCCGCGCTCGGCCCGCGAACACGCGCCATCATGATCGCGCATACGCTCGGCAATCCGTATGACCTCGATCGCGTCGCCGCGTTCGCCCGGCAGCACAATCTCTGGCTCATCGAAGACAGTTGCGACGCGCTCGGCGCCACTTTCAAAGGCAAAAAAGTAGGAACGTTCGGCGACCTCGCCACCATCAGTTTTTATCCCGCCCATCACATCACCATGGGCGAGGGCGGGGCGGTCGTCACCAACTCCCCGCTGCTGAAAACTCTCGTCGAATCCTTCCGCGACTGGGGCCGCGACTGCTGGTGCGACCCCGGAAAAGACAATACCTGCGGCAAGCGCTTCGACTGGGAATTGGGAGATCTTCCCTGCGGGTACGATCACAAATACACCTACTCCCACATCGGCTACAACCTGAAACTCACCGACATGCAGGCAGCCATAGGAGTGTCTCAACTGGAAAAACTCCCCGGCTTCATTGCCGCCCGCCGAAAGAATTTCCAGCATCTCTACAACGGCCTGAAGCCGCTCGAAGATTTCCTGCTGCTGCCGGAGAGCACACCCGACGCCGACCCAAGCTGGTTTGGTTTTCCCATCGGAGTGCGCGACGATGCGCCCTTCGATCGCAACCAGCTCATCCGCGAACTTGAATCCAACAAGATCGGCACGCGCCTTCTGTTCGGCGGCAATCTCACCCGCCAACCCGCCTACAAGGATGTCGAGTTTCGAGTCATCGGCGACCTGCACAACACCGACTTCGTCATGCGCAATGTCTTCTGGATCGGCCTCTATCCCGGCCTCACCGAAGAAATGCTGAACTACACTGTCGATATCATCCGAGCCTTTGCCAAGACGCACCACTCCCTCAACGTACGATGACTCAAGTCCAGAAGCCACAGTCCGATCTCGGTTTTCTAGCCACCGTCCAGACCGCAGTGGATGAGCGGCTGAAGAAACTTGCCAATTACCTTGAGGGCCGCTCCTGGATCTTGTTAGGCATCTTGTTCCTCTTGTATTTGTGGATTCTGAAAGGCGAGCGCGTCAAGTCTCTATGGCACGATGAGCTGTACACCTACTACATCGCGCAGGCTCCTAGCTTCGACAAGATGCTGTTGTGGATTCGCACCATCGATTTGAACCCACCACTCTATTACACTGCGGCGCGTCTTACCTTCCACCTCATCCATCCATCGGCTTTCTCCGTTCGACTGCCATCCATGATTGCGTACTTCGTGGCAGCCGTGTGTCTCTACCAGTTTGTACGCCGTCGACTCACGCCTCTCTACGGCCTTCTAGCGGCGCTGGTTCTACTCTGCAGCTCCTTCAATCTGTATTCGTATGAAGCCCGGCCGTACGCCTTCGTCTTAGGCTTCATGGGCATTCTCGCTCTCGCATGGCAGCGCGCCATACGGGAAGATAAACCTCGAAGCTGGATTGCTTTGTTGTTTGTTGTTGTGGGCGGATTCGGAATGTTGTTGAGCCACATCCTGGCCGCGGTTGCCTATGCCGCGCTGTTGCTCACGGAAGCCATCCGATGCTTCCTGCGCCGCAAGCCGGATTGGATCCTTTGGATTTGTCTCGCTCTCCCCTTGTCCGCCTGCGTCACCTACCTGCAGCCCATCCAAACCCATGACGCCGGAGCGTTCCCGAAACTGTTCCAGGCTTCCATCATGGACCTGCAGGCAGCGTACTCCGATATCTGGGCGGGTCTGGCATCCCTGCTCGCCGCGGCGATTATCGCCATTGTCCTACTACGCGACAAACCGACAGATCCTGTCCGCGAGACATCGCCCAGCGGCTTCACTGTGCCGGAGATCATTCTTGCCCTCGGCTTCTGCTGTGTTCCGCTCGTCGTCATTCTCGTATTCATGCATTCCCATAGCGCATACTTCCCTCGCTATGGCATCGCGGCGATCTTCGGCGTCGGCATCCTGGTTAGCTGGTTTGTCGCGCGATGGACCGCAGCCAGCAGTCGCGCCGCACTGATCTGTTCGATGTTCTTTTGTTTTGGAGTCGTCACTCCTGCATCGATTGCCCGTCATCTGCAGAACGTGGCGCAGCCCGTCCAGAAGCAGAGCGCAGACCTCACCGGAGAATCGACCACCCCCATCACCCAGGTCATGCCGAACTTGCCCTTCGTCGATGCCAGCGGACTCACCTTCCTGGAGATGAACAATCGCGAGAACAGCGCTTTCCTTTCTCGCGTCTACTACCTGAACGATCTTGACGCCGCCGTCCAATATGCCAACGCAACCATCTTCGAGGGCTTTCCCAGCTTGAAGGGCAAATTCCCTATCCGCGCCAATATCATGCCTTATCGGCGATTCATCCGTAAGCACTCGACGTTCTTGGTCTTCGGCACCTACAACTATCCTGAAGATTGGCTGCTGCGGAAACTCGTTGCGGATCACGCAACCCTCCGCTTTCTCGGCGATTATCCCGCCGGTTATAAAGATGAACAACTGTATGAAGTCACACTCGCCCCATCGGCTACCGCGACCAAGCCTTAGAATGATGTACCGGAGATATGTATGAAGGTGATTATCCTTGCAGGCGGACTGGGAAGCCGATTGGCCGAGGAAACTTCCGCGCGCCCCAAGCCCATGGTGGAAATCGGCGGACGCCCCATCCTCTGGCACATCATGAAGATTTATTCGCACTACGGCATCAACGACTTCATCATCTGCCTCGGCTACAAGGGCTACATGATCAAGGAGTTTTTTGCGAATTATTTTCTTCACTCCGCCGACGTCACCATCGACCTGCAGCAGAACAAAATCGAGACCCACAGCGCCCACTGCGAACCCTGGCGCGTCACCCTGATCGACACTGGCGCGGATACCATGACCGGCGGGCGCCTGCTGCGCGCCCTTCCCTACGTCGAGAAGGAGGAAGAATTCTGTTTCACCTATGGCGACGGCCTCGCCGATATCAATCTCGACGAACTGCTGCGCTTCCATCGCAGCCACAAATCGCTGGTCACGTTGACGGCTACCCAGTCCGTGGGAAAATTCGGCGCGCTCGAAATCGCTAACAACGCCCAGGTCACTTCGTTTTCAGAAAAGCCCAA
Organism: Acidobacteriota bacterium; assembly: GCA_021793405.1. Lineage (GTDB taxonomy): Bacteria > Acidobacteriota > Terriglobia > Terriglobales > Acidobacteriaceae > JAKAAZ01. The sequence goes on from JAJYSV010000078.1 coordinate 15,246, forward strand.
GGGCGATGGACGCTGGGTCAGCGGCGGATTCTTCGTGCTCTCGCCCAAAATCGCACCCTACATTCAGGGCGATTCCACCATCTGGGAACGCGCTCCGCTCGAGACCCTCAGCGCCGAGCGGCAGGTCTCCGCCTACAAACATCACGGCTTCTGGCAGCCCATGGATACGCTGCATGACAGAAAATTCCTCGAAGATCTTTGGGACACGGGTTCCGCTCCGTGGAAGATATGGTGAACACATTCTGGCAGGGCCGCAAAGTATTTCTCACCGGGCATACCGGCTTTAAAGGCAGCTGGCTCGCGCTCTGGCTCGAAAAGCTCGGCGCGGATGTCATGGGCTACGCCCTGCCGCCGCACACCGTCCCGAATCTCTTTACCATGGCTGACGTCGCCGGCAGTATGACCTCCGTGATCGGCGATCTCGCAGACCTCGAACAGCTCAAAACCTCGCTCGTCCAGCATCGGCCGGAGATTGTCCTGCACCTCGCCGCGCAATCGCTGGTGCGCGCCTCCTACCAAGACCCCATTCGCACCTATCAGACCAACGTTCTCGGCACCGCGCGGCTGTTGGAAGCCGTGCGCGCCTGCAATTCTGTGCGCGCCGTCGTCATCGTCACCACAGATAAGGTGTATGAGAATCAGGAATGGGTCTGGGCCTACCGCGAAAACGATCTCCTCGGCGGCCACGATCCCTACAGCAACAGCAAGGCTTGCGCGGAATTCGTAACCCGCGCCTACAGAGATTCTTTCTTTCCGCCCGCAAAATATGCCGAGCACAAAGTCGCCATCGCCTCGGCGCGCGCCGGCAATGTCATCGGCGGCGGCGACTGGGCCACGGACCGCCTCATCGTCGACATTATCCGCGCCTTCACCTCCGGCGAAACCCTCCGCATTCGCAATCCCAATGCGACCCGCCCCTGGCAGCATGTTCTCGAACCCTTGCGCGGCTACCTCACGCTGGCCGAAAATCTGCATCGACACGGCACGCAGTTCTCCGGCGCGTGGAACTTCGGCCCCCACTACCGCGATGCCCAATCGGTCCAATGGATCGTCGAACACCTCGCCGCCCGCTGGGCCGCGCTGTCTTCCGGCGCTCCGCCGCGCTGGCAGGTCGATGACGGCGTCCATCCCCACGAAGCCAACATGCTCTCCCTCGACTGGACCAAGGCCTCGCACCAGCTGAGCTGGCACCCGTTGCTGTCCCTGCCGGAAGCGCTGGACCTGACCCTCGACTGGTACCGCGACGTGCAGGCCAGCCACAACGCCCGCCAAAAATGTCTCACTCAGTTGAATCAGTATGAACTGAAACTGGAATCTGCCTCGTAGCGAACCATTCCCATTTTTTCAGCTGTAAAACAGGCTCTTCCAGAAACCGCCAGGAGAGCCAAGCCATTCCGTATGTAACCAGTCCAATCCCCAGGATGATCAGCAGCGCGGGCAGCATTCCAAGAGGAAGCAGTTTGAGCCGCAAAAGCAGCTTGTAGGACGCGTAGAGCGGCACCAGATGAAAGACGTACATTGCGTAGCTGCGCTTGCTGATAGCCTCTAAAAATCGACTTCCGAGTACCGACCTCGCAGCGCTTCCCACGCCATGAATGCATAACCCAACCACGCCTCCGAAAAACAATGCGGAACTCGTCAGCCCAAAGGGATAAGTGATCGCGGTTGGCGGCAAAGTTTCCACAGTCGCCAGACCCGCAATCCCTAGCACGATACCCGCCAAACAAAATTGTCTCAACGTTTTTTCCTTCATTCCACGCCGAGTTAGAACTGCGACCAACGCCCCCGCCAGCAGCACATCCATATGGCAATATGGAAGCCGATAAATGACGTATCCATCCACACCCCGCCAAAATAAATACGCACGGCAGAAATATGCAGTACACATCAGAAATAGAATGAGCGGCATCCGCAGACGCTTCGCCGTAAAGTACAAAACCAGCGGCCACAACAGATAAAATTGCTCTTCCACGCACAGGCTCCAGAACTGACCTATATAGATATCAGAAGCCCTGTCGGGTCCCAGAAAATTTCGATAGTAGAGCACAAACGGAGCTACCCCGATGTCGCTGAACATCCGTCGGTGGACCAGGTACACGGCCAGTAGGAACATGTAGTACAAGGGCCAGATTCGCAACCCGCGACGCCAGTAAAAACGCTGAAAGAAATACGGCCGATCGAGGGAATCGAGCAGAATTCCCGTAATCAAAAATCCTGAGAGCGCAAAGAAAAGATCGACGCCGCTGCCCAGGTTTTCTACGAAACTCCGCAGCAGAGAAGTCTGCGGAGAATTCTGAATCAGGTAATACTCGCCGCAATGGTGGAACACCACGGCAAGAATCGCAAACGCTCGCAGACCATCCAGCGCGGGAATATGGCGCGGAATAACTGTAGCGCTCGACGAATGTTTCGCGCTAGCCGCGATATCTCACATGGATTCATTTCCGTGAGAGCTTGGTCTGTATTTCAGCCATTGTGGTTAGATTTTGAAGCTGAGGTGATTCTGGAAGGTCAGATTTCGCTCAGTGCGATGCAGTTGA